>JALYVO010000002.1 GCA_030853195.1 Bacteroidota bacterium | reverse complement strand
ATATTGGCAAGAAACAATTGAATGATGCGCCGATCAGCTTTTATGTTTACGATATTTTAGAATATAATTATGAAGACTGGCGTGAAAAGCCGTTATCAGAACGAAGAAAAAAGCTAGAAGAAATTATCTTGCCGATACAGAATAATTCCATTCAGCTTTCAGAAATAATTCAATTCAATTCATGGAATGAACTGGCTGAGCTCAGAAAAAATTCGCGTGAAATGAACAGCGAAGGAATTATGCTGAAGAAAAAAGATTCAGTTTATAAAGTTGGTAGAAAGAGAGGTGACTGGTGGAAATGGAAAATAGATCCACTCACGATAGATTGTGTAATGGTGTATGCGCAAAAAGGAAGCGGCAGAAGAAGTAATCTTTATACAGATTATACTTTCGCTGTTAAGGATGGCGATAAATTAGTAACTTTTACAAAAGCGTATTCTGGTTTAACTGATAAAGAATTTGCACAGGTTGATAATTTCGTAAAAAGAAATTCTTTGGAAAAATTCGGTCCGGTGCGCACTGTAAAACCTGAGTTGGTTTTTGAGATCGCTTTTGAAGGCATTGCGGCAAGTAATCGGCATAAAAGTGGTATGGCACTGCGTTTTCCGAGAATGAACAGATGGAGAAAAGATAAGACATTGAATGATATCAATACAATAGGAGACCTAAAAGGAATGTTGAGAATGTATGGGAAGTAAAAAATAATTTACTAACCTTCCGCAAGTTGGTAAGCTTTAAAAAAATAATTGAAAGTGGAATTAAAAAATACTAAAGGCTTTGAAATAATTAACAAATGGCTTACAGCAAAGGATTTTATTCCATTTACATTCCAGCAGCAAACATGGCAACACATCATTGATAAAAAATCTGGTTTAGTGAATGCACCGACTGGTTGCGGAAAAACATTTTCTGTTTTTCTCGGTGCCATAATTTCTTTCATTAACGATCATCCTGCTAATTATAAAACAAAAAATAAAAACGGCTTACAGCTTTTATGGATCACGCCATTACGTGCGCTTGCAAAAGACATCGGGCGCGCGATGGAAGAAGTGATTGCTGAGCTGGAAATGAGTTGGAAAATCGGAATACGCAATGGCGATACAAGTATGAGCGATAGGGCAAAACAAAAAAGGCAAGTACCGGAAATTCTCATCATTACTCCGGAAAGCCTTCATCTTTTATTGGCGCAGAAAAATTACCCGGATGTATTTAAATCATTGAAAATTATCGCAGTAGATGAATGGCACGAATTGCTTGGAAGTAAGCGCGGCGTACAAGTGGAATTGGCATTGTCGAGGATTGTAGCAATCAGCAGTCAGCTATCAGCTACCAGCAATGGGCCGATAACAAAAAACTTGGAGCAGAAAACTACTGGTAAAAAGAAAAATGAAAATCCGCGGTTGTGCACTTGGGGTATTAGCGCGACGATTGGAAATCTTTTACAAGCGAAAGAAGTTTTACTTTCTCCACTTTCACAAACCGGATTGCGTCAGGAAAATTTTGAGATAGTTACAGCGAATATCAATAAGCCAATTCAAATTGAATCTATATTTCCGGATGAAATCGAAAAGTATCCGTGGGCAGGTCATTTGGGAATTAAGCTGGTTGATAAAGTAATTCCCATAATCCTCGAAAGTAAAACGACTCTCATCTTTATTAATACACGCGGGATGAGTGAAATGTGGTACCAGGCCTTGCTTCGTTCCTATCCTGATCTTGCCGGAGCAATTGCATTACATCATGGAAGCATCGAACAGGATTTGAGATTTTGGGTAGAAGAAAATTTACATACAGGCGCGTTAAAGGCGGTGGTATGCACCGCAAGCCTCGATCTTGGTGTTGATTTCCGGCCTGTCGAAACTGTAATACAAGTTGGTTCGCCAAAAGGGGTTGCACGGTTTTTACAAAGAGCAGGAAGAAGCGGCCACAGGCCCGGAGAAGTGAGTAAGATTTATTTTTTACCAACACATTCTTTAGAATTAATAGAAGCTGCTGCATTAAAAGATGCCACAGAAATAAAATTGATCGAAAGCCGCGAGCCACGAATTTTATGTTACGATGTGCTTATTCAATATTTGAGCACGCTTGCAATTTCAGATGGTTTTTATCCGGAAAAAATATTTGTGGAAATAAAATCAACTTATTGCTACAAAGATATTAATGAAGAAGAGTGGCAACAAATTTTGCACTTTGTAACAGCTGGTGGCATTGCATTACAGCAATATGATGATTATAAAAAAATAGAAATCATAGATGGTCTCTATAAAATAAACAACCGCCGGATTGCGATGAGGCATCGCATGCACATCGGCACGATCGTAAGCGACCCAATGTTGAAAGTAAAATTTTTAGGAGGAGGTTATGTTGGTGTTATTGAAGAATGGTTTATTGCGAGAATGAAAGCTGGTGATGTATTTACTTTAGCGGGAAGAACATTAGAGTTTGTGATGATAAAAGATATGACATGTATCGTAAGAAAATCAAATGCTAAAAAATCAATGATACCGAGCTGGCAGGGAGGAAGAATGCCTCTTTCAGCGAATCTTGGTTTTATGCTGCGCAAAAAATTTGATGAAGCAGGCCTAACAATTGAGAATGAAGAATTAAGAATTAAAAAAGATAAAGAATTAGAAATCCTGAAACCACTTTTTGAACTGCAGGAATATCTTTCCCATATTCCCAAACAAAATGAATTATTGATCGAACATATAGAAACTAAAGATGGCTTTCATCTTTTTGTGTTTCCGTTTGAAGGGAGGTTGGTACATGAAGCCATGGCAGCAATTCTGGCTTACCGTATCAGCCTTATCACTCCAATTACATTTTCATTTGCTATGAATGATTATGGTTTCGAATTGTTGAGCGATCAGCCGATTCCATTAGATAACAGTAATGCTTATGCGCTTTTTTCTACAGAAAATTTATTCGCCGATATTCAACGAAGCCTTAACAATGTTGAAATGGCAAAAAGAAAATTCCGCGATATTGCTGTTATTGGTGGATTAATATTCCAGGGCTTTCCGGGCGAGCAAAAAAAAGCAAAACATTTGCAATCTTCTGCATCATTATTGTTTAATGTATTTTCAGAATACGAACCGCATAATTTATTATTGCGCCAGGCTTATAACGAAGTGATGGAACAACAAATGGAAGAACAGCGCCTAAGAGATATGCTCGAAAGAATTCAAAAAGGAAAGATTATTATTACCTTCCCAAAACGTTTAACGCCGTTTTGTTTTCCTATAAAAGTGGATAGCATGAGGGAAGATCTTTCTTCAGAAAAATTAGAAGACAGGGTGAAAAAAATGCAGATGCAATTGGAATCGTGAATACATCAAAAGAAAGCAATGCAAAAAAAAATTAAATAATTTTGATATAATATTCCTTATAAGCCAAAATATAGAAAAACAATTTTTTTAATTTAGTTACACATTCCAAAATTTTACATTCTCACATTTCAAATTGCTTACTCCTGTCCACTTTGTATTTCATCAGCAAACTCTCTGGCTTTCGCCGGCACGTTGTATTTTCTGGGAAGAAAAAAGCGCGTTAATATTATCTGATGTTCATTTCGGTAAATCAGGCCACTTCAGAAAATCAGGAATTGGTATACCGCAGAATATTTTCAAAGAAGACCTTCAAAGATTATTTTCTCAGATTCAATTTTTTAAACCAAAGATTTTATTGATCGCCGGTGATATGTTTCACAGTAGTGCAAATAGAGAAATTGATTTTTTTCTAAAATGGAGAAATGATATTCCTAATGTTGAGTTTTATCTGATAAGAGGAAATCATGATATTTTATCTAAAAAATTTTATCAAGACGCTAATATTAAAGTGTTTGAAAATAAATTATCTATTGGCAGTTTTTGTTTCACTCATGATATCAGTTCTTCATGCGATGATCAAGATGACAAATTATTTACTTTCTCCGGCCACATTCATCCGGGAATAAAAATGAAAGGCCTCGGTAACCAATCTATTATGCTTCCTTGTTTTTATTTTGGTGAAAAATATGCTGTGTTGCCTGCTTTCAGCGCATTTACAGGCCTGGCAAAAATAAAACCACTAAAAACTGATCACGTATTTGCATTGGTAGAAAACAGAATTATAAAAATTCAATAAAGCAAATAATAAGAAAAAAATTCTTGATACTTTATTTGAAAAAACTAATTTTTGGCTTATCAGAAATTAAATTGCAATATTCATTGTGCGTTGAAAAAAATTCAATCAAAATAAATTTTCACTGTTTGATATAAAAGTCGATTTTGCATGTATTGCGTTTGCGCATTTAATTTTTCTGAATAACCTTCGAGCCCGAAAAGCCCTGCAGCATTACCTTTGTTAATGGCTATCTCCAGGTAATTAGCTGAATTAAATAAAGCCAGCTTTTCACTTTCATGGACATCTGCATAGGTTTCACTTATTTTATCAATCACTTCATCGCGTTTGAAAACTATTTTAAAACTTCGGCCACGTCTTTGTTCCTCAAATTCATCTTTAGTTATATTGATGATCACATTTTCAAAATTATCTATGAAAATGATTTGGCCTTCAATATATTTTGGGCCCAGCAGCGGACGCAAAGGGTTTTTTATTTCGATGGAAACGCCCGGGTCGCCAATGTCTTCAATATTTTTTCCATCTAAGATTTGCTGATATGCGTTTGCAAATATCCTGGCACAATACAAAGTATTTTTTTGCTCTGATGGCTTCAAAGGAAGGGCGACAATTTTCTCCGGGGCCTCTTCAAGTATCATAGTGATTAATCCATTGTCGGCGCAGCCGATATATTGATCTTGATGTTGAATGAGCAGTAAATGTTCCGGACGCTGATCAAAAAGATCTACCAAAACAATATGAAATGTTTGCGGAGGAAAATTTTTAAACGCATTGCGGCAAACGTAGGCTGCCTGGGGATAATTGAATGGAGAAAGGTCATGAGAGATATCAATGATATTAAAATCGGGATTGGTATGCAGCAATTGACCTTTAACCGCGCCTGTTACAAAATCCTGTCGCCCAATATCTGATGTAAGTGTTATTAAAGCCATTCTAAAATTTAAATATTCTATTTACACAAAATTATCCGGCAGTCAGATTCGATCAAAGAAATCTCAAAAAACTATATTTAGAATACCCTCCCTATTAGTCCTTCTAAACTAATGGACAGAAGGAAAAAAAAATATTTATTTGACACAAACTACTTTACCAATTCACCATTTTTAAAGAAAAATTTCCTGGTAAACTTATCGGCAAGAGAAGGGAAAAATTTGTTCAGAAATACTGTTTCTTTTCCCGTCAATGTTAACACTAATGTGCGTTTGCGTTTTTCGATTGCTTTTATAATATGCAGCGCGCATTCTTCGGCGCTCATGAGATTGGTTTCATTCAGTAGCGATTCACCTTGTGGCTTTGCATCTTTGTTTAATGCTGCCTTCCTGATGTTGGATTTTGTATACCCGGGACAAACCCACATTACATTTACACCAGTTTCCAATAATTCAGTTCGTAACGCCTCAAGCCAGCCATTAACCGCAAACTTGCTGGCGCTGTAACCACTTCTTCCGGGAAGGCCACGATAACCAGCAATTGAAGATACCCCGACAATGGTTCCTTTGTTTTTTAAAATTGAGTTTAAAGAAAATTTGGTACAATAAACTGTACCCCAAAAATTGACATCCATTAATTGTTTCAACGTAGATAGATCAGTATCTTTAAAAAGCGCGCGCATAGAAATACCTGCATTATTAATTATTATATCAATATCATGAAATACTTCGATAGTTTTTTCAATAAAATTCTTACAATCCTCTTCTTTGCTTACGTCTGCAACGATTGCCAGCAAAGGTTTCCCGTTATATTTATTTTTTAACTCACCCAATTTTTCTGAATTTCTGGCACAAGTGGCTACCTTAGCTTTACGCTTCATAAACTCTTCAACCAAAGCTTTACCGATTCCATCTGTTCCTCCTGTAATTGCTACAACTTTATTCTCAAACATCCATTTTGATTTGGGCAAAAATAGGAGAAGAACACTTAAGAAAAATAAAAGTTTGATTTTTCACAGGGGTTGTCACAAGGATTTTCTAAATCATATTTTGCGATTAAAACTAAATATCTAAGTCATTTTTTTATTTTAGTTTATTTTAAAGAAAAAATGGCTCAGTTTATGTATATACAAATTTCATTATTTCACTAAAAAAACAAATTTTTATGGCAAATCACAAACATCACGAAGAAGCGGCAAAGCATCATGAATCCGCATCCCAGCATCATCGTGAGGCGCACAAACATCATACTGAAGGTAATGATGAGAAAGCCGGTCACCATGCGCAAATCGCGCACGGACATTCATTAAATGCCACCGAGCATTCAAATGAGGCAGCAAAGTCACACTCAACAAAGCATTCTAAAAAGTAACTTTAAGTTTGAAGTTTGAATAATAAAAGGGGAAATAATTTCCCCTTTTATTATTTCACTCAATATATGCAATTCAAAGATGAACTCTCAAGCAAAAATTTACATAAGACGATACATAAACCAAATTTTTTATTAAAGTTTTGATCGGCGAGACGCAGGAACAAAACATGAACATCTTATAGCTTGTTCGAAACTTCAAGTTGAAGGAAATTAGATGCAGCTTTATAAAATACTTTGCATTATGTTTTGAAAAACTTTTGTACTTTCTTCATTGCCATAAATTTTTTCCCTGAATTTTTTTACCCATCTGATTGGTTGAATAGAATTAGTTAGAAAAAATTCATCTGCCTTTAATAAATCATCTATCAAAAGATTCTTTTCAATAACAATATATTTTTCTAAAGAGAATTTTTCCAACATCCAACGGCGCATAACTCCGGCTACACAGCCTTCTGATAAAGGTGGCGTGTAGATATTTTTATTTTTTATTATAAATGCATTCGCAATTGAAGATTCACAAACCCTGTCAAAAGAATTCAAAATAATTGCATCATTAAAATTATTTTTTTTAGCGAATAAACCTGACATCACAAAGGGTAAATAGTTATTAGATTTCAAATTTGAAAATCGATCACAGCTTTTTCTTACGTCCGGAAAAACATCTACAACTAATCCATTTGAATTCAATTCAATCTTTTCATCAAGCGGCGACGTTTCTATAATATAATCCGGAAAACTATTTTCCTCATCAAAAATTCCGCCATCGCCACGAAAAACCATTAGGCGGATGCGCGCATTTTTTTGATGATTATTTTTATGCAATAAATCATTTATTTTTTTTGTAAGAAAATCTCTTGTAAATTCTTTGGTATGTTCAAATTGTAAAAGCAAAAGTCCATTAAACAAACGCTCAAAATGAAAATCAATATTCAAAATTTCCCTCTGATACATTCGCATAGTTTCAAATAATCCATCACCGTAACGCAAGCCCCTGTTGCCAGCGCTTATTACCGGATTCCCTGAAATAAAAAACTGATCGTTGTAAATAAAAAAATGCTCATTCATACTAAAAGTAAAGGAGCAAAAATAATTGTATGGATTTGAGTTGCAGGATTTTAATTTTCCTGTTCAAGCAGTTTATTTTTGACCGCAAACATTATAAGGCCTGCAGTACTTTTGGCACCGGTCTTAGCTTTAAGCTTATCGCGTATCGCTTCAATTGTACGTGGGCTTAATTCAACGGCTTCCGCGATTTCCCTCGTGCTTTTCTCATCACACATTAATCGTAAAATGGTGATTTCCTTATCGTTTAGCGTAGCATCGTCCTGGTGTAATTTAAATGGCGACGCCATATTTCTTTGTCTCAGATTATTAAGCAACGCCTTATTAGTTAAAGAATTGAAATAAAATTCCTGTTCATGGCAAGTTTTAATCGCTTCATAAATTACCTCTGCATCAGAAGTTTTGACAAGATAACTATTAGCACCAAGCTCCATTAACCTTGTAATCATGCTCTGGTCATCAAGTAATGTGAGCATAATTATTTTGATCTGTGGATATAATTTTTTGACTTCCGGTAATGTTGCGATGCCGTCCATGATGGGCATTTGAATATCCAGCAATATCACATCGGGCTGAATCGTTGTCAACATTTCCAGCAAATGCGATCCATTATCTGCCTCGGCAATTATCTTGATATTTTTTTTAGACGAAAGTGCTGTTTTTACACCAGCCCTATATAATACGTGGTCATCAACGATCATTACATTAATCACACTTCCGGTTTCTGGTTTCATATGGGTTTAAGAATATGCATGAGTTTTATAATTAAGAATATAAAGATCGGATTCATATGGCAAAATTCTATTTTTAATATGGTAAATCATACAGGAGAAATACTAAATTTAAAGTATAGTATTTATACGTATAATAAGGGTAAATCAACGAACAACAATTGCTGGTAGAAAGAGTTCTGGGTTAAAAACGTAAAAAACTATAATTTGGTTTGTGAGATATTCGTGAAATATAAAAGCATCGTAAAAACGATGCTCACATTTTATATTGTATTAAAGTCTTATTTTCTGGTGAAAAAAATCCTATTTTTTCTTTTGGCTTTTTGGCGCAAATATCGCAAACATTCTTTTTCCTTCTAGTTTCGGCATACTTTCAAGCGTACCAACTTCTACAAGGCGCTCTGCAAATTTCAGCAAAAGCAATTCACCTCTTTCTTTGAACATAATAGCACGCCCTTTAAACTGAACATAAGCTTTTACTTTGTTGCCATCTTTCAAAAAATTTTCCGCGTGCTTTGATTTAAAGTCAAAATCATGATCATCAGTATTTGGCGTAAAGCGGATTTCTTTTACTTCAGAAACCTTGCTCTTTGCCTTCATATCTTTTTCGCGCTTCTTTTTTTCATAAAGAAATTTATTATAATCTATCACCTTACAAACCGGCGGATCTGCCTGGGGGGAAATTTCTACAAGATCAAGGCCTTGTTCGTTCGCGATTTTTTGCGCTTCTAAAATGGGATAAACTCCTACTTCAATGTTTTCGCCAACCAAACGTACCATGGGCACTTTTATCATGTGATTGGTACGGTGTTCCTGCTGTTGCTCTTTTTTAAAACGTGGATTAAATGCGCCCCTGGGCGCTCTTGGTGGAAATGCCATTAATTGATTTTAGTTTAATAATATTTTTTATTTGATTAAGAATAATTTGATGATGGAAAGTATTAATCCTACAACTCCAATTCCAGTTCCCACAATCCAAAGAATAATGCTATTGAATCTCTTTTCAACCTCAACTTGCATTTTTAATAAATCCTCTTTAGTTGTGAGAATAGTTATTTTACTCTCAACTTTTGTTTCTATTATTTGTTCAATTTCCTGTACAACAATCTTTGCATCATCAATATTTTTTTAAAATGACGTTGCAAAATTTCATAAATTCTAAAAGATTGTGTTGTTGTCATTTGTTGCTTAAATGATTTTTATCCTGAAAATGTTTTACAAAAAGAATTAAGAATTTTCCTGTTTATTTTCGGGTGCAGGTTTTTTATTCTTTACTTCTATTTTAATATTTTCAATCACTTCCTCTACAGTTTTTGTTCCTTCATCTCCTTTTCCCTGCCGCCTCACAGAAACTTTTTCTTCATTCACTTCTTTTTCTCCAATAATAAGCATTAATGGGATTTTTACCAACTCCGTATCTCTTATTTTCCTGCCGATTTTCTCACTTCTGTCATCAATCTCTGCACGAATATCATTATTTTTTAATTTAGTTAAAACATTTTCTGCATAGGGAAGAAATTTTTCACTTATCGGTAAAATTTTTACCTGAATGGGAGCTAACCACAAAGGAAACTTACCTGCATAATGTTCCAATAAAAATCCAATAAATCTTTCATGCGTACCTAATGGAGCGCGATGAATAATTAAGGGAGTTTCCATTTCATTGTTCTGATTTTTAAATTCCAGCTTGAAACGGCGCCCCTGCGCAAAGTCAACCTGGTTGGTGGCCAGAGTAAATTCTCTTCCAATAGTACTCCATATTTGCACATCTATTTTAGGGCCGTAAAAAGCTCCTTCATCCTGCACTTCTACAAACGGAATATTTGCTTCCTGCATTACCTGTCTGACCATAGCTTCAGTTTCCAGCCACAACTCAGGTTCATTAATATATTTTTCTCCTAATTTTTTTGGATCATGAAGTGATAAACGCATTACATATTTCTCAATGCCGAAGATTTTGAAATACTTAATATACATATCATTTACCGCCCGGAACTCCTGTGCAAACTGTTCTCTTGTGCAATAAATATGTGCATCATTCATGTGAAGGCAACGAACTCTCATAAGCCCGAATAATTCACCGCTTTGTTCATAACGATAACAGGTTCCATACTCTGCCAGGCGCAATGGAAGATCTTTGTAACTATGTTGTTCTGCTGCAAAAATTTTATGATGATGCGGGCAGTTCATAGCTTTTAAATAATATTTTACTCCTTCCAGTTCCATTGGCGGATACATGCTATCCTGGTAATAAGGCAAATGGCCACTGGTGAGATAAAGATTTTCTTTAGCTATGTGCGGCGTTATGACTCTTTTATATCCCGCTGCTAATTCTGTTTCCTTTGCAAGCTTTTCCAATTCTTCGATGATAACTGTACCATTCGGCATCCACAAAACCAACCCTGGCCCAACATCGTCATCCATAGTATAAATGCCAAGCTCTTTACCTAACTTTCTGTGATCTCGTTTTTTTGCTTCTTCTAAAAAAACAAGATATTCATCTAATTCTTTTTGATTGGGAAATGTAACTCCATAAATGCGGGTGAGCATTTTATTTTTTTCATTACCTTTCCAGTAAGCGCCTGCAATACTGGTTAATTTGATTCCCTTTATGGCTCCTGTAGAAAGGATGTGCGGACCGCGACACAAATCAGTAAATTGCCCCTGAGTGTAAAAGGTAATATTCCCGTCTTCCAAACCTGAAAGCAGATCCAATTTATATTCATCACCTTTTTCTTCAAAATATTTTATTGCATCGGCTTTTGAAATCTCCTTTCTGATGAAAGGATTATTCTGTTTAGACAACTCCGTCATTTTCTTTTCGAGCTTTGCGAGATCAGTTTCGGAGATTACATTTTCACCCAAATCAATATCGTAATAAAATCCTTTTTCTACCGGCGGGCCAACCCAAAATTTTACGCCAGGAAAAGTATCTTCTACGGCTTCTGCCATCAAATGAGCTGAGGAATGCCAAAATGTAGATTTTCCCTTTTCATCATCCCAAGTAAGAAATTTTACAGAAGCATCTTTATTTATCGGGCGCGAAAGATCCCAAACTTCGCCATTCACTTCAGTTGCCAAAATTTTTCGCGCAAGGCCTTCACTAATTGATTTGGCGATATCGAGCGCGGAAGATCCTTGTTCATATTGCCTTACAGCGCCATCAGGAAAAGTTATATTCATAATTCTATTTACTGCAAACAGGTTTATTTTTTATTGTATTGAGCGGCAAATTTAACGAAGTATTAGACAAAGATGCCATTCCTTTGGATGGAGATGCTTTTAATAACAATTAATTTTGAATGAAAATTTATCAGCTACAATGAAACAAATTTTTACCCTATTATTTTTGCTGAATCTGGGCAATGTTTTATATGCTCAGGATCTTGCTGAATCAAAAAAATATTCCTCAAGCATTACATCTTCTCATAGAAAAGAAAAACCCATCAACTTCAATGGCCAATGGAAAGGAGGATTTGATGAAACAACTTATGGATTTTCAGGATTAGGAGGAAATGACATTATATATGTATTGGAATTGAACACAGAAGGGACAAAGGTGTCAGGATATTCCTACACTTATTTTCAGGAAGGAAATAAAAGGTATTATACTATTTGCAGGCTAACGGGTTCGCTGGATCGCGAGGCAAAAGAAATAGTAGTAACTGAAATTGAAAGAACTAAATTCAACACGCCGCCGGATTTTCAAAATTGTTTTCAAACACACAGGCTTCATTATGAAAAAGACAGCGGTGATGTGGAAGTTTTGCGGGGAACGTGGATACCAGGGCCAAATCAGGGCGCAGGTTGCGGAAGCGGCACAACGGTGCTTTCCAGGAGAATTATAAATAATTTACCGTTAGGAATAAAAAAACCGGAAAGAAAAGATATTGTAAAATCTCCTTTAAACAAGCATGTTCCGCAGAAACAAACATCAATTATTTCAAAGAAAACCATTCCCGCAATTGCGAAAACAATCCCACATATAAAACCAAAAATCGAGAAGCCTCATACTTCTACTTCTATCACTGAAACACCCATACATGAAAATCCAATTATTAAGCCTGAGATAAGCAGTACCACTACCATAACAGCCCCTGATAAGCGATTTGAACACCGGAGAAAAGATATTGTAAAAACAATCACCATTGAGCAGCCAACTTTTCGTCTTGATTTTTATGATAACGGCATAGTTGACGGCGATTCTATAACTGTATTTTTCAACGGAAAAATTGTTTTACTACATAAAATGTTGAGTGAGAAACCAATCACACTTACTCTTGCTCTTGATAAAAATGTAAAAGAAAATGTGATTACCATGTATGCCGATAATTTAGGAACCATACCACCAAACACAGCATTGATGATAGTTACAGACGGGGATAAAAGATATGAAGTGCGAATGGAATCTGATTATGGCAAAAGCGGTACGGTAATCTTTCAACATGAATGAGCAACCAGCAGGCAGCAAAAGCTTATGAAGAAAATTAAATTTCTTTTATTCTCAGAATATTAATTTTCTATATTTTGAGTTATATGGCAAATCAGTTGTAAAGTATTTTCTATAGAAATAAAAAAAATCTCACTGTTGAAAACTTAAAAGCTGATTGCTGAAAGCAGGGCCATTCTCACCGCACAAATTTCTTCGCCACAATGATCATTCTTGGTGATTTATTCAAATCGTAACTATTAAAATTATAATCCCCAAATACTTCCTGCACCTGCATTTGATGATATGCAAGCATTTCAGTAAAATCGCCTAAAGAAAATTTGGTGACTTTTTCCTGGTATTCTATCGGCTTTTCCAGTGCAGCGTCTTCCACAATAATTTTTTTATAAAAATGATCTTCATCAAACCATTTGGTGATATAATAATTAACTCCGTCAACTTCTGTTTCAGATTTATGTACAAGATGACTTTCAGCATAATGAACATTGAGATAATCAATTATGAAAATTCCATTCGATTTCAAAGATTGCGCGATTGTTCTTATTGAATTGTCATGCTCCCTTCTTGTATTGAAATATCCAAAACTTGTAAAAAAATTAAAGGCATAATTAAAATAATTGATCCAGAAAGGCAGCCGCATATCATGCACAAAAAAATGCAGCTGATCATTTTCACTTTCTTTGGCTTCAAAAATACTATCTACAGAAAGATCAATTCCTGTAACGTCAAATCCCTTGGAAGCCAGTTGAATAGAATGCCGTCCTTTTCCACAAGCCATATCAAGCATAAACGAACCGGGTTGTGGCTGTAGATGATCTACCAGCTTGTTGATAAACCTGGCAGCTTCTGTTTCGTCTCTTTTGAAATATAATTGATGATAATAAGGTGAATTAAACCAATCTTTAAACCACGGTTGAGCTTCTGACATTATGGAATTTTGTTGGCAAAGGTATAAAGGAAGAATTACGAATTAAGAATTAAGAATACTGATCAAATGTAATAAATTATGCCGTTTATCAGTTAATAGGAAGCTAATACAAGATGAAGAATGAATCAATTAAAAACTTAAATTTGCAACCTTAAAAATGTATAAGTGGCACTAATAAAAAGTATTTCCGGAATAAGAGGAACAATAGGCGGAAAGACAGGTGAAAACCTTACCCCATTAGATATTGTAAAGTTTACAGCGGCATTTGCAAATTCAATGAATCATCACACTAATAAAAAAATTGTAATTGGGCGCGATGGAAGAATGAGCGGAAAAATGGTAAGCGACTTATGCGCAAGTACGCTGATGGCGTGTGGCTTTGAAGTAATTGACCTGGGATTAACTACCACCCCAACCGTAGAAATTGCAGTGAAAAAAGAGAACGCAGCAGGTGGGATTATTTTAACCGCCAGCCATAATCCAAAAGAGTGGAATGCCTTAAAATTATTAAATAGTGAAGGAGAATTTATTAATGCAGAAGCCGGAGAGAAAGTTCTTTCATTTGCGGAAAACGAGGAATTCAATTTTGTGTCTGTAGATAAGATTGGCCATTATTTAAAAGATGATTCTTATTTACAAAAACACATTGATGCCGTAATCAATTATGATTTGGTAGATGTTGCAGCCATAAAAAAAGCAAAGTTTAAAATCGTTGTTGATGCGATCAATAGTTCAGGAGCCATTTATATTCCTGCTTTATTAAAAGCACTGGGAGTTAAAGATCTAATTGTTATCAATGAAGAAATTACCGGCAAATTTGAACACAATCCCGAACCGCTTCCAAAACATTTAACCAGCCTCAGCAATGAAGTAAAGAAACAAAACGCTTCTTTGGGAATCGCCGTGGATCCAGATGTGGACAGGCTTTGCTTTGTTTGTGAAGATGGAAGCATGTTTGGTGAAGAATATACTTTGGTTGCTGTAGCAGATTATGTGCTCACACATAAAAAAGGAAATACAGTGAGCAATATGTCTTCTACAAAATCTTTGAAAGAAATTACGCATAAGCTTGGTGGTGAATATTTTCCTTCAGCCGTTGGTGAAGTAAATGTGGTAAATAAAATGAAAGAAAAAAATGCTGTTATTGGTGGCGAAGGGAATGGCGGAATAATAGTCCCTGATTTTCATTACGGCCGCGATGCGTTGATTGGTATTGGTTTATTTCTTTCGCACCTGGCACATTCACAAAAAAGCATCAAGCAATTAAGACGAAAATATCCTGATTATTTTATTTCAAAAAATAAAATTGCCCTGGAAAAAAATGTAGATGTAAAAGATATTTTTAAGAAAATTAAAGACAAATACAAAAATAATCCTATCAACACGGAAGATGGTTTAAAAATAGAATTCGATAATGACTGGGTTCATTTGAGAACGAGCAATACAGAACCTATTTTAAGAATTTATTCAGAAAGCAATTTTGAAACCACTGCGGAGAATATCGCGAAAAAGATCATGAAGGATATCAATGAAGCGATGTGATGATTTCTAAAATCAAATGATTGTTTACTTGTATTGTTACATGGGTTTATTCTTATACTGTTTCATTATTGATCATACCAATAACCGAAGAACTAATTAAATTAATCAACCTTCCCGAATGGAAAGAATATATTTTGACAATGCTGCTACCACCGCTCTTGCGCCGGAAGTGTTTGAAGTAATGAAGCCTTTTTTCACAGAAAAATTCGGTAATCCTTCTTCAATATATTCTTATGGCCGGGAAACAAGAATGGCCATCGAAAATTCAAGAAAATCTGTTGCGAAAATATTGAATGCCCGTCCTTCAGAAATATTTTTTACCAGTGGCGGCACAGAAAGCAGTAATACCGCAATCAGCGCGGCAATTCATGATTTAAAATGTAAACATATTATCAGTTCTCACCTGGAACACCATGCCACGCTGCATTGCGTGGAATCTTTATCTGCAAATGGGGCGGCAAAATTATCTTATGTAAAGTTGCATGAAAACGGCCATATTGATTTGAACGATCTTGAAAAATTATTGAAAGAAAGCAATGAGAAATGCCTTGTAACGCTAATGCACGCAAACAATGAGATTGGCAACATGACTGATATTGAATTTGTAGGTAACCTCTGCAAAAAATACAATGCCATTTTTCATTCAGATACGGTACAGACATTGGCTCATTTTCCTATTGATTTGAAAAAAATACACGTTCATTTTATAACCGGCGCAGGGCATAAATTTCACGGGCCCAAAGGAACCGGGATATTATACATCAATGAAGATATAAAGATCCGTCCGCTTATTAACGGAGGTAGCCAGGAAAGGAATATGCGTGCCGGAACGGAAAATATTTATGGAATTGTGGGTTTTGCAAAAGCGCTGGAACTCGCTACAGCAAATATGCAGCAGGAAAGCAAACACATTAAAGAAGTAAGAGATTACATGAAAGAAAGTTTATTAAAAAATATTCCTGGCGTTTATTTCAATGGTGATCCTGAGGGTCAAAGTCTTTACACTATTTTGAGTGTTGCTTTTCCTAAAACAGAAAAATCTGAAATGCTTTTATTCAATCTTGATATCAATAACATTTGTGCCAGCGGCGGCAGCGCCTGCACTTCGGGTGCAGAAAATGGAAGCCATGTAATTAGCGCCATCTCTGATAATCCCAACCAGGTTACTGTTCGTTTCTCTTTCAGTAAATACAATTCAAAAGATGAAGTAGATATGGTAGTTGGAAAGTTGAAGGGATTAATTTGAAATATAAAAATGAACGTTATAAACGAGAAAATAGCTTTTTGCAATAAATTACCGATGTAAGAAATAAAATTCAAAATGCCCACCACTTTTGCCCTTGACGTTGAATGAGTAAGCGTTTCTTCGTTTTATAAGAAAAAATAAATCATTTTCCGGCTGAATTTTTGTGGATATTAATTATCCCTCCCTATCAATAAGTTCTTTTTTTATTAATAACATTAAAGCCATTTATTATGAAGAATTTAATTTTTGGTGTTATAGTCCTATCATTAATAAGCTGTAACTCTTCTGATACTGGGACAAGTAAAATGCCGGGCGCTTATTTTATGACTTCTCAAACTGTCAACGACGGTAAGAAAGACACCAGGTATACTGACCTGAAGCAATTAAAAATTTACACTGACAATTTTATGATGTACACCCAGGTAAATCCATCAGATTCAGCTTCAGCTTTTGGAGTCGGAACTTACAATTCAGATAGTGGCGGTGTAGTTGAAAATGTAATTTACAGTGCCCGTGATACTAGTTTTTCTAATGGCCCTTCCCGTTTCAAATTGGATGTTACAAAAACCCCTGATGGTTATGAACAGGTGATTCCAGAGATTGTGACTGACTCGCAAAAATATAAATTAACCGAAGTCTACCAATCCGTTGGAACCACCGCAAAAACACCATTAGATGGAGTTTGGAAAGAAACTAATTCTTATATTATTCATGGAAAAGATACCATGAAAAATGTGCGCACCCAATTCAAAACATTTTATGCCGGATATTTCATGTTCGGACATACGCTTACAGATTCCGCATCTAAGAAGCGCACTAACATTGGCTTTGGAACTTTTACATGGGTTAATAACAATAAAATAAAAGAGACAGATCTTAATTCAACTTATTCTATAAATGCAGGCCAGTCTTTTGACATTGATATTGAAATGACCGGAAAAGATAAATATAAACAAACCATTTCCGGCACTGACGGTTCTAAAAGTGTTGAATATTATGAGCGCCTGAAGAAGTAAGCGATTTATCAATCCAAATTATTTCATCTTGAATCCTTCTAAAAATTTAGTAGTAAAATTCCCTTTCCTAAAATCTTCATTTTGCATTAGCTGAAGATGGAAAGGAATGGTAGTTTTTATTCCTTCAATTACATATTCACTCAATGCACGGCTCATTGTATTTATTGCTTCACGCCGTGTTTGCGCTACAGCGATTAGTTTACCAATCATACTATCGTAATAAGGTGGAATTACATAACCCGCATAGCAATGGCTGTCTACACGTACACCATGGCCTCCGGGCTGATGTAACACTGTAATACGACCAGGTGACGGTCGAAAATCGTTGTAAGGATCTTCAGCATTTATCCTGCATTCTATTGCATGCATTTCTGGGTAATAATTTCTTCCTGAAATTTTTTCGCCGGCAGCAATTTTTATTTGCTCTTTTATAAGATCATAATTGATAACTTCTTCAGTAACACAATGCTCTACCTGAATGCGGGTGTTCATTTCCATGAAATAAAAATTGCGATGCTTGTCTACAAGGAATTCAACAGTACCCACACTTTCATAATTTATCGCGGAGGCAGCTGTAATAGCCGCTTCACCCATTTTTTCCCTTAATTCAGGCGTCATAAAAGGAGAAGGTGATTCTTCAACCAGCTTTTGATGACGACGTTGAATAGAACAATCGCGCTCACTCAAGTGACAAATATTTCCTGATTGATCGCCCGCAATTTGTATTTCAATATGACGAGGCTCTTCCACAAATTTCTCCATATAAATACCGTCATTTTTGAAAGAAGCAGCGGCTTCTGTTTTTGCATTATCAAAAGATTTCTCAATATCTTCTTCTTTCCAAACTACACGCATTCCCTTGCCCCCGCCGCCTGCAGTTGCTTTCAAAATTACAGGATAGCCAATCTCAGCCGCAGCATTTTTCGCATGATCTACATCTCTAAGCAATCCTTCAACGCCGGGAACAACGGGAACTCCTGCCTTTATCATGGTTTGTTTAGCAGTTATTTTATCACCCATAGAATTGATCATCTCTGGCGTTGGCCCAATAAATTTTATTCCATGATCAATACAAATTTGGGCGAATTTTGAATTTTCCGCCAGAAATCCATATCCCGGATGTACAGCGTCCGCATTGGTAATCTCCACTGCTGCCATTATGTGTGGCATATTTAGATAACTATCTATACTCGCAGGTTTACCGATACAAACTGCTTCATCAGCAAACTTTACATGAAGGCTGTCTTTATCTGCAGTAGAATAAACGGCAACGGTTTTAATGCCCATTTCTTTGCAGGTGCGGATGATCCTCAAAGCGATTTCTCCCCTGTTGGCTATAAGTATTTTTTTAAACAAAATATTCTAATTTGAAAATGTGAATTCAGGCAAGTGGAAATCTAAGCAGGCTCTACAAGGAACAAAGGTTGGTCAAACTCAACAGGGGAAGCATCTTCAACCAGTATCTTTACAATTTTTCCCGAGACTTCACTTTCAATTTCATTGAAAAGTTTCATAGCTTCTATAATACAAACTATCTGCCCTTTTTCTACTTCATCGCCGACGCTTACAAACAAGGGTTTATCAGGACCGGCCTGGCGATAAAAAGTGCCGATCATCGGGCTTTTGATAGTTAAAGAATTTTCTGATTTTGCAGGTGCTTGCGAAGTTTTTGTTTCATTCACAAGATCGATAGCAGCGACTGTGGGAAGATTTGCCAGTTGCGGTTGCGAAACTTGAGTCAAAACCGGTGAGGCATAATGTTGCGCTGCTTCTTTTTTCTGTTTGATGATGATCTTAAAATCATCTTTCTCAATGCTGAGTTCACCAATATTGCTTTTATTTACAAGCCTTACCAACTCCTGAATTTGCTTAATGTCCATATTGGATGTATTGTATTAGGTTATTGAAAAAGGAATAGCTAAGATAGTGCAGAATTATAAATTATGAATTATGAATTATGATGAGCATTACTGGTTTTTTCTTGTTTGTCTTGATTTTAATTCCATATTCTTATCCGAAATTATCACTTTACTCTTTCAACATATTCCCCGGTCTTTGTATTCACTTTTATCAATTCGCCTTCGTTTACAAACAAAGGAACATTAACAATAGCGCCGGTTTCAACAGTTGCAGGTTTTAATGTACGTGTAGCAGTGTCGCCTTTTACGCCGGGCTCACTATACGTTACCATCATTACGATTTTATCCGGAAGTTCTACTCCCATCGGAAGGTCTGTTTCAGTATTCATCAGAACTGAAACTTCCTGGCCGTCTTTCAAAAATTGCGGCGCGTCTACCATTGCTGAAGGGACGGAAATCTGTTCGTACGTTTCAGTATCCATAAAAGTATAACCCGTATCATCTTTATACAAAAACTGATAAGGTTTTTTTTCGACCCTCACAGGAAAAATTGTTTCCCCGCTATTCCAGGTTTGCTCTATCGTGCGTGCATTATCTACACCCTTTAATTTTGCCCACACTTTTGCTGCGGCACGTGCTGTTTTATTTTGCCCAAATTCAATAACAGTGTACAAGCTCCCGTCAATTTTTAAAATCAGCCCGGTTCTCATATCTGAGGTAGTTGCCATAAAAAGTTTTTTTTAAGGCGTCAAAGGTAAATTAATTGTATTACTGTTTTGCTGTAATATTCAGAATCGAAAACCGGCAATTTCTAAAGATCAATTCTTATCTTTAAATAAAAAAATATGATGCGGATCATATCTTCATTTATTATCGGACTTTCATTTATCATAGGATTATCTATTGCCGCCAGGGCTTATAAATACCGGTCTACAGCGATGGAAACTATTACAGTAACCGGTTCGGCAGATAAAGATTTCGTCAGTGATTTAATTGTTTGGAATGGATCTTATTCACGGAAATCAATGGACTTGAAGAGCGCGTATGCCCAGCTTAAAGAAGATGAAAATGCTATCAGAGCATATCTTTTAGGAAAAGGAATTGTTGAAAGTGAAATGGTGTTTTCAGCGGTGAATATCAATAAGGAATTCAGTAACAAAACAGATGGAAACGGAAGAAATATCGGACAGGAGTTTACGGGATTCAATCTCCTTCAGAATGTGAAAGTAGAATCCCCTAACGTTGACAAGATTGACCAGATATCCAGGGAAGCAACAGAATTAATTGAAAAAGGAATTGAATTCAATTCATCATCTCCTTTATTTTACTATACAAAATTAACTGCGATAAAAATGGATCTTTTGGCAAAAGCCAGCGCCGATGGAAAAGCAAGAGCGGATATAATCGCAAAAAATGCCGGAAATTCTTTGGGTAAATTGAAGAAAGCTACATTAGGAGTTTTCCAGATTACCGGCAAGAATAGTAATGAAGATTACAGCTATGGCGGTACTTTCAACACTTCAAGCAGAAATAAAACCGGATCTATAACGATCAAAATGGAGTTTGGAGTGGAATAATTTTACATAATTTTTTCCAATTCTTTTTTCACCAATCGGGAATTAATAAACAAGGTTAACACCAACAACAAAATTGCTGTCAGCCAGACACTCCAATGTAGGAAGTAAGAAAGATTTTCATTGTTTACAAATGAAAACTGTAGAAAGCCAAAATGTAGTATTTCGGTAATTATCAAAGCAGTGATAATGATGAATAAATAAACCGGCAACCAGGTTTTCACCACACTTTTCGCCAGCCATTTTGGTGAATAACCTAACGTAAGCAATAAACGCAAATTATCTTTGCTTTTCGCGATCATCAATTGCAGGTAAAATGAAAAAAGCATGAGCGCCAATACAATCACTAAAAGGCCAAAGAAGCCTAACGCGCCCACAATATTTTGTAAAACACTTTTGATGCGGCTGAATTTAATTTTGTCTTTATTAAGATGATAATCATGCTGATCAAAATATGAAATTAATTTTGGATCGTTGGCATCCTTAGTTTTGATAAAAACCCTGGAAGCATGGACAGCAGTGTCTCCGCTGAAATGTTCGTTGCTCCAGTTCATGAAAGTAATAGGAACCAATAAAGAATTAATGCGGTCGCTTAATGCAACAATATTTCCCTTGAAAGTTTGAGAGCCCCGCGGCCCTGAACATTCTAAAATAATATTTACAGATGAAATAGTTTTTGCCGAAAGTTGTGGCAATCCCTGCGCCGGTGCAAAAACATTATACATTTCTAAAAAGTCAGAAGAGAAAATAATTGGCACAACTAACTGCCCTTGTTGCCACGCAAAAGAAGGCGGTACAGTATCAATGTAATTATTGTCTATGCTTTCCAGGAAAAGATCAGTACTAAATGGAACAATATCGCCTGCTGTAGCGCGAACTCTGAATTGATTCGGGATCAGAGGGGAAATTCCTTCTATTGATGGTTGTTCGTTTATATTGACTAAATCTTCTTTTGTAAAGCTATTATCCTTGCCCATGTTATCATTAGTAATCGTTTTTGAAATCGAAATAAAATCGTAACCGTCACTTTTGCGAGGAGTATTTTCTTTTAGAAGTTGTTGAATATTGATAAACATTTGCATAGAAACCAACAGTAACAAAACTCCGATCCCCAAACCAAAATAGCCAAACCATTTGGAGGAAACATTCTTCCCCGAGATAATCAAAGGCTGAATATTTTTATAAGATAATGACATTTTAAAAGTTAGAATTAACCACAGAAATTATTATATCCCAAAATATTTAACGCATATTAGTTGAACCATCCAAATTCTTCTCTCATTTCTTTTTAAAACATAATAATTTTGTCTCATTCGGAGATGGTTGTGGTGAGGCTTTACAAATAAATAATTCTTTCTCCCTTCAGAAAATCAAGAGGCTTCAAATCTGCGAAAACCATAGCTGCATTGCGTTTCTCACATTCTTCATAGATCAGTTCCATAGCTTTTTTTCTGTTCACTTCATCAAGATGGCTGTAAGGCTCATCTAACAAAATAAAGTCAAATGGCTGCATGAGCGAACGGATAATCGCGATGCGTTGCTGCTCGCCATAACTGCATGTTTTCGCAGGTTGATTTAATTTTGTTTCCATTCCAAGGCGTTGCGCCATCTCATCAATTTCTTGTGAAGTGTGATATGGATCCAACATTCTTTTTATCTCCAAATTTTCTTTTACAGTTTGGTCATCAAATAATCTGAGATCCTGGAAAACAATGCTTATTTTATTTTGCCTGAATGAAGAAAAGCTTTCCGTAGAAAGCTTTTTAATATCAGTATCATCATAAAAAATATTGCCGGAATAATCTGTTCTTAATCCATAAATAAAATGTATTAAAGATGTTTTGCCGCTGCCGGAAGGAGCAACGATATGCAAATGTTCTCCTTTTTCAATCGAAATATTCTGTGACCAAATTTGTGAATCTCTCCTCTTCTCTTTTTCAATATAGCCAGGAATTACATTACGAAGTTGAATCTGCATATTTTTTTTTTCAATCTTTAGATTGCTTATTTCACTTTCACAGTGTCAATTGGTGGGGGAGTTAACAAAGAATCTAAATTATGCCCATGCGCGTCATTCGATTTTTTTGCCTCGTGCAATTGATACATTTCATTAAAATAATTGTTCAATTGCTGCAGGCTGTTTGTATTCTGATCAACCAGGTTTATTTCTGTTTTAGCAGTAAATGCGCCATCAGTATAATCGCCTCCGGTTACATAAAGATTGTTCCAGATCTTCAGACTTTGATCAATCATTTGTTTCGATTCAGGATTAGTAGAATTTCCTGTGGCTAATGCGGAAATGATTTTGTGAAAATCAATAAACATACCTATTGGATGACCACTTATTTTATCCGTAAAATCATATTTATTATTTCCGCCCGCAAGATATTGTTTTGCAAAAACTGTTGAATTGCTTACCGCAAACGTTTTATCATTCATGTCATTGTTTACCATAGAATCTTTTCCAAATTGTGAACCCATCTTTTTTCCTGCATTAATTAATTTTTGAAGGCTGGCTTTATCGCCGATTCCTAATGAGAAAATAAAATTAAAATCAGGCTTGCTAAAATTTCCAGAACCAGTTGGCCCATTTCCGGAATTATCTTTGTAATTGAATGAATCAGATTTCATTTTAAAATCAGTGAACGCTACCATCAACTCACCATTATTGGATTTGACCACATCATCAAGCGTAAAGCCCCTTTGCTGTGCATACATATTCACAAATCCATCTGTGCCGGTGAGTTTTAGAAGCTCCCTGATTCCTTCGGGTTTAAAATTGGAAGCAAAAACCGCGAATACATTTTGCGAAGGAATATTTTTAATCATGTCAGTATTTATTTTTCCAACAAGATTTTTTTTCATCAAATCAGTGAGTTCTTTTCCTGCATATCCTTTTTGGTTTACTTCTATTTTGCCCATATCAAAATTCACCGTATACGTGCTGATATTATCTTTAAAAAACGCATCCAGTTTCAACATTCCCAGCATTCCCATTGAAGGTGAACTTTTCATGATCTGTTCTGTATTTTGCCAAAAATGCAAATCCCCTGTTTCATCCAAAAGGCTTGCGAATTTTTCATTTTTTTCAAGGCTGCTATCAGAGTTTAATGAGAAAAGCTTTATAGAAATAGCAGAGAGTTCTGCGCTTCTGTCAACCGGCAAATTGGGTTGTTGCTGATTTGAAGAATCATTCATCTGGTACATGGAAGAAGGATTAGAAAAAGAGCTCATCAGATAAACGAAATGATTATCATTCCATGCCACTACATTTTTATCTTTAAAGGTGATCAGGCTTAGATCACCGGACTTCCTAACGGTTTGAGCGGAATCGAAATTTTTATTAAATTGTTCAAAATCTTTTTCGCTTTTTAAAGTGCCTTCCAGCGCCATATAAAAATCGGAACCCGAAGCTTTATCTACAAAAAACGTTAATCCGCTATTCAAATCTATTCCGCTTGCTTCCGGGTTGTCCAGAATTTTTTTTCTCCATTCAGGTGCAGAGCTGTCCGAATAAACTTTTTTATACCAACTGGTTTGTTTGATATCATTCAAGCTCACTTTTTCATTCAACGATTTAGTATTGATTTGCGCTACGAACATTGCAGTATTAGGAATCATTTTTCCTACATTACTCTTTTTGCTGCAAGACGAAAATAAAAATGCAAAAGCACAAAATGCAAAGACAAGCCTTAAAATAGTTTTCATGATTTAATGTTTAAAATGGATGATTGATGTTTTGATAAAGTTTAAATAAAGAATGATTTTTGAATTATTGCCGGTTGGTGAACACACCAACCGGGTCGTTGCCGTGGGCGGTATCCTCATCGGCAACAAGCAGAATGGCTGTGCGATATTTTAAAATGCATCCTTTCATAATTATAATTAATCCCAAATTTTTTATAAAGTAACCTTTTTATTTTTTAATAAAAGAAGAAAGTTGATCAGCGGGAATGGTTTGCTGTTCGGCTTTTCTAAGATCTTTCACCACGCAGGTTTGAAGCTCCATTTCATTAGAACCGATGATCACCGCAAACGGAATGTTTTTTTTGGAAGCATATTTAAATTGCTTGTCAAGTTTTGAATCTTCATAAAACAATTCGCAACTAATTCCATCATGCCTTAATTGTTGCATTAGTTTGAATGCATACCTGCTTTCTTTTTCACCGAGGTTAAAAAATAGAACCTGTGTGGATTGATAGATATTTTCCGGAAAAAGATTTAACTCCTCCATTACATCATAAATTCTATCCAAACCGAAACTAATGCCAACTCCGGGAATATCCGGAACACCAAATAAACCCGTAAGATCATCATAACGGCCTCCGCCACCGATGCTGCCTATGATGATATTTTTTGCTTTCACTTCATAAATAATTCCTGTGTAATAATTTAATCCTCTTGCTAAAGTAAAATCAATGCTGATCTTTTGTTTATCAGTTTGGTTTCCGGAATTATCAAGATAACTTAAAATAATTTTCAATTCTTCAATTCCTCTTCTTCCTGTTTCTGAAGTGTTGATTATTGCTGAAAGTTTTTCAAGCTTTTCTAAATTGGAACCTTCGATGTTTATATAGTTTTCTATCAGCAAAATATGTTTTTCTGAAAGGCCAATTAGTTTTAATTCTTCTTTTACTTTTTCAATTCCTATTTTATCCAGTTTATCTATATTTGAGGTTATCCCGTTCATCACGTCAAGACTACCGCAGGTTTCAGCTAATGCGTACAATATTTTCCGGCTGTTGATCTTCACTTCCACATCAATTTTCAAACCTTGAAAAACTTCTACATAAATTTCAGCAAGCTCAGCATCACTTATTAAAGAATGGGTTCCCGCAATGTCCGCATCGCATTGGAGAAATTCGCGGTAGCGCCCTTTCTGCGGCCGGTCAGCGCGCCACACGGGCTGAATCTGATAGCGTTTATACGGCACTGTTAGTTTACTGTAATTCATCGCAACATATCTTGCAAATGGAATCGTTAAATCATATCGTAATGCTCTTTCAGTAATATTCTTTTCATTTTTGCCTGCAAGAATATTTTCAAAATCTTTTTTTGCATTTTCTTTTTTTGCAGGGTTGTCAAGGCCATTGTTTAATATTTTAAAAATAAGTTTATCGCCTTCATCGCCATATTTTCCCATTAATGTTTCGATGTTTTCCATTGCCGGGGTTTCCAGCGGTTCAAAGCCATATAACTCAAAAACGAGTTTTATCGTATTAATTATAAATTGCCGTTTGCGCAAAGTTTCTGCTGCAAAGTCGCGCGTGCCTTGTGGTAGAGATGGTTTCATATTTTTCGCCTGCGGCAAATCATTTTTGTGCCGCAAAAATATTGCTTAATGTGTAAATACTGATTTTGTTTAATGCTATTTAATGAGTTGCATAAATACAAAAGTAGAAATGTAATTTTATAGAAAGATTGAAAATGCATTATGGAAAAAAATCAGCTTTGCATCTTAATTTCAAAAAAGGTAAAAACTATTTTAAGCGTCTGTTATCAAAGCACATTTAACAAATCGATGGCATCAAAAATTTATTATTGTACATCTGATTTGATAGAATAAAAAAAAGGTAGAAAACAAACTGCTTGTGAAAAGCCAAAAAGTAGAAAATCCGGTTTTTTTTAAATTGAAAACAATGTTTGTGACAAATTCTCTATTTTATTTTAACTTGCCCACGATCAAAATAAAAACTAAACAATGAGCCTTGAAGAATTTGAAGATGCTCCCGATACAAAAACGAAGCGATATATTATGATGAGGAGCATCACCGATTTTGGAATGGGTTTTATTTATATTTCTGTCGGCCTCATTATTTTCTTTGGAAAAGAATTTAATTTTTCTACTGATTTTACAAGAAGCATACTTGCTAAATTGTTTGCAGTACTTGCTTTAATTTACGGTTCGTGGAGGATTTATCGCGGAATCAAAAAAAATTATTTCAGGGAATTATGAATATTCAATTAAAAAAAAGACATATCGTAAGCTCAACAATAATGATTGCCATTTTGTTTCTCTTTTTTACCGGCTGCCATGACGATAAAAGAAGCGATCTCGACACTCCGGAAAAAGGAACGATTCATATAAGTGTTGATGAAACCTTCAAACCCGTAATAGATTCGCAGATCAAAGTTTTTGAAGCATTAAATTCCCATACGAAGATTATTGCTGATTATAAGCCAGAGGCTGAATGTTTTAAAGACCTTGCAAAAGATAGTACCCGCATGATCATTGTTACCCGCGGACTTACTCCTAAAGAAGAGCGATATTATAAAGACTCTTTATCTTTTTCTCCGACTTGGTCGAAAGTAGCGAACGATGCCATTGCTGTGATCGTAAATAATGATGCGCCGGATTCTGCTTTTTTAATGAGTTATATCCGCGGAATATTGGATGGTAGCACAGGAGACAAGCAAATAGCGGTATTTGATGGGCTTACTGCTACCAGCACAATAAGATATGCAATTGATTCTATTTTAAAAGGAAATCCATTTGACCCTAAAAAAGTTTTTGCAGAAAAAAATAGCCAAGGAGTAATTAATTATGTTGCTAAAAATAAAAATGCTATCGGATTTGTAGGCGTAAGCTGGATTGGAAATCCGGAAGATTCTTCGCAACTTAGTTTCTTAACGAAAGTGAAAATAGCTTCACTTGAATGCACTTGCCCTGAAAAAGCTTTTGTAAAGCCTTACCAGGCCAACATTATGACGAAACGATATCCATTGGTACGCGGTTTGTATTACATCCTTAAAGAAAACTACAATGGATTAGGGAGCGGCTTTGCTAATTTTCTTGAATATGAAAAAGGGCAATTGATTTTCAGGCGTGCTTATTTAGGCCCTGCAAAAATGAATTTTAGTATTCGTACAGCAACATTGAATTCAAAATAAACAGTAAATCAACGTAAAAAATGAAAAAAATGAAAAAGATCGGACTTGTAGCTTCTCTTATTTTCCTGGGCAATACTTTGTTTGCACAAAGTATTGATGATGGAAAAAAGTTTTTAAATTATGAGCGATACGAAAGCGCAGAAGGCGTTTTTAAAAAACTGCTCGCAGCAAACCCTAACGATGTGGATGCTGCATATTGGTTAGGACAAACTTATCTTCAGAATTCAGATAATCCTGATACCGTTGCAGCAAAGAATTTGTATCAAAAAACATTACAGGCCAATCCAAATGCGCCTTTGCTTATGGCAGGAGTTGGTGAAACCGAATTGAGAGAAGGAAAGCTAAACGATGCGCGCAATCATTTTGAAACAGCTATCAGCCTGGCAAAGAAAAAGGATGTTGATCAAATACTTCTTGCTGTCGGAAGAGCCAATGTAGATGTGAAAGCAGGAGATGCCGTATATGCGATTGATAAATTGAAACAGGCTGCTGACAAAAATAAAAAAAGCGCTGAAATACAAGTAGAGCTGGGTGATGCATATAGAAAAATGATTGACGGTGCCAATGCTACTGTATCTTATCAAAATGCTTTGGCGATAGATCCAAAAGATGCACGTGCAAGTTTTATGATTGGCAGAATTTATGAAACCCAGGGCTATGGCCAGGAAGCCATTTATATGAAATATTATAATGATGCTATCACCGAAGATCCCAATTTTGCACCCGCTTATTATTGGCTTTACCAGTATTATTATCTGCGCGATGTGAATAAAGCAAGGGATTATTTGAATAAATATGTTGCAGTCGCCGATGCCGATTCAAAAAATTGCTATGCAGAAGCTTCGCTGGCTTACGTTTCTAAATTATATGACGAAGCTATTTCCAAATCAAATGCATGTATTGCTTCCGCCGGTACCAAAGCTTTTCCCAATTTATATGGGCTAATCGCTTATTCTTATGATAAAAAAGGAGATTCCGTAAATGCGAAAAAATATTTCGAACAATTTTTTACTAAAGTAAATCCGGAAAAGATAGGCCCAAATGATTATGTTTCTTATGGCCGGGTGTTATTGAAATTTCCCGGAAATGATTCCTTAGCATCTATATATGTAAACAAAGCAATAGCGCTTGATACTATTCCCGCAAATAAATTGGATTATGTAAAATCAACTGCCGCAAGTCTTGTAGCAGATCAAAAATTTGCCGATGCAGGCAAATGGTATGGCAAAATATTATCGCTGAAACCTGATTATGGAAAAGTGGATCTATATTATGCCGGTTATAATGATTATCGCGGCAGCAATTATAAAACTGCAGATTCTATATTTAAGCTTTACCAGGTAAAATATCCCGAGGATATCTTTGGTTGGTATATGGGCGGACGTTCAAAAGAAGGGTTAGATAGTACTGGTGCCGCAGGTTTGGCGAAACCTGATTATGAAAAAATAATTGCTATTTCGGATACCATAGCAGATAAATCAACTGTAAAAGATAAACTGATTCCTGCTTACAGATACATGGTGGCTTATTATTATAATATTAAGCATGATAAGGAAAATGCCATTTTGTACAACGATAAAATCCTGGCTGTAGACCCTGCTGATGCTACTGCTATTAAAACAAAAGAAGCACTCAGTGCAGCTGCAAGGAAGCCTGCAGAGCCAGCTTCAAAAAAGAAATCTTAGAAATATAATTGAAATATGGTAATAAATAAACTCCCAATTCAATGGGAGTTTTTATTTATTGTAACTAATTGAAATTAATCCTGGTTTATACTTTTCGAGTTATATGGCTTTGAAATAAATAATTTTTTTTGATTCTGGTTGATGGGAATTCATAAAAAAAAATTAATCTTTTTGATTTTGCTTTTGCTGACCCTTTTTAAATCATTTTCTATGATGGATTATTGATATGGCTGTCTTATTTTTGCAAAAAATAATTTACAGCTTTGAACTCAATTTTTTTGCAAATCCATACGGTGAACAGCACTTCTAATTATTTGCCGATAGGCATCCAGCTTATATTTGCCCTTGGTGTTCTGTCTTTGATAATTTTTGCAACAAACGCTTTAGGCCCCAAAAGAAAAACTGCGGATAAACTGGTTAATTTCGAAAGCGGCATAGAATCGCAGGGAAATGCGCGGCAGCCAATGGCTATTAAATATTTCCTGGTTGCTATCTTATTTGTTTTGTTTGATGTGGAAGTGATTTTCTTTTATCCATACGCAGTTAATTTCAGGGAATTAGGCTGGAACGGCTTCATGGAGGTATTAATGTTTGTGGGATTTTTTATTTGTGGATTCATTTATGTGATAAAAAAAGGCGGATTAAATTGGGAAGATTAAAAAGGATAAAAATTACGAATTAAATTAAAAAGAATTTGAATTCTAAAATCTTAAGCTGAAAATCATAAATCTAAACTCTAAAATTAATTATGGCTCGTCCGGTACAATATAATATTAACAACAAACCTCTTGAATCCCCGATAAGTATGGCGCCCGCCCCGGAAGGATTTACAGGTGAAGGATTTTTTGCAGCAAAATTGAGCGATGTTGTTGGCCTTGCGCGGAAAAATTCTATCTGGCCTTTGCCATTTGCTACAAGTTGTTGTGGCATTGAATTTATGGCTTTAATGGCGTCTCATTATGATCTTGCGCGATTTGGTTCAGAAAGAGTAAGTTTTTCTCCGCGCCAATGCGATCTTTTAATGGTGATGGGAACTATCGCAAAAAAAATGGCGCCTGTAGTAAAACAGGTTTATCTGCAAATGGCAGAGCCCCGCTGGGTTTTAGCAATGGGCGCCTGCGCCAGCAGCGGAGGCATTTTTGATTCTTACTCAGTATTGCAGGGTATTGACCAGATAATTCCGGTAGATGTTTATGTGCCCGGGTGCCCGCCACGCCCCGAAGCAGTGCTTGATGGCTTTATGAAAGTGCAGGATCTTGTTGCAAACGAAAGTTTAAGAAGAAGAAACTCCGACAGATATAAAGAATTAATGAATAGTTATGGAATCCAATAAATTGAAAGTTATAGGTTATAAGTTATAAGTTAAATAATATGGCTTTAAGCAATGAAATCATCAGGCAAAAAATAATTGAAAAATTTGGCGAGCAAATTACCGAATGGGAAGAGCCTTATGGGATGCTTACATTTACTTCTGAAAAAGATTTGAATCTTAAAGTGCTTCAGTTCCTTTATGACGAACCAATTTTGCAATTTCGTTTTATGACGGATTTATGTGCTGTGCATTACCCCAAAAACGAAGGAAAGGAAATTGCAGTCGTTTATCATTTGCACAATCTTGTTGATAATATCCGTATTCGTTATAAAGTATTTACGGATGTAAAAAAAGCGGATGTTTTCAGCGCTTCAGCATTGTATGAAGCCGCTAACTGGATGGAAAGAGAAACCTATGATTTTTACGGCGTAAATTTTATTGGCCATCCAAATTTAAAGCGGATTTTAAATGTTGACGACATGGAATATTTTCCTATGAGGAAAGAATATCCGTTGGAAGACCAAAAGAGACTTGACAAGGATGATGAAATGTTTGGGAGATAGGGCAACCTTTGCGGTTGCCCAAGCAACCTTTTGGTAAGTTTGAAGAAATAGAAAAAAGTAACTAACAAATATAAGAATAGATTCATGCAAAAATATAAAGTGATTATTAGACAAATAATTGTTCTCATTGCATTAGTTATAGCATTTATTGATCATAATAATTTATTGAAAGATTTTTTTCTTGGTGCAGCATCCGTAGCAGTATTAATAAATCTAGATGAGAGTATTGGTAATTTGAAAAAAGAAAAAAATGAGGATGAATTAAGTGAAGAAAAATATATCAGTAATAAATAAATGAATAGCTATCATAAAAAAAGAAACGCGTAATACAAATGAGCGCACATGTAAAATTACCTGAAGGCGAAGTTGAAAAGCAAACAACGACCATAAATATAGGGCCCACACATCCGGCCACTCATGGCGTATTTCAAAATATTGTAGAATTGGATGGCGAAACAGTAGTCAGCGCTGAACAAACTGTTGGATATATTCACCGCGCCTTTGAAAAAATAGCCGAACACAAACCGCTCTATCAAATCACTACACTTACTGATAGATTAAATTATTGTTCATCGCCCATTAATAATATGGGTTGGCACATTACCTGCGAAAGATTGCTTGGAGTGAAAATTCCAAAGAGAGTGGATTACCTGCGTATTATTATTATGGAACTCTCGCGGATTTCAGATCATCTTATTTGCAATTCTATTGTTGGCGTGGATTCAGGAGCCTTTTCCGGTTTCCTGTATGTAATGCAATACCGTGAGCTTATTTATGAAATTTATGAAGAAATATGCGGCTCACGTTTAACTACCAACATGGGGCGCATCGGCGGTTTTGAAAGAAATTTTACTAATACTGCATTTGAAAAATTAGAGAAGTTTATCAAAGAATGGCCTGGGGTTTTAAAAGAATTTGATGAGCTTTTTATTCGTAACCGGATTTTCATGGATCGCACTATTGGCGTTGGCCCAATATCAGCTGAGCGGGCTTTGAATTATGGATTTACCGGACCAAATCTTCGCGCAGCCGGTGTTGATTACGATGTTCGCGTACATTCTCCTTACAGCAGCTATGAAGATTTTGATTTTACCGTTCCGGTTGGCAGCACGGGCGACTGTTACGACCGGTTTTTAGTGCGCGATGATGAAATGTGGCAAAGCCTCGAATTGATAAAACAGGCTTATAAAAAAGTTCAGGAATTTAAAGGCCCAGAAGCGGAAATTTTTCACGCAGATGTGCCCGATTATTATTTACCTGATAAAAAAGATGTTTACACAAAAATGGAAGCGCTCATTTACCATTTTAAAATTGTAATGGGCGAAACCAAAATGCCGAAAGGTGAAATTTATTCAGCAGTAGAAGGCGCTAATGGCGAACTTGGTTTTTATTTGATAAGCGATGGTGGCAGAACTCCCTACCGCCTGCATTTCAGAAGGCCTTGCTTTATTTATTACCAGGCCTATTCTGAATTAACAAAAGGTGGATTGCTGAGCGATGCGATTATCACCATGAGCAGCTTGAATTTAATTGCAGGCGAGTTGGATGCGTAAAAGAATTTAAATTCAAAAAACTATGTTTCGACTTATATGGAAAAAGAAAGGAAAATTAAACCCATAGTAAGAAAAATGACTTTTTCTGAAGCAGAGAATGCTGATGATGAATATTGGGCAAAAGCTACAGTTGATGAAAGATTGCAGGAATTAATAGAGCTTCGAAAAATGGTTTTTGGAGATGCTGCCATAAAAATGAAGAAAGTAGTTTCGCAAAGAAGTATGTATGAAGAAGAGCATTAATCTCGAAAAAGATATCATTGATTTCATTGAATTATGTAATAAGCATAGTATGAAGTATTTGGTAATTGGTGGATATGCAGTAAGTGTTCACGGTTATCCAAGATCAACAAAAGATATTGACGTTTGTATCGAAATGTCGGATATAAATGCTTCAAAGATGGTTCATGTAATAAAAGATTTTGGGTTTGGCTCTTTAGAATTAACTAAAGACGATTTTTTAAAGAAGCATTTCATAACTCAATTAGGTTTTCCACCATTGAGAATTGATATTTTAAATGATCTTGACGGAGTAAGTTTTGAAGAAGCTTGGAATAATAAAAAGATAGTAAGCATTGAAGATGTGCGTGTAAATTTTATTGGATATAATGATCTTATTACAGTTAAAAAAAAAACAGGCAGGCCACAGGATATTGCTGATGTAGATAAGCTTGAAAAAAGAAATAAGAAAACCAAATGAGTGTACAATTTTCACCCGAAAAATTAAATAAAATTAATGAGCTGATAAGCCACTATCCCGAAGGCAAACAAAAAAGTGCAATTCTTCCCGTTTTGCATCTTGCGCAGCAGGAATTTGGCGGATGGCTAGATGCAGGCACGATGGAGTATGTGGCCTCCCTATTACAACTAAAACCCATTGAAGTTTATGAAGTAGCTACCTTCTATTCGATGCTTAATTTAAAGCCTGTCGGTAAATATATTTTTGAAGTATGCCAAACAGGACCTTGCATGCTCAACGGAAGCGACCAGATAATTGCTTATATTAAAGAGAAATTAAACATTGGTATTGGTGAAACCACCAAAGACGGGATGTTTACTTTGAAAACGGTTGAATGCCTTGGTGCATGCGGTTATGCGCCTATGATGCAATTGGGAAAAATTTATAAAGAACATCTGACTCCTGAAAAAGTAGACCAGATCATTGAAGAATGCAGGAATAACAGCGCGAGAAATAATTAATCATTCATCAAAAAAAACAATTCATTATGGAAGCAATTATACCTTACTTAAATTTCAACGGCAATGCTGCAGAAGCGTTAGATTTTTACAGCAAAGCCTTAGATGGAGAAGTAGTTTATAAACAAACTTGGGGTGAATCGCCAATTATATCAACAGAAGATCAAAAGGATAAAATAATGCATGCGAGTTTTAAAGCGGGTGATTTACATTTTTTAGTTTCTGATGGAATGCCCGGCCAGCCAGTAACAGGAGGAACAAATTTAGCGCTATCAATAAATTTCACTGATGTGGAAAGCATGGATAAAACATTTGCCGCATTGGCTGAAGGAGGAAAAACTACCATGCCTTTGCAGGACACTTTTTGGGGTGCAAAGTTTGGAATGCTGACAGATAAATATGGCTTCAATTGGATGTTTAACCATGATTATAAAAAGTAGAAATCAAATCATGAGAATAACTCTAAACGTTTAATTGAAGGAGCACGTTTCGTATATCATTAAATTATTATGTCAAAAAAATTATTATTAGACAAAGTTCATATCGAAGGCATCAAAACCTTTCAAGTATATCGTCGGGAAGGCGGCTACCAAAGCCTGGAGAAAGCTTTGAAAATGCAACCAAATGATATTGTGGAAGAGGTAAAGAAAAGTGGATTGAGAGGCCGTGGCGGCGCAGGTTTTCCTACAGGAATGAAATGGAGCTTTCTGGCAAAGCCGGAAAGTGTAGCGCGCTACCTCGTTTGCAATGCAGATGAAAGCGAACCGGGAACATTCAAAGACCGCTATCTGATGGAATTTATTCCTCATTTATTGATAGAGGGAATGATTATTTCATCTTTTGCATTGGGAAGCACAGTTTCCTACATTTATATTCGGGGAGAATACGACTGGATTACAGACATACTCGAAAAAGCAATTGAAGAAGCGAAGCAAAATGGTTTTCTCGGAAAAAATATCTTAGGAAGCGGGTTTGATTGTGAGATATATATGCACCGTGGAGCTGGCGCTTACATCTGTGGTGAAGAAACCGCTTTGCTCGAAAGCCTTGAAGGCAAAAGAGGATTGCCAAGAATTAAACCGCCTTTCCCTGCAGTAAAAGGAGTTTGGGGTTGCCCTACTGTTGTCAATAATGTAGAAAGCATTGCTGCAATCGTTCCTATCATCAATATGAGTGGAGAAGAGTATGCAAAAATTGGTGTTGGAAAATCTACAGGTACCAAATTAATTTCTGCCTGCGGCAATATTAATAAGCCCGGTGTTTATGAAATTGATATGACGATTTCCGTTGAAGAATTTATTTACAGTGATGAATATTGTGGCGGTATTCCTAATGGAAAAAGATTAAAGGCCTGTATTCCAGGTGGTTCTTCCGTTCCTATTTTACCTGCCAATCTTTTATTGAAAACAGCAAAAGGTGAAACAAGATTGATGAATTACGAAAGCCTTGCAGATGGAGGTTTTGTTTCCGGGAGTTCGATGGGTTCGGGTGGATTTATTGTGTTGGACGAAGACCAATGTATCGTTCGCCATACATTGACCCTTGCAAGATTTTATCATCACGAAAGTTGTGGCCAATGTTCACCATGCCGCGAAGGAACAGGGTGGATGGAAAAAATATTTAAGAAAATAGAAAATGGAAAGGGTGAGATTAAAGATATTGACCTTCTTTGGGATATTCAAAGAAGAATTGAAGGGAATACGATTTGCCCATTAGGTGATGCAGCCGCATGGCCTGTAGCCGCTGCTATCAGGCATTTCAGGGATGAGTTTGAATGGCATGTTTTGAATCCTGAAGAATGTCTGATAAGAAATTATGGATTGGCGCATTATGCAGATCCTTTGGAAGTGACTGTTACTGCATAAAAAAATAAATGATTACTAATAAACAAATACAAAAAATCACAGATATAATTGTTGATGAAATTCAACCAGAAAAAGTATTTCTATTTGGAAGTTATGCGGCAGGGCTTGCAAACATTAATAGCGATGTTGATATTATAGTAATAGTAAATGAAGAGTTGAACAAGAAAACCCGGCTTGAAATATTGACTAGATTAAATTTGAAAACGGCTTTGCCAAATCTTTTGTTTTCTAAAGATTTTAAAATGTATAATTTAAACGAATATGCTGCATTAAAAACAAATAAATATTCTTTTTTGTATACTGCTTTACAAAATGCGAAAACATTATATGAGCGACAGTAAAGAATATAATCTATGGATTGAATTTGCGAAGAATGATTTATTAGTTGCCAGAGAATTGCAGATTGAAAAGCATTTCGTTTATAGAGCGATTTTAACACATAGTCAGCAATCTATTGAAAAATATTTAAAGGCATTTCTATTATTTCACAAACAATCTAATATTCGAATTCACGATCTATTAATTTTGTGCAAAATTTCAGAAAATTATGATGAAACATTTTTAGCTTTCGAAAAGGATTTAACCTGGGTAAGCGTAAATTATATGCAATCACGATATCCGGATAATTTTGAAGACATTGATTTAGAAGATGCGAAACAAGCTTTAAATATTGCAACAAAATTTGAAAAATTTATTTTGCCCAAATTCGATTAAAAAAGAAAAAATAATGGCAGAACAAAATTTATATAAAATAACCATAGACGGAATCACTACGGAAGTTCCGCCCGGAACCACAGTATTAAATGCTGCCCGCAAAATTGGAAAAGCAGTAGCTCCTCCTGCAATGTGCTATTACAGCAAATTGGAAGGAAGCGGCGGTAAGTGCAGAACTTGTTTAGTTGAAGTCGCCGCCGGTTCAACGAAAGATCCCCGCCCAATGCCCAAATTGGTAGCTTCATGCCGCACGGATGTAATGGATGGAATGGTTGTTAAAAATTTTACCAGTGAAAGAGTAATTGATGCAAGAAATGGCGTGGTAGAATTTCTTTTGATCAATCATCCGCTGGATTGCCCTATTTGCGACCAGGCCGGTGAATGCTATTTGCAGGATCTTGGATACGATCATGGCAAAGCGGGAACACGATATGAATTCAAAAGAAGAATATTTGTAAGAGAAGATATCGGGCCTTACATTCAGTTGCACATGACGCGTTGCATACTATGCTACCGTTGTTTAATGGTTGCAGATCAAATTACTAATACGCGTTCGCAGGGAATATTAGAAAGAAGCGATGTTTCTGAAATATCCACTTACATTTCAAAAGCAATTGAAAATGATTTTAGCGGAAATATGATTGATGTTTGCCCGGTAGGCGCTTTGACAGACCGAACTTTCCGTTTTAAAAACCGGGTATGGTTTCTAAATCCAATGGATGCTCATCGCGATTGTGATAAGTGTTGTGGAAAAGTTACATTATGGAATCGTGGTGATGAAGTTTTCAGGGTTACTTCTAGGAAAGATCCATGGGGCGAAGTTCAAAATATTGATGGGAAGCCAGCCTGGATCTGCAATACATGCCGCTTTGAAAAGAAAAATACTGCCGACTGGGTAGTTGAAGGGCCAACTAAAATTGATAGGCATTCGGTAATTTCTGCCAATCATTATATAGAAAAAGTTATTCCGCCTGATCCTTTGGATAAGGTTTTATTTGGGCGTGAACCTTTGTTATTGATGGACATAAATGAAGTGAGCGGAGTGAACAATCCGGGCATTGATTTGAGTATTATCCCCGGCCCGGCAACTTCCACTACTTTTATTGAGCATAATGAAGAGAAGGATATTGAAGAGGCAGATATAGAAAGAATATTAATCAACGATCATAAAGAATTACCTTAAATAATTTTAGCTTCGCCGCCATGCAATCAAACTATTTTCTTTTATTCATTGACTGGGCTTTGTTTATTGAAAAGCTTGTTTTAATTATAGTTGTTGTAATGGGATCTTTATTGGTAGCCATGTATTCAACTTATGCAGAGCGGAAAGTTGCTGCAATTATGCAAGACAGGCGTGGGCCAAACCGCGCCGGGCCTTTTGGTATTCTACAGCCGGTAGCGGATGGGATGAAATTGTTTTTTAAAGAAGAGATCGTTCCAAATTTTTCATCTAAATTTTTATTCAATCTCGGTCCATGTCTTGCCATGCTCACTGCAATGATGGTAGGTGCAGTAATTCCGTGGGGAAATAAAATACATATTTTCAACAGAGAAATTTCTTTGCAGATCGCCGATGTGAATATTGGCATTTTATATGTTTTCGGTGTTGTGAGCATGGGGGTTTATGGCATCATGATCGGCGGGTGGGCCAGCAACAACAAGTTTTCATTGCTTGGCGCCATGCGTGCGGCCTCTCAGATTATCAGTTATGAACTGGCGATGGGAATTTCTCTTATCGCTTTACTAATGATCACCGGAACGCTTAGCTTGAATGAAATGGTTGTTCAGCAAAAAGACCAATGGTGGAATATTTTCAAACAACCCCTGGGATTTTTAATTTTCCTGATTTGTGCTTTCGCGGAAACTAACCGTACCCCTTTTGATTTGCCCGAGGCGGAAAATGAATTGATCGGCGGTTATCATTCAGAATATTCCTCTATGAAGCTGGGATTCTATTTATTCTCAGAATACGTAAATATGTTTTTGAGCAGCGCCGTAATGGTAACGCTCTTTTTTGGGGGTTATGATATACCGTTTGTAAATGACTCTACACTTTTACACAACCTCGGAATGAACTGGACCGCGGTGATTGAAGGTGCGGTATTTTTTGCAAAAATAATTTGCTTCCTGTTTTTATTTATGTGGGTGAGATGGACAGTTCCCCGATTCAGGTACGATCAGTTAATGAATCTTGGATGGAAAATTTTGCTGCCTTTGGCACTTTTTAATATGCTCTTGACAGGGGCATTGGTTTTATTGAAACAAAATCACTGGCATTTCTAAACATAGCAATAATTTTGCGCAGCATGATTTTAACTAAAGAAAATATCACAAAGGTTGTTCAGAATTATTTCAAGGATAAACCTGTGAACAAAGTATATTTATTCGGCAGCTATGCAAGAGGTGATGCTAATGAAAATAGCGATGTAGACCTGATAATAGATATTGATGATACAAAGAAAAGAGTAAGCTTATTTGGTTTTATCCAATTGCAATTAGGAATTGAAAAATACTTAAATAAAAAAGTTGATTTGGTGGAAGAACATTTGTTTTTTCCAAAAATAAAAATTCGGGCAGACAAAGAGAAAATTATTCTGTATAAAAATGAATAGAGACATAGATATTTTGGAATTTTTAATTGATTGCATTAACCATTTAGAATCTTATACGGAAGGTATTGATGAAGATGACTTTTTACGAAATGAAGAAAAAAAAGATGCCTGCCTCACAAGAATAGTCGTATTAGGGGAGTATAGCGCTAAAGTTTCTGATGAAATTAAAAATAAATTTTCAGATGTGGAATGGCAACTGATGAAAGCGACCAGAAATTATTTTGTTCATGTTTACAGAGGAATTGATTGGCGTCGTGTTTGGGAAACACTTCAAAATGATATTCCAAAATTAAAGATTAAGATAGAAAATATTATAACTGAAATTTCATAATGCAAGCATTAACCAATAAGGTAAAACCGGTTTCCAGAAAACCAATGACGTTGTGGGAACGCATGTATTTGCCTGCAGTTTTTAAAGGTATGGCTATCACATTCGGCCACATGTTCAAAAAAGTTCCTACCATAAATTATCCTGAGCAAAAGAGGCCGTTCAGCCCGGTATTTCGTGGACTTCAAATTTTAAACAGGGATGAAGATGGGCGTGAAAACTGCACTGCATGTGGATTATGTGCAGTCGCCTGCCCTGCAGAAGCTATTACCATGGAAGCTGCTGAACGCAAGCCTGGTGAAGAACATTTATACAGGGAAGAAAAATATGCGGCTAAATATGAGATCAATATGCTGCGTTGTATATTTTGCGGGCTGTGTGAAGAAGCCTGCCCGAAAGACGCGGTTTATTTAAGTGAAACTTTTGCCCCGGCAAATTACCAACGCAAAGGTTTTATTTATGGAAAAGAAGATATGCTGATCCCCGATCCAAAAACAGATCCGGAAGGATTTGCAAAAGCTCGCGGCAATAGAGCAACGCATCCCCAAGGACATGGGAATGAGCATTAGAATTACGAATTAAAAAATACTAATTACGAAGACAATCCTTATAAGACGAAAATTGAAAAATCTATAAAATGGCTTTTCATAATGAATGACAATTGGATAAACGAAAATTAATCAATAACCGATAAATCGAAACCCCTGGAGGGTTTGGGGAGGCAAAATGCTTGTATCACAAATATTATTCTGGTTTTTAACTGCGCTTGCTTTGGTAGCGGCCATTGGCGTCATTTCCAGTAAAAATCCCATTTTCAGTGTATTGTGGCTTATTATCGTATTCTTCGCTATTTCAGGGCATTATATTTTAATGAACGCGCAATTTTTGGCCATTGTAAATATCATCGTTTATGCCGGCGCCATTATGGTGTTGTTTCTCTTTGTGATCATGCTTATGAATTTAAATACAGAGGCAGAGCCTGTGAAAAATCTTTACATGAAAATGGCGGGTATTATTTCAGGTCTGACGCTGATGATCGTTTTGATTGCCGCGCTTTCCGGTTCCACTTCAAAAGATGTTCTGTTAAGGCCCGGAACAAGTGTTGGTTTAATAAAAAATCTTGGAAATGCATTGTTCAATCAATATGTGGTTCCGTTTGAAATAAGCAGTGTTTTATTTTTGAGCGCCATGGTGGGCGCAATTGTTATTGGTAAAAAGGATACAGTTAATAAAGTAAGAACCTGAATCAAAACTCTGGAATAGATTGCAAGTAAAGTTTTAATTATGGAGATCAAATGGTATATATTTTTGTCTGTCGCATTATTTTGCATAGGCATTATCGGCGCATTAACGAGGCGTAATTCTATCATTGTTTTTATGTGCATAGAGCTAATGTTGAATTCTGTGAACTTATTGCTCATCGCATTTTCTAAAATGCACATGGCAGGCATAAACGCTTTCAGCGCCTCAATGGCAACGAGCGCACAGATATTTGTTTTCTTCATCATGATTGTTGCGGCGGCGGAAGTAAGTGTGGGCCTGGCTATCATTGTTATGATGTACAGGAATACTCACTCAATTGATATTAATTTTTTAAACAGGCTGAAAAATTGAACCCTTTTTTTAAGAATAGAATGGAATAATATTTACAAATTTAAAACACTGCTGAATTCGGTTTATGGATGCAATTCAACTTATTTATCTTGTTCCCCTTCTTCCTCTTATTGGGTTTTTAATCAATGGCCTGGGAAGAAAAAAAATCTCAAAATCTATAATTGGAGTTATAGGAAGCGGAGTTATTTTTATTTCTTTTTGCATCAGCGTTTTAATTTTTCTTGCAGTTTCAAAAGAAGGATTTACTGCGCAAACGATTCACTATTTTGATTTTATTAATGTAGCCAAACTTCATATTGCATTTGAATTTCAGGTTGACCAGCTAACGTCTTTATTCTTACTGATTATTACTGGCGTAGGTTTTTTGATCCATGTGTATTCAGTTTCTTATATGAAAGAAGAGACGCAATCAGGATACGGAAGATATTTTTCTTATCTCAATCTGTTTGTATTTTCCATGTTGTTGTTAGTGCTTGGCGGAAATTATTTGATAATGTTCATGGGCTGGGAAGGCGTCGGGCTTTGCTCTTATTTATTAATTGGTTTTTGGTTTAAGGAAAATGAAAATAATAATGCTGCAAAAAAAGCATTCGTGATGAACCGTATTGGAGATGTAGGATTTCTATTAGCTATGTTTTGGCTTATCTCTACTTTTGGAACACTTTCTTATCATGAACTTTATAATGGAGATAACGGAATTATTACTTCTATTTCCACAATAAATTCGCGCGCGGTTGTCGGAATTTCTTTATTATTATTTGTAGGAGCAATCGGCAAAAGCGCTCAAATCCCTTTATACACCTGGCTTCCCGATGCAATGGCAGGCCCAACACCTGTGTCTGCATTGATACATGCGGCGACAATGGTAACAGCGGGTATTTACATGATTGCCCGGAGCAATATTTTGTATTCACTCGCGCCAATCACTTTGGCAGGAGTTGCAAGCATAGGAATTGTAACGGCGATAGTTACTGCCATTATTGCTTTGAAACAAAATGACATAAAAAAAGTGCTGGCTTATTCTACTGTTAGCCAATTAGGATATATGTTTTTAGGATTAGGCGTTGGCGCTTATTCTGCTGCAGTTTTTCACGTGATGACACATGCTTTTTTTAAAGCGCTTTTATTTCTCGGTGCTGGTTCTGTTATTCACGCGATGGGCGGAGAACAGGACATTAGAAAAATGGGCGGACTTGGTAAAAAAATGCGCATTACTTACATTACTTTTTTTATCGCATGTCTTGCTATCGCAGGTATTCCGCCGTTCTCCGGTTTCTTTTCAAAAGATGAAATTCTAAACGCCGCATTTGCCAATAATCCTTTATTGTATATAATTGGTTTAGGTGGCGCTTTGCTCACTGCATTTTATATGTTTCGTTTGCTCGCGCTAACATTCACCGGTAAGTTCAGAGGCACAGATGAACAATTGCATCACGTGCATGAAAGCAGCGCTACGATTACTATTCCATTGATTATTCTTGCAGTGCTTGCCGCAGTTGGCGGCTTTGTTGGCGTTCCTGAGATATTTATGAAGAATGGAAATAAACTGGGTGATTTTTTAAATCCCGTTTTTGAACATTCCCATATGATTGCTGCTAATAATGTTTCACAGCAAACGGAATGGATTCTAGTCATGGTTTCTGTGATATTAATTGTAATAGTTTCTATTTGGGCATGGAATAAATTTAAAAATTATGCGCCTGAAACTGCTGAGCAAAATGGTTTTGTAACAGCCATAAAAAATAAATTTTACATTGATGAGGCATATAATCGAATTATCGTAAAACCATTACGTTCTTTATCAAATTTATTAAATAATGTGATTGATAAAAAAGGAATTGACGGCATTGTGAATGGCGTAGGAAGAGGCGTGAATTATGGAAGCCGACAGCTAAGGTTATTGCAAAGCGGACAGGTTGGTTCATATATTTTATTGATGGTAATTGGCCTGTTGCTGTTATTTATTATTCAATTGTTTACAAAATAAAATTAATGCTGGGCACATACTATACTTTTCCGGAATTGTTGCTTTGGATACCTTTTGTTACAGGACTAATTGCTATTTTTATCAAGAATGCTAAAAGCGTAAAGGACTTCGCGCTTTTTTCTTCATTGGCCACTTTGATCGTATCTGTTATCAGCTTGTCTTTTACAGACGTAGCGCATCATCCGGAATATTTCAATTATAACAATGTCAGCTATGTTTGGATGCCTTATATCGGTTCAAGTTTTTCTGTCGGATTGGATGGAATGGGGCATGTACTTACTTTTCTCACCGCATTTTCTTTTCCAATAATTTTTGCGGTTACTTATAAAACAGATTATAAAAATGCGAATGGTTTTTATGCGTTGATGCTTTTGTTCCAGGCGGGTTTAATGGGAGTTTTTGTTTCCATGGATGCGTTATTGTTTTATTTTTTCTGGGAGCTGGCGCTCATTCCCGCATATTTTTTATGCAGCCGTTGGGGTGGCGAAAAAAGAGTTGCGGCAACTTTTAAATTTTTCGTCTACACATTTGTTGGTTCACTGTTAATGCTGATAGGAATTATTTATGTTTACCAGTTTACTCCGGCAGTGACGCCTGATGCTGCTCATTCATTTTCTCTTGCAGCCTTTTACAGCAACGCATTACAGCCTTCACAACAGAATTGGGTATTCTGGTTATTTTTTGCGGCTTTCGCTGTTAAGATGCCAATATTCCCATTGCATACATGGCAGCCGGACACTTATGAACAGGCACCGTATTCTACCGTGATGGTATTGAGTGGAGTGATGGTGAAAATGGGCGTGTTTGCGATGATAAGATGGTTATTGCCTATAGTGCCGGAAGCAGTTTCAAAATTTGATAACCTGATAATCATTCTTTCTGTCATCGGAATTGTTTATGCAAGTTGCATCGCCATGGTTCAGGATGACTTGAAGAGATTAGTGGCGTGGGCTTCTATCGCACATATCGGATTAATGGGCGCGGCTATTTTTTCAAGAAACGCCGAAAGCCTTCAGGGTGTTATGCTTGAGATATTGAATCACGGAATTAATATTATCGCATTGTGGGTAATTGTTGAACTCATTGATAAAACAACTGGCATTAGGAAAATATCACAATTAGGCGGGCTTGCGCAAAAATCACCCACACTTTCTATCTTCTTTTTAATAATTGCATTGGCTAATATCGGGTTGCCTTTAACCAATTCTTTTGTGAGTGAATTTTTAATGTTTACCGGTTTATTTCATTTCAATAAATGGTATGCAGCCTTTGCGTGTGTAGGTGTTATTTTATCAGCAGTGTATATGCTGAACATGATGAAAAATGTTTTTTATGGTAAAATGAATGCGCTTACAGAAAATGCGAAAGCCATTTCAGGTTTACAAAAAATAGTTTTATCTGTTATTGTAATAGCGATATTAGTTTTGGGTATTTATCCACAACTTATTTTGCGATTGACAGAAGGGACGGTTACAGATATTTTGACTCGGGTTGTTGTAAGATAAGAATTGTAGCGCCGCGGTAATTGATTGTAGATTGGCGGCACAAGTCAAAAAATAGTTTTTTAATATAATAAAAATAAAGCCTGAAAGGGTTGTGAGATTCAAATTATGAACGCAATTATATTGACTGCACTTTGGGGAGTTGTGATGGTGTTTGGAGGAGTGTTTTTTAAGAAAAGCACAACGCCAAAATATTGGGCTATCGCAGGAATAGTGATTGTTTTAAGCGCAAATATTCTTGAGTTTCTCGGGTATCATTTTTTCAAAGTGGATACAAAAGGAATGTTGCGTTTTGATTCTTTCGGCCTTCATTTTAATACAATTGCATTTTCCTGCACTTTATTATTTTTTCTTTTGAGCGGCAGGGATTTTGAAAAGATCGGCATTCATGTTTCTGAATATTTCAGCTTAATATTTTTTGTTTTATGCGGTATTTCCATTGCATCTTCTTTCAATACATTGCTTTTGCTTTTCCTCGGAATTGAAATCATGTCCATCCCTTTATACATACTAACAGGCAGCGACAAACGCAATTTGAAAAGCAACGAAGCATCTTTGAAATATTTTTTAATGGGCGCATTTTCCACCGGTTTATTGCTGATGGGAATCGCGCTTATTTATGGCGGAAACAGCCTTGGTTCATTTTATATAGACGCTATTAATCTGGGGCAGGGAAATCTTCCTGTGTTGATTGCAGCCGGGCTGGTGCTGCTCTTGGTGGCAATGTCTTTCAAAGTATCTGCCGCGCCATTTCATTTCTGGGCGCCTGATGTGTATGATGGCGCGCCAACCGTGGTTACTTCATTCATGGCAACTATTGTTAAGATTGGCGGATTCATTGCATTCATCCGGCTTTTTCAATCTTCTTTTGGCTCCATGCAGCATCAATGGCAAACTTTGATTGTTGTTATAATTGCAGCTACTTTATTAATCGGAAACATAACCGCGGTATTCCAACAAAGTGTAAAACGTATGCTTGCTTATTCAAGCATTGCGCAAGCGGGATTTATGATGTTTGCGCTCTTTGCATTAAACGATACTGCCAAGGAAGGATTGCTTCTTTATTCTGCCGCTTATTGCCTTGCATCCATCGGACTTTTTGCTGTGGTAGCTAAGATGAAGGATTATTCAATTGCCGGATTCAATGGGCTTGGAAAATATCAGCCTACACTTGCATTAACCTGCACCATATTTCTTTTATCGCTAACAGGAATTCCGCTAACGGCAGGATTCATCGCTAAATTTTATATGCTGATGGCTGCTGTGAAAGATGGCCATCAAATATGGCTTGTAATTCTCGCGGTTATTTGCGCTGCCATAAGCGCTATTTATTATTTCAGAATAATACAGGCAATGTATTTTAAAGAATCATCGCCTGGCCTGAATACACAAATGAATATTACTCCGGCTTTCAAATATTTGCTCATAATTACTGCTGCGATCATCATTCTTCTGGGTGTCCTTCCCGGATTACTGATTGACTGGATTTATTATTAATAGTTGCTGCCATCCAAAAAGGTTTTGGCATTGATTATTTATCTATCTAAAACAGTACATCAAAATATTATACAGGAATGGTATCGTCAAATTATTTTGATATTGTTATCTTCACAATTCTAAAAAACACATGCAGTTAAAAGATACACTTTCTCTCGCTTTCCGCACGATAAAAAGTAACAAACTCCGTACTGGGATCACTGTTGCAATTATTGCTTTTGGCATAATGGCGTTGATTGGAATTATCACTGCTATCGCTTCAATGAATCAAAGCCTTGCCGAAAGTTTTTCTACTATGGGTGCTAACTCATTCAGCATTCGCTATAGCGACAGAATGATTCATATTGGCGGTGACAGACAAGTAAAGAAAACCAGCAAAAATGCGTTAAAAGAAAAAAAATCGAATGCGCAGAAAATTATCACTTTTCAGGAAGCAAGGCTCTTTAAAGAACGATATACATTTCCTGCAAGAGTAAGCATTTCTATCAATGGCCCCGGATCTGTAATTGCGAGTAATGATAAAATAAAAACCAACCCTAATATTTCATTGCGTGGAGGAGATGAGAATTATCTGGCGCAAAGTGGCTACACACTTGCAGGAGGAAGAAATTTTAATAAGCTTGATGTGCAAAGTGGAAGAAGCATTTGCATTTTGGGAAACAGTGTCGCACAAAAATTATATGGAGAAAATACAATCCGTGCCCTTGATAATATGATAGAAGCAGGCGGAATAAAATATTATGTGATTGGCATCTTAAAAGATAAAGGATCAAGCTCATTTTTGAATGCGGATAACATTGTGCTGACAACTTACAACAATGTACGTCGTTTATATCCGACTGATGGAATCTCATGGAACATTGGGGTGATGGTAAATAATGTTAATGAACTTGATGCAGCTATTTCCGAAGCGAAAGGAACATTGAGGCCGATCAGAAGATTGGCTATTGATGAAGAAAATAATTTTTATATTGACAAGAGTGATAGCATCGCAGAAATATTTATGAATAGCCTTGGAGCTATTACTACGGCAGCGGCTTTTATAGGATTGATTACTCTTGTTGGCGCAGCTATTGGCCTCATGAATATTATGCTCGTAGCTGTAAACGAACGCACACGCGAAATTGGATTAATAAAAGCCATCGGTGGAACGCGGAAAAGTATCCGGTCACAATTTCTTTTTGAATCTGTTTTTATTAGTCTGATTGGAGCAATATTCGGAATAATTCTGGGCGTGCTGGTCGGTAATGCGGTGGGCTTATTTCTTCACACCGGCTTTGTGGTTCCGTGGGGCTGGGTCATTATTGGGATAGTAGTATGTTCTGCAGTAGGCCTTTTTGCGGGCCTTTATCCAGCTGTAAAAGCGGCGCGCCTTGATCCTATTGTAGCGCTTAGATATGAATAAATCTTTCATTTCTACAATTATCAAAACATCTCTGTTTTCTAAAAACGCAAATCTATTTTTTGATTTATAACGATTTTACTTTGCAAATTTGATAATTAAAAAACCAGATTTCTATCTTTTGAGTTATAATGATATATAATGCTATCGCTATAGCACAAACTTTTTATTAAACTTAGAGGAAATTGGTTATTGATTATATCTATTAAAGTTTTTAATTTGTGTCAAGTTCCTTTCAAAAAAATTTTTAACTTTTTTTTTAAAACTAAAAATGATATTTCAAATATTTTGCTAACTTGTGCACTGCAATAAAATATTTTTGCTCAATAGTTTTTTTAAAAAAAATTTCTTTAAAATTGTGTTGTCAAATAATCAAATTTAATTTACATCTTAAACATTAAAAATTTAGTAACATGGCAGATTTAAAAACCACCGCAAATTCTCCAGTAAGCGCTACCACTTCGGTTAAAGCAAAAAAATCAAGTAATATTATTTCTTTACTTGCGCCCGTTATTTGTATTATTGTAGGTTATTGTCTTTGGCGTTTTGGAATTGGCGCCGACAGTCATTTTACGGCACCGGATCCAAAGGGCGGTTTTTGGCCAAATCAACAAGGCGCGAAAACAGACCTTGCAAGAATGTACATGGGTGGTATCATTGTACCAATTCTTATGGGATGTTTTTTGATAGTATTTACTTTTGTTGTTGAAAGATGGCTTACGGTTTCCAAAGCAAACGGGAAAGGCTCAAACGCGGAATTCATAAGGAAAGTACAATTTTATCTTGCAGATAAAAAAGTTGATGCTGCTATCGCAGAATGCGATAGGCAACAAGGCTCTGTAGGCAATGTAATGAAAGCCGGGCTTCGCAAATACAAATCCATGATCACCGACACTGAATTGGACACAGAACAAAAAGTGCTTGCTATTCAAAAAGAAGTGGAAGAAGCAACTGCGCTTGAACTGCCAATGTTAGAAAAGAACCTTGTATTCCTTTCGACTCTCGCTTCTGTATCAACTCTTATTGGGCTATTAGGAACAGTAGTTGGTATGATTCGGGCATTCAGCAATCTGGGTGAATCCGGTGGCGGAGATGCAGCAAGAGAATTATCAAGAGGTATTGCTGAAGCATTGTATAACACAGCCCTTGGTATTGGTACATCAGCTTTTGCTATTATTACTTATAACATATTTACTACCAAAATCGATGGTATTACTTATGGGATCGACGAATCTGGATTTACTTTAACACAAAGCTTCGCTTCTTTATATAAGTAATTTTTATGGAATTTTGTAAATATTGAATCTAATAATTATTATAAAAATTAAATAATGGCCAGATCCAAAATAAAACGGGGAAGTACAACGGTTGATATGACAGCTATGTGTGATGTTGCGTTTCTTTTGTTGACCTTCTTTATATTAGCGACAAAGTTTAAGCCGTCTGACGCTATCAATGTAACACCTCCAAGTTCAGTTTCTAATAAGCATGCTCCGCAAAAAGACTATTTTAATGTAACTATTGATAAAGACAATAAGGTTTATATTGATATGGATGACGCTATGAAAGGAGATGTAATTGATGAATTGGGCAAGGAAAGAAACTCCCCCTTTTCGCCAACTGATATCAAGAATTTCAAGCAATCCACATTTGTAGGTGTACCTTTTAGCCAGCTAAGTTCTTTTCTTACATTAACGCCAGAACAGCTTAAAAGTACAAAGTTGTCGGGAGTTCCTACTGATAGTACAAATAATGAATTGAAAACCTGGATATCTGCAGCAGTTAATGCAAATCTTGGAAAAAAACTAAACTTCCTGATTAAGGGGGATAATTCATCCAAATATCCTGCATTCAAAGGAGTGATAGACGCTTTCAAGAAAAATGATATTTACAAATACAATCTTGTCACTAATGCTGAAGATGTGCCGGCAGGATCTGAATTGTACAAAAAGAATATGGCTGGCGAAATGGGTACAACTTCTACTACTCAGTAGAACTAAAAATAATTTTTTAAAAATCTAAACTTTACAGTTATGGCAGAAATGGAAGTCAAAACCGGTGGAGGTAAAAAAGGGCCTGGTGTAAAAAAAGGAAAAAAACAATCTACCCGTGTTGATCTTACTCCTATGGTAGATCTTGGTTTTTTGCTGATCACTTTTTTTATATTCACTACCACAATGGCTCAGCCAACATCAATGAATCTTTCGATGCCTAAAGATTCTGATGTTAAAGATCAGACATTAGTAAAAAAATCCGGGTCATTAACATTAATGCTTGGAAAAAGAAACGTGATATATTATTATTACGGGGATGATCCGGCAACTATGCAAACCACCGGCTATAAAGATGTGAGAAAGTTAATCCTTGATAAGAAAAAATCTACGCCTGCGGAAGATCTTTTCATAATCATAAAGCCTGATAAAGATGCTACTTATAAAAATGCGGTTGACATTATCGATGAAATGAGCATAAATGATGTTACGCGGTATGCAATGGTGGATCCAACAGCAGATGAATACAATAAAATTCAGGCTACTGAAAAAGCTGCAGGTGTACAATAACAAAAATAAATTATCCAACAGGATCTAATAAAAAAAAAATCATGGAAGCTAATCAAATATTAAAGGCAGATATCCTTGATATTCTTTTTGATGGAAAGAATAAAGCCTATGGTGCTTATGATTTACGTAAAACGTATAATAAGAGAATTAGTACAGCCCTTGGTGTTACATTAGGTATACTTCTACTTATTCTTGTTGCTACAGCAATTGCAAGTAAAATCAATGATAAGCCTGATGTGAAAGATATGCAAGTTAAGGATATTACGATGGAACAGGTGAAACCAAACGAACCACCTCCGCCCCCTCCTCCACCGCCACCAAAATTACCACCTCCACCCCCGGTTGCAACTATTCAATTTACTCCGCCTAAAGTAGTGAAAGATCAGGAGGTAATAAAACCACCACCAGAAGTAAAACAGATCGAAGAAGCAAAAGTCGATATTAAAACAGTGGAAGGCACAAAAGATATAGGTATTGTTGCTCCTCCAACTGAAGAAAAAGGAACCCAGGTAGTAGCAGCCCCTGTAGCTAAAAACGAAGATGCAGATAAAATATTTACAAAAGTTGAAATTGAAGCTTCCTTTCCTGGGGGCCCGGGTGCATGGCAGAAATATGTAACAAGAGAAATAACTGCTCATACTGATGAATTTACAGAATCAGACTTCGGGACATGTGTGGTAAGATTCATAGTGGATAAAACCGGTACTGTAAGTGATGTTCAGGCGACTACATTGAAAGGTACCAAACTTGCCGAAATAGCCGTTAATGCTATCAGAAAAGGTCCAAAGTGGACCCCTGCTCAACAGAATGGGCGCCAGGTTAATGCTTATCGCTTGCAACCCGTTACTCTGACTAATCCGGACCAATAAGTTTTATCCGAAAAGAAATATTAATAAGAGATGCAGATTTTGCATCTCTTTTTTTTGGGAGATATTTTTGGCCAAAAAAATTGAAAATAATTTTTAATTATTGCTAAAATTATTCAGCTTTGAACTTTAAAACTTCAGGAACGGTAAAACCGATATCTATAAAAAAAGGCATAAAAACTACTTTTTTACTTATAAGAATCCATTAAAACATTATAAGCATGATTTCAGAAATATTTATAAAGAATCAATATTGATAATTTATTAATCTCAATTTCCTCCAGTGAATGAAGAAATATCAACGAACAATTCAGCAATAAATCTATGCATCCTATCTTTACGCTATGCATGATATATCATCCGGCTGGGAAGACACTATTGCCGCTATCGCCACCCCTCCTGGCATTGCAGCGATAGGCGTTTTACGCCTGAGTGGAAACAATTCTTTTGATATTATTCAGAAAATTTTCCCGTCAAAAAATTTAAAAATTCAATCTGCTAATACTTTACATGTAGGCTATTTAATAGAAAATAAAAATGTATTGGACGAGGTAGTGATTTCGCTTTTTAAAAAACCACATTCTTACACTGGGGAGGATGTAATTGAAATAAGTTGTCATGGTTCTCCTTTTGTACAACAACAAGTTCTGGAATCTGTTTTACGCAACGGTGCGCGTTTAGCGAAAGCAGGCGAATTTACTCAAAGAGCTTTTTTGAATAAAAAATTAGATCTGGTGCAGGCCGAAGCTATTGGGGATTTAATATCCAGCAATACGAAAGCTTCTCAAAATGCGGCGTTGAAAAATATGCGTGGTGGGTTTTCAAATATGCTTCTTGAATTGCGGGAAGAACTAATAAAATTTTCATCACTTATAGAACTAGAACTTGATTTCAGTGAAGAGGATGTTGAGTTTGCCGACCGCCATAAATTCTTATTACTTATCGAAGATATTTCTGAAACGATCAATAAATTGATTCAATCATTCAAACTTGGAAATGTAATTAAAAATGGGATAAGCGTTGCTATAGTTGGAAAGCCCAATACCGGAAAATCAACTTTACTTAATGCATTATTGAATGAAAACCGTGCCATAGTAAGTGAAATTGCCGGTACCACGCGGGATACTATTGAAGAAGTGATCAATATCAATGGTATACTCTTCAGGCTTATTGATACCGCCGGCATCCGGGAACACTCCCAAGATATTATTGAAAATATGGGTGTTATAAAAAGTAGAGAAAAAATAAAAACCGCAGATATAGTATTGTATTTATTTGATGTAAATGACATAAATGCCGATGAGCTTGCTAAAATCATCAATGAGATAAGAGACCAAAATTCCCTTGTAATTACTGTTGGTAACAAAACGGATATTTATAATGAACAATTGCTTGCACAATTTGCAACCAACTTGTTTATTTCTGCTAAAGAAGGAACGGGCCTTAATGAATTAAAAAGAGCATTATTCGTTATGGCTGGCGGGGAACAAATCAACAACGAAAATGTGGTAGTTACCAATGCCCGCCACTATGCGGCTTTGACAGAAGTTGCAAAAAGTCTCCGGGAAGTAAAAAAAGGCTTGCTGAATCATATCTCTGGCGATTTGCTTTCTATAGATATTAATCGCTCTCTTCATTATCTTGGTGAGATAACAGGCAAGATTACCAACGAAAATAGATTGGATTATATCTTTAGTAAATTCTGCATTGGCAAATAGCTACCTTACATAAACTTAGACTATTATTTCCCAATGTGTAGCGCGGCTAATGGCTTTCATTGCTGAGTTTACATTTAAGGATAAAGAAGAGATTAAGTTCTGTGAACTACAATAAATGCAGTGTATAAAAAATCAAAAATTAGCCGAAGCCGCTTAAGGTTCTAATCAAAAATAAAATGAGCACTGAAATATCATACCAGTTTATTCTGGATTTTCTTCAATTGGATAACCATGTTATTAATAGAAAAAATTCTGTTCTTAAAAATATGGATAAGTCATTTGGAGAATTAAGAGAACAATCTTCCAATTTTGTAGATGAGCTAGTGTCACTTACCGAAAATAACCCGCAAACTATTATTAATGTAACAAGAAATTTTCTCAATAAACGCGAAAATCTTTCGAAGCTTTTTGAAGTGAGTTACTCAGAAAAAAATAGTGCTGAAAAAAGTGAGCGCAGATTACCAGAAAAAATGAAGTCCATTACGAACACTTTTGAATTATCAGGGTTATTCACTTTATCGGCAATTTTATTAAGCGAAGGCAAACTGAACCTAAGCAATCTTAAAAATTCGCAGTCAGTTCTTTTTCATCTTAAAAGTGTTGGTTTAAATCCAAAGGATACTAATAATATGAGGCTGATTCGAAACGCTGCAAGCCATAAATATACTTTTGAAGACGAGCAAATTGTATGCGAGAAAACCCGCGTTTCTTTCAAAACAATTGACGAGCTCGGCCCAAAATTAGCTCAACTCATGAGTTGGAACTTGACTCTTATCTTTTATTCTTTATTCTTGGTACCGAAGTTTGGAATTTTAGCCGCATTATCTATTTATGTACATATTAAAAATAACGATGGGGACTGGATGCAATACATGAATGGATTAAGGGTTTTTTATTGTGATTTAATTAAAGAGGCAAAAATTGCAAATGAGAAGGCTGAGCAAAACAACGCAGAAACAGCAGGTCCAGAAGAATGCATTGAAAGTTCGAAGATATTTATTATGCAAAACCTTCAAACTATTTCTGAGAGATCGAATTATCATCTTAATTCAATAGCGGATACGTTTTCGCAATTAAGTGACCAGATTGACTCTGATGAAAAGGAAACATGTCAAAAAATAGAAACCTGGTTAAGAAAAGGCGGTAACTTTATGGAAGTAGTTTCAAAGGAGTGTCAGGAACACCCTGAAAAAATTTCTGCATATTTCCCAATAAAAATAATAAAAAAACCTGATATGTCCCAACTTGCAAACTCCAAAATGCAGGGAAAAATTGATGCATACTGCAAAAAAATTAAGAAAAACCCACTAAATAATATTTCAGGCAATGAATCTGAATTACAGTACTATGATTTCCATGAAAGCTTTTAAAGAATAACCGATTCCAATCAAAGTGGCCAATAATAATATTCGTTTATTCATGACCGTTAGTAATCATTAGTCAAAATGATACTCGGATCAATTCGGTCAGAAGAAAAGCTTTTAGGTTTTCATTTATTATCCTTAATTTCTTTATTTTTAATTTTCATTGCTTATGAGATATGAGAGAAGATATTCTGCAATACATCTGGAAATTTCAGTATTACAATAAGGGCGAATTATTGAGCACCAACGGTGATGCAATACAGGTTGTTCATCCCGGCTTTCATAATACCAATCAAGGCTCGGATTTTAATGAAGCCAGGATCAAAATCAATGATACATTATGGGCAGGAAATGTTGAACTGCACATTAATTCTTCCCATTGGAACTTGCACCGCCATTCAATTGATAGTAATTTCAACAACGTTATTCTTCATGTAGTCTGGAATCATGATGTGGAAATAAAAGATGCCAACGGAAATAATTTGCCAACCCTGGAATTGCAAAGCAGGGTATCAAAATTATTATTAGAAAAATATCAACAACTGATGGCAACGCCTCAGTTTATCCCATGTGAGAGGCAGATTGATCTGGTAAATGAATTTACATTAAGCAGTTGGAAACAAAGGCTGGTAGCTGAAAGATTGATTGCCAGGTCGCAAAAGATTTTGAAGATTTTGGCGCAAACTAATGATCATTGGGAAGAAACTTTTTGGTGGTTGATAGCAGGAAACTTCGGACTTAAGGTTAATAGTGAAATGTTTCAAAAGATTGCAAAAACTTTGCCGGTTACAATTTTAGCAAAGCATAAAAGTAGTATTCTTCAATTAGAAGCGTTGTTATTTGGCCAGTCAGGTTTACTAAAGCATACATTCAACGAAAAATATCCTGCCATGTTGCAAAAAGAGTATTTTTTTTATCAGAAAAAATACCAACTTCAGCCTGTTGATGGAGAATTATTTTTCCTGAGGATGCGGCCTGCTAATTTTCCAACAATCCGTTTAGCCCAACTTGCTATGCTTATTCATGAAAGTGAACATTTATTTTCTAAAATAAAAGAAGCCGTTTCGGTTGATGAAGTAAAAAAGATGCTTACCGTTAGCGCTAATGATTACTGGCATTATCATTATACGTTTGATGAAGAAAGTGATTACAAAGTGAAAACTTTAGGCAAACAAATGGTAGATAATATCATCATCAACACAATAGTACCTATTTTATTTTCTTATGGAGATCATCATGATGACGAATTATTTAAAGAGAAAGCTATCAGATGGCTTGAGGAGATTGCGCCGGAGAAAAATATTATTACAAAAGGCTTTGAAAATATTGGGTTTGCTAATAAAAACGCTTTTGATTCCCAGGCATTCATTCAATTGAAAAATGAATATTGTAATCCTAAATTTTGCCTGCAATGCGCCGTTGGGAATTCTATTTTGAAGAAAGCTAATTAAATATGTGGAAGGCGGTGGGAATCAAATTAGCCTTGACGATATCTGATGTGAAAAACACCAACTTGTTAACTTGCTGATTCTATCCCCACTTATAATTAATCGCCACTTCAATATCCGGGTGAATGCTTTTCGCTACAGGGCAATTGTTACCTGTTTTTTCTAAAATTAACTTGTCTTTTTCATTTTTATTCTCGGGTAAAAACACAAAAATCTCTATTTTAGCTACTCTGCGCGGATCGCTGGCCATATGCTTGGTTATATCAGCTTTTGCGTTAGTCAAATCAACATTCATATCTCCGGCTTTGATTCCCATAGTAGTAAGCATGCAGGTTGCGAGTGAAACGCATAATAAATCTGTAGGTGAAAATCTTTCACCTTTGCCCCTGTTATCAATTGGCGCATCCGTTTCAATTTCTGATTTACTTTGAATATGCTGAGCCTGGCATCTTAGATTTCCCGTATATACTATTGAAGCAGTCATTGTCTTATTTTTGTATAAATTTACAGCACTAATTTATAAATCACATGCGGAAATTAATTTTCTTTTTAATAATAATTTCTTTCTCATTTAATTCCTTCGGACAGAGTAAAAAGAAACAGCGCCAGATGGATAAGCGTGACCGGATAGATTCCCTGATAAAACAGGAAGAGGAAGGAGTAATTGTTTATAGGAAAAGCTTTGTGTTTGGCGCAAAACTTATCAGTGATGGCTATGGAATGTTCTTTGAATTAGGGCGAGCTAGTTCGGTCAAAAAATCTATTTTATATCAATTAGAAATCAGCGAGCGCAAAAACGTCAGGGAAGAAAAGTCGAACAGTTTTTATTCTAATACCAATCCCTTTATCTATGGAAAAGAAAATTTTTTCTACCCTGTAAAACTTGGCTTGCAGCAACAAATAGTTTTAGGAAATAAATCTAATAAAAACGGAGTAAGCATCACAGCTAATTACGGCGGAGGAATTTCTGCAGGGTTATTAAGGCCTTATTATGTGCAGGTGCAACAGGGAAATGGAATTGGCTTTATAAAATATTCACAGGATAGCACCGATTTTCTGAATGCGAAAATATATGGCGGCCCTAATTTTGGGAAAGGCTGGAGCGATCTTACTGTGGTGCCCGGAGTTTATGCAAAAACTGCGCTGCGCTTTGATTATGGAGCATATAATGAAATTATATCTGCTATTGAGGTTGGAATAACAGGGGATTATTATACAAAAAAAATTCCGCTGATGGTGCAAAATCCACAAAGGCAATTCTTTTTCAGTGGATATGTTGCCATTTTATTTGGTAAAAGAAAATAAGGAAAATCTACTTTTAAGTTTATCTAAATAAAAATATTTTATAAAGAATGACCGAAGAAATAGCTGCGCCGCAGGAATTAAAACTCAAAAAACCATCATGGCTTCGTGTGAAGTTACCAATTGGAGAAGAGTATAAACATGTAAGAAATTTAGTTGATAAAAATAAACTTCATACCATTTGCGAAAGTGGAAATTGCCCTAACATGGGCGAATGCTGGGGCGAAGGAACGGCTACTTTTATGATACTCGGAAACATTTGCACCAGGAGTTGTGGCTTTTGCGCGGTTGCAACAGGAAGGCCGCTAACAGTGGATTGGGATGAACCTCAACGCGTGGCGGAAGCAATTCATTTAATGAAAGTAAAACATGCGGTGATCACTTCTGTTGACCGTGATGAATTAAAAGATGGCGGTTCAATTATCTGGTACAATACAATTAAGGCTGTCCATGAATTAAATCCCGATACCACTTTAGAAACGCTTATTCCTGATTTCAAAGCTGAAGAAGAAAATATTAAACGGGTCATAGAAGCCGCGCCGAACGTAGTAAGCCACAATATTGAAACCGTTGAGCGTTTAACCCGCACCGTTAGAATCCAGGCAAAATACTGGCGCAGCATGGAAACGTTGCGTATTTTAAAAAGAGGTGGCATGCGCACAAAAAGCGGTATCATGCTTGGCCTTGGAGAAACAAAAGAAGAAGTAGTGCAAACGATGCAGGATTTAAAAGACAGTGAAGTGGATGTGATCACTATTGGTCAATATTTACAACCAACTCCAAAACACTTACCGGTAAAGCGTTTTGTGCATCCGGATGAATTTAAAGAATTACGTGATATAGGTTACAGCATTGGATTAGACTATGTAGAAAGCGGCCCGCTGGTTCGCTCTTCTTATCATAGTGAAAGGCATGTGAATCCGGGTTTGGGAAGAAAAGAATGGGAAAGAGCAAATGAAACTAAGGCTGCGACTGATAATTAGATAATGTAAACATTTATTTGAATCATGACTAAACTGCTTTGCATTTTTATATTTCTAAATGCAATAGTCTGTTCTCCTCTTACGTCTTTTTCACAATATATTCTTAATGGGAATGCCGTAAAAGAAAGTTGCAATTGCTATCTGCTTACCAATGCACAAAATTTTCAAAGTGGTAGCGTTTGGCAAAATACAAAGATCAATCTCAATGATTCTTTCGATTTTTCATTCAATGTTTTTCTCGGTTGTATTTCAGATATAAAAGGCGCTGATGGAATCGTTTTTATTTTACAACCAGTAAGTACGAGCCTGGGAACTGCGGGCAGCGGGATGGGTTTCGCAGGCATTTCTCCATCAATCGGAATTTCTTTGGATACTTATCAGAACTTTGAAAATAATGACCCTTCTTTTGATCATATAAGCATCCAGAAAAATGGAAATGTGGTTCACGGCAATGACCTTGCGGGCCCAATTCCAGCTTCTGCGTCCAGTAATGATATTAAAGATTGCGCCTGGCATACCTTCCGGATAAAGTGGGATCCAGTTTTAGATACGTTAAGCACATATTTTGATGGCGTTTTCCGGCTTTCCGCGCATACACATTTGGTGCGTGATATTTTTAATAATGATCCTATGGTTTATTGGGGGTTTACTGCCGCGACCGGCGGATCTTTTAATGTTCAAAAATTTTGCACGTCGCTTAATCCGGGTTTCCAGTCGGGGCTTGCAAACAATGAAACATGCATCGGGACACCTGTTACGTTTTTGGATAGCTCCACATCTTTCACTAAAATAAAAAATTATTACTGGGATTTTGGCGATGGAACTTCGAACACTCTACTTGATCCGCCTCAACATAATTATAGCCAGCCTGGAATTTACCAGGTGAAACTCACCATTACAGGAGCTGATGGGTGTGTGAGTGATACCTTCGTAAAACACGTAACAATCGGTGATAAACCCATTGCTTCATTTCACATTTTTGATACGTGTCAGACATTGCAACCACGTATGGATATTACTCCATCAGTTGTCATTGGAAATATTAATCAGTGGCAATGGCAGCTTGAAGGAACTCCATTTTCAAATGCACAAATTCCTGACCTTAGTAAAGTTTCTACCGGCAACCATTCTTTGCAATTAACCGCTACCAGCAATATTGGTTGCGCATCAAATCCTGTAACACAAACTTTCGATATAAAAGATATTCCTTCAGTAGCTTTTAATACAACCGATGCCTGCATTAATTCAACAGTTCTATTTTCAGGGCAACAAACTGATAATGCCACGACCATTAATAACTGGCATTGGAATTTTGGCGATGGCTTTTTCGAGGGACAGCAAAACACACAACATGCCTATACAAGCGCCGGCATTTTTCCTGTGCAATTCGCTGCTACTGCAACTAATGGCTGCTCTGGTTCTGTTCTGAAAAATATTATGATTCATGCTGCGCACGCATTGGCAGGAAGTGATACAGTCGTTGCTGTAAATATTCCTTTTCAATTGAATGGAAGTGGAGGAACTTCTTATTCTTGGTCGCCGCCAAACGGATTAAGCAATCCGAATATTTCAAATCCTGTTGCAAATGTGAGTAATGATATCAGGTATTTGCTGAGCATAAAAACTGCTGAAGGCTGCGTAGATACTGCATCAATTAATATCACCGCGTTTAAAGGTTCTGCCGTTTATGTGCCGACCGCGTTCACGCCAAATAATGACGGCTTAAATGACATCATGCGGCCTCATCTTATCGGGATAAAAACCTTTTATTATTTTACTATCTACAATCGCTGGGGACAAAAAATGTTTACAACAAATAAACCAAACCAGGGCTGGGATGGGGTTTATAAAGGAAATCCAATTGATGCCGGGAGTTTTGTTTGGGTGTTGAAAGCAGTAGATTACATTGGTAAGAAATATGATCTGAAAGGTTCTTTTGTTTTGCTCAGATAATTTTTTTAAAATGAAGAAAACTATTTTTTGGCTTGTTTGCACATCGGCACTTAAGGTAAGACCGGCCATAATATTCTGAAAAATACATCTTCGGTTTTGATTTGATTTTATTTGCAAAACCTGATTGACTTGATAAAACAGTGTTACTTGTCGTGATGTAAGAATAAGAAATCAACTATCTCATTTTCCTTTATCCGGCATTAATAAAGCAGCCCAGACAAATCACACGTCAATCTTATATCTTTGCTTTTTATAAAAAATCATGGCGAAAGTAAAAGTAGGATTGATTCAAATGAGTTGCGTAGCAGACAAGCAAACCAACTTAACTAAGGCCATTGAAAAAACTAAAGAAGCGGCCGCGGCCGGAGCGCAGATCATTTGTTTACAAGAACTGTTCACTTCGCTCTATTTCTGTGATGTAGAGGATTACGAAAACTTTAAACTGGCGGAAGCAATACCCGGCACTACCACAGATGCATTTACCAAACTGGCCGCTGAATTGAATATTGTCATCATTGCATCGCTGTTTGAAAAAAGAGCGCAGGGCTTATATCACAATACTACCGCTATAATTGATGCTGATGGCAGCTATCTTGGCAAGTACCGCAAAATGCATATCCCCGATGATCCCGCATTTTACGAAAAATTTTATTTTACCCCCGGCGACCTGGGATATAAAATTTTTAAAACGAAATATGCAACTCTCGGCATATTAATTTGCTGGGATCAATGGTATCCGGAAGCTGCGAGAATAACCTCTTTGATGGGCGCTGAAATATTATTTTATCCGACGGCTATTGGTTGGTCAACAACACAGGATGAAGCTACCAACACAGAACAGTATAACGCATGGCAAACTATCCAGCGGAGCCATGCTATTGCAAATGGCGTGCATGTAGTAAGTGTAAACCGGGTAGGCCTTGAGCAAGACGGCGCTATGAAATTCTGGGGTGGTTCTTTTGTCTCCAACCCTTTCGGAAATATTATTCAACAGGCTTCGCATAATAAAGAAGAAAGCCTCGTAGTTGAAATTGATCTTTCTAAAACAGATAGTTACCGGACACACTGGCCTTTTTTGCGCGATAGAAGAATAGACTCTTATCAACCCATTACCAGCCGTTTTATTGATGAAGAATAATTTACGTTAAAAAAAACGATAAAGCTATATTCTAACTTATGAGGAATGAACCTTAAACTATGAATTCTGAAATAAAAACTCCCGGAGAACTTGGCTATTATTTTCCTGCAGAATTTGCTGATCATGATGCAACATGGCTTAGCTGGCCACACAAAGAAGCGTCATGGCCGGGAAAGATCGAACTTATTTATCCTGATTATTGCCGCTTTGTAAAAGAACTCACGATGAGCGAAAAAGTTTGCATCAATGTTAATGAAACGATGAAAACTTGTGCTGTAGCCTGTTTGCAAAAGGCTGATGTAGACTTAAGCAAAGTAGAATTTTTTTTTCATCCTACCAATGATGCGTGGTGCAGGGATCATGGGCCAGCATTTCTTATCAATCCGCATTCAAAAGAAAAAAAAGTGATCGTTGACTGGGATTATAATGCATGGGGAAATAAATATCCTCCTTATGAACTTGATGATATTATTCCAACACTAATTGCGAAACATTATGATCTTCCTGTTTTTTATCCGGGAATTATTATGGAAGGAGGATCTGTAGAATTTAATGGCCGGGGAACAATCATTACCTCTAAAGCTTGTTTATTAAATCCTAACCGCAATCCGCATTTGAATCAGCAACAGATAGAAAAATATTTATGCGACTATTATGGGGCCGAACAAATATTATGGATTGACGAAGGAATTGTGGGTGATGATACAGATGGGCATATTGATGATACGGTTCGTTTTGTAAATGAAGATACAGTTCTGGCAGTGGTAGAAAGTAAAAAAAATGATGAGAACTATGATTCGTTACAACGTAACTTAAAACAGTTAAAAGCCATGCGGCTATCAAATGGCAAACAATTAAACATTGTTGAATTGCCCATGCCGGATAAAGTAATTTATGAAGACCAACGCTTACCGGCTTCTTATGCTAATTTTTACATCGCTAATCATTCTGTTATTGTACCACTTTTTCAATGCGATAAAGATGGAATTGCTTTAGATATAATTCAGGACTGCTTTCCATCACGTAAGGTTATCGGTATTAATTCTACTGATATCATTTGGGGATTAGGAAGCTTTCATTGCCTGAGCCAGCAGGAGCCTTCTGCATAATTTCTTAAAAACAAAACGCCTTGTCTGGCCATAGGTTGGCAGGACTTTGACAAATGCCAAGAGGACAAGGCCATTATTTAATTATTCTTGTTGTTGTGCTGAGACTGACAAACCTACTAATTCTCCATTTGATAAACGTATTCAGCGGTTCTGTGCCTTCTGTTTTTTGATTGAAAAGAAATGAAATAGTGTGATAAGCGTTTTTGTAGAAAATTTAATTTTTTACTATCTTATATTCCACCTGTTATAAGAAAAGAATATCGCACCTGGTTTTCCTTTTCTTTAAGCAGTCCGATTAAGAAAATTACCGTAAAAAAAGATAAATTTTATTTGTTTTTTTACACAGTTCATGTTATCCGTTCGTTGTTTTTATTTTTCTGCATACACGTTATTGTTTGGGTCAAAATCTACCATCCATTCAATACCGTATTTGTCTCTAAAACAACCAAAATATGAACCCCACGGACTATCACCAATAGGCCCTTCTATGTGTCCTCCTGCTGAAAGCCCATTAAATAATCTATCTGCTTCTTCTTTACTTTCCGCTGTTATTGCAATTTTACTTCTGTTCTCATTTTCGTTTGTTTTTCCCATAATTTCAGGAACATCATTTGCCATCAACATATTACAATTACCAATAGGCAAAGCAATATGCATAATATGATTTTCTTCCTTTTCTGCAACCCTGAATTCAGGACTTGCAAGGTCTTTGAAACGAATAATTTTTGCAAACTCTCCGCCAAATACTGATTTGTAAAAGGTAAATGCTTCTTCGGCATTTCCGTTGAAGTTAATGTGAGGATTGATAAGTGCCATAGTTTTAATTTTTAGATTGTTAATTTGTTTACGCTGTTATTTGTTTTGACAAATTTTCCCGATAGCTATTGGAATCATTTTTTTGATAAAGTTGCCAATAATTCATCCAGTGAATTCATGGTCATGGTAAATCCTTCTTTGAAGCCCATTTCAATCATCTTCTCTAAGCGCTCAAGGGATTCATTGTAAATAGTAACACTGACCATTGTCTTTCCGTTTTGTTCCTTGAAATTTAAGTCCCATTCAGAACCGGGCAATTCAGGGTTTTCATCTTTGTCTGCAAAAGCATTAAACAATTTGAAATTGGTTTTTGGACTAATGGAAGTATATTTCTGAATGGACCAACGCTCTTGTCCTTCGGGGCTTACCATAGCATAAAATCTTCGCCCACCAACTTCAAAATTCATAAATTTTGTTTTTGATGCCCAGGGTTTAGGCGCCCACCATTGGTCAAGAAGTTCTTGCCTGGTATAAGCATCCCATACCAGCGAAAGGCCGGCATCAAATTCCCTTGTTATAGATACCGTTTTTGTTGATTTGTCAACGGTAAAATCAAATAGCAAATCATTTTTCATTTTTTTTGTTTTTTAATTGTTGTTAATAAATTGTCCAATTGATTGAATCGGCTTTCCCAAATTTTTCTAAACTGTTCAAGCCATTTGTCTATTTCTTTCATCTTGTTTATTTCAAGTTTGTAATAAATCTCACGTCCTTGTTGTTCCTGTTTTATGATTTCACATTCTGAAAGTATTCTTAGATGTTTGGATACTGCTTGTCTGCTGGTATCAAAATGTTCGGCAAGTGCATTAGGGGTCATTGCGTGTAATGCAATAAGTACAATAATTGCTCTTCGTGTTGGGTCTGCTATTGCCTGAAAAATGTCTCTTCTCATTTCTTGTAATAATTTATATGAAGCTAATCGGTTGCAAATATATGTGCAACTTTTCGGTTTCGCAAATTTTTCTGCAAATTTTTTTTTTTTTCAAAACTTTTTCAAAATTTCTGGAAAGTGTCTATCGGGTGTTCGGTACAATGACGGCAACGGTACGGCTTTGCGGGCGAACCTTAAAAAAGTTGAATTTTATTTGCTTTTTTACACAGTTCATGTTAGCGGCTCCGCTTTTTATTCTCAAATTCTATTTTGTCAATTTTATACCAATTATGATTAATCCCGTCAAGGTCAAAAGTTTCGATTAAATTAAGTCCAACTTTTTTCAATATATTATTCGAACCAATATTTTTACAGTCCGCCATTGCATAAACTTCTTTAATGTCAAGTATGTCGAACGCATACTCCAACGAAGCGAATGCAGTTTCTGTCGCAATTCCCTTTCCCCAATATTTTTTTATTAATCGGTAACCAAGGTCATAATATTTTTTATGATTATTAGTTTCATCTGTAACAAACTTTAATCCTGTCCAACCAATAAATTCATCTGTTTTTTTGTCAATGATAGCCCATCTTCCAATTCGATTGTCAATGTATTGTTGTCTGATAAAACTTATAACATCAATAATTTGTTCTTTACTTGTTACGGGTTTATTCCCTAAATATTTATGCACTTCTGGGTCAGAGTCAAGTTCATACATTCCGTCGATGTCTGTCGGAAGTATTTCTCTTAAAATTAATCTTTCTGTCTCTGCGAATATTTTCATTCGGGCAAGATTTTCTTTGTTTAGATGTTGTCATTAAGCTACCATTAACGATTGCGTATTTGTGAAAGGGAGGGATAAAATTTCGTCGGCTGGAACTGCTGCCAAATTTATAATTAAGAGTTCATTGTTATTACTATTGCTCAATAGAGTTACGTAAGACGAAACTGCAACTGAAACATTCACCAATGCTGATTGTTAGCAGGTCAGCCCCGCGCAAAACTGATGTAAGCAGTAGTACGGTTAATAAATTTCAAAGGAACTAAATTCTTCGTCATAAGATTTTGAATATTTATCTACAAATGTCTGCCCCCAAGTCCGGTAGTCATTAGAAAATATTTTAGGAATGTATTTGTTAATTGTATCATTTTCCAAAATTCTCAATGCTACTGTAAATCCCTGATTGTTGTCAAAAAGTATATGTTTAAAAGCAATGACTATTTCAATTTGATTATCGTCTTCGAAAACAATTCCTTTAAAAGCGTCAAAAACCGATTTTAAAAGATTGTCCAGATCTTTTGCTCCATAAACCTTTTTAATTCCGCTAACTCCTACTGAAAGTAAAAGTTTTTGTTTATAAGGCCATCGTTTTTTCCTTTTGGCTATCAATTTATCTTTTATAATGGTCATAAAATCTTGGGCACCTCTTGTACCGACACCTTTTCGATAAAGTGGTACACAAATTTCTGGAAAGGCTTCAGCGATTTTTAATTGAATATCCTCTGCGATTGGTTTAAACTCTTTTTTTGAGGTGGGAACTTCAAGACCATGGAATACGAATATTTCATCGAAGTCAGGGTTTTGATAGTATGTAACTTCTGCCATAGTATTACTGCTTACGCCATATTTATGCTATAAGACGCAATGTACAAAAAAAAATCACCCTTCATACTTAACTACAATCCGGATCTATGGCTACCTAAAAAAATAAATATCGTGATAAGCCTTTTTATAGAAAATTCACTTTTTTTCTTTCCATTTAAACCGTACAACAAACTTCGGGAACAGCTACCAGAGTGGATGTTCGAAGAATACGATAATTCCCCAAATCACTTGTTAATGGGCGCGGTCCATTATTATCCGATGCGAAATAACTTTCTGCTTCAATATTATTGCTACCGCTTTGATCATTCACCAGCATTCTCATTTTCTGCATTGAGCCATTTGATGTTTGTAGATATTGTTTCAGGTTATTAATAAAATCAGATTGTGATGGAACGGCAGCGTGATTGAACATTGCATTTTGCCTGTCGAAATATAACTGGTGAGAAAAGTTTTGTGTATCCTGGTTTACAATAAAATTATCATTGCCCGGCATCATCTCAACACATAAAACGCTCAACGGGCTTTCTGCCGGAAGCCCATACAGAGCCAGCAGATCTTCTACTTCTTTATTTCTCCAACCAGTGGTTCCCTGTGGCGGCGCATCCTGGTTGTGATTAGTAGCAACATAAGCCAAAGCGCCGGGTGTGTATCCTTTTGGTACAAATAATTTTTTGTCTGCTAGTAACACGTTTCTTTCATCACTGTCATCCGCCATCCTTATCTGCGCATAAAGTAATGCCCATATTTCGGTGCGTGGCGGAATGGCAGTTACGTTGCGGCCATCAAAAACTGTTTGTGCAAAAGGCGCCGTAACCGTGATCAATCTTTCATCTCTGTTGGCTGTGCAATAAAGTTGTGGTGCGGGATGTTGAACTCCGGTATTGTGAAGCGGGCGCCCAAAACGGCCTTGCGCGGTGCTCCATGGAATCTTGTGCCCTACTCTGAATTCGTAGGTGAAAAAACCAAAAAGCTCTGTCGAGTCTGCATGCAAACCCGGAGGCAAAGGAACCAAATAATGAACGTTACTATCAGTTGCTGCAATCATTTCCTGCATGGCATTCAACCCGCTTTTTTCATCACTGCTTGCAGAAGTAATAATTCTCATTGGCTCAGGATCTATTGGCAGCGCTGGTTCCTGCGGCGCAATCAATAAATCCCATTCCCACTTTGCCAACAACGGATCGGGCGAATAAGCCAGCATTCTTGCTAAATACGCGTCATCAGGATCTTGCAAAGGTTCTTCAAACTCGATCCATAAATATTTTTTTCGCGATTCTGTGTTGGCGTAATTGGTATCACGCACATACTTACTTGCTGCCAGGCCGGCGCTCACAATCTTTGGCATTTGTGAAGGTGGCGAAGTTATTGGCAAATGTAAATATAAACCAAGGTCATCATCATGAGTTGGTGCGCTGCCATTTTTGGTAAGATAATTTACATTGACGCGATAGCTTACTAATAATTCATCAGGGAATTTTGTTGGATCGGATTGCTTGGGTTCCACGCCATCAATAAAACAAACATAAGTCTGCGAACGGTCAGAGTTTACAAGTGCCTGGATGTTTATGGCCCTTTTTAATTCAATATCGCCAACTAATAATTCTTTCATTACAGAGGTCACAGCCGCGTTCGTAAGGATATCTTTTGTAGAATATTTATTTAAAAAAGTATCTCGGTCATTTTCACCCATAGCTTTCATGGCATCTCTTAAAAAAATATTTTGCCTGTAGACTTCTATGCTTGTAGGCTGCACGCCGTCCCATGTCCAATCCCGATCAATTAATAATGTAATCGGAACAATCCAATGATTCAGCAGATCACTTTTTGTTGCAAACGTAATGCTTGTATTATCCGGCGCTGCGGTATGCCTGATAGTGCGGCTGACACCAAACTGCCACCGCTGGCCTTGTTTTCCAATTAAAGACATTCCTTTATTATCTGTGCCAATAGCGCCTGACAAGCGTTGTATCATCGTAGGGATTCTATCATCAGTAGCAAGATTAGCTACGATCAATTGATTGAGATCGGCTGTAACAACTAATGGATCATCCGGTTGCAAATAAATTCCACGGATCATCATTTGATCGCCTGTGGGTTTAAAAAGATTTTTTTCTGAAGTGGCACTGTTTCTTGTAACGAATGAAGATACCATGCCCGTTAATTGTGTGCGATTAGTGCCATCGGGATTCACTCCTCCGAAATAGTCCGGTTTATCTTCTGTCAATGCTCTTACTGTAATTCTAATATCCCTTGCATTTGGAAGCACCAGGTCACTTCTGTCGTCAATATTTGTTTTACCGGAAGTGTGTAAACCAAGGTCAGTCAATTGCGGGCTTCCTGTGAAGTCTAAAACAGGCGCATCAACAAAAGTAAATTTTACATCAAGCTGTCCATCAAAAGATTTAGGAAATGCGCGTTTAGTGCTGTACAAAAATGCAAAATTATCCTTCGCATCTCTTTTGCGAATAGTTGTATCCATGCCAAGCGATCTTACTTCAACAATGATTTCCATTGAGGCCACATCAGGATCATATAAACCAACGTCTCTTTTTTCATGCTGGATATTATTTACTACACTACCGATAACAGTATTACTATCATCTATCAATTTCTGCACTGTATCAGTATATCCACCGGTAAATATTACACTCGGGTACCCCAGTAGCGGGCGTTTTACGCTTAATTTATTATCAGTAAAAATGACTGTATCACTTACAGGAAGCGGTGTTACAAAATTTAAAGTTTGAGGAATGACATGCCTTAGAAAACGGATAGAAGAAAACGGTGCGGGTGAACTGTAAACCGGTTCTGCATCTATTGCAGGGCCGCCGCCTGTTATATCGGCCATGCGTACACGAAATTCATATTCATCGCCATAAAGCAGTGCAATTTTATCTAAACCAACAGCTTTATAAAAATCATTTTTGGTGGCCTTATGGGGTGTTTCGCCGGGTGGGTCGTAGTCGCCGGGGCTTAAATAATTTTTACCTACTTCATCTTTATGATAAATGGCTATTGCATCTTCATCCTGAAGCACAAGGCTGTTGCCAATCCATTGTGAAAAATAAGAAGGCAGCCAAAAGCTCCCGGTTTTATCAGCATCTAATTGAGCCGGATAAACTTCGACGCCCATTTCCAATTCATCATTTTTTTTGCCAATCAAAGTAGCGTCTAAAGAAACATCTTTATCATAGCTCACCCTGCAGAGTGGCGTCCATTTATTAGGATGAAGCGGATCTGCGCTTTTTATTCTTGCATCAATGAGATATTGGAAAACGCCGGGAGGCGCGTCTGCACGCTTTGACGTAACAGGATCAAGCGCCATTTGCCTTGCATGCCAGATGGCGATCTGCTCATCATCCCAGCCCATTCTTATTCCGATATCATTGGTTACCGGATGCTCATCGTCCTGTTCTTCTTTTATCAAACTATTACTTACGGGTTGATAATTATGAACAATTTTACAGAATCCATCATCATATTCTGCTGCCTCAATAAACATTTGGTCAAGAATATCAGATGATGGCTGCATAGGGTCATCACCGCCCAACGAAGGATTAGTTATGAGCACCGGAAATTCCACTGCTGCAAAAAGATCTCTTTGTTTTGTGAGGTCTAATTTTGGAATGCGGGCTGCATATCTTTTAATAAAATTTTGATTGGGAGCTTGCGCTGCGCTAAAATAACTGCAATCAGGATGAAGATCAACATAAAGCCAGCCACCGTTTTGGTAAGTATTATCGTCCAAATCAATTTTCATTTCTTCATGAATAAACCCACATTTTTTTGCCAGTTCTTTATGCCGCAGGCAGAAAGCAAAAACTTTTCCCCAACTGGTATCTTCACCGCTTTGCACAAAAGCAGGATCAGGTTTAGAATTTTTCTTAACAGCACAATGATATTCATCACCGGTTACACAAATATTTTTATCTCTGGGAGAAGTGAAATTAAAAGATTGCCTGTAAGTCTGGGGTAAATATTTTTTTACCTGGTAATTGGTTGCAGGATTAGATCTGTAACCAGGCTTGGCGGGATCTTTAAACGTGAACCGGCTTTGCAAAGAAGTGAAAATATCTTTTGCTGAAGGATCCATTTTTACATCCGGCAAATCATACGCTTTTACTTTAGAAGCCGGAAGATCCAAACTTGGATAATCTTCTAATGAATTAATAACGATGGCCTGCAAACGCAAATTACAATCCACCCATGCAGGAGATAATGCAAGATTAAGATCATTAAGCAATGGGTTATAATTTCTTACGATGGAGAGCACATTTAGGTATAAGCTTTTTCCAACCTGCTTTTGGGGAAAAGCCATGATGCTTATTTTCGGTGTCATTATAGAAATATTTTAATAATGAAAAACTACTTTTTTACTTGTCTGGCCTCACCCCAACCCCTCTCCCGAGGGAGAGGGGCTAAGCCCTTTGGGGAGTTAGGGTTCTTATCATCTATAAACATTTTATCGGGCAATAATAATATTTAAAAAAACTACTTTTCGTTTACCCTTCACTGTTATATAATTCAAAAAACTACTTTTTCGATTATGCGATCTGTCTTGCTTCCTGCCAGCTTTCGGTTTCATTGATGTCTATCACAAACATTACGCTCACATCAATACTGAAAGTGACTTGCGCAATACAATCAGTTCTTCCCGGGCCGGTTAATGTTTTATGTATTTTGCCACTTGCTTCGATTTGTATGGTGATGGTTACAATTCCGCCAAACAATTCTGCACGCCCCCTGAATAAAATAAAGGCTGCTACTGTGATCTGTGAGGTATCTAAAGAAATTTCTATTCCAACTGCATAGAGCACACTTACATTTCCTACAACAGGAATGCCCACCATTAATTCAATTCCAAAACCTAATTTCATATATAAGCCAGGCCCTGTTATGGTATCTGCAGAGATGCGCAAAGTAACCTGTCCAACGGCGTAAACAGTAGCAGCAGCAAGGCTTACGCACATTACGCTTAATTTGGCGCCAAATTCTATAAAGCCACCCGCGCTTAAAGCAGGCAAACCATCAGGCGGAACAGGAACAGCCATGTTGAAATAAACTCCTAATTTCAAATTGGCTTCTAAACGTAATGGAGTTGTGGGGCCATCCGCATAAGCGGGCGGAAATTGCACAACAGGAATTTCTTTATCCGCCTGGAATTTATATTCCCAGTTATTTGGGCTATTGCTCATTGCGATCTGCAATCCTTTTTTCACGAGGTCTGCGTAATTCGGGTCAGAGCCAATGGCTTCTAATATTTCAAGGATGTCTATGATTGGCTTTAAATAAACTCCCGGAATTAATTGCGGCGCATTGAATGCAGGTACTACGCCTTTTTGCGTATCAAAATCGCCCCTGATCAAAAATAACCGCTCCATCCCAGCAAGGTCAACCACCATCGTAATTCCTTTCATTGAGTTTACCCAATTATTGGCCTCACTGTTCAGGTCAAAATTTAATTTCCCTGCAGAAAGTGGTGGTGGCGGAGGCGGAGGCGCGGTGCCCGGGGGTGGAGGATCAACCTTAGTATCCGAAACATTTGTTTTTGCATATTCCGCATATACTTTAAGTAAACCTGGTTTATTGATAAAAGTAAAAGAAGCACTCGGTAAAAAATCCTGTATTAATGCCTGTGCTTCTTTGCTGACATTATTAATTAATTGATAACCCTGGTCAATAATTTTTGTAGCAATTCCTTGCACTTCTAAATCCATTTTTGGAATATCTGCATTCAGATTGGGAAAAATTCCTTTGCTGTTCAGTAAGTGATAAGCATCAGCAAGGTCAGGCATTGTGCTGTGTAATAATTTTTCACCTGCATTGAAGAATGGGTTTCTGAATAAAACTTTTTGCGTGTCAGTACTTTGCAAAAACCCAAACTGTGTTAGCCTGTCTTCTGCTTTTTTGAAAAGTTCTGATGCAGGTGTAATTTCATCAGATAAACTTTGATTTAAAATAGTTCCGTTAGGTTGTAAAACTCCTTTCCTGACCAATGAAACTACATTGTCTGTAATTGGCCGGACTTCTGTTGAACTCTTATCATGTGAAACCAAACTCCAGCTTCCGTCTTTCGGCAAGACCGGTGTGCCTTTGGCAGCAGTAACAAAAACTATGTTGTTTGTTTCATCCAAACTATGATTCACTTCAACGCGGCTGAGGCGCATTTTTTGATTGCTGTTATTGATATTGATGGTGCAATCTACCGGGCCGCCTAATCCATTTTGGAGGTCAAGCAATGAAGCAAAATCCTGTGGAGAAATAATAATCCCTTTTGGCGCTTTTTGTAAATATCCAAGCATTTTTTTGGAAGGAATTTTTTCCCCTGTGGGAACACCTTCGACATCTGCGATAGCAACATCCGCGTCAAAATAAACAGGCACAAGTTCTACATCAAGCGGCCCTACAAGTGGATGAACGGCATCATGTACATCATAAGCCAATCCATCGTTTTCATTAACATAAGCTCCCGAAGTTTTATACCACTGGTTGGTATAAGGCGCTAAATTATTATCTATAATATTTCTCACTTTAAAAACGCCACTTATGAGACCCGGATGAAAGGTATAATTTACAGTAGGTTCATCTTTTGTTGAAAAATCATAAATTCCGTCGCTGTCTGCACGCCATCCGCTATCAACGCGATATTCAAAACCATTGCTGCCACGATACATGGTGATGGTTCTTACCACCCTGATCGCCCACGGATAAATTAAACTTCTTACCTGGATAATCTCTTTTGCCACACGGCCGCGCCAAACATCAAAAATAGATTGCGACACTTGCGCTATCTCCGCATTATTATTTAACCAATGACTAAAAACCTGCGCACCATATCCCGTAAAATCATAACGCTCCACAGGAACGCCTCTTTGGATAATACCACTATCGCCAAATTCCTTATTAAAGATATCAGTCACAGTTTGTCCAAGCACGCTCCAGTTACTACTTCCGAATAACGGAGAGATATTGTTCAATTGTGAGGTCTTTCCTTCAAACACCTTATTATTTTCGTTCGGATTTTCTCCTGCTTTAGTTACTATCTGCCAACCTGTAGCAATATTATTTTCAAAATTTTTATTGATCAATTCAATTTTTGCCCCGTCATTATTAGGTTTGGGGAGATAAGAATTGGTTTGATTATAACGCCCGAGCGATACCATTCCATTGGGCAAAGTGAACAAACTCCATGCTTTGAAATTGGTGTCTTTTGCATAGTTGGTTACCACTTCATTGGTAAGCGGAATTGGCGCTAAAGAAACGGGATCATTTCCTGTATTTCCGATGATTGCCGGGAAGCCATCGTCGTCAAACTTTAAAAATCCACCTGGAGGATCATTCGTTGGGTTAAAAGGCGCTGTGAGATTCAGCATTGGTTCCCAACTGATTTGTGGCAAAGCAAAAATTCTTGCAAAGCGGCTGGTGGCCACTACATCCATTCCCTGGATAGCGAGAGGATTTTTAGAAGTATCAACCGGCTGCACTTTGAATGTTTCGCCAAAAATGAATTGCTCATTTATAAAACCAATATTGATTCCAAGCAGATCGGCATTGGTACTCACATCAAGCAATGAAAATAAATTTCCCTGGCGCAAACTATCCATTTGACGGAGATAGTTCATGGCAGTTGAAGGCGGCCTTTGCTGGTCAGAGATTCCCGCGGCCTGGTATTGTTTAGTGAGTAAATCTTCCTGCCTGCTTATTTGCATTTGAGAATTTGCAGAAGCCAGTTGCTGATTGCTCAACAGATTAATTGAAACTTGTTGCGCTGGTTGAACGTTTGTGAGATTATTAGTTGGCACAGAAATTTCTCCCCAAGTAAAATTTACATTTGGCGAAACATCATTTTGCCAGATAAGTGTGGCAATCAATAATTGCCTGATAGCCGATAAAGGAATGCCTCCTTGCTGCGTATATGCATGGCTTATGCGATTCTGCCCGCGGAAAATATCCAGGTTGGCAGTGTACGGATCGGGCAACGTGGGAACATAGCCCATTAGTCCAAATGAAAATATTAAAGCAGCTTTACTAAATTCATTTTCATTTTTCAATTCTCCGAAAAGTAAAAACCCTTTTAATGGGGAAACGGTTAGCAATGCATTGTTCAATCCAATTGCCTGTGTTTTAAATACAACCGGCGAATTGATCAAAGCGTTATTATCGATCAATAAATTATCATCATATAAATAAACCAATTGAATTTTTTGTGAAAAGCTAAGCAGTAGAATTGTCTGCTTGCTTTTTAACTCAAAGGGAATACCAGCAACGTTCACAGGCTTATCAATCATTCCGGTGCAATCGGTTTGTGCGAGTAAAGATTCATTGCCTGACTGCAAACAATTGTAGAAAAATAAAAAGCTTTCCCGGTATTGCAATTCTATTTTGTTCCATTGTGTTTTTTTATTTTTCCATAAAAAAAATTGTTGTTTAGCGTTTAAGTTTCCGGCCTTTAGATCAGAAATTGAAATGCGCCCTGGCTCTAATAATATCCAGGGATTACTCAGATTGATCCATTCTGTATTTTGAAAATTAGCAGCTTTCAATCCCTGCCATGATGCCTGTAATCCTTTACCGGTTTGAACTATCATTCCTCCTTCACCACTTGCTTCCAAAGGATTATTAATGTCAAGCGAAGCGCAGGGCAAACTCCAGGCGGCGCTGGTAATAGGCGCGGTGTTCTTTATATTGAAAACTTTAGATAAACATTTTTGAATTTGCAATTGTGGCTCCCCGTTTGAATAAGGAATACATAAACGATTTAATTGTGGAATAAAAAACACCGGTTTTCCTTTCTGAAAAGTAAATTCATTGGGTTGGTCATATAGTTTCCAGGAAGCATTGCCCGATTCAGTGATTGTTGCTGCAGTGTTGCTGAATGTAAATGAAATTTGTGTGGGCAAATTCACCTGCGCATTTTTCGCATCAATACCAGTATCATCCGCCGCATTTTCCGTTGCAGCTTGCGGAATTAGCTGCAAGATAACAGTTGCAGTAATTCCTGAAGGCACTGTAATTATATTATTGGTAAGCGTTACATTATTTGAAAAACTGATCGTGCCGCTTTTCACTTTTAATCCAAAATATTGAGTATCCAAAATAGAAGCGTCAAATAAATGCGCATCAGTCCAGGCGCTGCTTTCAGGAATGGTGTAACTATTAGGCGCATGGCTGAAAAGTATCAGGCGTGGAATTTTTAAAGAAAGTATCATGGCAGGATTTGTGGATCCCTGAAAAATTATTTTTACGCAGGGAACAATTTTATAAAGATCGAAAAAAACCTGGTTGCCAAGCTTATCAATCAGCGGCCCTATAGTTTTTGTGATTGCCGCGCCCCGAGCCCAATCCGGAACGCTGCTTTTTACCTGGCTGCTCGTGAAAGGGACTTCCCTGCGAAAGACACGGATGTTGTCATCAGTCTTCATCGCAGCATTTTGTAACACTTCGTTGAGTGATTGAAGGTCATCGGGATTTAAACCGGCAGTTGTATAGGCAGCAGTATTTTGAAACTGAAAATTTTGCTGCAAAGTTTCTGCAGGCTGTTGTTGCAAAAGCGCTGTAGCAATACTGTTTTGTAACTCGTGCAATTGCGTTGCTGATGGATTATTAGTTGCAACAAATTCGCCGGTAAGCTGCGCCAGTTGTGCGAGAAGCGGATGTTCATTCATGCCAGTTGATTTATTTGGATAGAAGAATATTTTTCTAAAATGATAAAACTTTGAGGGTTTTTGATCTTCTAATGAAACTACCGTCGTCTAAAATATTATAACAAAAGAATACTTGACAAATTAAAACTTAATGAACTAATGAAAAGCGCCATTGAGTAAATGGCAGGCTTGGTTTTGTAAGTGGTAATCCTGGTAAATGAAAAGTTTTTCGTGATTTTTCATTCCTTGCTGAAAAAAAAGAAATAATCTACTTTTTCGCTTTGCACAATTCAACAATTAACCGCATAAAAAAACCCGATGTAATTCAACACCGGGTTCTGATTGTTAACTTTCCAGCTCTTTTTTATTTCAATCCTTCCAATGCTCCATTCATACTTCTCACTGCCTCGGCGCTTTTATTAAACGCGGCCTGTTCATCCTGATTTAATTTCAAATCAATTATTTTTTCCCATCCATTTTTTCCTATCACTACGGGCACGCCCATACAAATATCCTTTTGGCCATATTCACCTTCAAGCATTACACAACATGGAATTAATTTCTTTTCATCACGCACAATTGCTTCCACCAAAGTAGCGCCTGCGGCTCCGGGAGCATACCATGCGCTTGTTCCTAAAAATTTGGTAAGAGTTGCTCCGCCAACCATCGTATCTGCAGCTACCTGTTTCAATTTCGCTTCGTCAAGAACATTAGTAACAGGTATTCCATTATAAGTTGCTAATCTTGTTAACGGAATCATAGTAGTGTCACCATGCCCTCCTATCACCACGGCCTGCAAGTCATGCGCAGAGCAGCTCATAGCAGTTGATAAAAAATATTTAAAGCGGCTGCTGTCTAATAAACCTCCCATTCCAATTATCCTGTTTTTTGATATACCGCTTGATTTCAATGCGAGATAAGTCATTGTATCCATCGGGTTACTGATCACAATAATGATTGCATCGGGGGAATTTTCGAGGATATTTTTTGTTACATCTTTTACAATTCCCGCGTTGATCCCAATTAATTCTTCGCGCGTCATTCCTGGTTTACGCGGTATGCCGGATGTGATTACCACGACATTGCTCCCGGCCGTTTTTTTGTAATCACCAGTGCTGCCTGTGATTTTTGTATCACTGCCTAAAAGAGCAGCGCTTTGCATAAAATCCATCGCTTTTCCTTCAGAAATTCCTTCTTTAATATCGAGTAAAACCAGTTCTTCGCAAAGCTCTTTCCTTGCAATATTATCGGCACAAGTTGCGCCTACTGCGCCTGCGCCAACTACAGTTACTTTCATTTTAATTTATATTTATTTTGAAATTTTTTTACCGTTCAAAGGTATAGGATTAAATCCTCATCAATATTCAATTTGCAATATCGTATTTGAATTTGTTTTATATTCTCTACCAATCAATAATAGGAATTCAATAGAAAAAATATGTAGGATTTGAAAATTTCAAAAAACTATTTTTGTGCTTTTCCCTTTATGAAAAAATAAGTGCCATTACAATTCTGCCTCAATATCTTCCATCTTTACACTTCCTTCAAATGCCTTTTTAAAATCTCCTTTTTTATCGTAAACAAAAAGGGAAGGCAGGTTTTGAACTTTAAAAAATACAGGGAAGAAAAATTTAGTGTCTCTTGCCATTGTGATCTGGGGGTAATTGGCAATTTTATATTGTTTATAAAATTTGATCATTTCTTCATAAGGAAGATAAGTGATCATTACGATTTGAGTATTTTTAAAATTTTTAATATCCTTTATGAGCGCTTCAGTTTCGTGCTGGCAATGGCCGCAATCAGGGCTGAAAATAAAAAATAAAGTCGGCTTTCTTTTTTGAAGATTATCTCTTGAAAACGCCGTACTATCAGGGGCTTTATAAACAGTGAATTTAGGAATGGTGGGAAAGCGAAGATATACCGCTGTGTCCTTTTTAGCTTCAGGAGTTTGTGAAAATCCATTATATGAAACTAAAATAGCAGCGAATAAAATGAATAAATTTTTCAAAATATAATTTTTATAAAACTAAGAAAAAGAGTTTATCTGGAGCAGGATAATTTGAATTTTAAGGATTCTTTGTGGGCATGCCTCAATAAATTCTGATTCTTCAAAATAATGTTGAATGCTATTTCAAAATTTAGCCCGGATTGATCAATGCACATTTTCAAAAATCATTGCTGCGCCTTGCCCCACTCCTACACACATTGTAGCCAATCCATATTTCACTCCTCTCCTTTTCATTTCATATAATAAGGTGGTTACAATTCTTGCGCCACTGCATCCAAGAGGATGGCCAATAGCGATGGAACCGCCATTCACATTTACCTTTTCAAGATCAAGGCCAAGTTCATGAATGCATGCGATCGCCTGCGAAGCAAAAGCCTCGTTCATCTCAATCAAATCAAGATTACTAACGGTAATGCCTGCACGCAATAATGCTTTCTGCGAAGCAGCAACAGGGCCAATTCCCATAATCGATGGATCAACTCCTGCAACAGCCATGCTTACCACGCGGGCCATAGGTTGCAAATTATATTTTTTTACAGTGCTTTCATTGGCAAGCGCCAACATCGCGGCGCCGTCATTTATGCCTGATGAGTTACCTGCTGTAACAGTTCCGTCTTCAATAAATGCGGGCCTCAGCTGCGATAGTTTTTCTAAAGAAGTTTTTCGTGGATGCTCATCTATTTCAAAAATAATCCGCTCCGTTTTATTTGGCGTAATCTCTATCGGAATTATTTCATCTTTCCATTTTCCTGCACTCAATGCAGCAAAATACTTTTGCTGGCTTTCAAAAGCAAATTCATCTTGCGCATGCCTTGATATTTTCCATTGTTTTGCTACATTCTCTGCAGTTTGTCCCATTGAGTATGGATAATATTGATCAGTAAGTCTTTTATTTGGAAAGCGCCAGCCAATTGTTGTATCAAAAATTTCAGCTTTTCTGCTGAAAGTACCTTCCGACTTACTCATCACGAAAGGCGCGCGGGTCATACTTTCTACGCCGCCGGCAAGATAAATATTTCCATCGCCGCACATGATTGCGCGGGAAGCGTCCATGATTGCCTGCATGCCACTCGCACATAACCTGTTCACTGTATTTCCTGCAACAGAAACCGGCAAACCCGCCAGCAGAGCGGCCATTCTCGCCACATTCCGGTTGTCTTCACCGGCCTGGTTGGCATCGCCGGCAATGATATCCTCTATTTCATTTACATCAATTTTACCATTTCTTTTTATTAGTGCTTCTATTACATACGCCAGCAAATCGTCGGGGCGAATCGTGCTTAATGCACCACCATAACGGCCTATAGCGGTTCTTAACGCATCAATGACATAAACTGCTTCCATATTTTCTTTTTATCAAATGAAATGCAAGTTAATTGTTTTAGTGACTTTTTTTCCCCTGACAAAAAACGGAAAAAACTATAAATTGACTTATAAGAACCTTTAACAATAAAGCTTTTAACTATCAAATAATTAAATTCATCTTTGCAAAATGAATGGCTTGAAAAACATACGGACACTTTCACTTGAAGAAATTATAGCGCATTTTGAAACGGGCGGTGAAAAAAAATACCGCGCAAAACAAGTGTGGGAATGGCTTTGGAAAAAACATGCACAAAGTTTTGAAGACATGACTAACCTGAGCAAAGAACTTAGGGAAACTTTAAATAAAAGCTTTAGAATCCCTGCAATCAGCATCAATGCATCACAATACAGCAGCGATGGAACAGTAAAAACAAGATTCAAAACCTTTGACGGACATTTGGTTGAAGGCGTACTGATTCCCGTTGATGAAAGACAAACTGCCTGCGTTTCTTCACAGGTTGGATGCAGTTTGAGTTGTAAATTTTGCGCAACCGGATATATGGATAGAAAAAGAAATTTAAATTTTGATGAAATATATGATGAGGTTGTTTTATTAAATCAAATGGCTGAAAAAACTTATCAAAAAAAATTAAGCAATATCGTTTTCATGGGAATGGGCGAGCCACTTTTGAATTATAAAAATGTGTTGAAAGCTATTGAAAGAATTACCGCGCACGATGGATTGGGAATGAGTGCAAAAAGAATTACCGTTTCTACAGCGGGTGTTGCAAAAATGATAAAGCAACTTGGCGATGATCAAGTGAAATTCAACCTGGCATTGTCTTTACACGCTGCAAATGACAAAAAGCGAAATGAAATAATGCCGATTAATGAAACCAATAATATTAAAGCGTTGATAGAAGCATTGAATTATTTTCATGAAAAAACAAAAAATGATATCACTTTTGAATATATCTTATTTAAAGGAGAAAATGATTCCATACGGGATGCAGATGACCTGATAAAAATTTATAAACAAGTTCCTGTTCACCTGGTGAATATTATTGAATATAACCCAATAGATAATGCGGATTTCGTAAAACCAGATAAAGACGCTACTCAAAAATTTATGGATTACCTCGCTGCACATCGCGTCAATGTTAGATTGCGGATCAGCCGTGGTAAAGACATTGATGCAGCATGCGGGCAATTGGCGAATAAAAATCTTGAGCCCGTGGCACAATAATCGTAACAAAATAATGATAAGCTTATCTGTTCTTATGAATTACTCCCTCAACGATTGTATATTTCGGTTTAAAATCTTTTGAAAATATAGTGAGGTTTGCTTTATAACCGGGTTCCATTTTTCCGCGATTACCGTCTCTAATCACCTGGGCAGGGTAAGTAGAAGCCATACGCAGAGCCTCTTCCAGAGAAATTTTCGCATGTTCCACACAATTTTTAACAGCTTGCAAAAGTGTGAGGCACGAACCAGATAAAGTGCCGTCAGGCAAAGTAAAATGATCTCCTTTTTTTACGTGGATATAAGCTCCGTCTTTACATTCTTCGACAGCATCAGTGATCAGAAATAATCTTTCTTTCATTATTTTTTTACTAATCGAAAGTGTATTGAAATCTACGTGAATCCCATCGGCGATGATACTTGCATAAATATTTTTAGAAAGATATACTGCGCCGGGTAATCCTGTATCACGGTGATGCATAGACGACATCGCATTGAATAAATGAGTATTAGTTGTTATTCCGGTTTCATAACCTTTTATTGCTTCTTCAAACGTCGCATTGCTGTGTCCCGCAGAAACGACCACTCCATTATCATTTAATAATTTAATAATTTCCGGATCACACATTTCTGGCGCGAGGGTCATCATTTTTATCACACCTTTCGCCTCTTTCAATAATTGTTCTACTTCTTTTCTTTCAGGGCGTTTGATATATTGTGTTAAATGAGCACCGCGCTTTATAGGATTAATATAAGGGCCTTCAAAATGCAATCCCAGTACAGTTGGATGCGGATTTTCTTTTACAACTTTTATCGCTTCGCGAAATATTTCTATCGAATTAGTAGCAAGCGTTGGAAGAAAACCTGTGGCGCCACTTGATATAACACCTTCTATCATTGCGCTTAAGGCCACAGCAGTTGGATTATTTGAGAACAAATACCCGCCGGCGCCATAAATTTGCAAATCAATCAAACCGGGAGCGACATAATTATTTTTACAATCAACTTTCTCTGAATTTTCAGGAATTGATTCAATTTCTGAAATTCCCATAATTTTATCATCCTTAATGATGACAGCTTTCCCAAGAATCTTCTCTTTACCTGTGAAAATAATTGCGTTTGTAAATGTGGTTAACATAATTGCTGTAATATTTTTATCAGTTTGTCCATTAATTGTATTTCATTAAAATTAATAAATTCAAAAAAAATTCATCAACAAAAGATTTTCGGAATGTCAAAAATCTATTTTTTGGCTTATAGGGTTCTACACAATTAAGTTTTAAATTATCTTTGCTGTTCACTACTGTTGAAAAACAGCAAATCAGTATCAATGAGCCAGCAACCTTTCCAAAAATTCATCAATCCCAAAAATAACGCTGCAATAAAAGAAAAACACAAACAGGAAAAAAAGAATGTGAAAAAACAAAAATCAGCCGCAATCGAAAAGCATTTCGAAGATAGGCGGGCTGAGCGTTTTAAAGGTTTTGAAAATAAACCGGAGTTGGAAAAAAAGTTTGATAAAAGACAAAAATACCCGCAGAAAAAAACAGTTGATACTTCCCCAAAAGTTCCTTCAGATTCTACAAGCAATTCTTTAACAAATAGGAAAAAATCAGTTGCCGGTGAAATGCCTTTGAATAAATTTTTAGCGCATTGCGGAGTTACTTCACGAAGGGATGCGGTTTCCTTAATAATTGATGGTAAAGTTTCAGTAAATAAAAATTTGATAACACAACCCGCGTTTAAAGTAAATGAGAAAGATGATGTTTTCTATAATGGTAAAAAATTATACGTTACTAAAAACCTGGTTTATATTTTATTGAATAAACCAAAGGATTATATTACGACCACATATGATCCGCAAAATAGAAAAACGGTATTGCAACTTACAAAAAACGCCACCGATGAACGGATTTATCCTGTAGGAAGATTGGATAGAAATACTTCAGGAGTGCTGTTGCTAACCAACGATGGTAATCTTACGCAGGAACTGACTCATCCAAGTTTTAATATAAAAAAAGTTTATGAAGCCAAATTAGATAAACCATTGACCAAGGCTGATTTTGAAAAAATATTGAACGGGTTAAAATTAGAAGACGGAGAAATTTTTGCGGATGCTCTGGCTTATGCAGATTCAAAAGACAAATCAGTGATCGGGATTGAATTGCACAGCGGCCGCAATAGAATTGTACGGCGTATTTTTGAGCATTTAGGCTATGACGTGAAAGGCTTAGATAGAGTGATGTATGCTAATCTGACAAAAAAAAATGTGGAACGTGGCAAATGGAGATATCTTAGTGAAAAAGAAGTCCGCTTATTGAAATATATGAACAAGCAAAAAAATATAAGCGGCGCTGGAAATAATAAAAAGAAACTTACTCAGGAATCTTAAAAATACAGTTGTGAAAGGATTTTCCATCATTCTTGAAAACGATGATTTTGTGGCGGTTAATAAGGAACCTGGAATTTTAACTATACCGGACAGGCATGATGAGACGCAATTGTCATTGTATAGATCATTGACGAAGAAATATGGAAAAATATTTATTGTTCATCGTTTAGACCGCGACACGAGCGGATTAATTCTATTTGCAAAAAATGAAGCAACACACAAATATCTTTCGCAGCTATTTGAGCAAAGAAAAATCGAAAAAAAATACCTGGGAATTGTTCGTGGAAGCCTGCCTGTAAAAAAGGCTTCAATCAATGAGCCAATAGCAGAACATCCCTATCACAAAGGAGAAATGATTATTAGCAAAAAAGGAAAACCTTCACTTACAGATTATGAAGTATTGGAAGATTATGGAGTTTATTCATTAGTTCAATTTGATATTCATAGTGGGAGAACCCACCAGATAAGAGTGCATACAAAATCTATTGGCCACCCAATTATTTGTGATGATGTTTATGGAGATGGAAAACCAATTCTACTTTCTTCATTCAAGAAAAAATATAAACTTAGCCAGCATGATACTGAAGAAAGGCCAATAATAAGCAGGCTGGCACTACATTCACATAGTTTGAGCTTCACTGATATTCATCAAAAAGAATTTTCTATTGAAGCGCAATTACCAAAAGATATGAAAGCTTTTTTGCAGCAATTGAAGAAGAACCGAAGGTAAATAATCCATTTCCATCGTCTTAAAATAAATCAAAACTTAAGAAGTTAATGCCAACGATCATGCGAAAAAATGGCTTTCGTTTCTTTTTTTACGTTAACGATCGTCCTCCAATGCATATTCACGTAGAAAAAGATAATAAAACAGCTAAATTCAATATTGAATTTATTGAACTTGTACGTTCAAGCAAATTTAACGCGAAAGAATTAAAAGATGTACGTAAAATTAGTAGAAGAAAATGTTGAATTATTTAAGATAAATGGATTGAATTTTATGACAATAACTAAATCTCATAACGCTGTTAACTTATACTTTACTGACAATAGAATGGTCATTTATATAGAAGATGGCAGAGAATTATCTATTCCTTTAGAGTGGTTTCCAACATTGAGAAACGCCACAACTGCTCAACTTAAACAATGGCGTTTAATCGGGAATGGCGAAGGAATCCATTGGGATGAAATTGATGAAGACATCCTGATTGAAAATCTATTGAATTAAATATTGTCTTTCTATTTGTAATACTTTGGTAATGTACTGAAAAATGGTTGGTGGCTATTTGAGAAAAAAAACTTAAGGGATATGATTATTGGATTGCTGTATAGCTAAAAAAACTCAAATACAGCATTTTGAGGGATATTTCCAAAAACAAAAGAAAGTTTACTGAAACCGGTTTCAGTAAACTTCTTCCAAACCATTATCCAACTTGAATTACAGCTGATTTTACCAACCATTTTTCAGTATTATACCAATACTTTTTATCCGTTGATAAAAAAATGAGATCCCTCATTATTTGCCTAAACGCAACCTTTAATCAATTTAAAAACCTGCCCTCTTCATTACTTCTGAGACAATTCAGGTTGTGGAGTATATCGTAAATAAGGTTTAACTTCTCTTACACCTTTAGGGAATCTTACCTTCGCGTCTTCTGTACTAATAGAAGGTGCAATAATTACATCTTCCCCGGAATTCCAATCAGCCGGCGTAGACACCATGTGATTAACAGTAAGCTGCAGTGAATCCAAAACTCTCAATACCTCATTGAAATTTCTCCCGGTAGAAGCTGGATAAACTATCATCAATTTTATTTTTTTATCGGGTCCAATTATAAACAATGACCGGACTGTTGCCGTTGCAGACGCATTCGGATGCAACATTCCATAAAGGTTAGCAACGGTTTTATTTTCATCAGCAATGATCGGAAATTCAACATGGCAATTTTGTGTTTCATTGATATCATTTCTCCATCCCAGATGCTTATCCAAAGGATCTACACTCACTGCCAAAACTTTTGTATTGCGTTTTGCAAATTCTTTTTGCAGCAATGCTGTTTTTCCCAGTTCAGTAGTGCAAACCGGCGTATAATCTGCAGGATGAGAAAAAAGTATTCCCCAGCCGTCACCAAGAAAGTCGTAAAAATTAATTTTGCCTTCTGTTGTGTCAGCAGTAAAATCGGGAGCTGTGTCGCCTAATTGTAAACTCATTATTAATTTTTTTTTATTAAAAGATACTGCAAATATATTAATGTCCTACCAAATTAGTAGGGATTAATTTAATAAATTTGATAAATCAGGATTAACTTACTGCTTTACATTAATATTTGCAATAAAATGCTTTCAAAAAAAACACAATATGCTTTTAGAGCGCTTGCTTATCTGGCAGAGAATTATGGCAAAGGCCCCGTTAAAATTTCCAGTATTGCAGAGCACCAGAAAATCCCGTTAAAATTTCTTGAAAATATTTTAGTTGAATTAAAGAATGCCGACATGCTTGAAAGCAAAAAAGGAAAAGGAGGAGGTTATTCTTTGAAAACATCTCCAAAAAAAATTAATCTTGCAAAGGTTATAAGAGTTATCAACGGCCCGATCGCATTACTCCCATGCGTAAGCTTGAATTTTTATGAAAGGTGTACTGATTGCATTGAAGAAGTCTGCGGCATCAGAAAAATGATGATAATCGCGCGGGATGCAACTCTAAAGATCCTGGAAAAAAAAACGCTTAGTGATGTTATTTTTAATCAGTGAGTGATTTTTTTATTTCCCGGAAGCACGAACCACGCTACTTGTTCCAAACCGGCTTTTTACATCATCAATCGCTTTATACAAAACATTTTTTCTTTCTGTGTTATGAAATAAATTGGTTTGAATCGCATCATTGCTTAGGTTGCTGAGGCGCACTCCAAGCAGTCTTACTGGCTTTCCTTTTTTATATAATTTGTGAAAAAGATCTTTGGCAACGGGAATGATTTCATCATCAGCTGAGGTGTATGGAATGCTTACCTGTCGCGAGGTAGTTTCAAAATCGGGGTATCTTAATTTTATAGTAACACAGCCCGCTACCATCTGTTCTTTTCTGAGCTCAAAAGAAATTTTTTCTGTCATCCTAACTATTTCAGACATTAAATAATTTATATCAATAACATTTTCTTGAAAAGTATTTTCTTTTGAAATCGATTTTGGTTCACTGTATTCAGAAATTGTTGAAGTATGGATTCCTTGTGCTTTATTCCAAAGTTCATAACCCCATTTACCTAACAATTTTTCTAAATTTTCAGGCGTGGTATTATGAAGATCTCTTATCAATTTAAAACCATGAAAATCTAGAATTTGGCTTGTCTGGCCTCCCACTCCGGGAATCTTATCAACTTCCAATGGAGCAAGAAATTCCTTTTCTTTGCCCAGCGGAACTTGTAAAAAGCCATTTGGCTTAGCCTCATTGGTGGCCATTTTCGCTAGCATTTTATTCTTGGCAATCCCAAAAGAAATGGGAAGCCCTGTTTCGTTTATTATCAATTCGCGCAAGGCAATTGTCCATGTTAATGGATCAAAAAATTTGTTCATTCCTTCCAGGTCAATATAAAATTCATCGATGGAAGCCTTCTCAAAAAGTGGCGCTTTGGAAGCGATGATCTGCGTTACCCATTTTGAATACCTTGAATATTCTGAATAGGTTCCTGAAACTACAATTGCATGTGGGCACAGCCGCATCGCCGTTTTCATAGGCATTGCCGAATGAACTCCAAACTTTCTTGCTTCATAACTACAGGTGGTTACAATCCCTCGTTCATTTTGGCCGCCAACGATCACAGCTTTTCCTTTTAATGAAGGATCTCTTATAAATTCGACGGAAACGAAAAAAGAATCAAGATCAAAATGAGCAATAATGTTTGAGGTATTTGTCATAACAGGGAATGTAATTTACTAATTCCCTTTCAGGCATTTTTATAAATCTCTAATAAACCTTCCGGAAGATTTACATAAATTTTTTTGTTTTTTTTATCAATTTTTACCAGAGAATCGGCGTGCAAAGGTATCAGCGCTTCTTTGCCATCAATGAATATGGTGCACAAAACCTGGTGTGGCTGTTCGATCACCTCTGTTACTTCACCAATTTCTGCATCATTATCTACAATCATAAATCCTAAAAGAGCAATAGGGGCGGCCGCTGCAGTGAATTTTTTAAAATCGTTTTCAGTTAACCAAACTTCTTTTTTTATAAGAGAATGTGCAGCTTCTTTTGATGAAAAACCATCAAGGGAAATAAATATTTCCTTATCATTTTTAATTTTGGTAGCCGAGATAAAATAAGGGAGAAAAGTATCTTTTTTTTCTTCAATAAAAATTGTTTCCAATCCTTTTAGTGAAGTTTTTTTCCCGAGACTGTGTTCAAGAATTAGTTGTCCGTGAATTCCAAAAGTCGCTACGAGTTTGCCGATCCTGAAATAATTATTCATCAGGCAAATGTATTTTTTAATTAGCTCATCATCATGATCCCATATATTCTTTCAAGAGATTGCATTGAGAAACGCTTCGCAACTTTTCCAGCGCTTTATCTTTTATCTGCCTTACTCTTTCTCTTGTAAGACAATATTTTAAACCAATATCTTCAAGGCTTATTGCTTCGTCAACGCCAATGCCATAAAAATAACAGATAACTTCTTTTTGACGCGGAGTGAGCATGGTCAATGATCTTTGAATTTCCTGCCGCAAAGATTCTTTGAACATTATTTGTTTGTCAGCGCTGTCTGCATTTCCATTTACAAGAACATCAATAAGCGTATTTTCCTCACCCTCATTCAATGGAGAATCCATGCTTACGTGCCTGGTGGCAACGCTCATAGTTGCAAATACTTCCTCCGTTTCAACTCCAAGGTAAGTGGCGAGTTCTTCTGCACTTGGCGCCCGTTCATATTCCTGTTCCAATTGAGAATAAGCGCGGCTGATCCTATTGGTTAATCCAACTTTATTCAATGGAAGCCTTACAATACGTGATTGCTCTGCCAGCGCCTGCATAATGCTTTGACGAATCCACCACACACCGTAAGAAATAAATTTAAATCCACGGGTTTCATCAAAGCGCTGCGCCGCTTTAATCAATCCAAGATTTCCTTCGTTGATAAGATCGGGCAGTGTAAGTCCCTGGCTTTGATATTGTTTTGCCACTGAAACTACGAAACGGAGGTTGGCTTTCGTAAGCCTGTCCAATGCTTTTTGGTCGCCTTGTTTGATACGAAGCGCTAATTGTACTTCCTCTTCCGGGGTAATAAGATCGACTTTTCCGATTTCCTGCAGATATTTCTCTAAACTTTCGCTTTCACGATTGGTAATAGATTTCGAAATTTTGAGTTGACGCATACTCATAATAAGAAAATTTATGGGGGGTTACGAGGTCAATACTAACATCAATGTACATATCGAAATACTAACGTAATTTATGTTCATTTAAGTATGTTTCCAAAAGAAATGTTAAAAGGTTCTTTTTTAACCCTCTTCTGTTATTCAAACTTGATCCAAAAAATAATCATTATTAATGTACAAATAAATAATTATGTTAGATAGTTGAATTATTTATATTATTGCAGATAAAGCATACAGTTACAATTATATGATGAGTAAGAAAATACAATACACAGTTGAGTATCCCGTGAGATGTTCTCCATCTATATTATATGAGTTCCTCTCAACCTCTTCAGGCTTGCAGGAATGGTTTGCCAATAAGGTGGAAGACAGCGATGGCCTTTTCAGTTTTTCGTGGTCGGGAGTTGCTGAAGAAGCTGAAGTTGTGCAAAAAGAAGAAAATAAACTTATCCGTTTTCATTGGATTGATTCTCCCCAAAATGAATATTTTGAATTCAGTATTGAAAAGTCTGAGGTAACTAATCTTACTATTTTAATTATTAATGACTTTGCAGAAAAGAAAGATATTAAAGACCAAAGCCAGCTTTGGGAAGCACAGATCAAGGAGCTTTTTCACAGGTTGGGAAATTAATTTGAACCTTGAATAACTAAAGATCGTTATAAACCAAAGCCTTATCACCATTCACTTTCCACACTGAACGGGAAAAGCCAAAATGTAGTCTTTTCAAATAATTTTTAGTTCCACAAACATGCATCGCTTCTATTCATAAACCTGTTTCAACCGGTGAAAGATGTATTTTTGCAAGGTCATTCCCTATTGAAGTTTACAACAACGGTATTAGCGATTGAAGACTTTTTTGATGTTAAAAAAACTAGACAAATTAATTCTGAAAGCATTTGTGTGGCCATTCATCGCCACATTTTTCATTACATTATTTGTATTCATGATGCAGATATTGTGGAAATATATTGATGATCTTGTAGGCAAAGGCCTTGATTTTTTAACGCTCACCAAATTTCTTATTTACGCAAGCGCCACATTGGTAACTCTTGCAATGCCGATTGCGATTCTTCTTTCATCTATAATGACCTTTGGTAAGCTGGGCGAAAATTTTGAATTAGTGGCTATTAAATCTTCCGGAATTTCTTTGTTGCGATTTATGAGGCCTTTATTTTTTGTGTCCATAATTCTTTCAGGAATCGCTTTTTTATTTGCGAATTATATTGCTCCAAGGGCTAATTTAAAATTCGCTGTGATCTATCATGATATTTATGAAAAAAGCCCGGCTTTCGATTTGAAAGACGGCGTTTTCTATAATGGCTTTCGGGGCTTTTCCATAAAAGTTGGAAAAAAAGAAAAAGATAAAAGCACATTGCATGATGTTTTGATCTACGAACAATCCACCGGCGTTCAGGATAATACCATTATTTCAGAGAAGGGCAAAATGACCATGAGCAATGATAAAAAATTTCTTGAATTCCGGTTGCAAAATGGTAACCGTTACGAAGAAACCGGAGAATACAATTCTACAAAAACTGAATTTATTAATTTAGGCTTCCAGGAATATAATAAATTATTTGACTTAAGCCAGCTAAATCTGCAGAAAACATCCGACAGTCTTTTTACGAATAATATGCGGATGAAAACCATGCGCCAGTTGAATGTGGATCTTGATTCGCTTAAAAAGATCCCGGATTCTCTTTTCAAAAAAAATCGCTCAGATCTTGCCAACTATGTGCAATACACAAAATATAAAGACAGCATTTATCCAAAAAATGAACTCGGGAATTCTATAAAGAATATTAGTAACAAAAATGTGAAGTCTTTCGCAGAGCTAATACCAGACAGTTTGAAGCTGATAATATTTGACCAGACGCTTAACAGCGTTAGCAATGCGCGCAGCACGATGGATTTTGCCAGCGATGATTATAAAAATCGTAAGGATGATATTACTCAACATGAAATAGAATGGCATAAGAAATTATCTCTTTCCGTGGCTTGCCTGGTGTTGTTTTTTATTGGTGCTCCACTTGGCTCTATCATTCGCAAAGGTGGGCTGGGATTGCCTTTGGTAATGGCGCTGATATTTTTTTTGATATTTTATTTGTTGAATATCTTTGGAGAAAAATTTACAAAAGACAATCTTGTCGATCCTTTAATTGGCATGTGGCTGCCTGTGATTGTTCTCTCTCCGGTTGGATTTTTTCTTACTTATAAAGCAATGCATGATTCCCAGTTGTTTAATAAAGAATATTATTTCCGGGCGATAAAAAATATAAGACTATGGATAAAAAAAGTTCCGGGTTAGTTTTATTGACGGATTGCTATCTAATTTAAGCGAACCTGAAATTTTGCAATATATCCTAAAATAGACTCAGCCTTTGCAATAGAAGCATCATTAAAAATGCAACTAAGACAAAGGCTGATGTATTGAAAAGCAATCTGGTGCAAATGTATAAAATCCTTTTAATCTTAACCAAAAATTTAATTATTTCTTTTCAGGAAATACGTTAATCTTTTATTAGATTTTACCTTATTCAAAAGTTCTATATTCGTTTAATTACAGATTTATAACAATAAACAATTTTTTATGGAATCATGGAAAGAATACCAGCAAAAAAATAAAGAAAGATTTTTAAATGAAATGATGGAATTACTTCGGATTCCTTCGGTGAGTGCGAAAAGTGAACATAAAAATGATATGACTAAATGTGCAGAAGCCGTAAAAAAAAGCTTATTGGATTCAGGCGCTGATAAAGCTGAAATTATGCAAACAGATGGGTTTCCTGTAGTATATGCTGAAAAGATTATTGATAAAAATAAACCGACCGTTTTAGTATACGGGCATTACGATGTGCAGCCAGTTGAGCCTTTGGAGCTTTGGCATAGCGGCCCTTTTGAGCCAGTTATAAAAGACGGAAAAGTTTATGCGCGCGGTTCGGCCGATGACAAAGGCCAGTTTTACATGCACGTGAAAGCGATGGAAACTCTGGTAAAAACAAATACAATGAGCACAAATATTAAATTTTTAATAGAAGGAGAAGAAGAAATTGGATCGCCTAACCTTGGAAAATTTGTCGCACAAAATAAAGAGCTTTTGAAAGCGGATGTAATCTTAATAAGCGATAGCTCTATGTTGAGTATGGAAAATCCTTCTCTTGATATTGGTGTGCGTGGATTGTCTTATATAGAAGTGGAAGTAACCGGCGCAGATCACGATTTGCATAGCGGAACTTATGGAGGCGCGGTGGCAAATCCAATTACTATTCTTGCAAAGATGATAGCGGGTTGCCACGATGAAAATAATCATATCACCATTCCCGGATTTTATGATGATGTTGTTATAGCTTCAGCCGAAGAAAGAGCATTGATGGGCAAAGCTCCGTATGATGAAAATGAATATAAAAAAGAAGTTGGCGTTAATAAATTGTGGGGTGAAAAAGGATATACTACCAACGAGAGAACGGGAATTCGTCCGACATTAGAGGTAAATGGAATTTGGGGCGGATACACTGGTGAAGGCGCAAAAACAGTTTTACCTTCTAAAGCTACAGCAAAAATTTCTGCCAGGTTGGTTCCAAATCAATCTTCCAAAAAAATGACTAAAAAACTCATTGATTATTTTACTTCGATCGCGCCGGCTTCAGTGACCGTAAAAGCTTTTGAGCATCATGGTGGCGAACCTTACATGACACCGATTGACAGCAAAGGATACAAAGCCGCTTCTAAAGCAGTAGAAAAAACTTTCGGAAAAATTCCTATTCCTGTTCGCGGTGGCGGAAGCATTCCTATCTGTTCGATTCTTGAAAAAGAATTAGGTGTGAAAATAATTTTTATGGGTTTTGGCCTTGACAGTGATAATCTCCATTCGCCTAACGAAAAATATGGAATTGAAAATTTTTATAAAGGAATTGAAACCATTCCCTATTTTCATAAATATTTTGCGGAAAGCTAATTGGTAGTTTTTCAGTTTTATTTCACTACTTCTTCAATCACTTTTCCCACACTTCCACTGGGCATTTGAATGTTTAAAATTGCCGAAATTGTTGGCGCAATATCCGTCATATAAGTTTCACGATTTGTTTTTCCCGATTTAATATTATACCCAAACCAAATCAATGGAATGTGCGCGTCATAAGGGTTCCAGGCACCGTGTGTAGTTCCTGTGGATCCATCACCTATGTAGCCAGGCTTTTGAATATATCCAATTTGCCCGCTTCGCTTGGGATTGTATCCGTTGATCAACCTGGTTTTCATTGGGGAAGGAATTGTGGCCATTGCAAGGTTATTGTTTACAAATGCGTAGGCAATGAAAGGCTGTTCATTGAGAAAATGAACTACTTCATCTTCAACAGCTGCCAAATTTTTTCCAGCGTTTTTTATTTCCTGATCGTTAAGATAAACCTGGTTATTTTCAATCGTTGCAATCGCATTTTTCAATCCGAAAACATCGGAAATTCTACTTTTTAGCTTCTCAGACAAAATGTTGGTATTATAAATTTCTGCCGGAATTTTATGTTCTTTTAAAAATCCCGGAACTTGCAAAACCCCATGATCCGCGGATAGAAATAAAAGATAATTTCCTTTGCCAACCGTAGCATCCAGGTAATTTAAAAAATCAGCAATATCCTTGTCGAGGCGCAAATAAGTATCCTCCGCTTCTATCGAATTTGGCCCAAAAGTATGGCCCATATAATCGGTAGAAGAAATGCTTATGGCAAGAAAATCAGTTACATTATTTTTTCCTAATTTTTCATTGTCAATAGCTGCTTCTGCCATGTCGAATGTAAACGTAGCTGCGAAAGGAGTGTATTTAAATGCAGCATATTTTGATTTGGTTATCTGGGAGAGGCGGTGCGGAAATGTGGGATCTTTTTCTCCGGGAATTCTTCCTTCATAAGTTTCATTATCACTCGTGCTCTGGCTATATTTTTCTATTGGAAGCAGTGTATTCCAATCTCTCGCCATTGCCTTATCCGATAAATTTTTTTCATTTTCTTTTATTACCCATGATGGAAGTTCATCGGCGTAATAAGAACTGGTAATCCATTTTCCATTGGTATCATCATACCAATAAGCAGCATTGGCTCCACGCCCTGCAGGCAAAATAGCTGCACGATCTTTCAAAGCTATTCCTATCACTTTACTATTAAAATTATTGCTTAAACGAAGCTCGTCCCCAACTGTAGTGACCCAAAGATTCCGGGGGCTCATTTTCCCTTCATTGGAAGTGCTTCCGATTGTGTGTACGGTTGAATCGTCCGTGCAATACACATCTTTTTTCGTAGCCGCATCGTACCAATCATTGCTCACCATTCCATGAATTGCAGGAACGCTTCCCGTGTATATACATGTATGCCCGGGAGCGGTATATGTTGGCACATAAGGAATCAGCGTGTTATCACAACTAAATCCATTATTGATCAAACGCTTAAATCCATTTGAAGAATAATGATCACTGTAGCGATATAAATAATCCCAGCGCATCTGGTCAATAACTAATCCTATAACCAGCTTTGGTTTTTGGTTTTTTTTAATTGTCTGTGCCAATAAAAAATGTACCGCAAAAACAAAAACAATCAAAAAGAAATATTTTTTCATCATTTTTTTTGATAAAGATAAGCGAGAAGTTAATTGAGAATTATGAATTAATAATTAAGAATGGCGTTATAAATCAAAATGTAGATTTTCTCATTTTTAAATAGACATCAACAGGTTTAGAAAAACATTGTATATAAATTTTAAGCCTCTATTGTGTACTTTTGCGCACATTGACAACATATTAAAATAACAAATAGATGAAAGATCTTTTTGAAAAGATGGCAAAGGACGCAGGGCCGCTTGGCATGCACTTGGAGAGAGCACATGGATATTTTGCTTTTCCAAAACTGGAAGGCGAACTGGGAAGCAGAATGATGTTCAGGGGAAAAGAAAAAATTGTTTGGAGCTTAAACAATTATTTAGGATTGGTAAACCATCCCGAAACGAGAAAAATAGACACGATCGCCGCTGAGAAATGGGGAATGGGAAATCCGATGGGCTCGCGCATGATGAGTGGAAATACTACTATGCACGAAGATCTTGAAAAAATATTGGCCGGGTTTGTCAGCCGTGAAGATGCGATGCTCTTAAATTTTGGATACCAGGGTGTGATGAGTTGTATTGATGCTTTAGTAAACCGGCATGATGTGATTGTTTATGATGCGGAAGCGCATGCCTGCCTGGTTGACGGAATAAGAATGCATTTGGGTTATACTTACAAATATAAACATAACGATGTCGCAGATTGTGAAAAACAATTAGTCCGGGCGGTTAAAATGGCCGAAAAGAATGGCGGGGGAATACTTTTAGTAACAGAAGGCGTTTTTGGAATGAGTGGCAACCAGGGGAAAATAAAAGAAATAGTAGCATTGAAAGAAAAATATAACTTTCGTATTTTGATTGATGACGCGCATGGATTTGGATCAATGGGGCCAACCGGCGCGGGCGCTGATGAAGAACAAGGCTGCCAAAAAGATGTGGATCTTTATTTCAGCACATTCGTAAAAAGTATGGGAAGCATTGGCGCTTTTATCAGTGGGCCAAAAGATATTTTGAGCTATTTACGATATAATGTGCGCTCACAGATTTTTGCGAAAAGCCTGCCATTGATAGTAGTTGAAGGTATGTTGAAGCGAATGGAAATGTTGAAGACAATGCCGGAGCTTAGGGAAAAGTTATGGCATAATGTAAACCGGTTGCAAAACGGTTTAAGAGAAAAGGGATTTGATATTGGTAATACTAATAGCCCGGTAACCCCTGTATTCATGAAAGGGGATCTGCCTGAAGCTACAGGAATGGTAATGGACATTCGCGAGAATTATAACATTTTTTGTTCTGTGGTTGTTTTTCCTGTTATTCCAAAGGGGCAAATCATTTTCAGGCTTATTCCTACAGCTGTGCATTCTGATGCAGACACTGACTTAACCTTGAAAGCGTTTGAAGAATGCAAAAAGAAATTAGATAATGGCGATTATAAAGCAGATGATATTCCGGACATGGCGGACACAGGTTACGGCCAGAAGGGTGAATTATAAAAAACCGGGCAACTAAACAGAAGCCCGGAATAATCAAAAAATCTTAACCATTAAATCTTAATACAGAGAATCTATAACTAAGTCGCTTTCACTTTTCAAATAGTTGCTTTTCGATCTTCACAAAGCTGTTAATGAAAATAAAAAAGGGGCCGGATCAAAATCCACCCCTGTTATAATCCAATATCCTATGAAAAACCGAGTTTGAAACTGAAGTTCAGTTTCGTTTTATCTTAAAATAGCTTAAGGCTATTATTATTATTTACTATAAATTCTTATACTTTCTCTCTTCTTTCTTTCCAACACCTTTCTTAAACTGATTATACAGACTATCGAATTTAGCAAAACGTTGCATCAAAATTTCCTTCAATTAGAATAAAAAAAATAGGGGCCGAATGGAAATCCACCCCTGTTATAATCCAATATCCTATGAAAAACCGAGTTTGTAATTGCTAAGCAATTACTTATATTTTTAAGAATTCTACCAAGTCGCTTTAAAATTTGCTGTAAACTCTTTGAAGTCCTGAGTTTTATATTTGCCTTCACCAAAATATTTAAGAATGGGTTCAATTTCCTTTGGTTCCATAAAGCCTGGAATTGATTGTGGGGCTTGATTTATCTCAGGAAAAATAATCGTTGTTGGAAAAGCCGGCTCATTTTGAGTTACGTACATTGAAAAATCATTCAATTTATTTTGATTACTATATTGATAGCTTTTGTTATTCCAAATTACCGGATCTTTCGTTTCAGCATTCAATTTCACTGAATAAAAATGTTCGTTTATATACGAAATCACTTTAGAATTATTATAAGTTTTCTTTTCCATTACTTTACACCAATAACACCAATTAGTAAATAGATCGATCAATACGGGCTTTGATTTTGTTTTTAATTTAACCGTAACTTCCTCAATGCTTAACCAGTTTATTTTTTGTTTTTCAACTGGAATAGCTTTGGCAAAACTGAAAAAAAACCAACATCCAATTAAAATAATGATTGCCCTTTTTTCCATTTGCTATTAACGTACGTTATTTCTTTTTATTGGGTTCAAATAACAAATTTTATTTTTAATTTTATATATGAATAAAATTATTGTTGCAATTACCGGAGCCAGCGGCTCTATTTATGCAAAATTATTGTTGAATAAATTATCAAAAATAAAATCCCAATGGTCTGATTTAGGGGTGATTATCACAGATAATGCCAAATTGGTGTGGGAAACTGAATTAGAAGAAAAGTTCTCAAAAAATAGCAACGCTGTTTATTATGAGAAAAATGATTTTATGGCTCCCTTCGCATCTGGGTCTGGCGCCTATAATATTATGATTATCGTGCCCTGCAGCATGGGAACTATAGGGCGCATTGCAGCCGGAATTTCTGATGATCTCATTTCAAGAGCAGCTGATGTAATCCTTAAAGAAAAAAGGAAATTGATATGCGTTGCAAGAGAAACACCTTATAATCTGATTCACTTGCAAAACATGGAAAAAATAACCCAAGCCGGAGGAATTGTTTGTCCGGCAACTCCTTCATTCTACAGTAAACCAAAAACAATTGAGGAATTAGCTGAAACCGTTGTTGACCGCGTTATTGATCTTGCAGGTTTAGAAATCAAGACTTTTAGATGGGGAATCGAAAACACGTGAAAGCTCCGTAAAAACAATTCCAGGCTAAAAAATATTTTTAAAAATATATAGAAAAGCTATAAAATGACTTGTTTGGAAACAAATTCATGTGAGCAATGGGTTTATCTGAGGTCTATTACTTCTGCCTTGGGATAATTTTTGGAATTGAAAACGAATAAATTTCCGGGGAGATTATTATTTGTTTTCATGCCCGTAATAGTGTAAATATAGTGATTGCCATTTTTTTCAAAGACGTGTGTAGACGCAATATTCTTTGAATTTTTGTCTATATCAACAAGCACTTTAAAAAAAGGCTTGGTTTTATCTACCGGCGTTAATTCTATTTCCTGGATAGTTTTATTTCCCTGCTTAGTTTCCCTATTGAGCTTATATAAGAAATCTTTATCGTAGAAATTGGTAAACATTTTTTGTGGCGTGATCGCATTGGCTGCGGGATCGAATTTAGTGACCTGGACTTCATTTGTTGATTTATCATAAGTCCAGATATTACTTCCATCGCTGTATATTTCCTGCCCTGAAACATTAACCCTGTATTTAGAACCTTGCATATAAACTATTCCCGATTTGGTACCCTGAACTTTACCTTCGGAATTTTCAATTTTTAGTGTAAAATTTGCAGAAACTGATTTATAAGTTTTGAATTTTGAACTTACATTATCAAGAATTTTCTTTGCATCAGGATCGCTTTTGCCAAGGCTGTTATTTTGCGCAAAGCCATTGATACCAGCAGTCATTAAAAATCCAAATAATAATAATTTCATCATTAAAATTTAATTTGAAGAAAATTTTTGGAATCAAAGATACACAATAGACAAAGCAGTGAATATTAGAGTTTAACGATAGAATATAGAAAAATGTTAATGTTCTTTAAGCGAACCATCAATTACTCATCTCACTTTGTTGTTCGGCTTTGATAATTTTATTTGCAGAATTGAATTTTTTTGCAGCTTTTATGAAGTTGACAAATATGGGTTGCGGGTTTTCCACAGTGCTTTTCAATTCCGGGTGATATTGCACTCCTATAAAAAATGGATGTTGTGGTATCTCTATAATTTCTACTAAACTTGTTTGCGGATTTATACCGCTAGCTATCATTCCGGCTTTTTCAAATTGATGTAAATATTTATTATTGAACTCCCAGCGGTGGCGGTGTCTTTCGTTAGTTTCAGTAGTGCCATAAATGGTGTGAGCAAGTGTATTTTCTTTTATGGTACATGGATAAGAACCCAGGCGCATCGTCCCACCTTTTATAGTAATCTTCTTTTGTTCTTCCATCATATCTATCACCGGGTTTGTCGTATCCGGATTCATTTCTGTGGAATCAGCATCTTTTATCCACAAAACATTTCTTGCAAATTCGATTGACGCCATCTGCATACCGAGGCATATTCCAAAAAACGGAAGGTTATTTTCGCGGGCATATTTTACAGCGATTATCTTTCCATCTACACCCCTGAAGCCAAAGCCTGGCGCAACTAACAACCCATCAAGGCCAAATAATTTCTCTTCCACATTTTCATCTGTAATGTATTCGCTGTGTACATTTATCACCTGAACTTTACAATCATTCATTGCACCTGCATGGATAAATGATTCAAGAATTGATTTATAGGCATCCTGCAATTCTATGTATTTTCCTATCAGGCCAATGGTTACTTTTTTTTCAGGATGCTTCACTTTTTCAAGAAAGCCTTTCCATTTGGTAAGTTCGGGCTCATGGTAATTAGTGATGTTTAATTTTTTCAAAACGATCAGATCCAGTTTTTCACGAAGCATCAAAATGGGCACTTCATAAATCGTTGTAGCATCCGCTGATTCAATAACAGAATCTACTTTTACATTGCAAAAAAGAGCGATTTTTCTTTTCAGTTCTTCATTCAAAGGATGCTCGGTACGGCATACCAATATATCGGGATGCACTCCATTCGCGCTCAATAATTTTACACTTTGCTGGGTAGGTTTTGTTTTTAATTCTTTAGCAGCTTTCAGATAAGGAATTAATGTAAGATGCACTACTATGCAATCTTCAGTTGGAAGTTCCCATTGAATTTGCCGGACGGCTTCTATAAATGGAAGGCTTTCAATATCGCCGACTGTGCCGCCAATTTCTGTAATAATTATATCAAATTCATTTCTGTCTCCGAGCAACATCATTCTGCGCTTGATCTCATCGGTAATATGAGGTACTACCTGCACGGTTTTCCCCAGGTAATCACCTTCTCTTTCCCTATTAATAACAGTTTGATAAATTCGTCCTGTGGTTACATTATTTGCCTGACTTGTATTGATATTCAAAAATCTTTCATAATGGCCAAGATCGAGATCAGTTTCCGCGCCATCTTCTGTTACAAAACATTCTCCATGTTCGTAAGGATTTAATGTCCCAGGATCAACATTGATGTATGGATCAAACTTTTGAATGGTAACTTTTAAACCTCTTGCCTGCAAAAGCTTTGCAAGAGAAGCGGCAATAATTCCCTTTCCCAAAGATGAAGTAACACCACCGGTTACAAAAATATATTTGGCCATTTTTTTAGGCATTTGTTTAAAAAATAAAATGTCATTCAAAACAACTAAAAAATATTATTGCTGCCTGAACGACTTTGAAAATGACCAGAGGAAGATAATAGATCGAGAAAAAAAACCCGTAGGTCGGGCAAATTTACATTTAAATATTGTTGCTGAAAAGTAAAAATAATAACTTGTGGAAAAACTATATTATTCTTTAAATCGTTCTCAAATATTTTTAAATGATAATCCATTTATCATCTTTGGTGGTGTAAGATAATCCGTTGCTCATCACATGTATCAATTTCAAGGATTTAGGATCAGGATAATTGCTTTTTTCATAAACCCGCACTCCATTATTTTCCCTTGTTAAATAGACGATTAATGAATTCAAGGTTGGAGAAATTTCATGCAACCATTGTTCTTCACTTTCTTTTACAAATGCACTACTCATAAATGAATTTTAAAATATAAAGAAAAAAGTATGCCTGAATTAGATTGATTTAATTTCAGCTATGGACTTTGATCATTTTAAAAAAATCATCAAAACTATTTTTTTGCTTATCTCAAAAACAGACTATTGACAATTAAAAATATTTTGCTGTAGAAAGATAATTCCTTACATAATCATTCACTCCAGCTTCCAGTGAATAAAAAGACTGTGAATAGCCGCTGGCGAGGATTTTACCCATTGTAGCTTGTGTAAAATACTGATAAGTTTCACGAATATCTACAGGCATATCTATGTATTCAATTTGTGGTAATTTATCCAATCCTTTGAAAGTTGCGTTTACCAAATCATTGAAACTTCTTGCTTTTCCAGTGCCAACATTATAAATTCCCGAGATGAAAGTTTGGGGATCTTTTTGCCAGCATTCTAAAAACCAAAAACAAATTTTAAGTACATCCTTTACATAAATAAAATCCCGCAATTGCTCACCATCTTTAAATTCTTTTTTATGTGATCTAAAAAGTTTCACGAAGCCTTCCTCCTTAATTTGGTTGTATGAATGAAATATTACGCTCGCCATTCTCGCTTTATGATATTCGTTCGGGCCATAAACGTTAAAGAATTTCAACCCTGTCCAAACTGGCGGCGAATCTGTTTGCTTCAATGCCCATTTATCAAATTCATTTTTTGAAACGCCATAAGGATTTAGCGGTTTCAGATTTCCAATGATTTTTTCATCGTCCCCATAACCCAATTCGCCCGCGCCATACGTTGCAGCCGAAGAGGCATACACAAGAGGAACGTTATTTTGAGCGCAATAATTCCAGGCTTTTTTAGAATACTCCACATTTAAATGTTCATGAACCGAATAATCAAATTCTGTAGTATCCGTGCGTGCGCCGATATGATAAAAAAAGCCAATTTCTATATTTTGGCTTTTCAGCCATTCAAAAAATTTTTCTCTTTCTACTTTTATTTTAAAATGCTTTCCTTCAAGATTCGCCTCTTTTTTTTTAGTAGAAAAATCATCGACCAAAATCAAGTTTTTATAACCTGCATTATTCAAAAAACCAACAAGGCAACTTCCGATGAAACCAGCCGCGCCTGTAATAACAATATTTGATTCTCTATTCATTCTAATCTTGTAATTTAAAATAATCGCCAATGGCATTATCATATTTATTTTTCCAGGCACTGATTTCGCCCCAACTTTCATTATCGACAGTAACTTTACCGGAAGTAACAACTCCTAATTTTTCAAAAGGAATTTTTAATGATTTTTCAAAATTAATAATGTTATTAATATTCACTGTAACTATAACTCTTCCCTGCGCTTCGCCAAACCAGTAAGCGTCTTTGCGTGTTGATTCAGTTTGTTGTGTTACGTCAAAACCTAAATCTCTGAAAAATCCGCTTTCAGCAAGAGTTACAAAAAGGCCGCCTTCAGAAATATCATGAGCTGAAAGGATTGTTTTACTTTTTATAAGAGAACTAACGGTCTCGTGTAAACGAAATTCTTCTTCCAGATCAAAATACGGAGCAGGAGAAAATTCAACATTGCAAATTTTATGCAAGTATTCAGAACAATTTAAATCTTCCGGATTTTTTCCTAATAGATAAATAACATCGCCTTCATTTTTAAAATCAAGCGTCATTTTATTTTCAACATTTTCAAGAAGCCCCACCATGCCAATTGTTGGTGTAGGATAAACAGGACCCGAAGGAGATTGATTATAAAAGCTGACATTGCCTCCAGTTACAGGAGTATCAAACTTCAAACAAGCTTCCGACATTCCTTTGATGCTTTCTACAAATTGATAATAAACTTCCGGATCATAAGGGTTTCCAAAGTTGAGGCAATTGGTAATGCCCAAAGGAATGCCACCACTGCAAACTATATTTCTTGCTGCTTCACTTACCGCAATCATACAGCCGACAAAAGGGTTTGAAAAAACATAACGGCTGTTGCAATCTGTTGTCAGTACGAGCGCCTTTTGAGTGCCTCTTATTGAAACTACCGCCGCATCAGAAGGCGCATTGGTGTTAAGATTCGCAGTTCCTACCATGCTGTCATATTGTTCATAGATCCATTTTTTTGAAGCAATAGATGGAAGAGAAATTAATTTTTGCCCGATAAATTTTAAGTCTCCGGGAACCGGAATTTCTTCTGGTTTGAACTCTTTTATTTTGACAAAATATTTTGGCTCAGTAAATTCTCTTTCATAAACAGGCGCTCCGCCGCCAAGCACTAAACTTTCCGCCGGCAATTCCGCTTCCAACAAATCATTCATATAGAATCGCAACTTATCTCCATTGGTAACTTCGCCTATTTGTGAGCACGGCAAATCCCATTTTTCAAAAATATCAATCACTTCTTTTTCTCTTCCTTTTTCCACAGTTAGCAACATTCTTTCCTGGCTTTCACTTAAAAGCAATTCCCATGCTTTCATGTTTTTTTGGCGTGTCGGTACTTTTTCGAGATGTATGTTCATTCCAACTCCGCCTTTGGCGCTGGTTTCAGCGGTAGAACAAATAATACCAGCCGCGCCCATATCCTGCATGCCAACCACAGCACCAGTTTGAATAACTTCCAGACAGGCCTCCAATAATTTTTTCTCCTGGAATGGGTCACCAACCTGCACTGCCGGCAAATCTTCCGCGCTGTTTTCTGTAATATCTGCAGATGCAAAAGCGGCACCGCCCATTCCATCTTTTCCGGTAGCGCTACCCGCGATAAAAACGGGGTTGCCTTCACCAAGTGCGGTGGCACTAACAGTCATGCCTAAACGCACTATGCCAGCGCTCATCGCATTTACCAAAGGATTCGTATGATAACATTCTTCAAAATAAATTTCACCGCCAACAGTAGGAACTCCGAAACAATTTCCATAATGGCCGATTCCCTGCACCACTCCACTTAATAAATGTCGGGTTTTTTCATTGTCAATATTTCCAAAACGCAAAGAATTTAAAGTAGCAATCGGGCGTGCACCCATGGTAAAAATATCACGATGAATTCCCCCAACTCCGGTTGCCGCGCCCTGGAAAGGCTCAATGGCCGAAGGATGGTTATGACTCTCGATTTTGAAAACAACACCCAGGTCATTACCTATATCCATCAGCCCGGCATTTTCATCCCCGGCTTTTATCAGAAGCTTAGAACCTTCGCGTGGCAAGGTTTTTAACCATGTGATTGAATTTTTATAACTGCAATGTTCACTCCACATCACTGAATAAGCGCTTAGCTCGGTAAAGTTGGGAACACGCCCGAGAATATCAGTAATCTTTTCAAACTCTTCTTTTTTGAGCCCGAGCTTTTCCGCGGTTTCAAATGTTATTTTCATAAATATTTTAAAAAAAGCAAACTTACATCTCCTGAACTTTATATTGGTAATTGCGTGCGAATATTTTAATTAACTTTCCATATTCAAAAAATCTTACCTGCTTGTTTTATCTACTTTCTATTTTTTATGCGATTCTTTTTTTCTGGCTGATTACCCGAATCCAATTTTTCAAAAATTCGGGGTTAACTAACCGCATTCTTGTTTTTTTATTTTCAACAAGAATCATTGCGGCTTTGATCACATGTTATTTTAATCTGTATTATTTTCCGGTATCAGATTCTTTGGCTTTTCATAACGGAGGGCTTGTCGAGTATAATTTACTTTTTCAAAATACGCACGAATACTTTGTCAATATATTTCAAAACCCCCATCAAAACGGGTACGGCCGTTTTTTAGATTCTTCAGATTCATATTGGAACGACACTAAAAGTAACTTTATGTATAAGTTGCTTTCCATATTCGATATTTTTAGTGGAAAGAATTTTTTTATCAATACTCTTTTTTTCAATTTCCTAGTATTTTTCGGGCTGGTAGCGCTTTATAAAGTATTTATCAAAATCTTTCCCGATTCTAATTATAAAATTATTCTTTGCATCTTTTTTTTACCCTCCGCTTTATTTTTCACTTCCATGATTCATAGAGATGGGCTGATTTTATTATCACTTTCAATGGTCATTTATCATTTATATTTTATGATGAATGACCGGCTTTTTTCCTGGAAAAAAATTTTAATCATCTTTTTTTTCTTAATAATGATCCTGGTGCTCAGAAACTATATTCTTTTTGCTTTGATACCAGCACTTATCGGGTGGATTATTGCACGAAACAACCCGAAACATAGTTTTTTCATATTTTCAGGAACTTATGCGATCAGCCTTATTCTATTTTTTTTTTCAGGATATATTTCCCCCAAAACAGATCTTCCGCAATTTGTTTCTAAGAAGCATCTTGCTTTTGTGGCAATTTCCAAATCGGGATCTTCTACTATTTATGTAAATCCTCTTTATCCGAATTTCAAAAGTTTTTTTATTAATGCGCCACAGGCTCTGAATCACAGCTTGATGCGGCCTTATTTCACCGAGATCAAAAGCCTGGTTTATATTCCTTTTGCCTTAGAAAACTTTTTAGTAGAAATATTGATATTATTATTTATTTTCTGGAAGAAAAAAAATCTTTCCGTTAATCCGCTCGTTTATTTCTGCCTTTTTTTTTCCGTAACTATTTTTCTCATTATTGGTTATACTGTTCCGATCATTGGCGCTATTGTAAGGTATAAAAGCATTTACTCAATATTTTTTATTCTTCCTATGGTTTGTTTTATAGACTGGAATAAGTTAAAAAAGGATAATATAAAAAATAAAAATATCTGACTTTTTTTATCAATTTTTATCAGAATATAATGATTTTTTAAACAAATATTTATTTTTTTGAAAAAAATTTCGTTTTTTTGTGCCTAAAAAAATAAATAATGGAATCTTTAAGACTTAATGCGCTTCATGAACTCTTTTCAAATTCTAAAATTCAGGAAGTGCCTCCATCCAAAAAAATCACAAGTTTTTTTGGTGAAAATGTTTTTACTTTAAAAAAAGCGCGCGAATTTTTAAGCGATGAAGCTTATAAAAGCCTTGTTTCTTCCATCAGGAATCAAACAAAAATTGATAGGAAGATGGGTGATCAAATTGCTTCTGCTTTAAAAGGCTGGGCCGAAACACGAGGCGTTACTCATTATACTCACTGGTTTCAGCCGCTCACAGGGGCAACCGCAGAAAAACATGATTCATTTTTTACTTTAAAAAGCGATGGAAGCGCTTTGGAAGAATTTGATGGCGCCGCATTGATTCAACAGGAACCTGACGCTTCTTCTTTTCCGAGTGGCGGCATAAGGGCAACTTTTGAAGCCCGTGGCTATACCGCTTGGGATCCATCTTCTCCTCCATTCATTATGGAAATGGGTAATGGAAAAACATTGTGCATACCAACCATTTTTGTTTCTTATACAGGAGAATCACTTGATGCAAAAACTCCATTATTAAAAGCATCGGTTGCGCTTGAAAAAGCGGCTGTAGATGTGTGTCAATATTTTGATAAAAACATTATTACTGTAATTCCAACGCTCGGCTGGGAACAGGAATATTTTGTAATAGATTCTGGAATCGCGAGCGGCCGCCCAGACCTTATAATGACAGGACGAACTGTGTTTGGACATGCACCTGCGAAAGGCCAGCAATTGGAAGACCATTATTTTGGCGCCATACCTGAGAGAGTGTATTCTTTTATGCGCGATTATGAAGAAGAAGCCTACAAATTAGGAATTCCTCTTCGCACGAGGCATAATGAAGTAGCACCTTCGCAATTTGAATGCGCACCCATTTTCGAAGAGGTTAATCTTGCAGTAGATCATAATATCCTGTTGATGGATGTGATGACACGCGTTGCAAAAAGACATAACCTGATGGTTTTGCTTCACGAAAAGCCCTTTGCAAAAATCAATGGAAGTGGAAAGCACAATAACTGGAGCATGGCCACCAACACCGGCGTAAATCTCCTGGCTCCGGGCAAAACACCCAAAAGTAATTTGATGTTCCTTGCATTTTTTGTGAACACTATCAAAGCAGTTCATGATTATGCAGACCTTTTAAGAGCCTCCATTGCAAGCGCAGGAAACGATCACAGGTTAGGCGCCAATGAAGCTCCGCCGGCAATCATTTCAATTTTTATTGGCAAGTATTTAACCGATGTTTTGAACGAAGTTGAGAAACGCGTTGGCGACAAATTTGATGAACAAGACGAGGCAATGCTCAAACTGGATATTCATAAAAGCATACCGGAATTGATGCTTGATAATACAGACAGGAACCGGACTTCACCATTTGCATTTACCGGAAATAAATTTGAATTCAGGGCGGTGGGTTCTTCGGCAAATTGCGCAGGAACGATGACTGTATTGAGTACTATCATGGCAGAAACTCTTACTCAATTCAAAATAGATGTTGATGGACTCATGGAAAAAGGTGAGAAAAAGGAAATCGCTTTAATGCAAACTATCCAGAGATACATTGTAGAAAGTAAAAGTATTTTGTTTGAAGGTGATGGATATAGTGAAGCCTGGGAAAAGGAAGCACAAAGAAGAGGGCTTCCTAATGTGAAAACTACTCCACTTGCGCTTGATTCTTTTATAACTAAAAAATCAAAAGAAGTTTTTGAACGCCATAATATTTACTCCAACAAAGAACTTGAAGCGCGCCACGAAATATTATTAGAGAATTATACAAAAAAAATTCAGATAGAAGCAAGAGTTATTGGAGACATGGCAAGCACCTACGTTTTGCCAGCTGCTATAAAATATCAGAATGTATTGATAAAAAATATCAGAGGTTTAAAAGAACTTGGTTTTGATGAAAAGAATTATGCATCTCAGATCCAGATCGCTCAAAAAATCTCGGAACACATAAATGTGATAAACACGTCTGTTAAAGCAATGATCGAAGCAAGAAAAGTGGCCAACGAAATAACAGATTCAAGAGAAAAAGCGATTGCATATTGTGATGACGTGAGAAAATATTTTGATGAAATACGCTACAATGTTGATAAACTTGAGCTTTTGGTAGATGATGAATATTGGGAATTGCCTAAATACAGAGAATTACTTTTCCTGAGATAATTGAAAGATTTTTAAAAAAAGGCCGGAATTATTATCCGGCTTTTTTTATGTTTTTATAAATTATATATATGCCTCATAAATAAATGAAAAAGTAGTTTTTTAGAATAAAGCCTGCGTTAAAATTCTTCAATTAAAAGATAGTAATTTTATTTAACAAATTTGTTTTTAAACTTTTGAACATCTTTCCTACTCTATTAACTATAACTAAAAATTTAAACATGAAAAAATTATTATTAATTGCACTAACATTTAGTTTTTTTGCACTCAATGCTAACGCGCAAACCACAAGAAATGTAAACCCTTCCCAGAAAGTCCGAAGCCATTCTTCACATAAGAAAAGCAAAATGATGAAGGATTTGAACTTAAGCCCATCTCAAAAATCGCAGATGAAAGAGCTTCATCAAGGCATGAAACAACAAAAAGATGTTATTAAAAATGATGCGAGCCTCACTCCCGAACAAAAGAAAGCGAAAATGAAAGAATTGCATGAAACACAAAAAGGAAAAATGAATTCCATTTTAACCCCCGATCAGCAAGCAAAAATGAAAGCAGATAAAAAAGAATGGAAAGAAAATAAGAAAAGTGAGAAAACTGCCCAAAATTAAAAAAGCATAACGCAAGAATTCAAGGGAAAATAAAATAAAAAATCGCCCGGTGTTTAACAGGGCGATTTTTTATAAATATTTAAACCGCAGTTATTTCGGGAGAAGTGACTTCATTTCTAAAAACCACCATTCCATCAAACACATCCACCAGGACTGGTTTTGTCTTATCAATTGTCCCTCCTAATAATTTTTTACTCAACTGGTTTACGATTTGTTTTTGAATAAGCCTTTTCAAAGGCCTTGCTCCAAATTGAGGATCAAATCCATTTTCTGCTAAATAATCAAGTGCATAATCTGTAAACTCAAGCGTAACGCCACTTTTAGCAAGCTGCCTTCTAAGATCATTAAGCTGAATCCGGATAATTTCCCTAATATCTTTTCGCATTAATGGCTGAAACATGATCACCTCGTCAATCCTATTTAAAAATTCCGGGCGAATAGTTTGTCTTAAAAGATCAAGCACTGCACGTTTTGTATTTTCTACAACTTCTTCTTTATTCTTTTCAGTAACATTTTCAAAATTTGCCTGTATGATCTGGCTCCCCATGTTGCTGGTCATGATGATGATGGTATTTTTAAAATTTACTACCCGGCCTTTATTATCCGTTAATCTTCCGTCATCTAAAACCTGCAATAAAATGTTGTACACATCCGGATGCGCTTTTTCTATTTCATCCAATAAAATTACACTGTAAGGTTTTCGTCTAACCGCTTCCGTTAGCTGGCCTCCTTCATCATAACCGACATAACCCGGAGGAGCGCCTACCAATCTGCTCACTGAATGTTTCTCCTGGTATTCACTCATATCAATACGGGTCATCATGCTGTCATCATCAAACAGGTAATCGGCCAATGCTTTTGCTAATTCTGTTTTACCAACTCCGGTAGTTCCAAGAAAAATAAATGAGCCCAAAGGCTTTTTCGGGTCATGCAAACCAGCGCTGCTCCTGCGCACTGCATCTGCAACAGCTTCGATTGCTTCATCCTGCCCAATAACTCTTTTATGCAATTCATCTTCAAGATTCAGTAATTTGTCTTTTTCACTTTGAAGCATTTTATTTACTGGAATGCCGGTTGATTTAGCTACACTTTCTGCAATATCTTCTGCATCCACTTCTTCTTTCAACAATCTTTTTTCACTAATCTCATCAAGCTCTAAAGTATATTCAGCAATTAATTTTTCCTGGCCCTGTAACTTGCCATAACGGATTTCTGCTACCTTTCCATAGTTGCCTTCGCGCTCCGCTTTTTCAGCAGCCATCTTCAAATTTTCCATTTCCGCTTTTGCATTCTGCACTTTTTCTACCAGTTCTTTTTCTTGTTGCCACTTTGCTTTAAATGTATCGCGTTCTACAGTAAGATTAGAAATTTCCGTATTCAATTCTCTTAATTTCACTTCATCTTTTTCTCTTTTGATCGCTTCTCTTTCAATTTCTAATTGTCTGATCGCTCTTTCCAGTTTGTCCAGATCTTCAGGCATTGAATTCATCTCAAGCCTAAGCTTGGCCGCGCTTTCGTCTATAAGGTCAATAGCTTTATCAGGTAAAAACCGATCTGTAATATAGCGGTGTGATAATTCTACCGCCGCGATAATCGCTTCGTCTTTTATGCGAACATGATGATGCGTTTCGTACCTGTCTTTCAATCCTCTTAAAATAGAAATCGCGTCTTCAACATTTGGCTCATCAACCATCACTTTTTGAAATCTTCTTTCCAGCGCTTTATCTTTTTCAAAGAATTTTTGATATTCATTTAAAGTAGTCGCGCCAATGGCTCTCAACTCTCCGCGCGCTAAAGCAGGTTTCAAAATATTTGCAGCGTCCATTGCGCCTTCTCCTGCTCCGGCGCCCACTAAAGTATGAATTTCATCAATGAACATTATAATTTCACCATCACTATCCCCAACTTCTTTAATTACAGATTTCAATCTCTCTTCGAACTCACCTTTATATTTTGCGCCAGCAATCAAAAGACCCATATCAAGAGCAAAAATTATTTTTGATTTCAAATTTTCCGGAACGTCACCACTGATGATCCTATTTGCCAAGCCCTCTACTATGGCGGTTTTACCGACACCCGGCTCTCCAACTAAAATGGGATTATTTTTTGTTCTCCTTGATAGAATGTGCAGAGTTCTTCTTATCTCTTCATCACGGCCAATAACAGGATCGAGCTTATTACTTCTCGCCAGCTCGTTTAAATTTTTAGCATATTTATTCAATGCATTAAACTGTGTTTCCGAAGTTTGGGAAGAAACAGTTGAACCTTTTTTCAGGTCTTTAATAGCTGCGATCAAGCCTTTTTCTGTTAGACCCGCATCTTTTAAAATCTTTGCAGCGTTATCATTTCCCTGGACGATAGCCAGCAACAAATGTTCTACGCTCACAAATTCATCACCAAATGTTTTTAAAGAAGCAGCAGCCCGAAGCATTACATTATTCATGTCGCGGCTGATGACCTGGGCTGGCTCGCCCTCTCCCATTTTCGGAAGTTTTTTTATGCTTTCGTCAACTTTACTTTCTACAAAATTTACATTGACATTATTTTTTTTCAAAAGAAAATCCACAGGGCTATTTTCATCCGTGAGCAACGCTTTTAGCAAATGCTCTACTTCTATATTTGGGTTTTTTTCATTGAAAGCTAACTGCTGCGCCTTATGAAAAATTTCCTGCGATTTTATAGTTAAATTTCCTGGATTCATATTGTGAAATAATTTTAATTAACTGTATATGATTCACAAATATTAATCCAACATACCAAAGTGATACTTTGTCCTTCAAATCTTTCAATAGCTGACGCAAATGCAGTGCTGACCAATGTTTTATGCTATTTTTACAGTTTGTTTGAAAATACTAAAGTAGTTTTACAGTTTCGTTATGTTGCAAAATCCGGATTATAGTTTACTTGTAAAGACAATTGCCCAATCATTAGGATTCGATTATTGCGGAATTGCCAAAGCAGGAAAACTCGAAGAAGATGAAAAGCGTTTGGAAGCGTGGCTTAATAAAGGCTTTCAGGGGAAAATGGCTTACATGGAAAACTATTTTGATCTGAGAATAGACCCAACGAAATTAGTTCCCGGCGCGAAATCTGTAATTACTTTATTGCTTAATTATTTTCCTTCGCAACAACAACATATTGATGCCCCCCAAATCTCTAAATATGCTTATGGAAATGATTATCATGATGTGATTAAAAATAAGCTCAAAGTTTTTTTACAGCTTTTAAAAGAAAATATTGGTGAAATACACGGGAGAGGATTTACAGACAGCGCGCCTGTTTTAGAAAGAAGCTGGGCAGAAAAAAGTGGCTTGGGCTGGGTTGGAAAAAATGGAAATTTAATTACAAAAAATAACGGATCTTTTTTCTTTATAGCAACATTGATCACTGATTTAGAATTGGAATCTGATGATCCTTTTGCAAAAGATTTTTGCGGTAACTGCACAAAATGTATTGATAATTGCCCTACGGATGCGATTCTGCCGGACAAAGTAATTAATGGAAGTAAATGCATTTCTTATTTCACCATAGAATTAAAAGACATGCTGATTCCGGCGGAAATGAAAGACAAGTTTGAAAACAAAATGTTTGGCTGTGATATCTGCCAGGATGTGTGCCCGTGGAATCGTTTTTCAAAACCAAATCATGAAATTGAATTTAAGCCTTTACCTGAAATTTTAAATTTTTCCAAAAATGATTGGGAAGAAATTACGGAAGAGTCTTTCAAAATTATCTTTAAAGATTCTCCATTAAAGCGTTCCAAATTTGAGGGGATAAAAAGGAATTTAAAATTTTTAGAGCCTCTCCCCAACCCCTCTCCAAAGGAGAGGGACATGGATTGTTAACTCTTATTCCATAAAACTAAAACTCCAATCCTGCTTTCATTATCATTCTTCCATAATTAAATTTGTAGGAATAAAACTCTGGCTGACATTGAAAACATCTAGTTGTCACGCCAATGTTAGTTTGTAATTCTTTATAACTATATCCCAGACTAAATGAAAAAGAAGTTTTTTTAATGAGATTCGTTTTATATCCTATTCCAATATCTGTGTATAAACCACCTTTAGAATGATAAGAATCATAATTTCCGACCTCTTTTCCTGGTCGATTTTTCATAGGTAAATCATAACCCAGATCACCATAAACAAATACCTTCTTCTCTTTCTCAAAATACCGACGCGCATCGAAAAAAAGCGGGACTGTTTTATAGCGATAATAATCAAGGCCAACGCCAATTCCAGAAAACCAATTAGAAAGTTGAATTCCATTTACTGTTTGAAACTCAGCATTTGCATTACTCTCACCTGCAACAAATCCAATCGAATTAATTGACTGGAATCGAATTGGCTTATTTTGGGCAGCAGCGGAAAAGGAGATTAATAAAAAAATTAAAAAGCTATAAATTGGCTTGTCTCTCATGATTCATTTATTTAGATGCTGATCTTATTTCGGGATGAATGTTGTTTATACTGGAATAATCATAATGTAACCAGTTCCAACGGTTGTTACAATTTTTTTCATGATGATTATTTTATTACCTGACAACCGACAGTGAAGAACCGTTGCACAGAATAAATTATTTTTTTCTGAGTAAAATTTCCGTAGAAATTCCGGCAAAACTTAAATGTTTTTTAGCATACAATCCTTCGTTGGCAAGTTGAGAAGCGCTGTAATAAAAATAAGGGCCAATGCTTATTGGATATTTTACCCTATTAAAGAAAACCGCCGAAAACCCTGTGCTAAAGCTGATTTGCGTTTTATTGAACATTGAGTTATCAATATAATATACTCCGGAATTATTCTGGAATTGCAATGCATTGCTGCTGATCAACCGGGAAATATTTATTCCTGCATTCCAGAATACTGGCAGAGATTTACTATTTCCTAATTGAAATTTTAAAGACAGAGGAACCTCTAAAAAACTAAAATTATTACGATAATTTTTTACATTGTTACTTCCATTTGACATGCCGTATGCGGTCCGGATAGAATCAATTTTATTTCCAACATTGATCGTTGTAGAAAAATATTTATAATTAATTCCTATCATTATTTTCTTTTTATCCGAAATACTTTTTTCAGCGAAAACTCCAGCAATAAATGCGAAAGAATTTTTTGGTTTGGAGGCAAAGAAATACGTCGGAGTGCCTCCTGCAGAGTTTTGCGTAGGGCTCGATAAATAATCACTATTATTATTATTTTCTTTCCCCAGAGGATTATTTGCCAACATGGATTCGCCGCCTAAAAAAGTGATCCCTAAGTTCCATTTTCTGTTGCGCACCGGTTTGATTAATTTTTTAGAATTTATAATTGGGTTTGTTGTGTCTGCCTGTGATTTTTTTGACTCTGCATGATTTGTCAAACTATCTTTATTAACATTTGCTTGTCCACTTTTTGCAATATTAATTTTTGTTTTATCATCTTCATCTATTGCCAAATATGGCTGTTTACCAGGTAAGCCATTTTGTAGTTTTATCAAATTTTTATCCTCAGGTTCAGTCTGGCTTTCACTTTCAGAAGCTACTGCATTTTTAATATCAGCTTTTAAAGCGCCTTTTTTGAAAAATGCGGATTTACTACTTTTTCGCTTGTGCAACACATCTTCTCTGATTGCTGCATTTAAAATAACATAGGTCTTAAGGTTTTTAGATGCAATCTTATTTGTATCATTTTTATGAGAAATTTTAGATCGGTATAAAGAAGAATCATTATTTTTTAGAGTTGATTCAGCAATATTATCCTTGAACATATTTTCAATTTTTTGGCGCTGAGGTTTATTATTTTTTTGTGGATTGAATAACCAATAGCCTCCGCTCAAAAAAATTAAAAAAAGAAAGAACAATAGAAATACTAACCCTCTGCGTTGATTTTTTCTTTCAATACGTTTTTCAACGTTTTGCCAGACAGATTGGGACGGCTGAATTTTCAATTCGCCTAGCTTCTGCTTTATATTTTTCTCGAAATTATTTTGTTCCATAATGGCCGTCTTGTTCTTTTATAGAAAATTTTTCAATCCATTCAATCAATAAACTTCTTGCTCTTGCATATTGCGATCTGGATGTGCCATCGCTGATACCAAGCATGGAAGCTATTTCCACGTGTGTATAGCCTTCCACGGCGTGAAGATTAAATATCGTTTGAAAACCTGTTGGTAATTGCCTTACGAGCTCTGTTAATTCTTTTGCTTGCAGCTTTATATCCGGGTTATCAGTTGAAACAAGGTGTAACGGCATTTCATCAAAAGAAAGATCGTATTGATACCTGCGATTAGTTTTCAGATAATTTAATGCGGTATTTACCATAATCTTTCTTATCCAACCACCCAACTCGCCTTCCCGCTTATATTGTTTCAAATGTTTAAAAACTTTTACAAACCCATCCTGTAATACATCTTCAGCATCGTGAAGGCTTTTCGTATATCGGAAACACACTCCGAGCATCGAGGGTGCAAAATGTTCATAAAGCCTCCGCTGAGCCCGGGTTTTAGTTTAAGACAATCTTTTAGGAGCTCATTATAATCCATGTATGCAAATTGCAAAAGGTTGACAACGGTTTCATAGATATCGTTGCATGTAAAACATTTTTTATTCTGCTAACTTTGTCCGCAATAAATCAATCAAAAAAATGAATCTTCAAGAGAAAGATGAAAGATACATCTGGCATCCCTATACACATCAGAAAAACCGGATTTCTGCTATTCCAATAGTAAGAGGGGAAAACTCGATTCTTTTTGATGAGAATGGCAAAAAATACATTGACGCAATCAGCAGCTGGTGGGTTAATATTCACGGACATGGAAATAAATTTATTGCTAAAAGAATATATGAACAGGCAAAAAAATTGCAACAGGTAATTTTTACAGGATTTACACATCAACCTGCTGTGGAACTCGCGGAAAAATTAATTAATGTTCTGCCAGGAAGTTTTTCAAAAATATTTTATAGTGACAATGGCTCTACAGCGACTGAAGTTGCAATAAAGATCGGTATACAATATTGGGCGAATGTTGGCCATAAAAAAAGAAACAAAATACTTGCCTTTCATAATTCTTATCATGGCGACACATTTGGGGCCATGAGCATTAGCGAACGCGGAATTTATACGTTTGCGTTTCATGATAAATTGTTTGAAGTAATTTTTATCGACACGCCTACGAGAGATAATATTAATCGTTTAAAAGATGAAGTTGAAAAATATAGAAATGAGATCGCGTGTTTTATTTATGAGCCATTGTTGCAGGGTGCTGGTGGAATGTTGATGTATGCACCCGAAAATTTAAATAATCTTTTACAATTTTTGAAACAAGAAAATATCATTTGCATTGCAGATGAAGTGTTGACTGGGTTTTACCGGACAGGAAAGTTTTTTGCAGGAGATTATTTACAAGAAAAAGCTGATATTATTTGCCTTAGCAAGGCGCTCACCGGCGGAACAATGGCACTTGGAGTTACAGCATGTTCACAAAATATTTATAATGCTTTTGTAAGCGATGACAAAACAAAAACATTTTTCCATGGACATTCATTTACCGCAAACCCTTTGGCATGCACCGCTGCACTCGCAAGCCTTGAATTACTTCAAAAAGAAAAATGTCTCAAGCGAATAGAAACAATCATTATTCAACATGAAAGGTTTCTAAAGAAATTATGCAGATTTCAAGATAAGAATATCATTAAAAATTTACGCCAGTCAGGAACGATAATTGCTTTTGAAATCTGCACAACAGAAAATGATAATTATTTCAATAATATAAGCACTGATTTTACCCCATTTTGTATGAAACGAGGAGTATATCTACGTTCTATGGGAAACACCATCTATATAATGCCGCCTTATTCTACAACGAATCAGGAATTAAAAAAAATCTACGAAGTGATTCAGCAATTTTTAGAAAGCAGGAAAGTCAAAATATAGAAAATCCTTTTTCCCCGAAACCAAAGAATTATTGAGTAGCAATTAAATTGCGTTTATGCATGACAGTTATTCTATTCAAAAACTCATTTTCTTATTCGGAATAAAAGAAGTGAATGTTATTATTCCCATTTAAAAACTTTTATAGCTATTGCATAAACTACAATTCCCCAGATAAGCATTATCCCAATTTCCCATCTTTCATCCCATAAATTAGTTCCTTCAAATGCTACAGCGCGCAGTGCATTATTCAAATGTGTAAGTGGAAGCGCCTGGGCAATCCATTGCAACCATTTCGGAAAAACATCAATTGGAAAAAAAGTGCCACTAATTAAGAATTGCGGAAGCGTAATCAGGTTGGCAAACGGCGGAATAGTGCTGTCATTTTTTGCAAGGCCGCTTATGATGAAACCAAAGCCCATAAAAACAATAAGACCTATAAAACTCAAAATAATAAGCTCAATAAATGTTTCCAAGCCATGAATTAAGGTAAATCCAAACATAAATTTACCTGCCAGAATAATTACGAATGCCGTGAGCATTTGAAATAAAACACGGCTGAGCATCTCACCCATGATGATATAAGCCCGGCTAATCGGTGTTGCAAAAAATCTCTTTAAAACTAAAGTATTTCTTAAGTTGAAAAACATAAATGCCACACCGAAAACTCCTGAAGCAAGCAAAGAAAACCCAAGCTGCCCCGGAAGTATAAAATCAATGGTTTTATATTGCCTTATTTCTGTAATATCTTTTTTATAATCAAACGGAAATTCAGCATACACAGGCCTTCCCGGATAATTCTTATTACCTAATTGATTAATGATACTTTCTATCAAAGTCTTGAATTGAGGCCATTGATCATTGCTTGATGTAGTGCTTTTTAAAGTAAAAATATAAGGCGGATTAGATGTGGTATTTTTTTGAATATTAATAATACCCGCAATTTTTCCCCTCTTCAAATCGTCATCAAGTAGTTTTTTATCAGCATATTTTTTTATCGTAATGCCTTGTGTATTTTTTAAAGAACTGTAAATCTGGTTGGCAGTGTCTGCATTATCGTCAATAGCTACTTTATAGCTTTTTATAGCTCCGCTATTTCCCATAAAACCAAACACAACTATAAAAATGAACGGAAATGCAAATCCAAAAACTACAGATGAAGGGCTTCTGAAAATAGCAAGTAAACTGGCTTTTGTAATTGCCAACATGGCCGTGAACTGGTTGAATGAATTCATTAAGCTTATCTTGATTTTAAAAAGCAAAACTATTAGAGAAAAAATAAAAATGGCAATAATTTGAAATACAGACAAATGACGTACATTTGTAGGACAAATGACAGATTATGAAAAATAAAAAAGAATACAAAAAAACTGAGATGCTTCCCGGCAAGGTTGAAGAACCGATATTGCAGTATGGCATATCAAAGCGTTACAATATTACAAAAGATTTTACATTCCATGATTTTAGAAAGATAGCGTCCAAAACAGATTTTACTCAAAAAGAATGGTCTGACATTCTTCATATTTCTGAAAGAACCTTACAACGCTATTCAAAAGATAACAGTGCATTTAGTTTTAGCGTTACCGATAGGATACTCCAGATTGATAAAGTTTTTGAACGCGGTCTGGAGGTTTTTGGCAGCTATGAAAAATTCTTACGCTGGTTAAGAGACGATCCCTACATGCTTGAAGGAAGACTGTCTTTACATTCGCTGGCAGGTTTTGAAGGAATCAATCACGTTCTGACCCAATTAGGCAGAATAGAATATGGGATATTGGCATGATAATCTACAGATTATCCACTGGTAAATACGCCAATGATATGACGGGCGAAGGTTCCCGCATTTATGGTGGCCGTTTCAATCCGGTTGGATTGGCAACTCTGTACGCTTCGGAAAACATCTCTTTAAGTATTCTTGAAATTTTAGTCAGAGCTTCGAAAACCACAGCACCAGATAGCTACACGATTGTATCAATTCAAATTCCTGATACCGGAATTTCTATAATTCAAATCAATAAACTAAAAAAAGGCTGGCAGCATGATCTTGATTACACGCAAGGCATAGGAGAAGATTTTTTGAAAGAAAATCAATCTTTTTGCCTGAAAGTGCCGTCTGCAATAGTTCCGCAGGAAAATAATTTTTTATTAAATCCATCGCATCCTGATTTTAAAAAGGTAAAAATCATCTCATCTGAATTATTGGAATTAGATAAAAGATTATACAAAATTTAATGAGCTAAAAATGAACCGACTATTTTTGATCACTGGTGGTAATGTTGGTAATAGAAAAAATAATCTTGAGAAAGCTGCTGATCTGATTGAAAAAAATATTGGTAAAATAATTCAAAGCTCTTCAATTTATGAAACGGAAGCATGGGGAAATATTGGTCAGCCGGCCTTTTATAACCAGGTGCATATTGTTGAAACAAAACTTTTAGCAATAAAAGTAATGGAGGATATTTTACAAATAGAAAAAGAAATGGGTCGCATAAGAACCATTAAAAACGCGGCGCGCATCATCGACATTGATATATTATTTTATAACAATGAAATTATTAATCTGCCAGGCCTTATTGTTCCGCATACAGAAATTAGTAACCGGCGTTTTGTGTTGTTGCCATTGGATGAGTTAGCGGCGGATTTTATACACCCTGTTTTGCAAAAAAATATTCATGATCTGTTAGCTGTATGCAAAGACATGCTAAAAGTAACACGCATTAAATAAAATAACTGCTCCTTTGTTCAATATCCTTATAAGTCATTTTATAGAAATTTGATTTATTACCTTGATAGATTTATTAATTTTCAATCGTTATTTTTGAACAACAAATTTGTTTAAAGAAAATATTGATAATACCCAAACCAAAAATTAGTTTGGGTAAATAAAAAAATGAAATATAATTTCATTGCCATCGAGGGAAATATCGGAGCAGGGAAAACTACTCTAGCCCATTTACTAAGCAAGCGTTTAAATGCGAGATTAATACTTGAAGAATTTGCAGACAACCCGTTTCTTCCAAAATTTTACGAAAACAAACGTCAATACGCATTTCCGCTGGAGCTTTTTTTTATGGCTGAAAGGTATAAACAGCTAAAAGAATTATTACAGACAAAAGATATGTTTCAGAAAATTACTATCTCTGATTATCTTTTTACAAAATGTCTTTTATTCGCAAAGGTTAATCTGCCTGATGAAGAATTTTTATTGTATCAGAAATTATTTGACATTATCAATCCGCAGTTGGTACAACCGGATTTATTGATATATCTGCATTCGCCTGTAAGCAAGCTTGAGGAAAATATAAAAAAAAGAAACCGTTCTTATGAACAATCTATAGAAGCAACATATCTTTTTTCTCTGCAGGAAACATATACCCAATACATAAAACAGCACAACATTAAAACATTGTTTATTGATGCGTCCTCGGCCGATTTTTTAGGTAATGAACAACATCTCAGTGCTGTGCTGAATGCGTTAGATAAAGAATATGAAAATGAGCAAAATTATTTGATGTTGCCATGATTTTTACAAATTCATCATTAATTTCTGAGCTGATAAATTCACGTGCCTATGAAGTTATTTCCACCAGCTCGATATCAAAAACTAATTCCTTTCCGGCGAGTTCATGATTAGCGTCCAGAATCACAACATCATCTTTTACTTCACTAACAACAACAGGAACCGGATGCCCTGCTTCATTTTGCAATTGTAATTTCATGCCCGGTTCGAGTTTCATATCAGCAGGAATATTTGATTTGGGAAATTCAATGATTGCTTCCTGATTTTTTTCTCCATAAGCATTTTCCGGTGCAATGTTGATCGTCTTTTTTTCTCCTACAGACATTCCCGGAATTGCATCATCAAATCCTTTGATCATCTGTCCTGCGCCCACAGTAAAAGCAAGAGGTTCTCTTCCTTCGCTTGAATCAAATTGTTCACCGGAAATTAATTTTCCTTTATAGTGCACTTTCACATTGTCACCTTTTTTTGCTTCGCTCATGGTTTTAGATTTAAATTTTAGAAAATAATACTTTTGTAATCAAGCTTTCAGAGCTTCTTCACCAAAGTAAAGTAACTAATAATATTTTATTTTACAATAATTTTACAACTTCTTAATAGCAATTTTATAAATAATGAACAGGAAAATTATTTTTATTTTTTTGATGTTCTCAATTGTTTTCGATGCCAATTCACAAAAAAGGATTATTCCGGGAGCAGAAAGAATGGATCAATATCTCTCCCTGCTGAAAGGAAAAAAGATTGGGTTATTTGCCAATCAAACTTCTATGGTGGGCAACATTTTTCTGGTAGATACTCTTCAAAAATTGGGCGTAAATATTACCATGATTTTTGGGCCGGAACATGGTTTCAGAGGCACAGCAGACGCAGGAGAAAACGTAGGCAATTATGTAGATAAAAAAACAGGCATACCTGTGGTATCGCTGTATGGCAGCAAACACAGGCCTTCTGAGAATGACCTTAAGAATGTTGACATATTGGTTTTTGACATCCAGGATGTTGGCGTTCGCTTTTATACTTTCATTTCTTCTTTACAGGAATTTATTGAAGCAGGATTAGAAAATGATAAGCCATTGATTATTCTTGACCGGCCGAATCCAAATGGGTTTTATGTAGATGGCCCTGTGCTTGATCTTAAATACAAATCATTTGTAGGCATGCAACCGGTGCCGGTTGTATATGGAATGACTTTGGGTGAATATTCTTTGATGCTTGCAGGAGAAAAATGGCTATCGCAAAAAGCCAATACAAAATACGAATATGATCAGCATGCAAAAAAAACCGTCGATACACCTTTCCATCTTTTGGTAATAAAAAATTTGAATTACGATCACAACAGTAAATATATTTTACCTGTAAAGCCTTCTCCGAATTTGCCGGAAATTCAATCTGTATACTGGTATCCATCTATATGTTTTTTTGAAGGAACCACGTTGAGTGAAGGCCGTGGAACAGATAAGCCTTTCCAGGTTTTTGGATCTCCATCTTTGCCAAAAAATCTTTATTCTTTTACGCCCCATCCAACTGAAGGAGCTAAGGATAGCAAGCATTTTGGCGAGCTCTGCTATGGATGGAATTTATCCGGAACACCGGCAGAAGTATTGAAAAAAATAAATAACAGAATTCAATTGAAATGGCTTATAAATGCTTATCGATTATTTCCTCAAAAAGATAATTTTTTTATTTTACCAAAATCAGCGAAGATGGAAAATTCTTTCTTCGATAAATTAGCAGGTAATGATGATTTGTGGAAACAAATTAAAGAAGGTAAAACTGAAAATGAAATCCGCAAAAGCTGGCAACCGCAATTAAATGAATTTAAAAAAATCAGAAAGAAATATTTATTGTATAAAGATTTTGAATAAATGAATGATCGCAGGTTAATTATGATTTTTTTAAAAAAATAAATAAACTACATTCTAACTTATATGAATCGCCTTCGCATTATTTTCATGGGAACTCCGGAGTTTGCTGTGCCCTCATTAAGAAAATTATATGAAGCAAAATACGATATTGTTGCTGTGGTCACAGCCCCCGATAAGCCAGCCGGGCGCGGAATGCAATTAACACAAAGCGCTGTAAAAAAATATGCATTAGAAAAGAATTTTAAAATCCTTCAGCCGGAAAAATTAAAAGATGCCAGCTTTATTGAAGAATTAAAATCAATGAAAGCTGACGTGCAAATAGTGGTTGCTTTCAGAATGTTGCCAGAAGTAGTTTGGAATATGCCGCGATTGGGAACGATCAATCTACATGCGTCTTTGTTACCGCAATACCGTGGCGCAGCGCCTATTAACTGGGCGATCATCAATGGTGAAAAAGAAACCGGAATTACCACTTTCAAATTGAAACATGAAATAGATACAGGTAATATTTTATTACAAAAAAAGATTACGATTACGGAAAATGAAACTGCCGGAACACTACACGATAAAATGATGGAATCGGGTGCTGACCTGCTTCTACAGACCATTAATGAATTAGAAAAAACAAAACTGCAGGAAGTCATTCAACAGTTATCAATCAGCAGTTCGGAGCTTGCATTGAGGCATGCTCCTAAAATTTTTACAGAAACCACTGAAATAAACTGGAACAAAAATACTGACGAAGTTTATAATCTCATTCGTGGTTTGTCGCCCTATCCTGCTGCTTTTACATTTTTACAAGGAAAGAAATTAAAAATTTTTTCTTCTGAAAAAGAAATTAATAAAAATGAAAATGATGAGACAGGAAAATTATTTACAGATAATAAATCTTTTTTAAAATTTTCTACAGAAGACGGATTTATTTCTTTGAAAGAAGTTCAACTGGAAGGAAAGAAGCGAATGATGATCGAAGATTTTTTGAGAGGATGGAGAAGTAATTAGCAATGAAAAAAATGAGAAAGCTACTTTTTGGTTTATCTGAATTTATCTGACAAACCAATTATATTATTACTGTCTAATTATTTCACATAACTCATCACGCAATCAAATTTATTATCTCCTGCTTCTAATTCTTCTGCAGCGGCATTGCTTAAAACAAGCGATAGGCCTGCATTCTGTTTAATATCCGGAATAGCATCTAACACTTTTGCATAGACGATTTTACCGGTGGCATTATTTGTTACTTTTACAATTACTCCGGGTGATGCATCATTGTTGAAACAATAATATTTCCCGTCCTGCCAGCCACTTGTAGATTTAAAAATACCTACGCTTCCGGTTGCGTAAAACGGAGGCTTTTTTTCAGTTTGCTGATCAAACAATTTCTTAAAATAACCGCCTGAAAAATCAATGGCTCCTTTTGCTTTTACAGTGGTACCAATCGGGTTAGATTCCTTGCTTTCAGAAACAGCAGCTTCCTGCTTTTCTGCTTTTACCGGCTCCGGCTCTTTCACTACCGGAGCTTTTTCTGTAACAACTTCCGGTTTTCTTTCCTGGTGAACTTCTTTTACTATTTCTGTTTCAGGATTTGCAACCCGCAACAACTCAGATTGCTTTTTATCAACTTTGAGGTAGCCAACTATCATTTGTGAACCTTCGCTCAATCCATCAGACTGCAGGTGATTCCATTTTTTTAAACTAGCAAGCGACACCTTATTGTAATTGATACCGAGGCGATAGAGTGTTTCTTTTGGCCCTACAATATGATAAAGAGGCACGAGTGTTTCACCATTTATTGACGTTCGGGTTTGCGAAAAATTATTTTTATGCAATGGAATTTTTAAATCCTGGCCAACATTCAAGCCGCTTTCAAGCTGAAGATGATTATAAGAAGCGAGTTCTTTTGGCTGAATATTATAAAGGCGCCCAATGCTATATAAACTCTCCTTTGAAGATACTTTATGCTCTAAAAAAAAGCCCGGAGCTGTACCTTTAATCTCAAGATTATTTTGGGCAAACAAGCAATTGACTGTAATTATTGTAAAGAATACACACCCCAACAATTTTGTCATAAAAAAAATTTACAAGCTCTTAAAAATCATTTTAATTATATTTTGACTATCAGTATAAATGTAAAGATGAGTAAAAGTAATTATTCTTAAATTGTGATAATTTATAAATGAAGTTAAATTTTCCCTTTTCATTTCCCAACCAGCAGTAAAACAAGTCCGAAATTTTATATTGAATCCTTACAAACGTTCCTGCCATTTTATAATCATCTCATTTTTCCATGAAAAAAAATCGCCCCAAATAATATATTGGCGCGCTTTGGCAACTATGTCAAGGTAAAACGCGAGATTATGAATACTGGCGATCTGTAATCCTAAAATTTCTTTTGCTTTTATCAAATGGCGCAAATATGATTTGCTATAAAAATTACTCACTTCACATTCAATGCCATCATCTAGTGGTGAAAAATCTTTCTCCCATTTTTTGTTATCAATATTGATAATTCCATTACTTGTAAATAACATCGCATTGCGTCCATTTCGCGTGGGCATTACACAATCAAACATATCTATTCCTAAAGAAATACATTCGAGTAAATTCCACGGCGTACCGACTCCCATCAAATAACGCGGTTTATTTTGGGGAAGATGGGCGCAGCAAAGCTCACATATCTCATACATTTTTTCGGTAGGCTCACCAACGCTCAAACCGCCGATAGCATTGCCTGTGGCTTCTTTTGATGAAACGAATTCGCACGAAAATTTTCTAAGATCATGATGAATGCCGCCCTGTACAATAGGAAATAAATTTTGCGTGTAACCATACTTGTTATCTGTATTATTAAATTGCTCAAAACACCTGTCAAGCCAACGGTTGGTTAATTCCAAAGAAGTCTTAGCATATTTATATTCACTTGCGCCTGGCGGGCATTCATCAAAAGCCATGATAATATCGCCACCAATAATTCTTTGAATATCCATTACTTTCTCCGGAGAAAATAAATGTTTGCTTCCATCAATATGGCTTTGAAATATGGCTCCTTCTTCAGTCAACTTTCGCACTCCACTCAAAGAGAAAACCTGGAAGCCGCCGCTGTCTGTAAGTATGGGTTTGTTCCAATTCATAAATTGATGCAAACCACCGGCGGCTTCCAACACATCCAGCCCGGGCCGAAGATACAAGTGATAAGTATTTCCAAGGATGATCTGGGCTTTCACGTCATGATGCAACTGTTGCTGGGTAACGGCTTTAACGCTTCCTGCAGTACCGACGGGCATAAAGATGGGCGTAGCAATTTCACCGTGATCGGTAGTGATTTTTCCTGCTCTTGCTTTAGTAAGCTTATCTGTTTTCTGAAGTTCAAATTGCAATGCAGCCATTAAGATTTTTTCTTTAAAAGGTGGGCAAAGATAAATAGGATTGATTGGTAAATTATTGCATTCTATAATTGATACATTGTTGAGTTGTTGTTTGAATAATTGAATTAGTAAATCATTACCGAAAAAATAAAATTTCTATATTTTGGATTATCACAACGTCATTATCAAAACATTGTACACCGTACATTTGCACCTACATGAAGCTGACTGAATTCTTTAATCATCCTACTAATATTCTTTTTCTTGGATTTATTATAATCACTTTTATACAAATATTTTATTATCTTTTTTTCTTTTTAAGACTAGCGATTCACAAACAGAAACAAAAAAATATTTCGCAAACACACCCGGTTTCTGTAATTATTTGTTCAAGGGACGAAGCCGGAAATTTAGTAAAAAATCTCCCCGGATCTTTGGTGCAAAAATATAAGACCACGCATGAAGTGATTGTAGTAAATGATAATTCATTGGATGAGAGTAAATATATTTTGGAAGAATATCAAAAAACTTTCCGGCAATTGCAATTGGTAGAATTAAAGCAGGAAGCCAGATTTATTCCGGGAAAAAAATTTCCATTGAGCATTGGAATTAAAACTGCAAAACATGAAATCGTTTTGCTCACGGATGCAGACTGTGTACCCGCTTCAGAGTTTTGGATCGAAAAAATGCAGAACGGTTTTGATGACGGAATTGAGATCGTGCTTGGCTATGGAGCGCTTCATAAGAAAAAAGGATTTTTCAATAAAATGATAAGATGGGAAACATTTCATACGGCTTTGCAATATCTTTCTTATGCGAAAAGTGGCATGGCATATATGGGTGTAGGAAGAAATCTGAGTTATAAAAAAATAGTTTTTTTCAGGCATAAAGGATTTTCTGCGCACAATCATGTGCCAGGCGGCGATGATGATCTTTTCATCAATAAGGCAAGCACAAAAAAGAATACCACAATTGTAATTGACAAAGATGCTTTCACATTATCAGAACCTGCAACAACCTGGAAGCAGTGGATCCGCCAGAAAACCAGGCACTATACTACAAGTAAATATTATAAAGGAATTCATAAATTCCTTTTGGGATTATATGCATTTTCTCTTTTTCTTTTTTATCCCTTATTCATTGCTTCATTATTTTTGTTTGACTGGAAATGGGTAATGGCAATTTTCGGATTGCGCTTTATTTTGCAGGCGATCATTCTTTTCGAAACGACAAAAAAATTGGATGAAAAAGATTTATTCCCCTGGTTTTTATTTTTTGATGTGTGGATGTTTTTTTATTATTTATTTTTTTCCACAGCGCTTTTTAAAAGGCCAAAGATGAATTGGAAATAATAAAAAAGTAATTCTAAAAAGAAGGTATTATTTCATTGAATCAGGATCAAAATCCTTATCTGGCACTACTTCTATAGTTTCGGGAAGATAATAAATATTAGCGCCATTCAGCATTTTACTGATCTGTTTTCTATACACTTCAGCTTCTTCCTTTGTCCTGAAGTTGCCAAATTTTATGCGGATATATGGATTAGCAAACCACATATAAGGTTTCTGTTCAGGAAATGTCTGCAAAAGCTGAGCGCGCACTTTAAATGCATAATCTTTATCGCTGGTATTTAATACCATTAGCCTGTAACCCTTAGCCAGCCTGGATTCTGTCTTCAAAATAGCAGTATTGATCTCAGATTCTTTTTTAGCTAAAATATCCAGGCGCGGATCTTTGAATACAATTACTTTGTTCTCAGTAAGAGAATCGATGTTTTGCGCAAAGCCTGAAAAGCCAAAACCTATAAAAAGCAAAATAAATAATTGTTTCATAATTTTATATAACCTCTTTTCGGACAAAAATAATACCATTAATCAGCTATCATTTTTCAGCCAGCAGGCTTTCTTTTACAATTTGTATACTGCTGCTGCATCCAAGCCTGTCGGCACCGGCATCTATTAAATTCTTTGCGAAAGAATAAGATTTTATTCCTCCGCTGGCTTTAATTTTCACGGCATCAGAAAGATGAGTTCTTATTAATTGTACTGCATGAATTGATGTGCCTTTTTCGGCATAACCGGTTGATGTTTTTACATAACCAACTCCTGCAGCGCCATAGATATCGCAGCATTTAATAATTTCATCATCGGTTAAAATCCCACTTTCAATTATTACTTTTATAACCTTATTTTTATTTTTTATAAGCGGCATAATTGTATTGATTTCGCTGGCGATAAATGTCCAGTCATTATTTTTTATCGCCGAAATATTTATCACCATATCTAATTCATCTGCGCCATCAACGATCGCCAAAACGATCTCTGCAACCTTGGCTTCTATGGCGCTATAACCAAAGGGAAATCCAATAACAGTGCTTGTCTTTACTGTTGTGTCGGTTAATATTTCTTTCGCTTTTTTCACATACAAAGGAGGTACACAAACGGCTGCAAATTGATATTCCATGGCTTCTTTGCATAAATTTTCAATTTCTGCCCAAGTAGCGGTGGGTTTCAATAAAGTATGATCTATGTATTTGGCAATGTTCATTTCGTGTACCATTTATAAAAAAATGAAGGTAGGGATTTAACTTATTTATATCTTCAACCTTTCCTTCAAAAAATAACTACATGAGAAAATATCTCTCTCTGTCCGCCGCGTTAGTCATTTTATTCAACTGTTTTTTATTCATAGATAAAATTAACGCACAGTCAACATTTCCTGTAAACGGGATTGCCAATCCAACCGAAGACGCTTATGCTTTCATCAATGCAACGATTGTAAAAGATGCGTCGAATAAAATCTCCAACGCAACTTTATTGATCCGAAATAAAAAAATTATAACGGTTGGAAATGATATTTCCATTCCAAAGGATGCGGTGGTGATTGATTGCAAGGGAAAATATATTTATCCTTCTTTCATTGATCTATACAGTGATTACGGGATTACGTCTTCCCCCAAAAATATAACAAGAAGCAATCGATCATCTACCTATCAGTTTACTTCCAACACAAAAGGAGCGGTTGGTTGGAACCAGGCAATTAAATCCGAAGTGAATGCTTTTAAGCTTTTTGACACAGATGAAAAAAATGCAAAATCTTTGCGGGATGCAGGCTTTGGTGTGGTGCTCACTCACCAGAAAGATGGAATAGCGCGCGGAACAGGAACGTTGGTAACATTGGCTAACAAAGCAGATAACCTTGTAATGTTGAGAGAAAGAGCATCTGCACAATATTCATTCAGCAAGGGAACGTCTACACAAAGTTATCCGTCATCTTTGATGGGCGTGATTGCTTTGTTGAGGCAAACTTATCTTAATGCATCATGGTATAAAAATAATCCTGCAGACGAAGGAAAAAATATTAGCCTTGCTGCCTGGAATAATTCTCAAAACCTGCCGCAAATATTTGAAGCAAATGATAAATGGAATTGTCTTCGTGCCAACAGGATCGCGAACGAATTTGGTGTAAAATATATTTTAAAAGCCGGTGGAAACGAATACCAGCGCATAAAAGAAATGGCTGCTACCAAAGCAACCTTTATTTTGCCATTGAATTTTCCACAACCGATGGATGTAGAAGACCCAAATGACGCGAGATTTGTTTCGCTTGCAGACATGGAAAACTGGGAACTTGCCCCAACCAATCCCGTTGCATTTGAAAAAGCGAATATTCCTTTTTGCTTAACAGCAGATGGTTTAAAAGATGCCAAATCTTTTTTTTCAAATCTACGTAAATCAATAGACGCAGGGCTTTCAGAGAAAACTGCTTTGGAAGCGCTTACTAAAAATCCTGCTATTGTTCTAAATGTTTTTGATGAAGTCGGGAGTTTAGAACCAGGCAAACTCGCAAATTTCATTATTACTAACGGGCCTGTTTTTGAAGAAAAAACGGCAATACTTCAAAACTGGGTTCAAGGAGAAAAATATGGCGTAAAAGAAGACGCATGGAAAAATGTTGCCGCTACTTATAATCTGGTGATCACTTCAAGCGATGGAAGTATAAGCAATTATATATTGGATGTAAAGTCTGCTGGCGCTGCGTCTGTTATCGGAAAAGATACTTTGAACACCAAATTTTCATTCGATGGAAAATTGGTAAAAGCTATATTTTCACTTACCATTCCAAAGAAAAAAATTGAAAAGAAACCAGATACTTTAATAATAAGAGATACAGTTGCGTCAAAGATTAATCCTCCACAAAATCAAAATGATTCCATTGCGAAAGCGCAAAGGCCACCTGATGATAAATTGCCTGAAAACCAACGCCAGAAAGGAATTTCACATGTCACTGGTGGAAGGCCATTGCCCGGCGGAGATATTGGCCCGGCTATTCGACTGAGTGGCGTAAGCAATGGAAATATTTGGCAGGGAAACGGTGTTGACACTTCAGGGAATATGCTTTATTGGACTGCTACTTTGATAAAAGAAAATCTTCCAAAACCCGATACCCTAAAAAAGAAAACGCCGTCGCCATTGGGGAAAATTACCTATCCATTTGGCGCTTATGGCTGGGAAACAATGCCAACGCAAAAAGATATTCTTATCAAAAATGCAACCGTTTGGACTAGCGAAAAAGAAGGCGTTTTACAAAACACAGATGTGTTGGTAAAAGATGGAAAAATTGCTGCAATCGGTAAAAATATTTCTTCTTCAGCAGCGATAATCATTGATGGAACAGGCAAACATCTCGCGCCCGGTATTATTGATGAACACTCACATATTGCCACGGTTTCAATTAATGAAGGTGGACAATCAGTAACTTCAGAAGTGAGGATCGGCGACAATCTAAATCCCGAAGACATCAACATTTATCGCCAGCTAAGCGGCGGCGTTACTACCTCGCATATTCTTCATGGAAGCGCAAATACAATTGGCGGACAAACTCAATTAATAAAACTTCGCTGGGGCGTAAATGATACTGCGCTTAAATTTGCAGGCGCTGATCCTTTCATAAAATTTGCTTTGGGAGAAAATGTAAAGAATACACGCTCAATAAACAACAATCGTTTTCCCGACACGCGCATGGGCGTAGAAGAAGTTTTGAATGATGCGTTTACACGTGCCCGTGATTATGAAAAAGCGATGAAGCTTTATGAAAACCGCCCCAAAAACAGCAAGCTTATTCCCGTAAGAAGAGATCTTGAGTTGGATGCACTTGTAGAGATCTTGAATAAAAAAAGATTTATCACCTGCCATTCATATGTGCAAAGCGAAATTATTTCAGCGATGCGGATAGCGGAAAAATTTGGTTTTCGTTTCAACACCTTTACGCATATTCTTGAAGGCTACAAAGTTGCTGATAAAATGAAATTGCATGGAGCCAATGCTTCCACATTTAGCGATTGGTGGAATTACAAAATGGAAGTAGTAGATGCTATCCCACAAAATGCATCAATTATGCATAAAATGGGATTGAATGTCGCCATCAATTCTGATGACGCCGAGATGGCACGCAGGCTCAACCAGGAAGCTGCAAAAAGTATTAAATATGGAATGAGTGAAGAAGAAGCATTGAAAATGGTAACCATCAATCCTGCGATAATGCTGCACATACAGGACAAAACAGGGAGCATAAAAGTTGGAAAAGACGCTGACCTGGTTTTATGGACAAATGATCCGCTAAGCATTTATGCAATTGCCAGCAAAACTATTGTTGATGGTATTATTTATTTTGACAGAGATCGTGATATTATGTTGCGAAAACAAATAGCACAGGAGAGAAACAGGCTTGTACAAAAGCTTTCAGCAGAAAAAAAATCAGGAACACCGATGATTGCTGCACAAGCCAGCGAGCAGGTAGTTCTGCATTGTGAAGAAGATGGCGGCAACAATGAAACTTCAACATCCAATCAATAATACCTATTCATATTTTTTAAAAAAAGAAAAATGAAAAAACTATTAAATGGCTTATCAGGCATTTTAATTTTTACTGTAACAGGATTTTCACAGCCAACAATTTATCCGGCACCGGAAAATAATGGAATTATCTTTATAACCCACGCCACCATTCATGTTGGAAATGGCAAAATAATCAATGACGGAACAATTGAAATCAATAAACAAAAAATAGAAAAAATCGGGACCGGATTTCCCATTCCCGCGGATGCAAAAATTTTCGATGTAAAGGGTGAACAGGTTTACCCCGGGCTTATCAGTTCTATTACCAATCTCGGGCTTAAAGAAGTTGCTGATGGCGTAAGAGGAACGAATGATTACCAGGAAATTGGAAATATGAACCCTTCAATACGCTCGATAGTTGCTTACAATACCGATTCCAGGGTGATCAACATTTTGCGGAGCATGGGTATTTTATTTGCTAACATAATTCCACAGGATGAAGATGGCTCGCGCCAATTGATCTCAGGAACATCAAGCGTGGTGCAGTTAGATGCATGGAACTATGAAGATGCGGCGTATAAAATGGATGGGCAAATGCATTTTAATATGCCTTCGTTAATTGTGCAATCCAGCCGTTTTTCTTCCAATGCACAGACAGAGGATCCGGTAAAACAGGCTTTGGAACAAATAGAAAGTGTGAAATCTTTTTTCAAAAATGCGAAGGCATATTTAGCTGAACCGCTTCATAAAGAAACCAATTTGAATTATGAAGCCACAAAAAATTTATTCGATAAAAAACAAAAACTTTTTGTGCATTGCAATGCGGTGAAAGAAATGCTGCTGGCCATAGATTTTGTAAAAGAATTTGGCTTTGATGTGGTGATAGTGGGAGGCGCCGATAGCTGGCAGATAGCGCCGTTATTGAAACAAAATAATATCGCGGTAATTCTCTTCCAGTCTCATGTGTTGCCCATGGCCAATGACGATGATATTGACCAGCCTTTTAAAACACCCTACCTTTTACAAAAAGCAGGAGTATTATTTGCGATTGCAGATAATGACGGAACCACGCGGGGAAGAAACCTGATGTTCAACGCAGGCAGTGCTGCCTCCTATGGATTAACAAAAGAAGAAGCATTGAGCGCAATAACTTTTAATCCCGCAAAAATTTTAGACATGGATAAGATCACAGGCACATTGGAAGAAGGAAAAGACGCCAATATCATAATCAGCGAAGGCGATATTTTGGATATGGAACACAGTATCGTGAATATTGCATTTATCCAGGGAAGAAAAATTAATTTAGATAACAGGCAAACCCAACTCGCTGAAAGATATATATACAAATATGGGCTTAAATGAAATCACAAGCTTCATGTAAACCAAATTGCTACTCCATAATGCTTTACAGGCGCCAAGCATGGATTCTGATCACTTTCATTTTCCTAAATTGCTTTTAACCAAGAGTGCAGGAATTAAGCCTGAAGAACCCAAAAATATTATTTAGAAAAACTATTTTTTCGCTTTTCAAAAGGAACTAATTATTTTATTCATTGAACAAACAATAGCCATAGTTGTTGTTCTTGCTTCGCAAAACATCTTTACTTGAAAGACCCAAAGGGTTCAAAGGAAAACTTCTTTTTTTTTGGCAAAAAAATTTTCGTAGTATATATTTTTTGGTAAAATTTAAAATATGCCGAAGGCGCGATTTGCTTTTCACGTAATATAAATTCCGATATTAAAAGTTAACAGTTAGAATATGTTGGAGTGCATACTGTCTTAACAAAAGCATAATACCTTCCGTTGGAGATAACAATTTTTATTCCTGAAACCGTCTGCTGTAAAGGGTTTTTACAATTCCTTTACAGTATTAAGATCAGGAAAACTGCATGAAAATGTTTTGAGCGCCTTTTTTTACTTTTCTACTTTTGCGCTTTCCCGGCTTGAATCTTGAAAATAGCCGGGCAATTGAAAAACGAAAGATTAATATGATGAATTCGAAAAATTTAAGTTTAGAAAAACGATTGGGCTTTGTTGCCCAGTTCAATAAAGGTTGCGAACAATTCGGGTCTTATTTCACAGCAGTAAGCTTGCCGCGTATGTACAGGATCGCTACAAGTATTTTTTTCTTTATAGCAGGACTCACATTCTCCACATGGGCAAGCCGCATACCGGATGTTCAAAATAAATTGCATTTAAGCGATGCCGCTTTGGGCGGGATTCTCTTTGCGCTTCCTGTTGGTTTGATGATCAGTTTGCCGTTATCGGGCTGGCTGGTTTCGCGCTTCGGAAGCAGGCCAATGATGATCGCCGGAGCTCTGTTTTACCCAATGATATTGATCTTGCTGGCGTTGTCGGGATCTGTTATCCAGCTGGCGCTTGCATTATTTTTATTTGGAATTCTGGGCAACCTGATCAATATTTCGATGAATACACAGGCTGTTGGCGTGGAGGCTTTGTATGGAAGATCCGTGATGGCTTCATTCCATGGCCTCTGGAGCCTTGCGGGTTTTAGCGGCGCTGTTATCGGTACTTTTTTCGTTGCGCAGGGATTTTCTCCTTTCGCTCATTTTTTAGTGGTTTTTTTCCTTACGCTTATACTTGTTTTTGTGTCTTATAGATTCACATTGCCCCGTGATGCCAATAACAGTCAGCCTTCAAAATTATTTGTGAAGCCTGACAGCAAAATATTATTATTGGGATTGATTGCTTTTTGCACGATGTTATGCGAGGGCGCCATGGCAGACTGGAGTGGAGTTTACTTCAAAAAGATCGTGGAAGCGCCTGCATCAATGATTACACTTGGTTATGTTGCCTTCACCGCCACGATGGCTTTGGGTCGTTTCCTGGGAGATTGGCTGGTTACTAAATTGGGTGTGAAACGAATGTTGCAAATAAGTGGAACAATGGTCACATTTGGATTATTCACTGCCGTATTATTTCCTAATATATTCACAGCAACAGCGGGGTTTTTACTTGTTGGCTTTGGTGTATCTTCTGTAGTTCCGATTGTGTATGGCTTAGCCGGAAAATCTACCACAATGTCTGCAAGCACAGCTTTAGCTGCGGTTTCAACTATCGGTTTCCTTGGATTTTTAATAGGGCCGCCGGTTATCGGCTTTATAGCACAGGCAGTGAGTTTGCGCTGGTCATTTATGCTCATAGGCTTTTTGGGTTTTGGTACGGCGATATTGGCTGCGAGGCTGAAATTGAATAATAAAAGCACTGAAGAAATACCCGGTGAAGAAAGTGGTTACTTAGTTTCTCCCGTCCGTAATGATCCAGGCTTATCTGTTTATAACCCTGCAAAGCCGTTTAAAATCGGATTTGTTGCATGGCCTGAAGATATGGTATCAATTGTCGAAGAAAGTGGAGATAGTGAAATTGTGGCGGGGCGTACAATTGGTGGTGGTTATGTAGCTATTCCGAAAAAATAAGAAATTATTTTAAAAAGTATCTGGTTTTATTTCCAGATGCTTTTTAACTTTTGGTACTCCAGTTTATTAATTAAAATATCACCTGGTGATTGAATGTGTAATTGATTATAAATTTTATCCGGAAAAAAAATTTCCGTCATTACGGTTAATCCATCGTCTGCAAATAATTCTATTGAACTTACATCAATTATTAAGGTCATATTCATTTCAGGATCACCGGTTAAACGCGGCGCTACATCAATGGACGCAAAATCCTTTTGAAAATCAGTTTTTCCGGAATGCGTTCTGTCAATGAAATACCGGTTATTTTTTTTATCATAGCCAATTATGATTTCTTCTTTTTTTTCATTAGAAAGAACAATAGAAAAATCTTTTATTTTCTGAAAATCAAGGTTAATTCTGCAAGGCAATTTTATTATTCCTGTTTTTTCAGAAATATCAATACTTTTTGTAACATGCAAATTATGCACAACAACCGGTGGAAATTCAATTTTAGACAATTCGCTAACCGGTTCAGAAGTTAAATAAATATTTTTACCCGAATGTTCTAGTTTCAACTCTCTCGGAATGGTCATTGCATTTCTCCAGGCTTTGGTAGGAACTACATTTGCATATATCCAGTTACTCATCCATCCTAAAAAAATTCTCCTGTTGCCGGTGTTATTCCATGTAACGCCTGCGTATTCATCCGGGCCAAAATCTAACCATTTAGTTTCGTTGCTGACGGAAGCGAATTTATTTCCATCAAAATTTCCAACAAAATATTGTGTTGCAGATCCTTTATTCGGGCCACCTGGATTTAAGTTTACAATAAGTACCCAAATTTTTTTTCCGTGATCATCCAGCGTAAAAAGATCAGGGCATTCCCAAACCCCGCCGTGCGCTCCCGCATTTTTACCAAATTCACTTTCTTTTCTCCAATTTTTTAAATCAGGAGATGAATAAAATGTTATCCTGTCTTTGGTTGCAAGTGTCATCACCCATTTTTTACCTGGTTCGTACCACATCACTTTTGGGTCGCGAAAATCAGTTATGCCTGGATTTTTCAATACAGGATTATGTGCATATTTAACCCAAGTCTTTCCAGCATCAAGGCTGTAAGCAAGGCTTTCATTTTGAAAATCAGTTTTTCCTTCTTTTTCACCTTTCGGATCATGATGAGTAAAAACCGCCACTATCGGTACTTTGCCGTTTATGCCAAAACCGGAAGTATTATTTTTATCAACTACGGCACTTCCTGAAAAAATATAGCCCAGGCTGTCGGGATACAAGGCAATTGGCTGCTGCTGCCAATGAATCAAATCTTTGCTGATGGCGTGCCCCCAATGCATTGGCCCCCATACCGTGCTATCAGGATAATATTGAAAAAAAAGATGGTAAACACCTTTGAAATATACCATCCCATTTGGATCGTTCATCCATTTTTGTTTCGGAGAAAAGTGGACCTGGGGCCGGTAGGGTTCGCTATACTCTTCTTGTGCGCTCGTATTTATCGTCGCAATGCTGAATGCAAAAACCAACAAGCCATAAACTTTCATTACAGTAATTTTAATGTAAATATTAATTAAGAGAAACTAAGTAAAAACTTTCTTTCCCATGAAAAAGCTTATTACTACTTTTTGAGTTGTATGGTTAATTTAAATTCACTTTCAGCAATATCGATTTTGTACTTTTTGGCTTATGTGAGTTATTTCAGAGTTATTTCTAAACTATTATTTCTTCTACATTATAATCCGGGCATGCGCCTTTTTTAGTAGCTATGAAAGACCCTAACCTGCTTGCAAACTCAAGTGTTTCAGCAGGCGAAGCCTTGTCGAGCAGCTTGGCCAGCAGGCCCGCTAAAAATGCATCCCCGCTGCCAACGGTGTCTGCCACTTTCACCTTAAATCCTTTGTGCGTGTTTGCATGGCCGTTATACTGTAATATCGCACCATCGCCCCCCATAGTAACTACCATGTTTTGAATTTTAAATTTATCTGAAATTGATCGTAGATTGTCTGTAATGCTTGTGTATTTGGAATACCAGCTGGTTATTAATTCCAGCTCTGAAAGGTTTAATTTTAGAAAATCAGTTTTGGATAGTAATTCTTCAACAATTGTTTTATCAAAATGCGGAGGCCTTAAATTAATATCAAGTACCTTTATTTTTGCAAATTCTAACAGCCTTAGAAGTGTTTTTCTCGATTGCGGGCTGCGTGCGGCAAGGCTTCCAAAGACAAAATAATCTGCACCGGAAACCAAAGCTTCATGCCTGTTTTCCGTTTCAATAAAATCCCATGCTACAGGCTTTACGATATCATATACTACTTCATTATGTTCGTTTGGCATTGCATACACTTTTCCTGTTTCGTGGATATTATCAAATTGAAAAAAATCGATGCATAACCCATGATCTGAAAATATTCTGATCAGTTCATCTCCTTTTTCATCCTTTCCTATCCGTGTAATTATTGCAGGATCTTTTCGCTGCTTATGAAGGTGATAAGCAACATTCATTGGCGCCCCACCCGGAACCGAGCCTGAAGGGAGTATATCCCATAGCACTTCTCCAAAGCAAACAACTTTGTGATCAGCCATATTTTTATTTATTTTTATAAGAAGTTTTTATCAGGCTCACAGCAGGAACCGGTGTACCAGCAGTTTTACCCTTAATAAGTTTGGCTTCCAATTCCTCAAGAGGTACACCTTTGGTTTCAGGCATTTTAAAAATAACCCACAGCAATTGCAGCACCATCATGAAAGCAAAAAACAGGAATATTGGCGCGGGGCCAAACCTGGTAGCCATTATCGGAAATAACGTCGTTATGATGGCGGCCAAAACCCAGTGTGTGGTGCAGCCCAGCGATTGCCCGTAAGCCCGCACGCTGTTAGGAAATATTTCCGAAATGAATACCCAAATAACAGTGCCCTGCCCGATGGCATGTGAAGCAATAAAAATAAATAAAAGCACCGGAACGATCATTCCGCCTAAATAATTAAAATGAAATGCCGCTGCCACTGCGCCCAATGAAAGAATGTAGCCAATGGATCCAATCAGCATTAATTTTTTTCTGCCTATCCTATCGATCAAATATAAGCCCAGCATGGTAAAAACAAGATTAACCAGGCCAATACCCGCACTTTGGAGAAAAGCTGCTTGTTTACCAATTCCGGCTAGCTCGAAAACCCTTGGCGCGAAATAAATAATGGCGTTGATGCCTGATAGCTGGTTGAAGAAAGCAATAAGTATAGCGAGAAAGATTGGGGTACTGAATCTCTTTGTTAAAAAAGCTGAAAGGCTTTCTTTCTGGTTGTCTTCTTCAATAGATTTATGAAGAGCTGCAATGGCTTCGTCTACGCCTTCAGGGTCGCTTACTTCCAAAGTTTTGCGGGCAGTCTTATAATCCCCGCGGTGCACCATGAGCCACCTGGGGCTTTCAGGCACAAAGAATACAAGGATGGAATAAATCAATGCAGGAACAGCAGCGACGCCTAACATTACGCGCCAGCTATCATCTCCGCCCACTCCTTGTAATAGGTAATTTGACAAAAAAGCCATCAAAATTCCAAAAACAATATTAAATTGAAAAGTGGCAACCAGCTTTCCGCGGTTTTTAGCCGGCGCGATTTCAGTAATATACATGGGCGCCACCACCGATGAAGCGCCAATTGCCAACCCGCCCAAAACCCTAAAAAACATAAAAGAGTAAACGCCGGGCGCCATTGCCGAGCCAATAGCAGAAATAAAATAAAAAATCCCGATCCAGAGAAGGGTTTTTTTTCTGCCGAATTTTGTTGCAGGAATACCTCCGAAAAGAGCGCCGATCACCGTTCCATAGAGCGCAATAGCAATTGCTATCCCATGAAGGACATCGCTTAAATGCCAGATACGTTTTATATCTTGCTCCGCTCCGGAGATGACCGCCGTGTCAAAGCCAAACAAAAATCCACCGAGGGCAACTACGATGCTCCATAAAAGTAATTTTTTATTCATACATCAGGCAATTTTTGAAAACAAAAGGGAAGTTAACCAGAAACATTGAGAGTTTAGAAAAAGATTAATACCAGGAAGCAAACCGCTATTTGTTATTACAGTGGAAGAAATAATCACATACAATAAATGACGGCACAACCAATCCATTTGCCTGAAAATTTTATTGAAAAAATGCCTTTTAATAATCCGGAGTGATTTATTTAGATGGAGATTATTGAAAAAATTTAGCGCGATAAAAAAAGAATTAAATATGTTGCAGGTTGCTTGAGCTTTCATTATTTTTTTTCATCGTTTGGATCAAATCCTGAACTTTCTTTTGTGTGCGCCAATAAACATCTTCCATAAACATGTGAGAAAATTCACCGTTTCTGCCTACGCTCAAAAGGTTTTCAATATTGGTTGATTTTTCAAAATCCTGTCTTTCTTTTTCGTATTCATTCAAAAAAACAGGGTAAGCAATTGTAGTTCGTAAGATATTGCTTCCCAGAAATCTGTCTCTGATATCAGAAACAATAGCTTCCAGATTATTTAAACAAATATCAGTTAATTTGGTTGAGTCCATAGACCAGATTGCGTCGTCTTTTTCGCAACCAATATCCGCAGTAATAATTGTTTTTCCATCGGGAGCAAGCCAGGGCATAGATTGGGTTGCCTCCGTAAGGCGGAAAAAACTAAAATTCTTTTCTGGAAACCACATAACCGTGTCTGGCAGAAGCTTACGTCCTGTAAAGCGCATATTGACAAAAACCATAGGGCGATAGCGAAAATGTTTAGCGCCTTGCAGAGCGGCAGTTCCCTTAACCAGCTTTGAGAGAATATTTGCCGGAGCAGTGCTGATCACGCCGGATACTTCCTTCTTTTCACCATTGACGATTACCGCGACAGCCTTCTCATTTTCAACTAAAATTTCCTGCACAGGTGATTCAAGATAAATAGAATCCTCCAGTCCTTCGGCAAGCTTTTCGCATAAAGTTGAAATTCCGTTAACAGGATATACATGCCATACACCAGGCGTTTCAGGCTTTTCACGGTTATAACCACAGGAAACTGCGCGTCCTGTTAGTTTTCCGGCTGTTTTCAAATAGATCGTTTTTAAGATTCCTCCTCCAAATAAACCATCTCCAACTGCCGGAGATAAATATTTCGCATCTTCACCTGACCATGCTTCAAGTAATGGAAGGGCTATTTCATCAGCCAGAGTTGAGCCATATCGTTTTCTAAACCAATCTGCAGCGCTTGCGGGTTTACTTGAACGGCCAATTGACTTCAGCAAATTCTCAAACCAGCTCTGAAACATTTTTGGAACTTTGATCAATCCGAATGGATAGTTATAACTCTTGCCTTTGTACCAAACCGCTTCGCCATAATGCTTTACCAGTATACAATCTGAATTTATTCCGATGGCTTTCGCTAAACGATTGGTAATAAAATGTGCTCCGAAATCATGACTGAATCCTTCGTCATCCTTAAAACTTGTAGCCAGACCGGCAATCTTTTTTCCAGACTCATAAAGAATGAAAGGAATATTATTGCTTCGCAAAAAATTTGCAGCGGTTAAGCCTGCAAGGCCTGCACCAATTATGGCAATTGGCTTATCCGCTTCCATATTAAGATTATGAAAATCAACCATTAAGAGTTTGCCCCTTTTTTTTTAATATATAAAAAAGATTAGAGAGCAGATAAATGCCGGATTGCCTTATTTACCTGTAACTTACAATTTTAAAAGAGCACGAATTTCCGATATTTTTTTATCACATTCAAATCTAAATTCCAGAATGTTGCAAGATAATCTCCGGGAATATAATTGAATTTTCAAAATTGATTAGTTTTTAAAAAATAGATCAATTAACTGGCCTCGGGATTAATAAATGTCAATAAATAATAATTTTATCAAATCTAAAGACTATTTCCAAAAAACAAATAAGCTAAAAGTATAGAAGTAACGATTCCCACTAAATCTGCAAGCAACATCGCACCGATTGAATAACGGGTATTCTTTATAGAAACCGCACCAAAATAAACCGCGATCACATAAAAAGTGGTATCAGAAGTGCCCTGTAAAATTGAAGACAATCTTGCTGCAAACGAATCGGATCCATAAGTGGTCATCGTGTCAATCATCATTCCGCGCGCTGCGCTACCGCTCAAAGGCCTTATTAATGCAGTTGGCAATCCATCTACAAATCGCGTGTCAGTTCCCATCAATGAAAAAAGGTGCCTCATGCCACTGACGATTACATCAAATGTGCCGCTGGTGCGCAACATGCTGATGGCCACCAGCATTCCAACGAGATAAGGAATAATGCGCACTGCTACTTCAAAGCCTCCTTTTGCGCCTTCAACAAAAGCGTCAAAAATATCTATCTTCTTATACAAAGCGCCCAACACGATCATAAAGAATAATAACAAAATAATTCCGTTGCTCAATATGCCTGAGAAAGTTTGGACACCAGTAAAACTTAAAGATTTCAAATAAATAATCATCAAAGAAATGACTGCAGAAATTCCAAGCACCCACAACAATATCACCGGTTGAAAAACATTAATTTTTTGTTTGAAAGAAACAATCATCATTGCCGCAATTGTGGCAACAAAAGTGGCGATCATGCAGGGGATAAAAATATCTGTGGGATTATTTGCGTGTAGGGATGACCGTATGGCTATGATGCTCACCGGGATTAAAGTGAGGCCCGATGCATGCAAGCACAAAAACATGATTTGGGAATTGGAAGCCGTTTCTTTATTGGGATTTATTTCCTGCAGGCTTTCCATCGCTTTAATTCCAAAAGGCGTTGCGGCATTATCAAGCCCTAATAAATTAGCGGAAAAGTTCATTACCATATGTCCCATCGCGGGATGATTTTTTGGCAATTCAGGAAATAATTTTGAAAAGAAAGGGGCGATAATTTTTGATAAAAGCCTTATTCCTCCAGCTCTTTCAGCGATGCTCATAAAACCCATGAATAAAGCCATAATTCCAATCAGGTTGATAGAAATATCAACTGCTGCTTTTGCCGTAGCAATGATTCCATCTGCATGTTGTTCATTGTATGAAATATAAGCACCATCAGCAATTTTGCCATACTTAGTTGTTCCGTCTGTGTAAGATTTTCCGCTTTGTAAAGTTTGTAGAAGAGCAGTAGGTATTTTGGTAGTGTCAACGCTTTTAGTCTGCGAAGTGTCGCCCGATTTTCCAATTACCATCCTACTATAAATATCAGAATTACCTTTTATAAAAATACTTTGAAAAGTTGCCGCGAGGATTGCCACAATAATAAAAGCCGCCCATATTCTGCTTAAAGCCATAAATGAAACATAAAAAAAATGTAAAAAACTAAGATAAGGCTTTTCACGCTACCTGAATTATTGCATCATTTGATCATTAAATCATTGGCAGGTAGTTGAATACTTAATGATCTTCCAATATCTCCATTTTTTTTTCATTAGACAAAACCCATCGAATGGACATATTACTTTTTATAAAAACGCTGCCTGATGCTTTTGCTTTCTACTACAGTAAAAGCGCCTGATACTTTAATATTAGTGCCAGCAAATAGATTAAGAAGTGATAAGGCAGCAAATTCAGGTGCGATTCCCTTTTCTCTAAAAAATATTACAGATGGAGGATTCAGTCTCGAATACTTAAATATTAGTTCGCCATAATCGCGATCAAAAGTGAGTATAATTAAATTATGTTCTAATGCAATTCGGATTACTTCCTCGTCAGAAATGCCAGGGCAATCCTCCTGGACGCTTTTGACATTAAATCCGTTATCGCGCAGAATCAGCGTACTTGGTCTGGGAAAATTTTCATTTGCAAAAAAAAATAACATTATGCTGTGATTGGAAAATAAAGTTCATATTGGATACAATGTTGCAAATATGAAAAAACAGCCCGTAAAGAATCAGTGGAAATAGAAGGGTAGGATTGTAAGACTTGTTTTTCTGTCCATCCATTAGAATATAATTCCAGGATTAGCTCTACAGAGATTCGTGTGCCTTTAATGGTAGGCTTTCCCCCCAGAACTTTGAAATCTGAAACGATATGTTCTTGCCAATTCATAAAGCAATATACAAGATTTTATAAACTTTCTAAAAATTGATTTACTGGTTTGATATCGTATAATTTTATAATTTTCAGATTAAATGAATTCAAAACTTATTTTCAAATCCCTTTATTGAAACACACTGTAAGGCCGTTCAAAGAAATAATCTTTCTGAGATAATGTAAGTGTATCTCTGATAAGCCAAAAAATAGAAATTTCCATTTTTCAATTAACAACCATCTATTGCCAATTATCAATTGTAATTCTTTACTTTGCTTCTCACAAAAGAAAGCCGCTTCATGAAGAATTTTAATTTCAAAAAACTACTTCCACATATTGTCGCAATTGTTATTTTTTTAGTAGTTGCAGTGATTTATTGCAAGCCGGCGCTGGAAGGCAAAGTGGTGAGCCAGCATGATATCCAGGGCTGGCGCGGCATGAGCCAGCAATCCGTGGAGTTCAAAGAAAAATATGGTTACTATCCACTGTGGACAAACAGTATGTTCAGCGGCATGCCTGCTTACCAAATCGATCTGGATGCGAGAAATAAAATTTCAGTAGGGTATCTCCAATCAATAATTACACTCGGCCTTCCCACGCCAATTAGTTTTTTCTTTTTGGCGTGCATTTGCTTTTATTTTTTATGTATGGTCGCAGGCGCCAATCCATGGGTAAGTATTTTGGGAGGTTTGGCTTATGCCTATTCCACTTTTGACCCAATAATAATTGCTGTTGGCCACAATACGCAAATGGTTTCAATTGCTTATGCACCGGCCGTCTTAGCAGGTTTACTATTGCTTTTTCAAAGAAAATATTGGGCCGGCTTTGCCATAACGGCATTGTTTTCCGCTTTATTGATTATGCAAAATCATGTGCAGATCGTTTATTATACTTTATTAATTGCTGCTATTTTATCCATTGCATTTTTTATAAAAAGCTATAAAGAAAAACAATTGGCATCAGCGCTAAAAAGCGCGGCATTAGGGCTTTTAGCAGGAATAATTGGTTTGGCCTGCAGCGCTGTAACTATGATGCCTACTTATGAATATGCAAAAGAAAGCATGCGTGGCGGCAAATCTGAATTAACCACCGGTGCAAAAGACAACAAAACAAAAGGAGGCCTGGATAAAGATTATGCATTTCATTATAGTTTAGGTTTTGGAGAGACACTTACTTTTTTGGTTCCCGGATTATATGGCGGGAGCAACGGTGGCGATGAATACAAGCCACCAACAAAATTCTCTGAAAAATTTTCTGAATTGGGGGTTCAGGAAGACCAGGCCATTCAATATGAAAATGGATATTCTTATTGGGGAAATCAGCCTACTACTTCAGGCCCGGTTTATCTGGGTGCAATTATTTGCCTGCTCTTTATTTTTGGAATGGTATATTTAAAATCATGGTATAAATGGTGGCTGCTCACGGCAAGTATTATAGGAGTGTTGCTTGCGTGGGGCGCGAATTTAAAGGGATTCAATTATTTTCTATTTGATTATTTGCCATTCTATAATAAATTCAGGGCGCCCACAATGGCGCTCGTTATTCCTCAATTGTGTTTTCCATTGGTTAGCGTACTTGCAGTGAGCAAATTGATTCTTAGTGATTTTGATATAACGGAAGCCTGGAAGAAATTAAAACTAACCGCTATCATTTCAGGAGCAATTTTGGTCTTGCTTGCTTTCTTTTATATGAGCGCATCGTTTAGCGCTTCAGGCGATAAAACTTTCAAAGACAACATTAAACAAAATGTTTTACACCAGGTTCCGGCCGGCCAGCAAGCGCCGCCCCAACTTGAACAGCAAGCCGAAGATGTAAGCAGAAATATCATTGGCGCATTACAATCTGACAGAAAATCATTGATGGGCGGCGACCTTTTAAGATCTTTTATTTTAATGGGTTTGGCTATATTTTTACTAGGTTTATTTATTAAGAAGAAAATATCTCCCATCATTCTCATTGGCTCTTTGATCCTACTTTCTGGATACGATCTTATCGGTGTGGCGCAACATTATTTGAATAATGAAAAATTTGTAGAAGACAGTGATTTTGAATCAGCATTTACGCCTACAGAAGCTGATATGCAAATCATGAAAGATCCTGACCACGCGAACTTCAGGGTGTTTAACCAAACCGTTGATGTGTTTAATGACGCTTCCACTTCTTATCATCATAATTCTGTTGGTGGCTATCATCCTGCGAAACTTGATTTGTATAATGATATCATCGCAAACCAGTTGAGCAAGGGAAATATGCAGGTGTTCAATATGTTGAATACAAAATATTTCATTGTGCAAAATCCACAAACCGAAAAACCGACGGCTCAACTAAATCCGGGAGCTTTTGGAAACGCATGGCTGGCAAAAGGAATAAAATATGTAAACAATGCCAATGAAGAAATGGCCGCGCTAGACAATACAGATCTGAAAGATACCGCAGTAATAGAAAACAAATTTAAAGCACAGATTAAACAACCGCCTCTTCCAGATTCATCAGCATTTATCAAATTAAAACAAAATCTGAATGATAAAATAGATTATTCATCTCATAGTTCCACTCCGCAACTAGCGGTGTTTAGTGAAGTTTATTATCCTTTGGGATGGAATGTATTTATAGACGGGCAAAAAACAGATTATTTCAAAACAGACTACGTTTTGCGAGGCATGTTTGTCCCTTCGGGCGATCATCAAATTGAATTCAGGTTTGAGCCAAAATCATATACAGCAGGAAGAATGATCAGTATAATCGCCAATATTTTAGTGATCGTTATTTTGATTGGCGCTATTGTATTTTATGTAATGAGAAAGAGAAAGCCCGACGCCCATGTGTTATAAACGAAAATGTAGATTATTGTGTTTATCAATTAATGCTTAAATGCCATCCTTCTAAAAATTATCTAATAAAACAAGTGCGAAAATGGTTATTGGAAACGGAATGATTGCAAGCAGGTTTATCAAATATAAAAATGATGATGACAGGATCATTTTTGCATCAGGAGTTTCCAATTCAAAAGATACCGTTGAACAAAATTTTTCAAGAGAATTTGAATTACTGGATAAAACAATAAAAGAAAATCAAAAAAAAATTTTAGTTTATTTCAGCACATGCAGTGTTGAAGATGAAGACCTGCAAACCGCGCCGTACGTAATTCACAAGAAATCAATTGAAAAATTTATCGAACAGAATTCAAATAATTATTACCTGTTCCGGATTTCGAATCTTGCAGGAGTTTCCAATAATCCATACACACTGCTTAATTATTTCATTTTTAATATCCTTCAAAATAATGTTTTAAGTGTATGGAAAAATGCATACAGAAACATCATCCGCATTGATGACATGTATCCAATTGCTGATTATATTTTGCAGGAAAAAATTTTATTAAATACTACTATCAACATTGCCAATCCTGAAAACTATTCAGTCCCGATTATCATAGCGCTAATTGAAGAACATCTTCACAAAAAAGCGATCTACCATGAAATTGAGAAAGGAGATAATTATCCTATTGACATTTCTTCAATTGAGCCAATAATCAAAAACCTGAATATTCGTTTCACTGATGATTATCTTGCTTCATTATTAAAAAAATATTATCATTCAAAGTGACTTACCGGACAGCCATCCTTAAACGAAATTTAGAAGCGGCGCTCATGTATCCGTTTGTGCTGCTTGGGAAAATAATGTCACCGTTTTTTAGGTTAAAAAATCAACATAAAATTTTTATTTTTTCGCCTTCTGCTGATATTGGCGGTGCAGTCAAAGTCAATATTGACCTGTGTTCCTGCTTTGCAGATCAATCTCCGCTCGTCATTTTTTCGAAGGAGCCAAAGAACAATGAATTTCTTGCACTGTTTGATATTAAAGGAGTAAGCACTATTGATCTCCATCGTTATGTTGACAATAAATTGTATCATTTTGTAAATTTTTTTTATCGCGGAGTAGTTTCTTCCTGGATTAATAAAGTGGAGAATCCAATAGTGCTTGGCGGCGAAAGTTTATTTTTTTATAAAGTGCTCCCGCACATTAAAAAAGAAGCGAAGCGAATAGACATCTGCCATCTGAATACTTGGTTCAATTATACCCAGGCATTTATTGAAGATCTTGATGCAAGAATTTTTAGCACCGCGAAACTAATGAGAGACGCAGAGGGATTATACAAAAAAAATAACCTGCCTGCAGAATATTATTCAAGGTTATTTTTTATAGATAATAAAGTAAATATTCCTGAGCCTTCACAAAAAACAAATACAACTTTAGAAGTAGTTTTTATTGGAAGAGGCGCGCCGCAGAAAAGAGTTCATATTATTGCTGCAATTGCGAAAAAGATGAATGAAACAAAAACAAAGGTTCATTTCTCTTTTGTCGGTGACGTTGAAAAAATTATTGATCCGGATGATTACCCATATTGTACATTTTATGGAAATATAAAGGACAGAAATAAGATGCAGGAAATTTACGGAAATTCAGATATTTTATTATTAACCTCCGCGTATGAAGGCCTGCCGATTGCTGTTATGGAAGTGATGGCTCATGGTAAAGTAGTCGTTTCCACTGCCGTGGATGGCATTCCGGATTATATTACAAATGGAGAAAATGGATTCCTGATTGAGAATAATTCAGATGAAAATAAAATAATCGAAGAAGGGATATTAATATTAAATAATCTTGCTGGCAACAAAATTTTATTGAAAGAAGTTGGAGAAAAAAGCCGCTTATATGCAGAGCAGCATTTTAGTGGAAAAACATTTTGTGAGAATTATGGAAGGATTGTGTTCGGATAAGTGAAAATGTAGAATTTATATTTAATCTTTCTTAAAATCCTTAAAAGGGTTTGATGAAAAAAGTGATTAGATGTTTTTCTTTTTCAATTCCTTAATTCATTGACCAGTTCTTATCCAAATATTATTCTTTCAGATTTAGCAATGGAAGCCGGTTTTTTATAACAATTTTGTTAATCATTCACTGAATTTAATTGGCTGAATTAATTAAATATTTGACTGCATCAGCGGTTAATGCTCTATTATAAATTCTTATCTCATCGATTACTCCTTTAAAGTAATAAGGATAATTTGGATCCTCACTCTTTCCAATATATAGATCATTATTATTGTCAGTAATAATAACGGTTTTCTGTTGCGTCGATTTTAATACACCATTTATGTAAAGTTTTGCAGATAGTCCATCATATGTATATACCGCATAATACCATTGTCCGATAGTTATAGGTTTAGTATCACCTGCACTAGCCCAGGAACCAAAAGGAATATCATCTCCATAACTTGCCGAAAATGTTTCATTGCTTAAATTGGGAGTTCCACAATTGGCACTTGCATCACCAAATCCTAAACCATAAAGCCCGGTAGATTGATAATTTGGTCCCTTTAATAAAATTTGATTTTCCGAGCAAGGCCCGGTGTAAAATCCATTCACATTAACTATGGCAAACAATGTTATATTATCCGGATTTAGACTTGGGCTATTTTTAACACGCATGAAGCTGGAACTTCCATCAAATAAATATGCGTTATTGGGGCTACCAAAACGATCTGTTGTTTTAGTGGCGCTATTAACTATGATATTGTTATTATAACCGCTACTATCAGTTAAGCTGCCATTGTTAAATGAGAAATAAGCAACCAATCCATCCTTTAAATCATAAATGGAGTCTTTATTAATTGTTGTATCATGCTTAATTATTGTAAGAGTGTCAACTTTAATAACTGTTGTTGTATCAAACACCGTGCGTGTTTTAGTACAGGAACTCATAACAGAAGTGAACGAAAGGAAGATTGAAAATACAAGTACACTTGTCAATACGTGCAAAAATTTCATAAGTAAGTTGTTTTAGTAAAAAAAAGAAATTATATCGCAATGTAATAATAATTCGAGTCTCTTCATAACTTTTGTCTCCCTTCCCTTATTTTATTATTTTATTTAAAATCCTGAACAGGGTTCTTCCCATGTCAGTACTGTCCAATCGTTTAGCAATTTTAATCCTGAATTTTTTTTCCGGTTCAAAGCTATTTCCAGGAGAAAGAAGGGCTGCATATTTATTGCAAATTTCTATAAAATCACTTACCAGCATTTCGCGTTCTTTGAGTGGTGTTTTTAACAAACGGTGAGAAAGGCTCTCACAATAAAACAACAGCATAACATTTCCATAGCGTTCAGTAATCATTTTTATCTGACTATTTTTTTCAGCATGCTCCTTTATAAAAATTAAAAAATGTTCAAAAGCATTTACAAATTTCTGTGTTCCTGTAATCCTAGAAACACTTTTATGTGACCTGTATTTAAATGTTAACTGTGGAGAAGTTGCTTTATAACTCAATAAGGTCATATCCAACCACAATGCGTAATCCGCAAATAATAACTTTCTAAAAGAAGGGTCAATACCATGCAGATTATCATAATCTTTCGAACGCATCATATATCCGGTTCCTGTACTGTCAATAGTTCGACACATAAAACAAGCTAAATATTCGTGGGCATATTGTATCTCGTCCATTGGCAGGCAATCCCGTAAAAGCGATCCATTTTTATCAATATATTGAAAATGTGCCTGGTACAAACTGGCCAGTGGGTGCTTTTCAATTAAGCCATTCATTGTTTCAAGATAATCTTCATTGAGCAAATCATCATGGCCAATCAAAGTAATAAACTCGCTTTTTGGAACATCATTTATTCTGCTCCAGTTTTCTTCAATTGACAATGAACTATTAGATTCATAAATAATAATTCTGCTATCATTCAAAGAATGTAACCACTCTAAAGTGCCATCAACACTGCGATTATCAAGAACAATCAGATTAAAATCCTGCAATGATTGTGATAATATACTAGCTACACAATCTTTCACATAATGGCCACCATTTCTAACGGGTAATATGATACTAAATTTCATATTTTAAAATTATGGCGTTTAGAAAAACCTCAGTGATGATATTTTATAAAAAATATTGGTTTCTTAAAAAGAAAAATAAGTTGTTTAATTCTGAATCGTGGTTTAACGGTTTTCATAAAAGCGAGACTGAGGATACTTTTAGAGAAATGATCAATTTCTTTAAGAGTTTGTGAATTAGGCTTTTTATAAGTAAAATATTTTCTTAAGGAAAAATAGTTCTTGATAAACCATGTGTGCAGGTGTTGTTCTAAAGCATTTATGTTATTTTTCTCAAAAGAATTCTTTTTGAAATTAGATGTGATAAATTTATAAAATCCTACACAACCTATATAATAAAGATCGAAATGATTCTTCGAAAAATTTTGATCATGTGATGCAAGTGAACCATACATCTTATTTATAAACACTCCGCCTTTATTTTTTCCGCATAATAATAATAAAGCATGATCGGCAAAATGTGGACTTCCAAAATCAGGTACTCCACCAAATTGTTGAACAACTTTTCTGTCTAATAAGCAACTTGACCATAAAATAATTGGAGTGTGCTTAGGGTGCAAAAGTTCAAAAACATAACTTTCATTATCAAATATTTCAACTTCACCTTTTTTTTTATTTGCCCTTTCACATCCTAAATAAATAGGATATCCCGGACAGCTTGCTGTAATAAATTTAAATTCATTTAGCATACCTGGATCTACATCATCATCATCGGTGAGCATTACAATATAAGGAGTAACAGCTTTTTCAATACTTTTATTAAAACTTGCTATCATTCCAATATTTTCAATATTATGGTAATAAGAAAATCTTTTATCATTTAACTCTTTTAAAACCTGCTCACCACTTGCATCGGGATCATTATCAGAAACTATTACCTGAAAATTTGAAAAAGTTTGTTGCGATAAAGAAATTAGCTGCTTCCTTAGAAAATCAGGCCGCTTATAAGTGGACATACAAAATGTAACCCAGGGCTCGTTTTCGTTTATCAACTCCATTATTTTATTCTCTTTAAATATCCTTCCGGATTTACGCTAATCAACAATTTATTGTCAATAGATCTATCTATTTCAAAGTTGTTGTTATTCTTTAAAAATTCATGCACAGCCGTTTTTGGATTGTTGCCAATGCCCCAAAATCTATTGGGCAAATATCTTTCCGGAAGATCTTCAACAATAGTATCAAAAACAACTATATAAGAACCTACACTCACAAAAGGGGAATAGAAATAAAGCTCATCAAGAACATGTTGATGAGTATGATTTGAATCAAGACAAACCAGAATTTTTTCTTTTCCAATAGTATATGGTTTGACTCTCTCCACCATTTCCTTCTTCACTGACGAGCCTTCCAGCATATTGATCCTTTTATACATTGGATGTTCTTCAATAGATTTTTTGTTATGATTTCTAATATCAATATCAATCCCTAAAACTTCTCCATTGCCAATCAATTCAAGTAAGGAAGCATAATAAATAAGTGAACCACCGTGTGCAATTCCTGTTTCAATTATGAGATCCGGCTTTATTTCCCAAATGATTTCCTGCATCGCGATCATATCCTGCGGATATTGAATTATAGGGCGTCCCATCCAGGAAAAATTGTAAGAATATTTTGCTTTGTTGGATTCCACATTGAATTGATGCGCCGCTTCTTTCAGCTTATCATTATGAGAATTGGCTTCTATCAGTTTTGTTTTTTCTTCCTCAAATTCTTTTATCGGATCGCTCATCATTTATTATTTTTTTTAATTTAGAATTATTCCCCCAAAAAGCCATTGGCTCATAATCAGGGTAAGGATAATATCCTTTATTTAATTGAATAGGTGATCTGCTTTTTTTAATAAACTTTTCAACAAGATCGATTATCTTAACCGGCGCCCCGCTACAACAATTTATAATACCAGTTGTCTTATTCTGCAAAGAAATTTCAATAATGTATTTAGCAACTGATTCTATGGGTAAATAATCTCTGACCTGTTCTCCTGCGCTCATATTGAAAACCTCTTCTTCTTTGAAGATTGCATTTTCGAGTTGGGAAAATAATGAATTTGGATTCTGCCCTTTGCCAAAAATGTAAAATAAACGTATCCATTTGAAATTAAAATTTTTTTCTAAAGCATAATTCTCCAGCCATTTCCTCAATTCATTCTTCGCAACTGCATAAGCATTTGCAGGATCACATTTCATTTCTTCTGAAAGGCAACCCCCCTTCATACCGTATTCCAGGCAAGTGCCTGCAACAGAGATATCAGTCAATCCATTATCCAAAAGATTTTTTAAAAATTGAATATTTGCAGGCAGGTTTTCAGCAACATGAAAATCATTTTTATAATTCGGCAAGCCAGCCCAGGCCAGGTGAATCAACAAATCCGGCTTCATGAAATATTCAAAACAATTGACGCTATTGTCAAATGATGAAAGATTGAATGGCTTGTAAATAACTTTATTAAACCAGCTTTTGCCAATCGCTTTTTCAGTATGAGCAGAAGACGCTATTACATTATATCCCATTTGCAAAAGCCCATCTATAACATAACTTCCAATAAAACCTGTGGCTCCGGTTACAAGGATTGTTTTCATTATTAATCAATTATTTCCGGCGAAGGAATTGGAACTACGAATTTACCGCCCCAATCTTTTATATAAGCCAGTTGTTGGGTTATTTCTTCTTTGAGATTCCAGGGTAGGATAATTACATAATCAGGCCTATGATCTTTCAAATAATTTTCATTCACAACAGGGATATGGCTTGCCGGCAAAAACTTATTTTGCTTATGTGGATTGGCATCCACCACAAAACCAATCAAATCACTTTTTATACCGCAATAATTCAACAATGTGTTTCCTTTGGCAGCCGCGCCATAAGCCGCTACTGATTTAACTGTTCTTTTTTGCTGTATTAAAAAATTAACCAAATCCAACTTTACTTTTAAAGCTTTTTGTTGAAAATTGTTATAATAATTTAAAGTGGTTAATCCTATATCTTTTTCCTTTTTTAATAATGCAGCTACTCTTTCAGAAACCTGTTTGGATTTATCTCCTTCATGCTTTGCATAAATTCTTAGCGAACCTCCATGAGTAGGAATCTCGTCAACATCAAATAATTGCAAATCCTGCGAAGCAAAAATTTCTTTAACGGTGTGAAAGGATAAATAAGAAAAATGCTCGTGATAAATGGTGTCAAATTGATTGTTATCTACCAGTTGCATAAGATGTGGGAATTCCATAGTGATGACACCATTCTCCTTTAAAATTATTTTCATCCCACCAACAAAATCAACAATATCAGGAACGTGAGCCAGAACATTATTTCCTAACAACAAATCCGCTTTAATGCCTTTTGCAGTAAGTTCATTGGCCAGTCTTACTCCAAAAAAATCAACCAGGGTTTCGATGCCTTTTTCTTTTGCGATCTGCGCGGTATTTGCAGTAGGTTCGATTCCCAGTACCGGAATGTTTTTCTCATTAAAATATTGAAGCAGGTAGCCGTCATTACTGGCTATTTCAATAACTTTTGATTTTTCATTTAATGAAAAACGCCGGGTCATTTGATTAGTATATTCTTTGCAATGAGCCAGCCAGCTCGTACTGTAAGATGAAAAATAGACATAGTTATTGTCGAAGATGGCATCGGATTTTTTATATTCATCCACCTGTACCAAAAAACATTTTTCACAGGTAAAAACTTTCAAAGGATAAAAAGTTTCCGGTTCATTCAATTGCTTTTTTGTTAAAAAAGAATTAGATGCAGGAGAATTGCCTAAATCTATAAATACGCTTTCCAGGTTATTGTTACAAAATCTGCATTTCACTATTATGAAGCTTTAAAAGTTGAATCAATTAACGGATGATTTTTATCTCTTTCAGAAATCTCTGTTACTTCTATTGGCCATTGAATATTAACAGCCGTGTCATTATATTTAATCCCTGATTCTGCATTTGGATTATAAAATTCTGAGTGATGATAAATAAGTTCAGCCTTTTGTGAAAGTGTTTGAAAGCCATGGGCAAAGCCTTCAGCGATATACATCATCTTTTTATTTTCTGCTGAAAGTATAGTGCCATACCATTTTAAATAGGTGGAAGAATCTTTGCGTAAATCAACAATAACATCAAAAACTTCGCCCGCAATACATCTCACCAATTTAATTTCTGAAAATGGCAATGGTTGAAAATGCATTCCTCTGATCGTCCCTTTAATTAAAGTAAAAGAATGATTCATTTGCACCCATTCCTTTGTGTTCCCGGTTTCTTTTACAAATTCATCTTTGCTGAAAGTCCTGGCAAACCATCCCCTGCTGTCTTCTATTGTCGAGAGTTCGATTACATAACTTCCTTTCAACGGAGTAGGATTGAATTTCATCGGCTCATGTAATTATTGATTTGATGCATTGCATAATCTGCAGCTTCATTCTTGTTTTTTTTGTACCATTCAATTGTCCAGCCTACGGCTTCAGGTGCGTCCAATTTAGGTTTCCACTGCAATTTTTCTTTTGCTTTCGAAATATCCAGCTTTAAAATTTCAGCTTCATGCGGTTGATTTTTATCACTTGTATCTTTCCAGTTTCCGCTTCCCCAGTTTTTTATGGATAATTCTACCAATTCCTTTACGGTTAAATGATCATTGGCATTTGGTCCGAAATTATAAGCCCCTGAATAAAATAAAGGATCTTTATCCATCAGACCTGCAAGAAGTAAATAACCTCCTAAAGGTTCTAACACATGCTGCCATGGCCTTATGGCGTTTGGATTTCTGACAGCAATTATCTTTTGTGATTTCAATGCTCTTATAATATCTGGAATAATTCTGTCTTCAATAAAATCCCCACCTCCTATTACATTTCCTGCGCGCACAGTAGCGATTGACTTTTGATGCAAGGCATATTTATCAATGTTGAAAAAAGAATTACGAAACGAATTTGCTACCATTTCAGTACAGGCCTTGCTCGCGCTATAAGGATCGTAGCCACCAAGCCTGTCTGTTTCTCTATACAAAATATCATGTTCCTTATTTTCATAAACTTTATCTGTAGTTATAATTAAAACCGTACACTTTTTTTGAAGTTTATTTACTCCCTCCAGTAAATTGGCAGTACCCACAGTATTTACTTCAAATGTCTCTGCGGGAATTTTATAACTGCGCCTTACCAAGGGTTGCGCAGCAAGATGAAAAATAAAGTCGGGCTGAAATGCTGCAATTTCCTCATGCAATTTTTCTTTATTACGGATATCACTGATTGTGCTTCGTAAAATATTAAAAGGTTTTATTAAATTGTATAAACAATTTTCATATTCAGGAGACAGGGCATATCCTTTAACTTCAGATCCCAATTGATAAAGCCATAAGCTTAGCCATGATCCTTTGAATCCGGTATGCCCGGTGATGAAAACTTTTTTCCCGGCAAAAACCTTTTCTAAATTTTCTTTGGCTACCAGACTTTCCATTTCGCTTTTTTATTTTTCCATAAATCTTCAAGTTCTATCTTATCGCGAAGCGCGTCCATGCATTTCCAAAAACCTAAATGTTGATAAGCCACTAATTGATTATCTTTTGCCAATAACTCCAAAGGGGTTTCTTCCCACATGGTATCATCCATATCTCCTTCCAGGTAATTAAAAACTTCAGGCTTAAGAACGAAAAAACCTCCATTAATCCATTTGGAATCATCTTTTGCTTTTTCCCTGAAAGATTGAACTGCTCCATTCTTACCAACTTCGATGCCCCCAAAACGGGCATCCAACTGAACAGATGTAACTGACGCAATTTTATTATGAGCTTTATGAAATTCGACTAAACTTTTTATATCCACATCACATACGCCATCTCCATAAGTTAACATGAAATCTTCATCACCTATGTATTTTTTTACTTTATTCAATCTGCCTGCAGTTTTGGTTCCTAAACCTGTTTCTACAAGTGTTACTTTAAAAGATTCTGAATTGGTATTATGAACTTCAACAGAATTTTTACCAATATCAATTGTAATATCAGAATTATGAATAAAATAATTCATGAAGTATTCTTTGATAATATATCCCTTGTAGCCAAGACAAATAATAAAATCATTAAACCCATAATGGCTATACATTTTCATTATATGCCAGATGATTGGCTTCCCGCCAATTTCAACCATAGGTTTTGGCCTTGTTTCAGTTTCTTCACTTATCCGCGTTCCCAGTCCTCCCGCAAAAATTACAACTTTCATAACCTTTAATTTATTTTGAGAAACGCATGCAAAATCAAACCATCAGTATTTTACTGGCTTTCATTTTGTCTAAAAATAATTTCAAACCCTGCTTTTTGTTTTCACCAAGATCAAAACTAATGCAATCAGTATAATAATGTTTAAGATCAAAAGCTTCAAAAGGATTTTCAGCAACGACTTCAGCAATTTTATTTAACCCAAACGAATTGGCTTCATTGAAAGAACGAATAAAATTTTTATCCAATTTTTTATTACTGATCCAGGCTGCAAACATAAAGGGTAACCTCGTATATCTCTTCCAGGCCAATCCAAGATCATAAATGTATGGAGAAATTTTTCTTTGTTGCAAAGCGCGGTCGCCGATAACAAGCGCCGCAGTTGTTCCGCTTATTCCTGATTGATAATCTCCTGATGTTTCTTCAAAAACGACATTGATTTTCCAATACTCTTTGATCAAGATTTTAAGCAAGGCGACTGAACTTCTGCTTTGATAATCCAGCAAAACTTTTTCTATCTTTTCTAAAGGAACATTACTAAAAAGACAAACACTTGCTACCTCACCATCACAGCCAATGCAATAATCGGAAATAATATGATGCTCTTTCATTTTTGGAATTACAGCCACAGGCACAAGCCCGACATCAATTTTGTTTTCCAAAAGCATATAAGCAATCTTAGATGGATAATCAATCAACAGATCAATTTCATCTTTCATCATTCCATGTTCAAATCCATAAATTAAAGGTTTTGTATTCAAATAACTAACTGCCCCGACTCTTATTTTTGTTTGCAAGGATTATTTTAATTTTGGCGCAAATTTAATACATACATCGTGAATGGTGAATGGGCATTGGTTAACAATTCAACAATATAACAACTCAACCAAAATAATACATGCAACTTCAGCCTCTTACAGCTATTTCTCCCATTGACGGGCGTTACCATAGCCAACTTCAACACCTTGATGAATATTTTTCTGAGTTCGCTTTAATCAAATATCGAGTAAAAGTAGAAGTGGAATATTTTCTTTTCCTGGCAGAAAAAAAGTTTTTTAAAATAACGCCGCAACTAAAAAATCAATTAATAAAAATTGAAAAAGAATTTTCTATAGAAGATGCTGAAACGATAAAGGTTACAGAAAAAATCACCAATCACGATGTGAAAGCTGTTGAATATTTTTTAAAAGAAAAATTAAAAATTGCCGGTGACGAAGATTTGCAGGAGTGGATTCACTTCGGACTAACATCGCAGGACATAAATAATACGGCGCTCCCTCTTTTATGGAAAGACGCCGTTGAGCATGAGTATTTGCCGTCAATTATTAACCTTCAAAATGAATTAAATGGACTTGCTCAAAATTGGAAAAATATTCCAATGCTCGCCAGGACGCATGGCCAGCCTGCATCTCCAACGATGTTGGGAAAAGAAATAATGGTTTTTGTAGAAAGAATAGAGAATCAAATTCAACAATTCAGCTATATTCCCTTTACCGGAAAATTCGGTGGAGCTACCGGAAATTTCAATGCTCATTATGCCGCTTTTCCGAAGGTAAATTGGCATGCGTTCGGCAATCAATTTTTGGAAAAAAAACTCGGCATTCAACGCCAGCAATACACTACTCAGATAGAGCACTATGATTTATTGGCTGCACATTTTGATGCCATAAAAAGGATCAACACAATCCTAATTGATCTTTGCCGTGATATCTGGACCTACATCAGTATGGATTATTTTAAACAAACGATCAAAAAGGACGAAGTAGGCAGCAGCGCCATGCCACATAAAGTAAATCCAATTGATTTTGAAAACGCAGAAGGAAATTTGGGCATCGCAAATGCGCTGCTGGAGCATCTTTCAGCAAAGCTCCCCATCTCACGATTACAAAGAGACCTCACAGATTCTACTGTAATCAGGAATATCGGGGTGCCAGTAGCACATACATTGCTTGCAATAAATTCCACTTCGAAGGGCCTGAAAAAATTAATCCTAAACCCCGAAAAAATAAATGCTGAACTTGAAGACAACTGGGCAGTGGTATCTGAAGCTATTCAAACTATTTTACGAAGAGAAAATTATCCTAAGCCTTACGAAGCTTTAAAAAACCTGACGCGGAGTAATGAAAAAATCACAAAAGAGAGCCTGCATCAATTTATTGATTCACTGAAGGTGAAGCCAGCAATAAAAAAAGAGCTTAAATCGTTTACACCGTTTAATTATAAGGGATCATGTGATTTTTAGGAAAGGCATATCTTGTCAAAATATTATTACTAACTAACTTATAACGAATCTGAAAATTTATGAGAAAAGTTATATTCTCAATATATATTTTTTTTGTTTTCACAAATTCATCGTTTTCACAAGTAACTTCAAGTTTTATTACACCTGATACTGTTTGCGTTAATACCCCTATAAACATTCAGAATATGTCTCAAGGGGCTACTAATTATTATTGGAATTTTTGCACTGCTAATATCAATCAGCCACCGATTGGAACTAATCTTGGAAATGTTGGTGGATCATTAAGTAAGCCTGTATATATGGATTACGTTTACACGAATGGCAATTATTATGGTTTTGTTACTAATAATTTTCCGGGAGGCTTGTTGCGTTTGGATTTCGGTAATAGTTTATTAAATACGCCGGTGGTTACAAGTCTTGGCAACATCGGTGGATCAATTCCTAATACCACAGAAGGGGTTCAAATCGCAAACGATAATGGCAATTGGTATGTACTTATTGTAGGAGGAAATACTTTGAATGCGACTCCTTCTTTAATCACAGTATCTCTTGGAACCAATATTGCAAACAACAGCCCAATCGCTACCAACTGGGGAAATATTGGCAATCTTTCTTATCCTCACGATTTGTATGTTTTTAAAGACAACGGCCATTGGTATGGGCTAACAGTGAATTATGCCAATAATACTGTAACCCGCTTTGACCTTACAGTTAGCCTTTCGAATACACCTACAGCTTTAAATCTTGGGAATGTTGGAAATCTGAATGGTCCTACAGGAATTCAGGCGATCCTTGATAACGGTAACTGGCGTGTATTTGTGACTAATGCTACAAGTTCAACGCTAAGCAGGCTGGATTTTGGATCTTCATTATTGAATACTCCGACCGGAGTCAACCTTGGAAACCCCAATAATGCATTTGTAACATGCTGGGACATTTATGTATTAAAATATTGTGGAGAAAGTGAAGCATTTGTAATTAATGCCAATGGAAGTTATGATCTGATAAAATTAGATTTCGGTAATTCTTTATTGAATACTCCTACAGCAGTTAGTTTGGGAAATCAAGGAAACATGAACTTTCCACATAGCATTTCTAAATTATTTCGTGTGGGCCCCGATGTGTATAGTTTTGTAACCAATGTAAATAACAATACACTTACGTTACTCGAGTTTCCGGGTTGTACTAATGCAAGCATACCGAACTCAACTGTGCAAAATCCAGGTTCTATAACCTACAATAGTCCTGGCACTTATAACATAAACCTTACGGTAGACGATGGGTTACCAACTCAAACATCCTACTGTAAACAAATTGTAGTACAAGATTTAAATATCACAAAATCAAAAGATACAAGTATTTGCGCGGGTACTAATGTGCAATTAACAGCAGGTGGAGGCAAAACCTATTCATGGTTACCAACTTCAACTTTGAACATACCTAATGCTTCAAATCCAATTGCATCTCCATCAACTTCCACTAAATATTATGTTACTGTTTCTAATGCCGCAGGCTGTTCCAAAAAAGATTCTATAAAAATAACTGTAAATAATGTACCTGTGATTTCAAAATCGAACGATACCAGTATCTGCAAAAATTCACAGGTTATGCTACTGGCAAATGGTGGATTGTCTTATAGCTGGAGTCCCGTTTCTTCATTAAATAATTTCAATATCGCTAATCCAATTGCTACCCCACCAACTAACACAACCTATCTGGTAAAGGTTACTAACGGTAATGGCTGCTCGAAAACTGATTCTGTAAAAATAATGATCAGGCCGGTTCCTATTATTACAAAATCGAATGATACTACTGTTTGCAAAAATACTCCTGTAAAAATATTTATTGAGGGAGGAAGTTCTTATTTGTGGTCTCCTTCTTCTTCGCTAGACAATCCTTCAAGCCCAACACCAATCGCCTCTCCATTATTAACTACTCTTTATCACGTTGCCATTACTTATGCGCAATTCTGTACATACAATGACTCTGTAAAAATATCAGTTCGCCCTCCGGTTGTATTTTCTGTATCACCAAATAAATCTATTTGCGCTGGATCAACACAATCTTTATCAGCTTCAGGAGGGACTTCTTATTTATGGAGCCCGGCATCTTTTCTTGATAATCCTAATATCAGTAATCCCATAGCAAATCCAGATACTTCCGTAATTTATTCAGTAACTATCAAAGAAAATATTTGTAATGAATCAGCCACTTTATACACAAATATTACGGTCTTTCCTTTACCGAATGTGCAAGCATCGAAATCAAATGACATTACCTGCGCCTTGCCGTCAAGTCACTTGATGGCTTCGGGCGCACAGAATTTTATTTGGGCTCCGTCAGATAATCTTAACAATGCGGGCGTCTCAAACCCAACTGCTACGCCCGCGGTTACTACACTGTATACCGTTACCGGTAAAGATTTAAACGGCTGCTCCAATACAGATACGATTTCAGTGAGTGTTGCATTTAATATAAATGCTTTATATGGTTTACCAAATTCGTTTACACCTAACGGTGACGGGCTCAATGATTGCTTCGGCGTAAAATATTGGGGACAGGTAAGTGAACTTGATTTTAATATTTATAATCGTTTCGGAGAAAGAGTGTTTCATTCCAATAATTCCGCTTCCTGCTGGGATGGAAAATATAAAGGCCAGTTACAAGATCCCGACATTTTCGTTTACATTATCAAAGCAAAAACCGCTTGTGGTTATATTGATAAAAAAGGAACTGTATTGCTACTTAAATAGATTTAAACTTGTATAAAAAAATTCTATTAATTCTTTATTGTTAAGATAAAAAGTGTGACAAGTGAAAAAGTAGTTTTTAATATTTTTTATTTCGAAAAAAGCCTAAACAAGTCTATGCTTTTTTAGTCCTTCAAATCCAAACAAGTTCATTTCTTTTCCATCCTCAACAAAATTGTTTTCCTGGATAAAACCGCATTTTGAAAGAACATGTTTTGAATTGATATTATCTGTTTCAGTAACAGCGTAAATTGTTGAGAATCTTTTTTGCGTAGAAAGCCAAAATATAGATTTCTCTACAATTTCTGTTGCATAACCTTTATTCCATTGCTCTTTTATAAGTGAATAACCAATTTCTACTCCGGCTTCATCTCTGTTTTCTTTAAATAGAAAAAGGCCTATAAAATCATTGCTATATTTTTCAATAATAAAATATCTGCCAAAAGGAAAGTTCAGATCGTAATTATAAAGCTGTTCTTCAAGAATATGTGCGGTTTCTTCTATCGTTAAGGCCGGAAGGATAAATTCTTTAATAGCTACATCATTAAACAGGTCATAAAGCGACTCTAAATCTCCTGCTTTCCATTTGGTAACATACAATCTTTCTGTCTCAAATATCATTGTTTTATTTATGAATTTCACTGGTAAAATGAAATTGTATCTCAGGATTATTAGTTCGCTCTGTATTCAAAAACCATTCGCTCTGTGCAAGGTAAACAAGGTGCCCATCTTTATCTTCAGCAATATTGCCCGATTTAAATTTTATAAATTCCTGTAGCTTTTTTGGATCATTTGAAGTGAGCCAACATGCCTTGTAATAATTAAGTGAATTGAGTTGCACTGACGCGCTGTATTCATGCAACAAACGATATTGAATTACTTCAAATTGTAATTCTCCGACACAACCGATTATTTTTTTGTTGCCGCCAAACTGTGTGAATAATTGTGCTACACCTTCATCTGTAAGTTGCAGTAAACCTTTCTCAAGCTGTTTCGTTTTCATCGGATCCTTGTTCACTACTTCTTTAAATATTTCCGGAGAAAAGGAAGGAATTCCGGTAAAATAAAAATCTTCACCTTCAGTAAGTGTATCACCGATTTTAAAACTTCCAGTATCAAATAATCCTATCACATCACCAGGAAATGCTGATTCAATGATGTCTTTATCCCTTGCCAAAAAAGTATAAGGATTACTGAATCTAACATTCTTGTGTAAACGCACATGGTGAAAATATTTATTGCGCTCAAATTTTCCTGCACACACTCTTAAAAAAGCAATCCGGTCCCGATGACGCGGATCCAGGTTAGCATGAATCTTAAAAATAAAACCGCTGAATTTATTTTCGGCGGGTTCCACAACTCTTGTTGTTACAGCCCTATGTTGTGGCAGAGGCGCAATTTGTATAAAAGTTTCCAGCAATTCTTTCACTCCGAAATTATTAATGGCGCTGCCAAAAAATACAGGAGCGATTTTTCCCTCAAGATAAGGCTGTTGTTGAAATTCACCATAAACACCTTCAATTAATTCAACATCTTCTCTTAATTGTGCGGCATCTTTTTCGCCAATTTTCTGTTCAACAATTTCTTCATCCAGGTTTTCGATTGGAATATCTTCCTCTGTCGTTTTTTGATTTGGATTAAATAATAAAAGGCTTTTATCAAATAAATTATAAACTCCTTTAAAATCTTTTCCCATCCCGATCGGCCAACTTAAAGGATGTAATTGAATATTTAATTCGGATTCTATTTCATCTAAAAGATCAAAAGAGTTTTTCCCATCGCGGTCTAATTTATTTACAAAAACAATTACCGGCGTATCACGCATCCGGCAAACTTCCATCAGCCTTTTCGTTTGTTCTTCCACACCTTTTACACAATCTATCACCAGCACTACGCTATCTACGGCAGTTAACGTTCTGTAAGTATCTTCTGCAAAGTCCTTATGGCCGGGCGTATCCAATAAATTAACCAGAATATTTTTATATTCAAAACTCATCACCGATGTGGCCACAGAAATTCCACGCTGCCTTTCAATTTCCATAAAATCTGATGTAGCGTGTTTTTTTATTTTATTACTTTTTACCGCGCCCGCTGTTTGAATGGCACCGCCAAAAAGTAAAAATTTTTCTGTCAAAGTAGTTTTCCCGGCATCCGGATGAGATATGATCGCAAAAGTTCTGCGCTTTTTTATTTCATTGATTTGTTTGGTATTTGCTTCCGCCTGCATCTTTAATTTTAAAAAAATTTGGCTGCAAAGTTAAATCAATACTAGGTTATTAAATTATCAGATTATTGAATTATTGGTTAATTGTTGAACTTCTCTCATCATTAAATCCTTCACTGAAATTTCTAATCAAATTATTTCATAAGCCATTGCTTTGATATTTTTTTTACATCTTCATGGGAGATAACTTTCCCTCATCAACTTGTTTAATTGATCGTTCATCTTTGAAACTGTTCATCCGTTAGCAAATCCAGAATATCAGCTTGTTTTTTCGCAGCATAAAGCTAATTGGCTAATCATGACCTAAGCTAATTAACCTACTTTTGCAGCCTAAAAAAGAACAATGGATTTTAAGTTATCAGAAGAACAATTAATGATACGGCAGGCAGCAAGGGATTTTGCAAATACTGAATGCTTACCGGGAGTTATCGAAAGAGATGAACACCAGAAATTTCCTTATGAGCAGGTGATGAAACTGGCTGACCTGGGTTTTATGGGCATGATGATAAGCCCTGAATATGGCGGCTCAGGATTAGATACAATAAGTTATGTTTTGGCAATGGAGGAAATAAGTAAAGTGGATGCAAGCACCAGCGTTTGTATGAGTGTGAATAATAGTCTGGTTTGTTATGGCCTTGAAGCATTTGGCACAGAAGAACAAAAGAAAAAATATCTAACGCCATTAGCGCAAGGAAAAAAAAATGGTGAATTATACATTGGCGCTTTTCTCTTGAGTGAACCGGAAGCCGGTAGCGACGCCACTTCGCAAAGAACCACCGCTGAAGAAAAAAATGATCATTATGTAATTAATGGTGTTAAAAACTGGATCACTAATGGAAATACGGCTTCTGTTTATCTGGTGATCGCACAAACTCATCCTGAAAAAGGAAGCCGCGGCATCAATGTATTTATTGTAGAAAAAAACTGGGCCGGAGTAAAAGTTGGCGCCAAAGAAAATAAGTTAGGAATCCGCGGAAGTGATACACACAGCATTTCATTCACCGATGTAAAAGTGCCTAAGGAAAACAGGATCGGTGAAGATGGCTTTGGATTTACATTTGCCATGAAAACCTTGTCAGGCGGCCGCATAGGCATTGCTTCGCAGGCGCTTGGGCTTGCTTCAGGTGCGTTAGAAAGATCTATTGCTTATTCAAAAGAAAGAAAAGCGTTTGGCACAGAAATAAAAAATCACCAGATTATACAATTCAAATTAGCAGATATGTGTACGAGGATTGACGCCTCACGTTTACTTTGTTTCCGCGCCGCGTGGCAAAAAGATAATGTCCTTGATTATACAGAAAGCGCGGCGATGGCAAAAGTTTTTTCCAGCGAAACCGCCATGTGGGCTACAACAGAAGCTATACAAATTCATGGCGGCTATGGCTATGTAAAAGAATATCATGTAGAAAGAATGATGCGCGACGCCAAGATTACACAGATATATGAAGGCACAAGTGAGGTTCAAAGAATTGTGATTGGAAGATCTGTTTTGAAATAAGGCTAATCAGCTGATGCGCTAATTGATAATTTGAAGGTGAAAATGAAATATCAACATCATTAAAAGAAAATAGATTCCGGTGGGTATTATTGATATAATAAATCTTAAAAAACAATACAGCGGCACGTATGTTTTAAAAGGTATTAATTTATCCTTTGAAAAGGGAACTATTGTCGGCTACATAGGGCCAAACGGCGCAGGCAAAAGCACTACTATCAAAATTCTCACAGGTATTATCGACGACTTCATGGGTGACGTTTCCATCATGGGAATGGATATCAGAAAAGATACGATTGCAATCAAAGAAAAGATTGGATACATACCTGAAAACGCAGTTTTATATGATGTACTTTCTCCTAAAGAGTATTTGAACTTTGTTGGCTCTCTCTACAACATGGATGAGAATCTGATTAAAAAACGAAGCGCAGATCTGTTACATTTATTTGACCTGGATACTAAATCCAACATGAGAATGAATAGTTTCAGCAAGGGAATGAAACAAAAAGTATTGCTCATATCCGGGTTGATGCATAATCCTGATGTTATTTTTTTTGATGAACCATTGAGTGGCCTTGATGCTAACGCAGTTATCCTGCTAAAAGAAATTTTATCTCAATTAAAAGCTGCCGGCAAAACGATTTTTTATTCCTCACACATCATGGACGTAGTGGAAAAAATATGTGACAGGATTGTCATCATCAGCAATGGTGAAATAATTGCGGATGGCACCTTTGAAAGCCTCAAAAATTCTTCTCACCAGGGCTCACTTGAAAATATTTTTACTTCACTTACCGGCGATGAAAAACATATAACGACTGCGTCCGCTTTTGTTGATGCCATGAAAAATTAAACGAGTGAAAAATCTTTCTTTGAACGCATTTTTTTTTAAAGCAATTCACTTCTTTGATCCACTTTTTATAAAACAAGGTGTGGATCTAAATAGAATGTACACCATTGTCCAGACAAAATTAATGATGGACAAACGCAGGGTTTATATGAATTGGAAACGCCGTTCCCAACAGGATGAAGAATCGAATCAGCTCACCCGGATTTTACTGTTTTATACGCTGATCGGTGGCGCAATGTCCATGGCTCTTATTTCAACTTCTTCCTTCATTTTAGCATTAGTCTTATATAATGGCTTCATTATTTTTATGTTGTCCATGACGCTCATCACTGATTTTTCATCGGTTTTGCTTGATACCGCAGACAACCAAATTATATTGCCATTGCCGGTAAATAGTAAAACCATTTTTATGGCAAGGCTAATACATATTCTCATTTACATTTTTCAGTTTCTATTAGCTCTTTCCATCATATCGATTATTGCTGTTTTTATCAAGTATGGCTTGCTGACAGGCGCTGCAATGATCGTGACGACTTTACTTACCTGTTTACTTTCAGTGTTTTTTACCTGGCTACTTTATCTGTTGATTTTACGTTTTAGTAATGAAGAAAAAGTAAAAGAAATAGTTACCTATTTTCAAATCGTAATGGCGATAATATTTATGGGCGGTTACCAAATATTACCCAGAATCGTTGACTACGGAGTTTTTAATAATTTTCATGTGCACGGTTACATGTACTTCATACCGCCAGTTTGGATGGCCTCCGCAGTTGACGCAGTAAACAGGATGCATTTTTCATCAACGGATTTAATAATGACAGCATCTGCTATATTGATTCCGGCAATATTATTTTGGATATTAATAAAATATCTTGCTCCTTCTTTTTCAAAAAGGCTTTCCGCAATGAATGTTGATTCATCTGCGTCGGGCAGTAAGGATGCTTTATCTGCAGAGAAAAAAGATCTTTCATACCGGCTTTCCAATTTTTGCTGCAGAACTACGATAGAAAAAAGTGCTTTTAAAATGGTTTGGAAAATATCAGGAAGAGATAAAACATTCCGGTTGCAGTTTTACCCGACAATTGGCTACATGCTCATACTGATCTTCATCATTATTTTTAAAAAGGGATAACATTTAATAATTTAATTGCCTCATTAAAAGATTCCAAATACTTTTTAATTTTCATTTATATGCCATTCCTGCTTTCATCAGGAAGCATGATGATTTCTTCTTATTATGATAATTTCCAGGCTTCCTGGATATATCACAGCGCACCGGTAATCAATCCCGGGCAATTGCTTACCGGTTCTATAAAATCATTATTTGTCAAATATTCTATTCCTACTTTTTTAATACTTTTTATTCTTTCCTTTGAAATATGGGGAGTAAAAATTATTAATGATTTTGTTTTAGGCGCTGCCATTAATTTTCTTTGCCTTTTGATAATATCTATTTTTTCTTCGCATTATTTACCCTTTTCACAGCAACAAAGCACACAGCAGAAATCCGGAAGATTTTTAATTTTAATGCTTCAGGCTATTGTTGTTGGAGCACTGGTTGGTTTGCATTATTTCATTATCGGAAATATACTTTTAATTTATCTTGCAACTGTAATAGCTGTAATTGCAGCATGGCTTTGCCTTAAAAAATTACAAAATATTTCCTGGGACCAAATTAGCGTATAAGCATGCCTGTTAACTTAGAAAATTATAAAGAAATCAGTTCTTTTTTAAAAGAAAAAAATGCCACGCTTGTTGCGGTTTCCAAAACAAAAACCGTTGAAGAAATATTAGAGCTATATCATCTTGGCCAAAGAGATTTTGGAGAAAATTATGTGCAGGAATTAGCAGAAAAATATGAGCAGCTTCCCAAGGATATTCGTTGGCATTTTATTGGCCATCTTCAATCTAATAAAGTAAAATATATTGCACCATTTGTTGATTTAATTCAAAGCGTAGACAGCGAAAAATTATTAAAAGAAATCAATAAACAGGCTGCAAAAAATAACCGGGTAATTGATTGCCTGCTGCAAGTGCACATAGCTGATGAAGAAACAAAATTTGGTTTTGACGAAAAAGAAATGAATAATTTTTTTGAAACGAATTTCAAACACGATTCTGAGAATTATAAAAATATCCGAATTCAAGGCCTAATGGGAATGGCTTCATTTACAGATAATAATGAAAAAATCAAAAGTGAATTCAAAAAATTAAAAAAATTATTTGATACTTATTTTTCTAATCCTACACCACATATTTCACACATTCTTTCCTGCGGCATGAGCGCTGATTATAAAATTGCAATTGAAGAAGGAAGCAATATGGTTAGAATAGGAAGCCTGCTTTTTGGAAAAAGATTAGCATCATGAAAAAATAAAGAAATCTACTTTTTTGCTTTTCACGTGATCGTTATTCTTAGTTAGAATATTTTCTTTTAACATTTAAGAATACTCATGTTTTTATCAATTAGCTAAATTTGACACATAAAAAAATATTTTGGAAGCACACGTAATGCACCATTCCTTTGAAGCGGAAAAAAATAAAAAAGCGTTGTTATATACAACGATCATAATCGGGCTTTTCCTTATAATTGCTATTTTTTATACATGGCCGCTGCAAGTGCCGCCAATACCAACTGTACAGGATTTGATTGATGTCAATCTCGGCAATGAACAGGAGGGAATGGGTAATATCCAACCATTGGTAAAGGGCGATCGGGCTCCTGATAATCAAAGTGTCGCATCTCATCAAAGTGCACATAAAGCCGCTGAAAGCCCGTCACAAAATATTCAAGCAGATGAAAATAATAAGGATGAAGCGTCAGCTCCCGTTGTAAAAAGCGAAAAGAAAAAACAAGATGTCCCTTTAATAAATAAAGTAAGCACAGAAAAGGTTTCGAAAAATATAAATCCATCGCCGGTGATAAATCCAAATCCTGCACCCCCAAAGCCGAAAGTTCCTTTATACAAAGGTGGTACCGGCACGGGAGGTAATGGAGCTACAGAAGATAATGGCTACAGAAACCAAGGCTACAAACCCGGCAATGGCGATGCCGGAAGCCCAGATGGGAAACCTGATGCTTATGGAAACTCTCCCGGTGGAAGAAGTGGTGTAAGCGTGGTTCGTGGCCTTTCCGGGCGCAGGCCAATTCATTTTCCAAATATGCAGGATGACTTTAATGAAAATGCAAAAGTGTATGTTGACATTAAAGTGGATGCGTCCGGGAAAGTTACCAGTGCCGGAATTGCAAAGGGGACTACCACTTCAAATTCTTCACTTAGAAATATTGCCCTGGAAAAAGCCAAACAATTAAAATTCCCATCCAGTCAAAATGCTGTGGAAAGCGGAACAATACTTTTTGATTTCGTGTTGAAAAGCTGATGATCATTTGAGATTTCAAATAAAATATTCCCGATCAAAAATATTTTCTTGTAATCAAATATCTTCACACACATTTTACATTTTCATATTTTAAAATTGGATTACCAAGAGGCTTTACATTATCTCTATAATAAACTTCCTTTATTTAGCAGAATGGGCGCAAAGGCTTATAAAGCTGATTTAAAAAATACCTTAGCCCTTTGTGAATTTTTAGATAACCCGCAGAGTAAAATCAAAACTGTTCACATTGCAGGAACAAACGGGAAAGGGTCTACAAGCCACATGCTTGCAGCAATTTTCCAGGAAGGTGGTTATAAAACCGGATTGTATACTTCACCCCATTTAAAAGATTTCAGGGAAAGAATAAAAATAAATGGAAGCATGATCTCCGAATCTTTCGTTGTAGATTTTGTAGAAAAAACAAAAATCATTTCAGATCAGATAAAACCTTCTTTCTTCGAACTCACTTTTGTAATGGCGCTTGATTATTTCGCACAACAAAAAGTGGATGTGGGGATTATTGAGACAGGCCTTGGTGGCAGGTTAGACAGCACTAACGTAATTACGCCTTTATTATCCATTATCACAAATATTGGTTTTGATCATACAGATATTCTGGGAGATACACTTCAAAAAATCGCTTATGAAAAAGCCGGAATTATTAAACCAGATGTACCTGTCGTTATCGGAGAAATTCTTCCTGAAACAAAAATCGTTTTTCAAAATAAAGCAAGTAAAACCAACTCCTCCCTGTCTTTTGCGGAAGAAAACTATAAAATCGCTTTTGTAGAATATGATATCGAATATTTGAAAATTGAAATATTAAACAAAAAAAAGAAAGAAAAATATATTTACGATCTCGATCTTAACGGGCTATATCAACAAAAAAATTTACTTACAGTTATTACCGCGATTGATGTATTACGAAAATATTTTTCAATAAAGAATGAAAATATTAAAAATGCTTTATCAAAAGTAAAAATGCTTACAGGCCTGCATGGAAGATGGGACGTGATCCAACAAAATCCGGCGATAGTTCTTGATGTAGCTCATAATGAAGACGGGATAAAGCAACTTGTAAATCAAATTAATCAATCAACATTCGATCAGCTTCATATAATTTTTGGGATGGTAAAAGATAAAGACCCTGATAAAGTTTTGAATCAACTTCCAACAAATGCAAAATATTATTTCACCAAAGCTCAAATACCGCGTGCCTTACCGGAGGAAGAATTAAAAAAAGCAGCTATGCAATATCAACTCAACGGTTCAGCATTCGTGGATGTAAACCTCGCGCTAAAATCTGCAATTAGTATTGCTTCAGCAAGCGATCTGATTATTGTATGCGGAAGTGTTTTCGTAGTAGGTGAAGTGGAATTTTTGAAATAAAAACCTGTTTTTTTCCCTTTCGATACATAAGTTCAATTCTCAGTTACCCGATCGGCAATGTATATATATTACATGATTTGTTGTTAAGAAAGCCCTAAGAAAAGCATCTCAGGGAAAATACATAGAGTGAAAATAGGATGGGACGCAAATGAAAATTATATTTGCATCCGCCTTTACTAACACAATATGATATGAATTTTTACAATTCACAAATCATTTTGAGATATTACTTAATCAATGAAAGCGCTCATGAATCGTAAGGCATTTAAGAAATTTTATCTTTTTCTTCTTCCCGTTTTTATTTTTTTAATTCATTTACCTTTTGTTTTTGCGAAAACAAAACCACACAGCAAGCACTCAACCGTTGTTGTTCCTACTTTTGTAAGATCGATTTCTAACGCATTTACAAATCCTTTGAATTTTAATGCAATTTCAAAATCATTACTTTACGACAGCATGAAATTGAATGCGCTCGGACTATCCAAACAAGCGTTTAATTGCGCTGTTGATGGATTTAATTATTTACGTTCTTCGGGTAAATTAAATAATGACCAGGTTATTTCGATTGTAGATTTTAGCTTGCCATCGAGTAAAAAACGTTTATTCGTGATTGACTTGCAAAATCTCAAAGTTCTATTCAATACATATGTAGCTCATGGCCGAAATTCAGGAAAAGAATATGCTAACCGGTTTTCCAATTCTCCTGAAAGCTTCATGAGCAGCCCGGGATTTTATATCACTAAAGAAACTTACAACGGAGAACACGGGTTTTCATTGAAATTAGAAGGAGAAGAAAAAGGAATTAATGACAATGCATTAAGCCGGGCAATTGTAATTCACTGTGCAAACTATGTAAATGAAAATGAAATAAAAACACGGGGCTTTATCGGCAGAAGTTTAGGTTGCCCTGCCTTGCCAGAAGCGCTTTCTAAGCCCATCATCGAAACAATTAAAGGCGGATCATGCTTCTTTATGTTCAGTCCCAATTCAAAGTATCTTTCTCATTCCCGGTTATTGCAACTGGCTTCATAAAATAATTATTTCCTTTCAAATTTTAAATAACCATTCAGCCTTTTTCTATGGCGTAATAAAACTGTGATTATCTTTATCACAGTTAAATAACGCTTTATGCTAAAAGTGGGTGTGTTCGGCGTCGGCCATCTAGGTAAATTCCATCTTAATAGCTGGAATGAAATTGAAGATATAAAATTGGTGGGATTTTATGATCCTAGTGATGACAGTGCTTTTGAAATCAGTGAAAAATATGGAATAAAAAGATACAAAGATGCATCTGCATTAATGAACATTTGCGATATTGTTGATATCGTAGCGCCTACAACAGTTCATCATGAATTATGCAAAATGGCTATCTTAAAAAGTAAGCATGTATTCGTTGAGAAGCCACTTGCCAACACAATGAACGAAGCTAAAGAAATTGTAAAACTTGCAAAAGAAGCGAATATAAAATTACAGGTTGGACATGTAGAAAGATTCAATCCTGCGCTATTGGCCGTGAAAGACAAAAATATCAATCCGATGTTTATTGAAGTTCATCGCCTTGCACAGTTTAACCCGCGCGGCACTGATGTGAGTGTTATTTTAGATTTAATGATTCACGATATTGATATCATACTTTTTTTGGTAAAAAGTAATGTAAAAAATGTATTTGCCAATGGAGTAAACGTATTAAGTGATACACCTGATATTGCGAATGTGCGTATCGAGTTTGATAATGGTTGTGTTGCCAATCTTACCTCGTCGCGAATAAGTATGAAGAGGATGCGAAAGATGCGGCTGTTTCAAAAGGATTCTTATATCAGTATAGATTTTCTTGATAAAAAAACAGAGATCATCAAGTACAAATCTCCGGAGGATAAAGATGTTTTTTCTTTTGATATCGAAACCAATCATGGAAAAAAAACAATTGCAGTTTCTGCGCCGGTTATAAAAGAAAATAATGCGATCAAAATGGAATTACAAAGCTTTACAGACGCTATCAAAAATAATCAAACGACTGTTGTAAGCGAGATTGATGGATACCGCGCCATGGAAGTTGCTCACCAGATCCTTGATAAAATAAACCGCAATCATCAAATAATCTAAATAATCTTTAGCAACAATTGCAAAAGCGGCTATCTATAGGTCTTTATACAGCAGGTGATTTTATTTCAGCAATTATCGCCTGGATTATCTTCTTTTGGCTTCATAGAAATTTTAGTGGAGAAAGTTTTGTAGCAAACAAAAAATTTTTATCAGGATTAATTTTGTACCCTGCTTGCTGTCTCATCTTATACCACTTATCCGGAACTTACAAAAACATTTATTACAAGTCAAGGCTCAATGAATTTCTGATCACGTTTTTGAGTGTTTTTATCGGATGCATCATTGTATTTTCAATTTTCATTTTATACAAAAAGAATGAATATCTTTCTTCGTTCTATGGAGAATTCTTTATTCTCTTTGGATTACAGTTTTGCCTGACTTATTTTTCAAGGCTTTTATTTTTAAATAAAGCCCACAGCCAGCTTCAGCGGGAACAGGTTTGGTTTAACACACTCATTATCGGCAGCAAAAAAAAAATTATTGAGTTACACAAATCCATCATTACCAACAGTGAAAAAGTAGGTTACAGGGTTTGTGGATTTATTGCAATTGATGAAATTAACGTTGATAAATCCATTGCAATTCCCAACCTCGGCAATATTAGCGAAATTAAAAAAGTCATTGATCAGCACCAAGTAGAGCAAGTAATTATTGCGTTACAAAATAATGAGAGAGATTGCCTGGAAATGATCTTACAAAACCTTGCAGAAAAAGAAGTAAATGTAAAAATGATGCCTGATAAAGTAGACATTTTAAGCGGATTGGTTCGGACCACTAATGTCATGGGAACTCCACTCGTTGAGATCCATACAGGATTAATGAATACATGGCAACAAAACATCAAACGCCTTGTGGATGTACTTTTGTCAATTCTGGCATTAATCTTTTTATCGCCGCTGATACTTTATGCTGCTATTAAAACTAAGCTTTCATCTAAAGGAAAAATATTTTTTTCACAACAAAGAATAGGATACAAACACAAGCCGTTTTTTATACATAAATTCAGGTCAATGACAAGTGATGCAGAAAAAAACGGGCCGATGCTGAGCAGCGATCATGATGCACGAATTACCAAATGGGGGAAAACAATGCGAAGATGGCGTATTGATGAGCTGCCGCAATTATGGAATATTATAAAAGGCGATATGAGCCTTGTGGGGCCGCGCCCGGAAAGAAAATATTTCATTGATCTCATTTCAGAAAATTCTCCTGAATATAAATTACTTTTAAAAGTGAAGCCAGGATTAACAAGCTGGGGAATGGTGAAATTTGGCTATGCAGAAAATGTGTCGCAAATGATTGAGCGCATGAAATATGATATTATTTATATTGAAAATATTTCACTGGCGCTGGACTTTAAAATAATGATCCATTCCTTCAGGATTATTTTATCAGGGAAAGGAAAATAATTAATTAGCGCCTGATATCCACGATTCTTCTTTAATGATTTTAAGAAAACACACATGACCATAAAATAAGAGATTTCTATATTTTAACTTATCACGCCCACACATTATCACCGAACTTCTCTTTGCTTTTATTTTTTATATTTGATGAAATAATTCCTTTGAAAAAATTCTTTTTAATCATATTCCTATTTTACCAATCAACTGCTTTTTGCCAAACTAACAATAGTTATTTTCAGCAAAAAGTAAATTATAAAATTGATGTCGTGCTTAATGATGTTGAAAATACATTGGATGGATATGAAATAATAAATTATACTAACAATTCTGCCGATACGCTGAATTATATCTGGTTTCACCTTTGGCCAAACGCTTATAAAAATGACCGCACCGCTTTCAGTGAACAATTATTGCAGCTAGGAAGAACCGATTTTTATTTCAGCGATGAGAACAAGCGCGGTTATATTAATCGCCTGGATTTTAAAGTAAATGGAACTACCGCCAATCTTGAAGATCATCCGAAAGATATTGATATTGCCAAGTTAGTTTTACCCACCCCGCTTTTACCCGGGCAAACTATTAAAATAACTACTCCATTTCATGAAAAGATTCCATTTAATTTTTCACGAGGAGGCCATGTAGATAAAACCTATCAAATAACACAATGGTTTCCGAAACCTGCGGTATATGATAGCAAAGGCTGGCATCCGATTCCTTATCTTGATCAGGGCGAATTCTACAGTGAATTTGGAGATTATGATGTTTCTATCAAAGTGCCCGAAGATTATCTGGTGGCCGCGACAGGAGAAGAGGTTTCAGGAAAAGAGCAGCGCGCAATGAATAATCAATCAGCAGTAAAAACCAATCAGACAGCTGGAAAAATAATAAGAAACAAAAAACAAAAAACTATTCTCAAAAATCTTAATTCAACCGCCGGACAAACTTCTATTGTTCTCCCTTCGGGGATTAAGGTGCTGCATTTTATTCAAAATAATATCCACGATTTTGCATGGTTTGCTGATAAAGATTTTATAGTAAAACACGATACAATGATGTTGGCATCCGGAAGAATTATTCATGTAAATTCTTTTTATACTCCCACCGGAAAAAAGGTTTGGAATAACAGCATTCGATTTATAAAAGATGCTATCCGGACAAGAAGCGAATGGCTTGGAGAATATCCATACAATACCATTACGGCGGTTGAAGCAAAAATGGGTTTTAACGGAGGAATGGAATACCCGACAATCACGAGCATTTCCCCTGTGCCTGTTGAAAAATCTTTAAACATGACGATTGAGCACGAAGTAGGCCACAACTGGAATTACGGAGTGTTAGCCACGAATGAAAGAACACATCCATGGATGGATGAGGGCATTAATACTTACTTCGATAACCGCTATGAAAAATTGAAGTACCCGGTTAAAATTCAGGAAAAAAAAGAGAAAGATTTTTTCAAAAAAAGGATTAGTGATGATGATGAAGATCTGATTTACAGAACTCAAATTGCCGAAAGAAAAGATCAACCGATTGAAACAAGTTCAGAGGATTTTTCTTCTGCCAATTATGAAGTTATCGCTTATTACAAAACCGGTTTATGGATGAAGAAGTTAGAAGACTTTATTGGCAAAGATTTATTCGACAGTTGCCTGCATGAATATTATAACCAGTGGAAATTTAAACATCCCCAGCCTGAGGATTTTGAAGATGTAGTAAAAAATGTTAGTAAAAAAAATGTAAAAACTATCTTTTCACTTATAACAAAAAAAGAAGATCTGGGAACGCCGCAAAAAAAAGATTTCAAAGTTGCTTCCTTTTTCAATTTTAAAAATACAGACAAGTATAATTATCTTTTCATTTCTCCTGCCGCTGGTTATAATTATTATGATAAAATAATGATTGGAGGGATCATACATAATTATACTTTACCAGTACCGGCCTTTCATTTTTTTGTTGCGCCCTTGTATGCCACTGGTAGCAAAGCTTTCAACGGAATAGGAAAAATTGGCTATAATCTCATGAGTTACGGAGCAATAAGAAAGGCGGAATTTTCTGTGAGCGCAGAAAAGTTTTCGATGGATCAGTTTACAGATTCCACAGGCATTAAAAATTATTTAGGATTTTTGAAAATAGTTCCTTCCATAAAATTGATTTTTAAAAATAAAAACGCCATTAGCTCTGAAAAAAAATGGATTCAATGGAAAACATTTTTTATACAGGAAACTAATTTATCATTTTCAACAGATACAGGCAGGCAGGCTGAAACTATCAGCTATCCAAAAACCTGGCGCTATCTGAATCAATTAACATTGGCATCAGAAAATAATCGTGTTCTTTATCCTTATTCCACAAACATTATTTTAGAACAGGGTAAAGATTTTTTACGCTTTGCATTCGAAGGAAAATATTTTTTTAATTATGCGAAAGGCGGCGGAATGAAGGCGAGAATTTTCGCCGGAAAATTTATCTATTTAGGAGATAAAACAATTTATAAGCAATTTGAAACTGATCGCTATCATTTGAATATGACCGGCGCAAATGGCTACGAAGACTATACTTACAGCAATTATTTTATCGGTAGAAATGAGTACCAAAAATTTTCTTCACAACAAATTATGATAAGAGATGGTGGCTTTAAAGTGCGCACAGATTTGCTGAATAATAAAATTGGCAAAACAGATAACTGGCTTTCAGCATTGAATCTAACAACAGATTTCCCAAAAAATATAAACCCTTTACAGGTCATGACAATAAATATTCCGCTGAAAGTTTTCTTAGATGTTGGCACTTATGCTGAAGCGTGGAAAAACAATTCGGCTTCAGGAAAATTTATTTATGATGCCGGGTTGCAACTATCATTGTTCAAAGACCTGCTCAACATTTATATTCCAATTCTATATAGTAAAGTGTATGCCGATTATTTCAAATCTACCATACCCGCGAATAAACGGTTCCTGGAAAATATTTCTTTTAGTATTGACATTCAAAACTTCCGCCTGAATAAATTTATCGATTTACCTGGCCTCTAATTTTTCATTTGAACAAAAAATGAATTTCATTGAAAATCGCTTACCTGACAAATGCAAATATTGACAAAGAAAAATGGGATCAATGCATCGCCGGTGCAGCGAATGGTTTGATTTATGCTTATTCATATTACCTGGATCACATGAGTGAAAACTGGGACGCATTAATAATGAATGATTATGAAGCAGTGATGCCATTGACATGGAATAGAAAATTTGGAATTTCGTATTTACGCCAACCAGCCTTCACTCAGCAATTAGGAATTTTCGGCAATGCTCACTTTGTGAATGATGTAGCAGAATCATTTATAAATAAAGCCAAGGAGCATTTTTCTTTTGCAGAAATAAATTTAAACTACGCCAATGAATACAAAAAAGCTACTTCAAAAAAATGCAATCTTATCTTGCCTTTGAATCGCTCTTTTGCTGAAATAGAAACATCTTTCAGAAAGGATTTTGTAAAAAAAATACAGCATAATAATTTAATTTATACCGCTTCTGATGAAATTGAAAACGCAATTTTATTATTCAAAGAGAATTATTCAAACAGATATTACAACTCAGAAAAGACTTATAAAGACTGGATAAAGTTATGTATACTGCTAAAAAGGAAAGGCCAGCTTTTTATTAGAAAAGTAAGCTCACAGGATAGTGAATTACTTGCCATTGCAATATTTTTGAAAGACAGCAAAAGAATTTATTATATCACATCAATCACTTTGCCTGAAGGCCGCAGCCGGGAAGCGAACTACTTTTTATTATACCATTTGATCAAGGAATTTTCTACACAAAATTTAATACTCGATTTTGAAGGATCGGAAATTTCTTCCATTAATTTCTTTTTTAGAAAATTCGGAGCCATTGAACAATCTTATCCGTTTATAAGAATTAATGATCTTTCTTTTTTGAAAAAAGGAATCAAAAAAATTTATGATCATTACAAGCGCCACTCTTTAATTTCCAAATAAATAAAACGGCATAAGCCAAAATATAGAAAATCAATATTCTGCAAAATAAATATTGATCCGAACCATTTATTATTTGGATTGAGTTTCCAGAATATGTTCTGCAATAAATAAATCAGATGGTGTAGTTATTTTGATATTGTTATTTTCTCCTTCAATCAAATTTACTTTTAAACCAAATGCTTCCACAACATTCGCTTCATCTGTAAACTGATCTTTATAATCAATGGCATAAGCCGGCAAAAGGATTTTGCTGTGAAAAGTTTGTGGAGTTTGTATCAAACGCACCTGGTTTCTATCGAGCGTTTTATTTTCATTTGATGTCAATAATCTTACACTATCCTTGCAACCAATCGCGGGGATTGCAGTCCCAGCTTGCAAAGCAGCATCATAGCATCTCTTTATTAATTCACTTGTTAGCATACATCTTACTGCATCATGCACAAAAATAATCGCTTCCTTTTCTTTTATCAAGGCAAGCCCGTTTTTGACAGAATGAAACCTTGTTCTGCCACCATCGGTTAAGCGAAATTTACCTGCATCGAAATATCCATCAATAATTTCCTGGCCTTTAGCGATGTGCTCAGCTGGCAAAACAAGAATTACATCGATATCCTCAAAAGCATCCAAAAAAGCTTTGATTGTATAATACAAAACAGGTTTGTTCTTTAATAATAAAAACTGTTTTGGGATTTCAGTATTCATCCTCGCTCCATTTCCGCCTGCAACAATCAATGCAATTTTCTTCATTATTATGATTTAAAAAAATTGGCCGCAAAGTTAGATTAATCCAGTCCCGGCAATTAAAATATTGAAATTATAGATTTACAGAACAGATTTTTTTGGAGCACCTATAATAAGAAAGTCCTTCTTAATTTTGAATAAAAGGTTACAAAAGATTGTTGATTTTTTATCATTTCTTTCTTTCACTTTCTGCCTGCTGCACGCTTTGTTTGCCTTGTTCCACTTCTACTGTTGTTGATATAACCGTATATTCATTCGGAGTAATATTGTCACCATATTTCACTGCGTAAGCTTTGGTAAATTCTGCGCCAAAATACAATATGAATGAAGAATAATATATCCACACCAGCAAAATAACCAGCGAGCCCGCAGCTCCATAAATGCTTCCGACTTTGCTTTGACTTATATAAAAAGAAATAGCGAACTTACCTGCCATAAATAATACTGCTGTAGCAATGGCGCCGGCCATTACATCTTTCCACTTTATTTTTGCATCGGGCAATACTTTAAAAATTACACCAAATAAAAGAGAGATAACGCCAAAATTGATTACCAAATTAATTATATAAAAAATGGTGATGGTCACATCCGGAAAATGATTTTTTAAGCGTGTGCTTAGCGCATCTATTAGCCCTGAAATCCCTAAGGAAACCAGTAATAAAAACCCAAGGCTTCCGATAACGCCAAATGACAGCAATCTGTTTTTAACAAACGGCCACCAGCCAGAATTTGGCTTGGCTTTTAACCCCCAAATCATATTTATAGATTCCTGCATTTCTGCAAACATAGAGGTAGCACCTATCAATAAAGTAATGATCCCTATGATGGCTGCAACTTTTCCTTTGCCGCCGATAGCTGCGTTTTTGATTATTTCTTGTAATTGAATCGCAGCATCATGCCCCACAAAGCCTTGTATTTGTCCATAAATTGTCCCTTCAATAGCTTCACGCCCAAAGAATAAACTGCATACAAAAACAATAACAATAAGTAATGGGCCAATAGAAAAAACAGTGTAATACGCAAGTGCGGCGCTCAACTTCATTACTTTATCATCTGAAAAGCCGGAAAAAGAATTTTTCAATACTTCCCACATCCCTTTAAATGTGATCTTTTTTTTCATTTTAAGAATTTTAGAATGCATATACAAGAAGATAGCCAAACCTGTAAGAATTTGGATTTATTTTTTAAATATTACTTCAATATTTTTGTGATGATCAACCCGCATCGGATAAACCTTTGATACTGCATAAGTATAAAAGTAGTTTTACGGGTTTATTTAGTGATAGTTAAAAATTTGCTGCGCTAATTAAACATTTTTATCATATTCATTTTATATTTTTATTCAATCTTCAAATCGATTCTGAAATGAATAAAAAATTACTCGGCATATTTTTGTGTTTTTTAAGCTGTCATTGTTTTTGTCAAACTTATGTTTCTTTGGCGCCAAGCTTAACCAATTCAGCCGGAACAATTGCTGATAAATCAAATATAGCTTTAGAATTAGGCCAACAATGGGATGTATTCAGCATGGGTTTAGACTTTGGAAAGACCACATTGAGCCCGGTGACAGGGAGAGATACAACCGGTTATTTCGAGCTACGCCCTAATTTAAATATATTTCAGGAGGGAAAATTCACCAATACATTTACAGCAGGCATTGGCTATGTTATTAATGCAAAAGAAAATCTATTGACAGAGGTAACTTATGGAATTGAATATTCCTTTACAGAACAACTTCATTTCAATGTTTTTTTTGGACAATATTATTACAGCGGCAAACAATCTGCAAGCAATGTATCTTTTTTTGGAATTTCTGCGGCGTTCTATTTTTCACCAAATACAGCCGGGCCGCTTATTAAACAAAAATCAAAATAATTCTTTTTATTTAAATCATATATAAAACCAAATTTATGAAAGTTATTATTTTTATGTTGGTATTGGTAATTCCTCTTCTTTCTTTTTCACAAATTGACACTTCATTTATTGCAAAATTAAAAGGATTGGACACTGCAAATATTTTGAAGCTCGATACGTCTTTTGTCCCAAATGATTCATTTACTAAAAAAATAAAGCTTCTCAGAAGTGAGAAAAAAGGCCTCAATGTAGAAACTGTTTTAAGAATGAAAATAATGGAAGAACAGCAAAAAGACACTGCACATTCAAAGGACTTCTATAATAAATTGCTGGAAGAAGTAACCGCAGGAAAAACAAGTGTGCTAATTGACAACAGTATGGTTAATTTATACAGAAGAAATTTTACTGAAAAAGAAATTGATGATCTTATAATTTTTTATAAAACATCAGCCGGCAAAAAAATGGATAAGGAATTTATATTACTTATGGTAGAATCAATGAAGGATGCAGAGCAACTTTTGAAATTGGCAGTAAGTAATGCACAATCGAATGAAAAAAAATAAAATGATCTAACATTTTCTGACAAATATGCGAATGTCTGTATAAAAAGAACCATTTCTTTGGAATATCCTTTTCCTATTTAGAGCTTGTTGTAACGGAACCTGCGCCATTATTATTTTTTTCCCATGTATCATACTGTTTCGTACTGCTTCCCAACCGTGTATCCATGTATGGAGGAGGCGCAGGCTGACCGGAAAGTTTTTTTATTGGAGCCTGCGCTGTAATAGCAGTTGGCTTAATAATAGTATTTGTAGTCGTCGCCGCCACAGGTTTGGTAGTCAACTCAGGAACATTTGTGATGGTTGGCAAAGCTGCCACGGGAACGGGCGTAGCTGTAGCAGTTGTTGTGGTAGCCGCAGGCACGGGCGTTATTGTAGCCACTGGTGCGGGTTTTGTTTCGATAGGCTTTGTTTGAGATATAGGGTTTATTTGATTTACTTCGGCTTTTGTTGTATTAACATTCTGCTTTTGGGGATAATATTTATCCAGTAATGGATGATCTGATTTTTCCGGAGCCTGAGAAAACCCTTGAAATGAAAATAATACAAAGAATGCAATAGCTAACTTTATTATTTTGTGTTGCATACAAAAATGTTTCCTTAAAGTTATTCATTATTGATACAACAAAATATTATTTAAAAAAGTTTAAACAAATTTTAAATTCCTCAGCGTCGTGCTTTATCATTTGATTTTTTCAACTTTCCGGATGAATGTTCAAAGGTTATTTCATAAATGAAGGCTGCATAAGTATAAAAGTAGTTTTCATTGATTTTCAAATCGAGTTCAGGATTTTTCTTCCCAAATCATACACAAATGCACAATTGTTTCTGCCGCTCTGGCCATATCATTCACCCCGATCCATTCCTGTTTTGAATGAATCCCTTGCATACCGGTAAAAATATTCGGGCATGGCAAGCCCATATAGCTCAACTTGCTTCCATCTGTGCCACCACGAATACTTTCCGTAGTGACGTCAAGCCCTACGCGGTTAATAGCTTCCGCCGCATAAGCTGTTACCTGCGGGTTCTCATCCAATATTTTTTTCATATTCCTGTATTGCTCATGAATGGAGAATTCAATGGACGCCCCAAGATAATGGCTTACAATATTCTCTGCAATTTCCTTTAATCTTTCGCCATGCACTTCCAATTTTTCATCATCAAAATCCCTGATAATAAACTCAAGTGTAGCTTTTTCAGAGATTCCTTCAAAGCGAACGGGATGTACAAATCCCTCTTTTTTTTCTGTTACTTCCGGCGCCCATTCTATAGTCGGTAACGCATGCAAAATTTCACCACCAATTTTTAATGCATTCACTAACTTATTTTTTGCATAACCGGGATGGGAAATCACTCCATTGATAACAATAGTCGCCGCATTAGCGCTGAAGGTTTCATCTTCAAGGCTTCCCGCTTGTCCGCCGTCGAGAGTATATCCAAAATCAGCGGCGAGCTTATCCATGTTGAGTTTTGCAGTACCCTCTCCTATCTCTTCATCAGGTGTAAATAAGATTTTTATTTCTCCATGTTTTATAGAAGGATTGATCATCAGAAATTCGGCTGCCTGCATGATTGCCGCAACTCCACTTTTATCATCTGCGCCCAGCAAAGTCGTTCCGCTTGCGGTGATAATATCCCGGCCAATATGCTCTTTCAGATAAGGATGATTGAATGTTGATAAAACCTGGCCTTTATCATCCGGCAAAATAATATCTTCTCCATCATAACTTTTATGCAGAATAGGTTTCACGTGGCTGCCACTACAATCCGGCGCCGTATCTAAATGGCTGCAAAAACAAATTACCGGTATTTCTTTTTCAGAATTAGATGGAATTTTCGCATACACATAACCGTTAGTGTCAGTTTCTGCAGAAATTCCCATTAATTTCAATTCTTCTTCAAGCATCCTGCTTAAATCCTTTTGTTTTTCCGTGGATGGATGCAGGCCTGTCTTCGGATCGCTCTGTGTATCAATTTGTACATATCGCATGAAACGTTCCGCAATAGCTGTTTTATCAATTTCTATTATCATCAATATAAAAAATTTAAAAGGTAAAAAAGTAAAATCTTTCCTGGCTTTATAATATTATTTCATTTCTTTTAATTCTGCCTGCATTCTGAACATTTCATCACGCAATCTCGCTGCTTCCATAAAATCCAAATCTTTCGCTGCTTTTTCCATCATACGTTTTATTTGTGTTATCGCTTTTTCCATTTGTGGGATTGTTTTGTATTCAACCTGGTCTTCCGCAGCTATAGTGTTTACACTATCATCAATCGCATAAGGAGAGCCTGTAGTTCCTTTGATATCCAAAACAGAAGTTTGCCCCATAATCTGCTCAATAGATTTGAAAACTGTTGTTGGCGTTATATTATTCCCGATGTTAAATTGTATTTGCTTTTCTCTGCGGCGGGTAGTTTCGTCAATGGTTTTTTGCATGCTTTCGGTAATTTTATCTGCATAAAAAATCACCAGCCCGTCTACATTTCGTGCAGCCCTGCCCGCGGTTTGAGTCAACGATCTTTCATTGCGCAAAAAACCTTCTTTGTCCGCATCTAAAATGGCAACCAGAGAAACTTCAGGGAGATCAAGCCCTTCGCGCAAAAGATTAACTCCCACTAAAACATCTATTTCCCCTAAACGCAATTCACGCAAAATTTCTATCCTGTCCAATGTGTGAATTTCGCTATGAATATATTTTGATTTAATGTTGATACGATGTAAATATTTATCCATTTCCTCTGCCATGCGTTTGGTTAAAGTGGTAACCAGAACTCTATCGCCTTTCGTGACTCTTTTATCAATTTCATCCAGCAAATCATCAATCTGATTTATTGAAGGACGAATTTCTATCGGTGGATCTAATAAACCTGTTGGACGTACAACCTGCTCTACCACTATACCTCCCGTTTTTTCTAATTCATAATCTCCAGGTGTGGCGCTCACATAAACAGTTTGATTGAGCATAC
>JALYVO010000017.1 GCA_030853195.1 Bacteroidota bacterium | reverse complement strand
CTCATGCAGTTTTATGCACAAAAAAAGGATAGTATTGAAACCGGTTTCAATACTATCCTCTGAAATCAAATACTGTTATGACTTATTGATGAATTTTTGCACCATTTTTGACCACATTGTCAAAAAAAAAGCCGCATGGAAATGCGGCGATTGTTAAGAACCAAAAGGTTCAGTAACCCCCAAAGAAAACGAGTTGAATTATTTATATTATTTATTAAAAGTGATAATTTTTGTTTCACTAAATTCTAATTCTCCATTCGTGTTGACGTGTTTCAGGCGATAATATGATCCACTATTGCCGGAACTAATCTTATCCAAAAAGCCATAGCAATCGCAATTGGTTTTAGAAGGATTAGGGCCTAAAACGTAGGCGATGGTTTTAAAATCTTTACCATTAATACTTTTTTCCACTTCAAAATAATTTACAATCGTAACATTATCAGTTGTCCAATTAATATCTATCCTATTATGATTTTTTTGAACTTTGAAATCAATAATATTAATCTTATGTGAAACAGTTTGCTGTCCAAATGCTGCCATGGAAAAAACCGCGAGTCCGATTATCAACATACTTCCGGGTAATATATTTTGTTTCATTGTATTTCTATATGAGTCACGCTAACAATGAATATCGGAATTAGAAATTCACTAAAAATGGATTTAAGATTAAATCAACTAATAGTCAAAATAAATGGAAGAATATGAAAGGAAAAATCCTAATTCATTCGTGTCATTAATTTTGAAAATCCTGGTTTCGTATTAATAGTTTTTCAGAGTCCGACGGATTATTTATTCCAAAAGCTAATATAAGAGGCAAACTATACTGACGATTATTCCACAAACATAGAGTGCATTTTCTGAATTTGCAATACCGTAAAATTACGGTAATTAGAGTTTTAGACAATTTCTAAGGAAATTTATTGATATAGGATTTTATCTAATCATAAGAATATTTATGACGATAATATCTTATAAAGTGCATAAAAAAATAGAAAAATTAACTTATTCATGTGTATTCAAAGGATAATTGCTTTTCAATCAAACTATTTCTCAGAATATAACTGATAAGCCGAAAGTGGCAATGATTATATTAAATGCCATAGTGACAATATTAGGTAAAATTTTTACCACTTCAAAAAAAGAAAAATATCTTATTAGTGAAGAACTGGAGGAAGATAAATTAAATCCAGAAAAATTTGAATTTGAAAACTAAAATAATTACAATATACTACCACAAATAGAAAAAAATTTCAATAAAAAAATATAAGAGTCATAAATTGAGTAAGTTGTGTCATTTTTAAAAGAATAATTTACAATTAAATTAGTAGGTCAAATAATAGACAAATAATTGAATAAATATGACATAAAATATAAATCTAAATATAAATTAAATAACATAATATAAAGGTTATCAACATAGTATATGTTTTTTATAAATACTACTTTAATTAGTACGTTATTTTTGATATATGCATTAACAAAAGCTAAACTAATTAGTATAAGATTTTCATTTTTAAAGGGCTACTATATACAACTTCCCACAAAGCGTTTCCAAAGATTTTCGCAAAAAAGTTTCCGATCTCCTACCCTGCGCCGTTATGTCAGAATGGCAAAAGATTTAAATGCTAAATGTTTTGGTAGGTTACTTAATTGCTAAAACGGTATTAACATTTCCTTAAAATTGAACAAGATGATGGAGTTTAAAAATTACAAAGAGTTGATGACACATTTAAAAGATGAAACTAATTGTCGCAGGTATATGGAAGATATGCGCTGGGGAGGTGAACCGTTTTGCCCTCACTGCAATGGCACTAAACCATATAAATTGAAAGACGGTAAAACTTACCGATGTAGGGAAAAGACTTGCCGCAAAGATTTTACGGTTACCGTGGGTACAGTATTTGAAAATTCAAAAGTTCCATTATCTACATGGCTGGGAGCCTTATTTATTCTTACCGCTCACAAAAAAGGTATTTCATTGTTGCAGTTAAGCCGTGACATGGGATTTCTTAAAAAACTGGATGATTTTTTTCGCCTGGATTGTTTTTATGCTTTGCTAAATGGAACTTAGAATTATTATGATTGATATGACGTCTAATCGATACTCATTGCGACTGTGGCCGTTGACAAAGCTGTATCTGTATAGGTTGGAATATTGAGTGCAATCGTCTAACGTCTAAAAACCGATTAAGCTGGCGATGGTGATCTGCCGGGGAAGGATATTGGAACATTGTTAGCAGCAAACATGCGAAAGTTTATAATATTTCAAAAATATAGCAATGATATAGATGTTTACACTAATAGAAGTTAACAAGATAATTTTACCTATATCTTATCCACGGATTGTTTGTTTTTAATAATATTAGGAATAAAATAATTAAGACAGTTCCTATTGCTGCAATTATGTTTACGAATTTTTGTGCCTTAACACTATTTTTGAATAATTTTTCAATTAATTCAAATATCATAAAACCAATTATTCCGCCTAAAGTATTAGTAATTATATCTGTAATATCGGCAGCCCCAAGTTTAAAAATAAATTGAAGTCCTTCAATTATTAAACTAATTGAGAAAAATAAGAAAAGTATTTTAAAAAAAAACCATCTTTTAAATAATATTCCTGCATATAAACCAAGCGGTACAAAAATCACTACATTCAAAATCATTTCACTAAAATCAGTTTTACCATTTAAGATTGAAGGTTGACTAAACGGAATTAAGTTTATACTCCTCATTTTCCCCATATTAGAAAAATGAACACCTAATTTAAATAGTAAAATCCAAAATAATGCAATCAAATAAATTATAAATAATACGGTAGTTAACAGGTTTGGTATATTATTATCTTGCCTATTGTTTCCCGAATGTTTTTGCGTATTCATGCGCTTTATCATTACTTTAGTTTACACTCCCTTAATTATCTTTTTTAGGTGGTGGGACACTTAATAAACCTTTTTTGTTCTAGACCCGTATTCCTTTTTATCACCAGTAGTTCAATATTTCAATATATCAATAGACGCCGATGATGGGAATGAATATACAATTCTTGACCTTATCAAAATGAAGCAAATAATTTTTGAAGGTCAACTATAATCCTTTTAAATTTGGTTCATCCTCGGTATGCTGCTAACACAAATTAAATTTCATCCATATTTTATGAGTGTAGGTAAATGGTTAACCACTTTTTGAATTTAGAACCTTTCTGTTTGATTTACATTGAACAATTGCGTTTGATTATTGATCGTAATTTTGAATACCCCGGCTTCCAGTATTCTTTTATTATCTGAATTTACAAATGCCAGATCCTTAACTGGTAATTTGAAAGTAACAGATTTTGATTCACCGGCTTTTAAATCTATTTTCTCGAAACCTCGTAGGCGTTTTACATCAGGCGATAAAGAAGCTACCAGTTCGGATAGAAATAATTGAACCACTTCTTTCCCCTCTTTACTACCGGAATTTTTTACCGTAACGCTGATGGTTGCTGTTTCGTTTGGTGAAAAACTTTTTTTATCAATACGCAGATCACTGTACTCAAATGTAGTGTAGGACAAGCCAAAACCAAATTGATATTGCGGAGCAAATTCTCCGCCTTGAGGATTACTGCCACCTTCAGATGGTTTGTGAATATAAGGCACTAACGAATTAACATACCGCGGATAAGTGATGGGAAGTTTTCCACTGGGATTTACATCGCCTGTAAGAATATCCGCCAGTGCATCCGCGCCAGAATTTCCAGGAAGAAAAATATCAAGGATCGCAGCCATGCCAAATTCTACTTTATTGAAAACTCTGGGCCTTCCTTCATTCAAAATTAAAATAACCGGCTTGCCGGTTTTGATCATCGCATCCGCTAACGCGAGTTGATTATCGGATAAAGTCATGTTATTGATATTTCCAGGCGTTTCGGTGTAACTATTTTCGCCAAGGCACAATAATATGTAATCTACACCAGCAGCGGATTTTCCTATTGCGTCCAGATCTAATAAAGAGTCTTCATTAAATTTTCCCCAAGCATTATTATACGCCACTGCTTCTTCATATTTCACATTTTCTTTTCCAAATTTTTTTGTTACTGCTTCTAAGATGGTATTATATTTTCCTGCATAATGATCGGTTTTTTCCCCCTGCCAGGTGTAAGTCCAGCCGCCATTCAAAGTGCGCATGGAATTGGCATTAGGCCCTGTTATCAGCAATTTTGCATTCTTCGGAATTGGTAAAATATTGTTGTTATTTTTCAAAAGTGTGATAGATTCAGCAGCAGTATTATAAGCGGCATTTTGAAATTCAGGGCTTCCGAATTTGGGATAATCTTTAGCATAAGTAACAGGCGTTTCAAAAATTTTCAATTCTGCTTTTACTCTTAATATTCTTGTTACAGCATCATCTATCCTGCTCATTGAAACTTTTCCTTCTTTCACCAATGCAATTAAATCGGTGCAGAACTCTTTGTAGTCATATGGAATCATTGACATGTCAATTCCGGCATTGATCGCAAGCATGATGGCATCTTTAATATTTTTAGTGATATGATCCCGACGATATACATTTTCAATATCCTGCCAATCGGTAACAATAAATCCTGTAAAGGCTAATTCTTTTTTTAGTATATCAGTAAGAATGTGTTTATTAATATGGGTTGGAATTCCATTGATCAAGGCTGAGTTTACCATCACTGTTCTTGCGCCTGCCTTCACCGCTGCGGCAAACGGAGGAAGATGATATTCACGCAAATAATTTTCAGGAATCCAGGCATCGCTTCTGTCGTGGCCCGATTTAGGATCAGAATAAGCCATGTAATGTTTTATGCTCACAGCCAATTTTTCTTTACTGCCTAAAGGATCCTGCATACCTTTTACAAACTGAACACCCATTTGGGAGATCAGATATGGATCTTCGCCAAAATCTTCCCAGATGCGCGGCCATTGTGGGTTGGTTCCAAGATCAAGGACCGGAGAAAAAGTCCAGGGAACACTTGCTGCTCTTGATTCATAAGCGGTGATCACAGCGCCGTTGAAAACCAATTGTGGATTCCAAGTTGCGGCCTGGCCTATTTCCTGGGGAAAAAGAGTGGCGCCTAAAACATAATTTGCGCCGTGATTATCATCAAGTCCATAAAGAACCGGGATCTTCATCCTGGATTGTTTTGCGGCGTTTTGAATTTGCTCTATAACAACATTCCATTGCTGAGGTGTCAAAGGAATGCCGGGAGAATTTAATAAAGATCCTATCTTATAATTAACAACTGCATCCATCAATTTAGCCTGATCAAAAACGAAATCATTGCCTTGTATTTTACCAAGAGATTCAAGAGAAACCTGCGCCATTTGTCCAACTTTTTCCTGCAAGGTCATCTGCCTGATCATAGCACTTGTTCTTGAATCTGCTGAAGTTTTTGATGACTGGGCGATTCCATTTTTGGAAATTATCATAAAAAGAAAAAGTAAAAAAACTACAAACTGGCTTGTCTTGTTTTGGTATTTCATGCTGAACTTTGAGTTTGATTTTTGAAGTAATTTTTAAACAGAAGTATTTAAACAGAAGTATTTCAAACAGAATCTTTATATAAATTATTTTGGCAAATCTGAATTACTGATAAAAGCGATCTTTTTACTATCCGGCGACCACGATGGCGTGTTCATTGAGCCCTGGCCTCCGTATAAATAAGCAATTACTTTTGGCGCGCCTCCGCTTGCAGAAATTATCCGCAAATAAACATGTTTGTAAAAAGGATGATCATCCGGCTTAATGTCTTTCATAAAAGACAGAAAAGCGATCCATTTACCATCAGGGGAAATATGTGGAAACCAGTTATTGTATTCATCATTTGTGATCTGCTCCTGTCGTGTCCCATCGGGATTCATGCGCCAGATTTGCATCATGCCGCTTCTTACAGAATTGAAATAAATGTATTTTCCATTGGGAGTATATTCGGGGCCATCATCTAAACCAGGCGAAGTAGTAAGGCGGATTTCATTTCCGCCCCGTGATGGTATTTTATAAATATCAAATTCATTTTTTCTCTGGCCGGTAAAAACCAGGAATTTCCCATCAGGCGACCAGCCATGCAAATAAGAAGGCCCAGTTGGTGTAATCTGTTTTGGCTCCCCTCCTTTTATGGGGACTGTATATACAACAGAATTATATTTTCCATCAACACTGGCGCCGCTGAGGCCGAGCATTTTTCCATTAAAAGAAATCACATGATCGTTGTTATTGTTTTTTACCGGTTCGGTATTGATCAATTGAGGTTGCTTCGACAAAATATTAAAACGGTACATTAATCCATTGCTATTATAGATCAGGTTTTGTCCATCTGGCAACCAGTTGGGTGCCTGAAGAGATTCCGGCGAAGTATATAAAATTTCTCTCTTACCATTGAATATATCTAACTTTTCAATATTGCTGCCGATATAATTTTTATACGCTATAAAATCTCCCTTTGCAGGGATGATAATTCTGACGTTATCGAATGAAACTTTTTCTATTACATCTTTATTATGTGAACAGATAAATAAACCAACATACACATCAGAACCTAAATCAACATCACCAATTTGCTGGACTGTGTAGGGCTCGCCAAAATGAGCAACAGACATAATATATTGTTTGCCTCTTCTTTCTAACTGAATCAAATCAGGAGCGCTGTTGGCAAATTTTATTTCTTCCACATCTGTGTGAGGCTTTTTCCTGTATTGAAGTGAAGTAAGCCCATCGCCGTGAACTGTAGCCGCTACCATGGCAGCTGTGCTGTCAAGTGAAGTGCGAACCATCCAGCCAAATTTTCTATGTTGCTCTACGCCTTTGCCCACCAACTTTCCCCTTGCCTGCAATATAAAATCACCTTTAATGCGCTTCCACACATAACGAAAATCGTCGTGAGTAAGCCAAATATTAGTGCCAGATCCTGCAAGTAGATAATCGCCGGAAGAACGATCATAAGTGGCACTGCCGGCATGCAATATTTTTCCAACATCGCTGGTTGCTTCAAATACGCCAATGTTTTGCGAAAAACATTTCAGGCTAAAAAAAAATAAAGCAGTTACAGTGATTATTTTTTTAAAATAAAAAAACTTTGTATGCATGGCATATTTTTTATGATTATTAAAAGTCAGAATACTCTGTGGAGTGCATTAAAATACTATCAATATGAGAAACAGAGACTTTATTTTCGTTTTCAGGGATTGATGAAACACGCTTCCACTGGGCGTCCTCGCCAAATCTTTTCCATTGGGCATCCCTTTGCTGAATGTTATCAAACACCGGCATATACATTAAGTTGGGCATGCGGTTCCCTGAAATCACCTTAGCATAAAAAACAGGATTAAATCCTAACCGGGAAAAAATTTCAATCTCGTCACTGTTAAACATCGCCATTTTTTTTTCATGCAGGTTTTCTGTAGGGCTTTCATAACTTCTTAATTCAAACACTCTTTCAGAATTCTTGCCTGCTGGTAAAACAAGATGCGACTGACCTGTAAAGGCTTGCAGCAAAATAGATTCTATCCTTTCGTAAGGCGGATTATCAGCATCTGCGGTTATAAAATTTTTAGCCGCAACTGTATAAACACCGTCCGCTTTTAGCTGTCCTGATTTTTTAGTCCAGGCTTCTACAGAGCTAAACGGGATCAAAACATAAATTGATTTTGAAATGGCAGTATCATTGCCAATAGGTTTAAAAACTCCGATGGTTTTTATCTTCAAACGATGCAATGCAGGCAGGTAAGCATCTTTCAAATATTCTTCAGTCATTTTCACCTGTTCATTGCTCTTCAGATGATACACTTTTATTTCGTAAAAATCACCAGGTATAGCTTTGCTAAAAATATTCTGCGCCAATGTTAACGTAAAGAAAAGCGTGAAAAGCCATTTCATAGTTTTTCATATTTATTTAAAACAATTTTTTTCAATTTAAATTTTATACCAAATTCTTTTTTATGTATTTAATACTTTGGGCAATACTGTCAAATGGAGATCCGGGGCATTTATCCTGTTCCACAAAAAAGTATTTCATGCCGGCTAACTTTTTATATTTGAAAATTTCTTTGAAGTCAATGATGCCGTTTCCTACTTCTGTGAATGCGCGCTCCGGAGTATTATCCATGTCTTTCGCATGCCACAATGGATATCTTCCCGGATGTTTTTTGAAAAGCGCAATGGGATCCTGGCCAGCTTTTTTTATCCAGTAAATATCCATTTCCATTTTTACCAGATCCTTGTCAGAGCTCATTAAAATGTCGTAAGGATATTTATCATCCTGCTTTATGAATTCAAAATCATGATTATGATAACACAATTGAATGCCTGCTTTTTTACATTTTTCACCAGCGATATTTAATTGATCAGCTACATATTTATAATGATCCAATTTTCCACGTTCCGCATCAGAAAGATAAGCGCACACCATATATTTAATCCCAACTTCGGCAGCATCGTGGATGGCTTTATTCCAGTCGTTCAGCATCGTTCCTTTCAGAAGTTGGCCCTTATCTTTTTCTTCACCTAATCTGTAGTGGCTGCTTGGAATGATGAGGCCATTATCTTTTAGAACTTTTGAAAATTCTTTCGGGCTCATACCATAAAATTTTTCTGTGCCCGTGTAAGTAGCGCCTTCAACAGAATTGTATCCAATCTTTGAAACCTTTGCCAGTGTTGCTTTTGGGTCTTTATCCATGGCGTCACGAACGGTATATAATTGTAACCCGATAACCGGCGCTTTCATTTTGAATTCTGAAGGAGCCATCAATAATCCCGCGGAAAGTACAGATGTAGTTTTTAGAAAAGAACGTCTTGTTGTCATTTTTTAAATTTAAAGAGTGAACATATAATTTATTTCATCCAATTTCATTTATACCCTGCAATTAAAACCTCCAACATTTTTTCCGCTACAAATTTATTTCCGTCATCTGTTAAATGAACGCGGTCTTTTGTAAGAATTCCCAACTCTTTGTTTTCAGGATTATTTTTAAGCTCATATTCCCTGAAATCTTTTCTGAGATCAACAATACCCACTTTATAGTCTTTTGCGATTCTTCTGATGATATTTGAATAAAGATTCAAATCACCATCCTGCTGATTGGTGTAATCGGTTTTTTCTCCAATAACCGCGGGAGTTACAACAACCACTTTTATATTTTTCGCCATCAATTTTTTTATAATCGCGATGTAAAATTTTTCGAATTTATCAGCGTCGGTGCCTGTTCCGGAAGTTTTGTGCCATACATCATTCACGCCAACCCAAATTACCACGACATCAGGATTTTTATCGAGCACATTATCATCCATTCTTAAATATAAGTCGTACACTTTATTTCCGCCAACACCAGCGCCAACTAAATCATATTGCGACTCAACTCCTTTAGCTTTCAGGTCATCTCTCATTCTTACAATATATCCTCCGGGATCAGCGCCCATCTGCGTAATGGAATCGCCAAAGAAAATGATTTTGGTTTTTTTCTGAACAGTCATGAAAATAATTGTGAACGATAAGAAGATAAATAATAAAGAACGGGCTACATATTTCATATTCGTATTTTAGAAATGATAAATTTAAAATAATTAAGTGAACATTTTGAAAGTAAATTTCAACTACAATAATCAATTTCAAATCTTTATTTTGTTCAAAAATTCGGTAAGCTTTTGAACTCATGCATGGCCGGAAACTATAATATCATTAACACTTATGTTATCATGCATCAGGCAAAAAAATTCAATTCCTGAATTGCAATAATTGTTTATAGCGATACAAACCAATGTAGGCTTAGGTTTGCAAACTATTCCTATGAGATTGAAGATTAAAATTATGATGGATGTTTAAATTTAAACTCAAACAGTTTTATCCTTACCATACTTATTATTTTTTCAAAATAAAATATTGGTATGGATTTAAATTAAGCTGGCCTTTAAGTGTTACCTTTTTGCCATTCATTCCATCATGCCATGAGGTATTCGCGATATTAGAAAGCAACGAATAATTGATGGAACGGTTTCTGAGATTGGAAATCACCAATACTGTATCCCCACTTTGCACTTTAGTGAAAGCGCAAATGTCTGCGCTACTATATGAAGTTAAGTGGCCTCGCCTGACAGCAGTATTGCTATTTCTAAAAGCAATAATTTTTTTATATTCAGCAGTTACATCAGGGTCTGATGTCCAGTCTATCTTTACGGTGGTGAAAGGAAAAGTGATCGGTGTAGCCATTCCTATTTCCTGCCCGTTATAAATCATTGGAACGCTTTTCATGCAGGCCACGACTACAAAAGCAGCCATGGAACCCTTCTTGCCATCAAACAATTGCAATGGTGTTCCGTCGGAACTGTTCACATCATGATTGGTGATATAACGAACTACTTGTTGTCCGTTGGAGGCGCCGATATAATCCCTTTGATTCAAAGTGTCAATTGATAATACTGATTTGTTCGCTGAATAAATAGATTTCAGATTGCCATAAAAACTAAATCCGAAATTATAATCGAAGCCGGCGTCAAAGTTTGCACTGCGTGTGCCTTCGGCGAGCATTAATAGTTTGTGGGTCGAAATATTTCTTAGAGTATCAATCGCCTGCCGCCAAAAATCAATCGGAGGCCCATCCGCAAAGTCACACCGGAAACCGTCCACATTAGCAGCATAAACCCAGTATTTCATATCCTTTATCATTTCGCGGCGCATCGCGAAATTTTTAAAATTCAGTTGTGCAACGTCATTCCATCCAGTTCCCGGCGGGCTGATAATATTTCCAGTGGAATCCTGCAAATACCAGCTTTTGTGCTTTATCCATACGTGATCGTATGAGGTATGATTGGCAACCCAGTCAAGTACTACTGCCATATTTCTCCTATGCGCCCCGTCCACAAGATTACGTAAATCATTTAGTGTTCCAAATTCATGGTTGACGGCTCTATAATCTCTTATGCAATAAGGAGAATTTGTAGTTTTTAATACACCTACAGGATAAATTGGCATCAGATAAATTACATTTACACCTAATGCTTTTATAGAATCTAACCGGGCGATTACACCATTAAGATTTCCATGCTCACTGAATGCCCGAATATTTACCTGGTACATTGTTACATCCCGCCTGTCTGGCACTTTGTTAAAAGGCGTCCTATACTGAAGTTGAGCCTGTTGCCTGTGCGGCGCTGTTAATGTTTGACTGGTAACAATGCCAGGGCTGCCACAGAAAATAATCAATGCATAAATAAAAACTGTAAACCTTTTCATAATCTTAGAATTTAAAAAAACTACTTTTTGGGATTGCACGATAAACATTAAAACTCCGGTATCATTGAAAATGTTTTTATAATCAATAAGCCTTAATTCATTCAAATAATTATTTTTTCAAAATAAAATATGAATATGGGCTCAAAGTAAGTTGGGTTGTTAATGTAACAGTGCCCCCATTCATAGCATCCTGCCATGCAGTATTTGCTAAAGCAGCGGGTAACGAATAATTGATGGTGCTATTTCTGAGATTGGAAATTACCAAAGCTGTGTCTCCGGTTTGTATTTTAGTGAAAGCGCAAACATCTGTGCTGGTATATGAAGTTAGCTGGCCTCTCCTGATTGCCGTACTGCTATTCCTGAAGGCAATAACTTTTTTGTATTCAGCAGTTAGATCAGGATTCAACGTCCAGTCTATCTTTACAGTGGAAAACGGAAACGTAATTGGTGTAGCCATTCCTACTTCCTGACCATCATAAATCATCGGCACTCCTTTCATACAAGCAACTACTACAAATGCTGCCATCGAGCCATTCTTGCCGCCAAACAATTGTAAAGGTGTTCCATCAGAACTGTTCACATCGTGGTTGGTAATATAACGCACAATTTGCTGGTCGTTTGTTGCGCCGATATAATCCGTTTGATTTAAAGTGTCAATTGACTGTACTGATTTGCCTGCAGAATAAATAGATTTTAGATTTCCATAAAAATTAAATCCGAAATTATAATCGAAGCCTGCAGTGTAATTGGCGCTATGCGATCCTTCTGCGAGCATCAAGAGCTTGTGCGTAGTGATATTTCTCAGCGAATCAATATCCTGCATCCAGAAGTCAACCGGGGGATTATCCGCAAAGTCGCACCGGAAACCGTCCACATTGGCAGTGTAAACCCAGTATTTCATATCTTTTATCATTTCCCGGCGCATAGCGATATTATTAAAATTTAATTGTGCTACATCAGTATATCCGGAAGGGCTGATAATGTTTCCAGCGGCATCCTGCGCATACCAGTCTTTGTGCGCCGTAATCCAGGAATTGTCCCAGGAAGTATGGTTGGCAACCCAATCTAAAATCACACTCATGTTCCTGGAATGAGCGCCATCAACCAGCGCCCGCAAATCTGTCAATGTTCCGAATTCGCTGCCTACTGATAAATAATCCCTTACACTGTAAGGCGAATTGACAGATTTTATTATTCCAACAGGATAGATTGGCATCAAGTAAATTACATTTACTCCCAAAGCTTTGATTGAATCAAGCCTTGCGGTTACTCCCTGTAAGTTGCCCTGCTGGCTGAAAGCTCTTATATTAACCTGGTAGATTACTGCATCTTGCGGCGGAGTAACGTTGGTAAATGGAGTGCCATATTGTACAAAAGGTGTATCAGTTATGGGCTGGATGTAAACTGCAGGAAATGTAATCCGCTTATTGCATGAAAGCGCAAATGCGGCAATTAAAATTATAAAAATTTTGCCCTGTATCTTTTTAATATTCATAAGCAAAATATTTTGAGAGAACTTCTTATACATGGAATAACAATTAACGTTTATTGATCAATTTTTTACAAGAGTGTAATTGTAAACACCTGAGATATGCAAATCAAGTGTTATGGTATAGTTGCCGTCTGCAGGAACAGAAAGATTATTCAGATTAGCAGTATATCCAAAAAATGGATTATCTGCATAAACCAGGTTGCCCTTATTATCAATTCCGAAATCAATATTCCATGCATTATTTGCTCTGAATTTGAAGGAACCGTTATGCTTCATATCGCATGTTACCTTCCATACCTGGTTCACTACATCATAAGTCATTTGCGTATCATTGCTCCATCCTCCGGGCGTGGCGTCGCCTATGATGCCCCATGTAGTTTTGGTAGCAGTCCAGGTATTTTTATTAAAATCTGCAGTCACCTCATAATAGCCGCCATCGGGCACGCTAAGGCCACCTGCGTTTCCGTCGGTGCTGAATGTGCCGTTACCACCATCGCCATAATTAGTGTGATTCCAATCTGGCGCATTGGTATATTTAAAATATTGCGGCCCACTTCCGGGCATATATTCATATGCTTCATATAATCCTGCTCTGCCTGCTACCGGATTGAGCAAAGGCGCTGTTGGCGGACTCCAACCCTGGTACGCTCCGGGAATGAAGAGGCTTAAATTATAAGGAGTTACCTGGAGCACCAATGTATTTGAATAAGCAGAAGCGATTGAAGACGGTGAGCCTGTATTTTGAGGCACATCCGCCTTGATCCTTACCACTGTTTCGCTTTTATTTCCTCCTGATAACCCAAGTGAAATCAATAAATTATTCAAATCTTTTCCGATAAACATATAGCTTAAAGCGTTGCCAACAGAAAAGTTTTTTGCCTTTCCCCAACCCGTCGAACCGCTGGTATCTGCGGGCACATCAATCTGAAGCGTATAAGAAACAACCGGCTTTTGGCCAAAATCTGACGCCGGCCATTTAAATGTTATGGCCGTATCGCTTTCGGTTGATTTGGTTAATAAAACAGAATCAGAAGAAGCTGTAAGGCCGCCTGCAGGAAAACTCCCATTTTTTATAAAAAATTGCGCTCCTTCTTTTTTACATGATGCCAACAGCAGAAGCACTACGAATAGGCAAAAAATGCGGTTATATATTTTATACATAAAGCGTGATTTCATAATTGATAAAAATTAATAGCCAGGATTTTGAACCAAATTTGGATTAGATATAATTTCTGTTGAAGGAATAGCGAATATGTTGTAATGTGCATCCGCTCCCTGGCCTTGCGCCACACCTCCCTTCCATGGCCAAAGATAGGTTCCGGAAGTAAAATAATTAAAGCGGATCAAATCTGTTCGGCGAAAGCATTCCCAATAAAGCTCGCGCTGCCGCTCATTCAGCACATCGTCCAATGTAAAGCTGCTTACATCGCCGCTGGTATTTTCATAGGCTCTTTCGCGCAACTTATTGAAGTAACTTAATGCTGTTGCCTCATCGCCACCCGTACCACCTCTTTTCTGTGCTTCGATATAAGTAAGGTACATTTCTGCCAACCTGAAGAGGGGAAAATCTGTATTCACCAAAACTCCATTAGGCGAGTACGGCGTTGTGCCATCGGAATTGACATTACTGAATTTGGTTACACCTAATCCCTGATTAAAATTTCCGACATCATTAATTTCTAAGGTGCCCAGTCCAAACATTGCCCGCTTGTCGGCTTTTCCACTGTAATCGCCAAACACTAAAGGTAAATTCTTTGTAGTGCGGTTACCAAGCCATCCACCGCCGGGAATTCCCACAGCTTTATTATCGTCCGGGCTTGTTCCATGCGCAGAGCAGATAAGGAAAGTGGTGCCTCCATAATTTTGAGATTTTGACGCATCATAAGCGATTGGTAAAATAATTTCAGTATTATTCAGGTTATTATCTGCCATAAAAAGATTCTTATAATGCGGCATAAGAGAATAGCCTGCATTAATAACTTTTGAAGCATAAGTTATAGCATCTGTGTAACGCGCAGTACCTGTATATATTTCGGCATTCAAATACAAACGTGCTAAAAGCGCCCATTCAGCGCCCTGATCGGCTCTGGCATATTCATTCATACGGGGTGCTACCAAAGAAGTATCAATTGCCTTTAGCTCTGATTCCACATAAGTAAACAAATCTTTGCGTTTTATTTGTTTAGGAAAATATTTACCTATAGGATCTTTTTCAGTCACAAACGGTGGATTGGCAAACAAATCCATTAATACCCAATATTGATAAGCCCTCAGAAAACGGGCTTCAGCACGATAGTGATAAATATCGTCAGCGTCTTTACCCGCAATATGACGGCTGCTTAATTCAGCATCAGAAGATTGGCGGATAAATTCATTACAAACAGTTATCTGGAAAAGGCTGCGTGCATATAAAGCATTGCTGTAAATATTTCCTGACGTCCAGTTGAAATTATGATATCCCTGGAGATTCGGATCAGCCCATGCACACACATCTTCATCAGTAGTTAATTCCTGCATATTCCAATAGGCACGGATAAAATCCGTGGTTCCCGGATCGGTAATACCGGCAACATTCACATCAGAAGCGCCAGTGCCCGCACTGCTTACTAAAGAATAGCTGCCGTAAACTTTTGCAAGCGCTTCTTTATAGCCTTCAGGCGTGTTGTATTGCTTGTCTGCGGTATTGGAATTCGTTGGTTGAAGATTCAAATCTTTGTTACACGAAACCAAAAAGATTATTGTAAAAAAAGATAAGAACGTGGAAAGCGATTTTATAGTTTTCATATTTTTTTTATTTCATTTAAATAATTAGAATTGAAGGTTTGCTCCTAAAGTATATATCCTGGGGCGAGGATAAAGCGCATTGTCAACACCACCATATATTTCAGGATCAATTCCTGTATATTTTGTTACCGTGAACACATTTTGACAAGAAGCGCTAATGCGCAGCGCAGCTTTGTTGCGAAACAAATAACCTGCATTATAAGACAGGGTAATATTATCCATTTTTAGAAAAGAAGCATTTTGCACGAAATAATCAGAATATTGCTGCCCATAATAAAAACTGCTTTTTTGAAGTTCTGAAAGTGTATTGGCAAGATATCCAAGCGGGTTAAAAACATTTGACTGGACAGCACCAGTAGCAAGCGCATTGTAGATATAATTACCAATGTTGGCGCGAAATACGGTACTTAACGACCATTTGTCAAGATTGAACTGAGTAGTAAATCCTAATACATATTTTGGAAAAGGCGATTGATATCTGTATAGATCACTCGTATTGATAACACCATCGCCATTTAAATCAGCAAAAACGCCTTCAATGGGTTTGCCATTTTTATTATATTCCTGGTGATATACATAAAAAGCATTTGGAGAATATCCAACACTGTTGATTTGCACATTTCCTACAAGTGAGCCTGCAAAGCTTGGATTTTTGGTTGCGGTTAGATTGGTTATTTTATTGTTGTTGTATGAGGCGTTGAAACTTACATCCCATGAAAAATGTTTAGTTTTCACAGGGGTAGCATTGATTAAAAACTCAATCCCATTGTTTTCGATATTTCCAACATTAGTTAATATAGTGCTGCTAAAATTAGATCCGGCTGGTATAGGAATTACGTTCAAAAGATCCTTTGTCTTTTTAAAATACAGGTCAACACTACCGGTGATGCGGTTATTGAGAAAGCCATAATCCAAGCCGATATTATAGGCCGATGTTTGTTCCCATTTAATTCCGGCATCGTAGGCTGCAGGCGTAGCCATGTTATAAAAAGTATTGCCAAACTGGACTAATGAAGAATTACTACTGTGCGAATAAACACCTAAATAAGGATAATCATAAATACCGTCCTGGTTGCCCGTAACGCCATAACTCAGGCGCAGCCGAAGTTCTGAAAGTGCCTTTGAATTCTGCAAAAATTCTTCCTGCTTAATTCTCCATGTAAAAGCAACTGATGGAAACTGTCCCCATCGTGTTGCTGGCGAAAACCTGGATGAGCCATCTGTTCTAAAAGATGCGGCTAAAATATATTTTAAGTTATAAGTATAAATAAGGCGGCCATAATAGGAGATCAATGTATTCTCTGGCTTATCAAAAAGAAATTGCTGCTGGCTTCCCGGGATTGTGTCGCCGTTTGCCCTCAAATTAGGATAATTATAGTTTGTGGAAATATTATCATAGTATCCATAGCCAGCAGTTGCATTAATATTGCTTTTGATGGAGGCAATAGTCTTATTATAATTCAGATAAAATTCCAGTACTTTATTATTTACCTTATTTGCGTATTGATTGCGCTGCCCGCTGTCAAGATAATTCTGCGCAGCATAGGCCGGAACATCAACATATCCGTTCCCTTTCGCAATGTCATAGCCTAAGTTTAAGTTAGCATGGAGGTCAGGAAGAAAATGCACTTTGTAATCGAACTCTATATTTCCATAGCTTCTTTGAACAGTACTTGTATTTCCATATAGATTCAGCATTGCCACAGGATTACGCGGTGCAAGTTTATTCAGGGTAGTTGCGCCGGTTGAAGCATCGGTAGAATACCATTCATAATATCCTCCAAAAGGAGTATTAGCGTGCACCGGCTGCGTAGGGTCGAAATAAACAGCAGAGCCTACAGCGCCACCATTTGCGAAACGTGTACTGCTGACGGCACCTTTCAGATTTATATTGATTTTCAGGTGATTTTCGAATAAAGAAGGGTTCAAAGTAATGCCTCCTGTAAAGCGTTTCAGATTATCTGTTTTTAAAATTCCATCCTGGTCGAGATAGCCTGCAGAAATACGATAAGGAAGATGAATTAAAGCACCAGATACACTCAGGTTATTATCGGTAGTAATAGCGGTTTGGTAAATCTCTTTCTGCCAGTCGGTATTTGCATTGCCAAGTAAAGATTTAAATGCCACATTACCAACTGTTCCGTTACCAAGTGAATCAACATATTTACGGAACTCAGCTGCTGATAAAACATCTGCTTCTTTTATCAGTTTGGATACAGAAACCTGGGTTGAAAAATTAATTACCGGCTTTCCGGATATACCCTTTTTAGTTGTTATTAAAATAACGCCGTTAGATGCCCTTGAGCCGTAAATAGCTGTGGATGCTGCATCTTTTAATACAGTAAACGAAGCAATATCATTTGGATTGATAAGGCCAAGAGGATTAGAAGAGCCGTAAATACCACTGTTTGCCAATGGCACTCCATCTATAACGATCAGCGGATCGTTGCTCGCATTTAAAGACGCGCCTCCACGAATACGGATAACGCTTCCTGCGCCGGGAGAGCCTCCGTTTGAAGTTATTGACACACCGGCTACTTTTCCTGCAATCAATTGTTCGGGTGAAGTGATATTTCCCTGCTGAAAATCCTTAGAGGTGACAGTGGCAATTGCACCCGTTAATTCTTTCTTGCGTGCAGTGCCGTATCCAATTACTACTACGTCATTCAAAGAAGAAACATCAGGCGATAATGTAATGTCAATATTGGATCTTCCATTCACCGGAACAGTAAGTGTTTTATAACCCACGTAGCTGAATCTTAATACACCATTCCCCTGCACAGTTATAGAAAAATTTCCCTTATCGTCTGTGTTCGTACCCCCGGTTCCACTTACTATTGAGACAGATACACCAGAGAGAGGCACACCTTTTTCGTCCCTGACTTTTCCAGTAACATTAATAGGCGCTATAGTTGAAGAGTTGAGATCAGGGGTTTCCTCTTTCATTTTAATAGTGATTGCTTTATCAATAATGCTAAAACTCAGCGGCTGATTCTTAAAACAAATATTCAGCACTTTTTCAATAGAACCATCATTTACATTGATATCGAATTTGTTTGCCTGCTGCAACAATTCATCCTGGTAAAAGAATTGATATCCTGTTTTTCGATGGATCTCTTTAAATACTTTTTCCAGGGAAGTATTTTTTTGAGAGATAGAAATATTTTGTGCATATCCTTTAGCGCTTACCTGGAGACAGGCGGCAATAAGTAAAATAAATGTCAGTTTCATAGCACGCAATATTTTGTTGAAAACAGCACTATTTTGCTGTTGTGGTAAAAAACACTTTTCTTTCATACTTTTGTATTGTTTAGTTTGAACATGAAGCAATCATTCTTTTGTATTGTGGATGAACCAAACATTTACCAGGCGCGCCGCAAACGTTCCTGGTTTTCTTTGGAATCCGTTGAATTTATTTCGATTAATTCCTTTTGAATCTCCCGGACAATTACGATAAAACGATCACCTTCCTTCCTTCAATTTTGAAACGCACTCCACCAGATTCCATTATTTTCAGGACTTGTGAAATATCATTTCCCCGGCTAACTATTCCGGAAAAATGACCAGAAGGAATTTTTCCTTCATACACTACTTCGACATTGTACCATCTTGAAATCTGCCGCATCACTTCTTCAATATCGTATGCATTAAATTGAAACCATCCATTTTTCCATGCCATTACTTCTTCCGTATCGGCTTTCACCACTTTTATATCCCCTGTTTTGTTAAGTCTTGATTGTTCGCCAGGTAGCAACATTTTGTCCGAAGCACCTTTGGACACTTTTACACTTCCCTCCAGTAATGTCGTATTCATGGTATTTTCATCTTCATAGGCCATGATGTTGAAATGCGTGCCCAATACCTGCACTTCCATATCCTTTACATTTATTTTGAATGGCATAGTTGCGTTCTTTGCCACTTCAAAATATGCTTCACCAGTGATTGTTACATTCCGTTCCTGCCCTTTGAATATCGTGGGGAAATAAATGGAAGATGACGCATTGAGCCACACTTTGGTTCCATCCTGCAATATTAACTCGTATTGCCCGCCACTGGGTGTAGAAAGAGTATTATAAACAACCTTTTGGCTATCTCCATTTTCAGCATTATAAGCAAGGGTAGCAGTATTTAATTTCATTATTTTCACATTGCCCTGCTTTGTCAAAGTCCCCTGGTGTGTAGAATCGAGCAGAATTTTGGAACCATCAGACAAAGTGAGCATTGCTTTATTTCCACCTGGCACAATCTTATCATTATGATTTGCAGGATCTTTTTTAATATGCGCTATTGACTGTTTCGCAATACCTGTATGGTTTAACCAAAGAGACACTCCTAAAATAGCGAACAACAGAACAGCCGCCGCAGCAGCAAAACGCAACCATTTGAATTTTCGTTTAAATGAAATAACAACCGGATCTATTTTACCCGAAGCTTCTTTTTGTAAAATATTGGCAAGCATTTCTTCAAACTGCACGTCAGTTATTATCGCGCTTTTACCATCAAAATGCAACCAGGTTTCGGCTAATAGGCTTTTCAGCTTCTCATCATTTTCCGCATCCTGCATTAATTGCATCAATTCATCCCGTTCCTGTTGAGTTGCTGTCTTATTAAAATAAGCCTGGAATAAATAAGCCAGTTTTGATTCGTTCATCGTAAAGTTTCGTTGACTACAAAAGCGAAAAAGTAGTTTTTAAAGTTTTATTCTCCGAATTAAGACAACAGGAATACAAAAAAGAGGTAATGAATTTTATAGAATATTTATTTTTTGAAAAAAAAAGTAATAAAGCAGATCAAAAGGTAATTATGTTTACGCACATAATTTTTAAGGAAACGCAATGCCAGCACCATGTGCTTCTTAACTGTTTCGAGAGAGATATTCAACTCTGTGGCTATTTCCATCTGCTTCATTTGGTTTTGCCGGCTCAATTTATATACTTTTCTTTGCTGTGGAGGAAGTAGTTCAATCGCTTCATCAATCAGGTTACCGATATCCATCGCCGGACTTTCTTCCGCATTATTCAAAGTGTTATGCTCCAGGTTATTTGCCCATTCTTTTTTGCGGCCTTTTTCCCTGGCGATTTGTTTTAAGTAATTAAAAGCGTGATTTCGGGCGATCACAAGCAGATAAGCTTTAAAAGAATGTATCTCACCCAGAGAATTACGATTGATCCATATTTTCAAAAATACATCCTGGACTATTTCCTGTGTAAGCGGTTCTGATTCTGTGATACGCATAATAAATCCGCCCAATTGATTATAATACATCTTAAATAGTTCCCCAAAGGCATTTTCATCTCCCTCCGCTACTTTTAAAAGTAAAATCTTTACATCATCTGTTGAATGATCGGGCAAGATAGCTGGCATCTAATGCTTTAATAATAGATAAACTAAAGCTAAAGAATTTAAATTTAATTGCTTGGTTCTATTGTTGAATACGTGATGCATAAGAGCTGCGCTAAAAAAAATACTGTTGAAATTAATGGACATTTTGCAATAAAACTCCATTATTATTATCTATGCTGAAATTTTTTCCTTCTTTTGCAAATACACGATGCGCTTTCGGATTGATGGGAGAGCCCGATCCTTTGAAATCTTTAATTTCCACGTCATTAAAATGATTTAATTCTAAACCGTTTGTAAAAAAAAGAGATTTTGTCCCTGTCCATTTCAGTTGAAAGTCATTCAGGCGCAATCCATCTACATATTGTATCAAAACCCCCGGAATATCTCTTTCAAAAAGTGTTCTTTTTAAACTGCTTCCGCGCAGATCTATGTTTCCGCCCGCTACGTCATTAAGTTTGCTGTCTGCTAACTCGAACCTGATATGATCAAACGAAACGTCTTCAATAACGCTTTCTTCACTCCCATAAACCAGCATTCCGTTTTCTCCTTTACAAATAATATTTTGAAATAACACATGTTTTATCTGTCCCAATTTTACACTGTCTTTTCCCCTTACTGCTGAAATATGAATTGGCTCGCCATTGCCCCACCAATCGCCGGTTCGTAAATGCGTCTCAATATTAATGTTAGAAAAAGTGATGTTTTCAAGTGAGCCTTCATCTCTTAAAAAAACGCCAATTCCTCTCGTGGAATTAGTGATATTAATATTACTGACATGAATATTTCTCACTGAATTCTGATCCAAAAATCCGATGCGTATACCACTTGAATAAGACTGAAGATTACAATTGCTGATAATAATATTTTCTGAAGGATGACGTAAATGTTTGAAGCCCGGAATTTCAAAATGATGGTCGTATCCAACAATTGCAATGGCATCATCGCCGCTACGGATGTCGCATCCATCAATGATTACATTGGTGCAGCTTGTAACATCGATGCCATCTGCGTTTGGCGCTAATAAATTATTCCACAACCTGATGCCGCTCACATGCACTGCATCGCAATCTGCAAAATGCATACACCAGAACGGGCTGTTGGTAACAAGAATATCCTTAACCGTTATTCGCTTACAACTACTGAAAACAAACATCTGATAAGGCCTTTCTTTTGGCACAATTGGCCCATCCCCTATTCCATTTGCAACATACCTGAAATTATTTTTTTGTCTTGTGAATTTTGTATCATTCTCACTTAATTTTTTTGCTTTGTTCAAATCCAAAAAATTATCACCATTGCCATCAATTTGCCCTCCACCGGAAATCGTTACATTTTCAGCATCTTCAGTAAAAAACATTCCTTTATGAATTTTGCTATAAGGTGGGCCTGCGAAAAAAGTTTCGTAGTCATCAAGGCTGGAGCTTCCTTTTAGTATTGCGCCGCTTTGAAGATATAAATTAATATTACTTTTTAAATGAACAGTTCCAATTATAAAGATTCCCTGCGGAATAAGAATTGTTCCTCCACCGGCAATATTACAAGCGTCGACTGTTTTTTGCAAAGCCTTTGTGCAAACAGTTTTTCCATCACCAATTGCGCCATAATCCTTAATATTAAAATTATTTTGCTGCGCAAAAATTGGCATAAGGATTAAGTAAAATGCAATGGTTATAAAATATCTCATTAGGTTCTGTGGCGTTTATTATGATGTTTTCAACATTTTTTAATTAAGTTTTCTTGCAGATTACCCTTCTCCCAAACTCCCTGAAATTAAAACATCTTTCTGATTGATGATTTATATTTCAAATTAATTAGCCCCGTAGATTAAAATTATTTATTATTTTTTTTAATATTCAAATAAAAAGGAAAAACTATAAAACCACTTTTCAGAGCCTGATTACCTATTATAGGCTGTTTTAATGATCTCCTAATTACCACTTAGAATGAAATTTTACCTTTGATGTAGGTATTATGCCATTTAATGTACTATGTTTTGCATAGTACATAGTTTTAACCATATCTTTGTTATGTAATTAACAACAAAACCTTTAAAATTTAAACAAATGAAAACAGTAATTAACAGCTCAGCAACCGAAAGTTTTGAATTTGCAAAACGCATTTTATATTCTTTCCAGGTATTAGTAATTGGATTATTTATTCCTTTACTATTTATTATCGGAATCAATACTAATTATGGAGATACTTCAGTAAATGAAACCAGTATCAATAAAACCCACCAGGGTAATTCTCTGAAAAACACAACCAAATACACCACATTGCTAATTGAAAATCGGAATTAAAATCTTTGAATTTATTATAATCAATTAAACTATCAAATTAAAAAAAATGAAAAATATAATGAGCAGCGCAGCGTCCGAATTTGCAAAAAGAATTTTATATTCTTCCCAGGTACTATTCATTGGGGTTTTTATTCCCTTGCTTTTCCTGGTAGGCATCAATACCAATTTAGGAGATACATCCGGGAACGAAACAAGTATCAGCAAGCCTCATCATGAGATTGCTCCGAAAGCTACAGTAGATAATACCGTTTTATTATCTGATCAACATAGTTGATCCCTTGGTAAAAATGTGTTTGCCGGAATCGTGATTCGTATATTTTAAAGTCCACACATAAATGCCGGAATCCTGCGGCTGGCCATTGATAGACCCATCCCATTTGACAGTCCAGTCTGTAGTAGAAAAAACCAATTGGCCTAAACGATTATAAACTTTGAATTCTAAATTATCAGCTTTATAAGCATTGAGTGGATATAAAAAATCGTTTAGGCCATCACCGTTAGGCGTAAACGCATTAGGGACAGCGATATAACAGCTTTTCAGCACTTTCAGATCTTGAAAAGTAGTATCAAGGCAACCAATTTTATTTTGAATAATTAAGCGTATAGGATAAATTTTTTCGGCTGACAAGACCGGATAATTTTCCGCCGGTGGATTTTTGGTCATGTTTGTAGCCCCATCGCCAAAATCCCAAAAGTAAGCGACAATATTTCCAATGCTTTTATTTAAAAAAGTGGCTGCATCCTCAGGACACAATATATTATTTGTTTCAAAAATGGCTTTTAATTCATTACTTAAAGAGATTGTTTTGGAAATTGTATCGCTGCAAAATCCATTGGAAACAATTAATGAAATTTGTTTTTGCCCGAAAGTATCGAAATAGGTTATTGGATTTTGCTCACTGCTTTTTCCATTGTAATCTAAATGCCACGTCCATTGATTTACTTCGTTTTTCCCATCATGAAAAAATTGCAGAGTGTCCGTTTTACATCCTTCGGATAAACGATATGTAAAGTCTGCGGACACCGTATCTTTCACTGAAAAATTCAATGAAGAACCTGATGGAGTTTCCTGCGAGCATTCATCTAAAATTGTATTTCCGTCACTTCCTGATTTCAGTTGAACCCGGTATGCGCCTGCATTTACGATTGGAGAAGATAGCGAAACGATGATATTTTTCGTTACTCCGTTTGCACAATTTCCGGCAGCGCCGGTGACGGTTACAGGCGAAGGGCCGAAAACTATAAAATCACTCCCATCAACAGCGATAGAATTACAAAGGATATTTTTTATAAAAACCAATTGCAATGTCTGAGGAGCGCAAGCTACAGTCGTCAAGCTATCCATTGGTGTAGGTTCCAATAGGAAGATCGCAAGCTTCAAAGAATTTCCCGGCGGAATATTTCTATCACAATTATCAAGCAATGTATTTCCATCGGTCCCATTTTTTATGGTGATGGTGTATTTTCCCGGGGAGAGCGGATTGCTTAAAGTGAGCACGATCGAATCCATGTCGAAGCCGCTGCTGCACGAACTTCCGATCGCTGCTGTGATATTAGCGACAGCAGGAGAAATAGTAAAATCACTTCCGTCGGCAGCAAGACTTGAGCATTTCATTTTCTTATTTAGTTTAATAAAAATCTGTGTTGCATCACATGAAGAATTTACACTTTGCAAATCGGGCAGCTTTGGATCCGTAATACTGGCAGTTCCACCACCAAATGATAAACTGTATCCGCTTTGCGAATCAGTAAAATGGCTTACCAATAAAATGTATTGATGCCCGCCTACCAGATTTGGCATTGAAGAAAACCGGGATTCCGTACCGTTATAAGCAGAGGCACATTGAATATAGTTGACTCCACTTGCAGAAGCGCCGGTAGTTCCGGGATTGCCTGCCCAATTGCCGGTTACGATAATATTGTGATTGGTTAAAACCTGGTCTGGGTCAAGCCCGGTTACGTCATAAAGCTGCCAATCATAATCATCGGAAAGATCGTTGGGCGTAATAACAAAGCCCAAAGAGCCGGAAATATAACAGGTAAATTTATACCAGAAAGGATTTTTATTTGCATAATTGGCGGCCGCACCACTACATCCTGGCACAAACAGGCTATTAGAATTGCAAACCGGCACATTACTTTGGCTGAAAATAGTGGTGCCACAAACAGGAAAAGCCGTGGGGGGAGTCTGTCCAAGTGTGGTGCACGTTTGAGCATGGCAAAAAGAAACTGATAATGAAAAAGTAAAATATAAAATAACTTTTTTCACATGCATGATTTGGATGACAAGCAAAAATATCTTTTCGTTGCAAAGACGATAGGATAATTTATGATAAAATATTGATAAACTACTTTTAGAGTTATTAGAGATCAGCAGGGTTCAATATTTTAATCACTTCATCAATTTCTTCGAAGCGGTTAAAAGCATGCAAAACAATTCTTAATCTTTCCTGTCCCTTTGGAACGGTCGGATACAAAATAGCTCTTATGTCAAAATGATTTTGCTGTAAAATGGCTGCCATCTTTTTCACTTCTTCATTTCCGGGGATGACCACAATTTGAATAGGTGTATCGCCTTGTAATATTTTATAAACTGGCCTGGTTTGCTTGAACCTGCTAATCAATTGATGAATGTGGTTTCTTTCGTTTTTGAGTGCAGGAAATATTTCATAAGAAATCCTGATGGCATCCACAGCGGATTGCGGCAGAGAAGTGCTGTAAATAAAGGTGCGGGCAAAATTGATCAGATATTTTTTCAATTTATTTGAACCTAAAACTATGGCGCCATGCGACCCGCAAGCTTTTCCGAATGTATGAATGCGGGCAAAACATTTATCCTGCAGATGTAAATGCTGAACTAATCCTTCCCCTTTTTCTCCTACAACACCTGTTGCATGCGCTTCGTCAACTATCAATGCGGCATTGTATTTTTCACATAAAATATTAATTTCTTTCAAAGGCGCAAAATCGCCATCCATAGAGAAAACACTTTCTGTGACTATAAAAATATTTTGCGAAGAATTTTTTACGGCAGCTAATTTCTTTTCCAGATCTTCTAAATTATTATGTAAAAATGAAAACGCCGTGGCAAATGATAATCTTATTCCATCCCGTAAAGATGCGTGGCTGAGCTGGTCGTAAATGATGGCATCATTTTTTTGTGGAACGGAACTTAACACTCCAAGATTTGCATCATACCCGGAATTAAAAATTAAACCTGCCTGTGCATCGTGAAAATCAGCAACCATTTTTTCTGTCTCTTCTATTAACTTATAATTCCCTGAAAGCAGCCGTGAGCCTGTACTTCCATGAGATAGATTTTCAGAAATGGAATTTTCTATAAAATGGCTTTTCACAATACCGAGATAATCATTGCTGCAAAAATCAATTTTATTTTCGTTTATAATTAATGACCTCAAAGCATTCGCCTGCTTTCGTTCAAGCAATTTTTTATCGAGAAAATCATCATTCATCGAACAAAGATATGAAGTGCTTTTTTTTCGCCGTAAGGACAAAAAAAGAAACTTATTTTTGAAGGATGGAGGCCATTTCGCAGGACACAAAAAATATCTTAGGATTAAAACTGGTAACTGATCCACGCTGGATTGATCTTGCGGCGATTTCTTTAGAAGATATTTTAACCGATCATGCATGGTGCGAGCAAAAAGCTGCCAATAGTTCCATCTCACTTATTCAAAAATATAATGACAAAGAAAAACTCGTGAATGAACTTGCGCCAATAGTTACAGAAGAATGGGGGCACTTCCGGCAGGTGGTAAATGAATTGAGAAAAAGAAATTTGCCATTAGGAAAACAACGCAAAGATGAGTACGTAAATAAATTGCTTGAGTTTCAGAAAAAAGGCGGCAGCCCGGAAGAAAGATTTTTAGACCAGCTACTAACAATGGCGCTCATAGAAGCGAGAAGCTGCGAGCGTTTCAAAAGATTGAGTGAGGGATTGGAAGATGAGTACATGAGAAATTTTTACAGAAAATTTATGGAAAGCGAAGCGGGTCATTATACCTTATTTATCAATCTGGCAGATACATATTTATCTAAAGAAAAAGTAAGAAAAAGATGGAAGGAATGGATCGTTTATGAAACAAATGTAATGATGAATTTGGAAGTGAGAGGTGACAGGATTCATTAGGTATTTAGATCATAGATTTTTCATTGAAGTCTGACATTCAATAACAATGTTTTTTTACTTAAAGCAATTTAGAAGGAATGGAATATAGAGCGATAGAATAATTATATTACTATTTTATCCACTAAATTTGTATAAATCTTCTACTTTTCAGCCACAGATATTATGAAACAAATAACCATTCAAATTCCAGATAAGCAAGCATCTTTTATGCTGGAACTTTTGCAAAAGTTTGACTTTGTAAAAATTAATGGTCCAATTTCGAATAATGAATTTGGCATTTCCGAATCGCAAAAAAAATCAATAGAAACCGAACGCATAAATTGTAAAAATGATTCGAACTATTTACTTGACTAGGATAGCGTAAAGAATAGCCTAAAAGTAGATTGATGTCCCATAGTATAAAAATCACTCCTTCTGCTTATAATGATTTGCAAAAAAATATTGACTATTACAACGGGCTCCAAAAAGGGTTGGGAAAAAAATTTAATTCTGCTGTCTAATTGATGTTCGTCGAAATTAAAAAAATCCATACTTCCGGATCATTTATGTGTACGACAGTGTTCGTTACAGAGTACTGAAAAAATTTCCCTACATTATTCTTTATGAACTTATAGACGATTTTACAATTGCTGTTTACCGAATTTTTAATACCTCCCAAAATCCCTACTGGGAATGATAGTTACACATTTTTATGAGAATGGATACAATCCGAATTGTTGAAAAACTACTTTTTGCCTTTTCTCATCATCATTAAACCATAATTCCTTTATCTTCAAATAAAATAAATTATGGAATATACAATAGTAAAAAAAACTGACGCAAATGAACTGATCTCAGAAGTGAACACATGGATCAGTAATGGCTGGAAACCACTTGGTGGTGTAGCAGTCGCGTTTGGAAGGATCAGGAATAATTCCGGGGCAAAGGCCTGGGTAGAAGTTTTGTTTCATGTGCAGGCAATGACAAAGGAATAAATATATTTTCCCGGATGCAACGGTTGTGCTGTTCATGTTGTCAACCTGAAAATTATTTACAATGAGAAAATCCTTTTGCATAGCCGCATTCTCTACATTAATATTATTTTTTTCCTGCAATAAAGTTCCATATAAAGGATCCGATTTGACCTCACAAAAAAAATGGATTCTCACAGAAACCCTTGCTGATCCAGGAGATGGCAGTGGAAAATGGACTTCGGTAGATAAACAGAATTATTATTTCATAAAATTTTATGATGATGGAAGTGTTGAAACCAATATTTACACTAGCCTGGGCGGATTAAAACGATTTAAAATTATCAACGATTCGAGTATCAATTTCATTTATGCGAATGGCAATACATTCAAATTATTTTACAAAATAATTGATTTTTCTCTCACAATTTCAGGCGGATGTACTGAGGCATGCGGTTCAAAATTTAAAGCAGATTTCTAGTTTTTGGCTTATACAGCTTATTATTGGCTGAATTGAAATCTATGATAGAATTCAGGAATTATATTTACGTTTATACATAGATGTTATGCATACTCTAAAAAACTTCAACCTACTATTTGGCCATGAATTATCAGAGGGAATTAGCAAACTGAAACTGTAAATTATTTTATTTTTTGAAAAATCCTGCTCCATCTTGGCCCGTTGTCATAACTAAACCAAATGAGAGATGCTTTGCCTACAATATGATCTTCAGGAACAAATCCCCAGAAGCGGCTGTCAAGTGAGTTGTGGCGGTTGTCGCCCATCATCCAATAATAATTCATTTTGAAAGTATAGCTGGTAGCGGGTTGGTCATTGATAAAATATTGACCGTTTTTTTCTTCAAATTTATTTCCTTCGTAAGTAACAATACAACGCTTATAGCGTACAATGTTATCGGGAGTCAATTGGATAGAAGCGCCTTTTTTAGGAATCCAGATCGGGCCATAATCATCTACACTCCAATTGTAGGAAGCCACAAAGGGAAAGAGAAAAGGGCTTTTATCATATTCATTCAGTGGAGCAGGCTGAATATTTTTTACAGTTGGAAACATTTTTAGCTGGATTACTTCGTCATCGCTCATACTAATATTGTATGAATTAGTGCTCGTCATTTCTACCTGGTTCTTGTTACGGTCATCAATGTTATCCTGTATTCCGATGCCATTCAACTGATCCGGATTAAGAGGCCCGGTTGTGGTTACAAGATATTTGAACTCATGATGAACGGGCTGAGGCTGTGCTACATTATCTATATAGATGATCCTGTTTTTTATCTGCAGAGTATCACCTGCAATCGCGGTGCATCTTTTGATAAAATTTTCTCTTTTATCAACGGGGCGCGTGATGATCATGTCACCATATTGGTCAATAGTTCTTCTTCTTGCTTCATCTTCAGAGATGTTTTCGGCCATCATTCTTCCCTGGATCACCTGGTAAAACGTAATCTGAGAGCCGTGTTCAGCATCATTGATCAGCGTATCATTTACAGGAAAGTTAAAAACCACTACGTCTGCTCTCTTAACCGGGCTTGCAAACCACCGTGTATAAGGAATTTTGATCCACTCTACATACGATTTTGTATTGGTGCCTAAGATGGTATGATGCATGAAAGGCAGTGCCAGTGGCGTGTTTGGAATTCGTGGGCCATATGCGAATTTGCTCACAAATAAAAAATCATTCACCAGTAATGTTTTTTCCATAGAAGGTGTCGGAATCGTGTAAGCTTCAAAAACAAATGTGCGGATAAGTGTCGCGGCAACAATTGCAAATACTGCTGCGTCTACCCATTCGCGTAATGCGCCCTTTTTGTAATTTTTTACAACCGGAACGCCGGCATATCTCTCATTATCTGAAAAGCCGAGATATGGAAAATAAATAAAAGGAAAAAAAACGGTGAGAAAGTGATGCCACAAACCGAAGCGCCCAAAGTGTTCAACAAATTTGATATTGATCCAGATAGTAATAAACTGCCCGGCGACAGGAATGAGTTGCAGGAAGAACCATATTTTATTTAAGCCCATTTTTTCTACCATACACCAGGTATTGTACAATGGTATCAAGGCTTTCCAGGGTGCAATACCTGCTTTTTTAAACATGCCATACAAACCAATAAGTACCAGAATTGTCGCAACAATAAATAAAAGTAAACCTATGCTCATTAGCTAATTTTTTGTAATATGGACAAAAGTACCATATAAAAGTTCTTATTAAAATGAGTGAAAATTGTTATCATTAGTTTAACAGAACCGCTTACCTTATGAAGAAGGAATGATCTTTTTCAAAATTTCATTCACCTTATTCGCTTTGTTCATCAATAACAAATGGCCTCCACCGGGCACTACATAATCTGCACGGATATATTTTACAGGAAAAATCCGGTCTTTTGCGCCGTGTATATGTACAACATTTGGCGGATACCAATCATTCTTCCAATTTAAAATTTCTTCAATTGCCCAGGTGCAATATTGCGGATCAATATTTTTCCGGTATTCTCTCACCAATTCTTTTTCTTCTTTATCTACTACGCCTAAATTATAATTTTCAAGAGGTGCAAGCAACTTAGAAGGCCGAAGTGGAAATATTTTATGAATATGCAATCGTGCTGCAAGACGCATGTGCACAGGCATTTCATCAATTGTAGCGATGCTGGATATCAAAATAATTTTTTCTGTTGAAATGATCTTTGCGATTTCGACACACATCATTCCTCCAAAAGATAAACCAATTAAAATGGGATTTGGGTCTGTTATTTCATCACGCATGCGCAGCGCATACGAGGCAATAGTTTCTTTTCTTTCAGGAATTTTCCAGGCGATAAAATGAAGCTCATTTTCTCCAAAATCCAGCTTTGCAAATACACGCTCATCTGCACCAAAACCACTTATGAAATAAATATGTTTCATAAATCACCAATATTCTTGTAACAAGATTTTATTTTATTTTTTTGGCAAAACATAATTTTCCACATCATCAGCTCCAATTGTTTTTCCTGAAAGAATAATCAATCTTTCCACAACATTGCGTAATTCACGGATATTTCCGGTCCATTTATATTTTTGCAGGAGATCAATCGCTTTCTTATCAATTTCTTTTATGGGCTGGCCATATTCGCCGGCAATATCTTCAAGAAAACGTTCTACCAGTAAAGGAATATCACTTATACGATCATTCAGCGATGGCACATGCAGAATGATAACGCCAAGCCGGTGGTACAAATCGAGGCGGAACATTTTATTATCAACTTCTTTCAAAAGATCCTTATTCGTTGCAGCAATTACTCTTACGTCAACATTGATATCCCTGTCCGCGCCAACTCGTGTAATTTTTCCTTCCTGCAATGCCCGCAGCACTTTCGCCTGGGCGCCAAGGCTCATATCTCCGATCTCATCCAAAAATAAAGTGCCGCCGCTTGCCTGCTCAAATTTGCCGATGCGTTGTTTTACTGCCGAAGTAAAGCTTCCTTTTTCATGTCCGAATAATTCACTTTCGATTAATTCACCGGGAATAGCTGCACAGTTTACTTCTACTAATGCGCCTTTTACACGCGCGCTTTTTTCATGGATCCATTTTGCTACCAATTCTTTTCCAACGCCATTCTCGCCCGTTATCAGTACGCGGGCTTCTGTTGGCGCGATTTTATCGATAGTATCTTTAATTTTTTTTATAGGGGCAGATTCTCCGATAATGTCCTGCACCTTGCCCACTTTGCGTTTTAGAACTTTTGCTTCTGCAACCAAAGTAGTTTTATCCATGGCATTGCGAAGGGTAATCAGCATTCTGTTAAGGTCAGGTGGCTTTGAAATATAATCATAAGCACCCTTCTTTACCGCTTCCACAGCGGTTTCCACGTTTCCGTGGCCGCTTATTATTATGATCGGAACTTCATTATTTATCTCTTTAACCTTCTCAAGAAATTCTATTCCATCCAGTTTAGGCATTTTAATATCACAAAGAACAAGGTCGTAACTTTTGTCTTTGAATTTAGCTAATCCTTCTTCGCCGTCCGCGGCTTCATCAATTTTATAGCCTTCATATCTTAATATTTCTGTCAAAGTTTTTCTAATACTTTTTTCATCATCAATGATAAGGATAGAAGGCATGATTAATTATTTGATTATTGATTATTGTTGGATTGATGGATTGTTCTATTGTTATATTGATTTTCTACTTTTTCGCTTATCCTGCTAACTTTAATTTTTGGCTTAATTAAAGCCTTTTTCTACTTTTTGGTTTATCCCACCAGTTTAAGCAAATTCTTAATTCTTAATTATTCATTCTTAATTTACTCGGCTTCCATCATCAGGTAAGCCTTAATAAATCCATCGAGCTCGCCGTCCATTACTGGGCCAATGTTTCCTACCTCGTAGTCTGTGCGGTGGTCTTTGATCATTTTATACGGATGAAAAACATAACTGCGTATCTGGCTTCCCCATTCTATCTTTTTCTTTGATGCATTTGACGCGTTTAATTTCTCCTGGCGTTTTCTCATCTCTTCTTCATAAAGACGGCTTTTCAGCATGGCCATTGCTTTCTCCCGGTTTTCTCCTTGCGTTCGTGCTTGCTGGCATTCTACAATTATCCCAGATGGTTTATGTGTGAGCCTCACTGCAGTTTCCACTTTGTTTACGTTTTGTCCGCCGCTGCCGCCGCTTCTGAAAAACGCCCATTCTACATCTGCAGGGCTTACTTTTATTTCAATTGAATCATCAATTAAAGGATAAACGTAAATACTTGCAAAACTGGTATGTCGACGCGCGTTGCTATCAAAGGGAGAAATGCGCACCAGGCGATGAACGCCGCTTTCCGCTTTCAAAAAACCAAACGCAAAAGGGCCATCAAACTGGAGGGTCGCGCTTTTTATTCCCGCACCGTCGCCGGCTTGGTAATCAAGTTCTGTAACGCTCCAGCCTTGCTTTTCACCATACATTCTGTACATGCGCAAAAGCATATCTGCCCAATCCTGGCTTTCCGTTCCGCCCGCGCCACTATTGATTTGCAATATCGCGGGCATCTCATCTTCAGGCTCTTTTAAAGTGCTTTTGAACTCAGCTTCTTCAGCGGCTTTCAGAGCCCTTTCGTAAGCGGATTTTACTTCTTCTTCCGGCGCTTCTCCTTCTTTCCAAAAATCAAAAAGTACAGCAAAATCTTCCACTTTTGTTTTTACATCAGTGTATAGATTTAGCCAGTACTCATTCAATTTTATTGATTTCAAAATTGAAGTCGCGCGCTCACTGTCGTTCCAGAAACCAGGGGAAAGTGAAAGCTGCTTGTCAATATTTATTTTTTGTTCGCGGTTCTCGACGTCAAAGAAACCTCCTCAAAACCACCAAACGGTCTCTCAAATCTTTAAGTGATTCTATTGTCATAAGCGCAAATATAATACTGATGGTGTTAATGATTCTTTATCTTTACCAGATATTAAAAAAACAAAATTTTTATAATTTACAAGGACAGGAATTGATCATGAAAAAATATTTGTTCTTAATTATTTTTTGCTGCGCAAATAATTTTTTAATAGTTTCTGCAGTTAATAATCCTTTCGATAAGCTAACTGAATCTGATCCGGTAAGAAAGATCGCAAAAGAAATTGCCAAATCAAATGTTTATGAATATCCCGCGGCCTCAGGAATTTCCGTGGCGGTTGGTGAGCAAAACATCCATTATGACGAACTGTTGAAAATAGCCACCACTGAGGATCTTAGCAAACTTGCAAAACACAAAAACGCTGTTGTGCGGCTATATGCTTACCGCGCAATTGTTCAAAAATCAAAAGAAATTCCGAAGGATATCTTTGAACAGTTCAGTAACGACACTTCAATTGTAAATACCTTGCGTGGAAATATTAGCGGTACAACATCTGTAAATAAAATTGCAGAATCATTTCTTTATTAAAATTGATTTAAAAAATAAGAATGGAAATCACACAATTTTTTGAAAAAGACCTGGATAAATTAATTGAAGAAATATCTTTGTTTAAGAATGAAGAAGATGTTTGGAAAACAAAAAAAGGCATTAGTAATTCCGCGGGAAATTTGACACTGCATTTAATCGGAAATTTGAATTATTTTATAGGAACCGCGCTTGGACACACCAATTATATCCGTAATCGTGATAAAGAATTTTCACTGAAAAATATTCCCCGGGAAAAACTAATTGAAGACTTGAAAGAGTTGCCTGAAATGATCGGAAGAACTCTTTCTAAGATATCGGATGACGAAGCGAAAATTACTTTCCCATGGCCGGTTAATGACAAGGAACTCTCTATTCAAAATATGATGATTCATTTATTAGCGCATTTGAATTATCATCTTGGGCAAATCAATTATTTACGGAGAATATTAGGATGAGATTTTTAAAAAAACTAATCTGCAAACTTACTTCGCAGAAAAAATTGTTTCACCCGATCTTGTTTTGCTTTTTCTTAAAAATCTATATTTTCATTTATCTGAAGGAATTTGGATTTATTTGAAAATTCTTTGAATTAATAAACAATCGCGCAGGTATTATCTTTGCGGCCGCCTTCAACATCAATAACCTGTACTTTGATCTTTACTAAAATCACAATAACCGGATATAAAAATTATCAATCACAAACTTTTCATTTTACAGAACGGATCGTTGGCGTATGCGGGCTCAATGGTAAAGGAAAAACCAATCTCCTTGATGCCATTAATTATCTCTGCTTTACCAAAAGCTATTTTTCAAATACCGACATTTTAAATGTAAACTTCGGAGCCGAAGGTTTTCGGTTAGAAGGCGAATTAAAAAGCAGAAACATTAATGAGAATACCCAAAAAATTGTTTGCATTTATCGTTCATCTTTGAAAAAAGAATTTTATTTGAACGATGTTGCATACGAAAAATTTTCTCATCACATTGGTAAATTCCCTTGCGTGATAATCGCTCCTGACGACATTGAAATGATCACAGGAGGAAGTGAAGAAAGAAGAAAATTTATTGATACATTGATCAGCCAGGTTGATGCTGAATATTTGCGCCAATTGATCATTCACAATAAAGTGTTGATTCAGCGAAACAGTTTTTTAAAAAATGAATCGCTAAAAAATACTTTCAATATGCGGCTTCTTGAAGTATTGGATCAGCAACTGGTTGATCCGGCCAATTATATTCATCAAAAAAGAAAAGAATTTTCTCAACAACTTTTTCCAATCGTTCAGGAATTTTATAAAACCATTTCCGGAAATGATGAAGAAGTTACTTTGGAATATAACAGCCAGCTAAACGAAAATAATTTTGCAGAGTTATTGGTTTCATCGCATCAGAAAGACATGCTTTCGCAAAGAACGTGTGTTGGAATTCATAAAGATGATCTTCTTTTTTTATTGAATAAAAATATTTTCAAAACGATAGCATCACAAGGGCAACGTAAAAGTTTATTATTCGCATGCAAGCTGGCGGAGTTCGTAATGCTAAAAAAAGTAAAAGGCTTTCCGCCGGTTTTATTATTAGATGATGTGTTTGAAAAGCTGGATGAAATCCGGATGAAAAATTTATTGAAATATGTTTGTCAAAAAAATGACGGACAGGTTTTTATTACCGATACGCACCAAAATCGTTTGGAGGCCGCGCTTTCGCAATTTGGAAATTCAGTGCAGATCATTGATTTGGCTTAGAATTTAGTGTTTAGATTTGTTTAATAGTTTAGATAGTTCCGATAGTTTAGACAAGTGACAAAGTAGTTTTTTACGTTTCGGGAATAGTAAAGACACCGAATTCAGCAATACAACATTTCAACAAAGTAATAATTCGACAGTTTTAAAAATTATCTTCACATAATGGAAGTTTCAATCGGTGAAGCGTTAAAAGAATTCCTCAAAAAAAGCAGGTTAAAAAGTGGAGTGCAAGCTTTGCAAATAAAAGATGCGTGGGAAAACATCATGGGGAAAACCATTGCTAACTATACAGATAAAATAGAAATTATCAACTCTACGCTATTCATATCCACAACTGTAGCGCCTTTAAAAAATGAATTACTTTATCAAAAAGCGAAAATTATTGAAAGAGTTAATGAAGCGCTTGGTGAAAAAGTGATTAATGAAGTGGTGGTGAAATAAAGCAAACTGGCGCTGGTTAACTTTACAGCTAACATAATTCTATAACCATTGCGCTTGCGCCGCCGCCGCCATTGCAGATTCCGGCCGCACCAAGTTTTCCATTATTTTGTTTTAAAACATTTATTAAGGTCACAATAATGCGTGCACCACTGCAACCTAACGGATGGCCTAATGCAACGGCGCCGCCGTTCACATTCACTTTCGCAGCATCTAAATTCATTTTTTGTGTATTTACAATTCCTACAACGCTGAAGGCTTCATTGAGTTCAAAATAATCCATGTCGGAAATTTGCAATCCGGCTTTTTTAATCGCTTTCGGAACCGCAAGGGAAGGCGTTGTTGTGAACCACTCTGGCGCTTGCTCGGCGTCAGCATAACTTAATATTTTTGCGATTGGTTTTAAACCAAGCTCATCCGCTTTTTCTTTGCTCATCAAAACCAATGCTGCTGCTCCATCATTTATGGTGCTTGCATTAGCAGCGGTTACACTGCCGCCTTTTTCAAATGGCGATTTTAATTCAGGAATTTTATCAAACTTTACATTGGAAGGTTCTTCATCTTTTAGAAAAATAACCGGGTCACCTTTGCGCTGAGGAATTTCTACGCCAACGATCTCATCTTTAAATTTTCCTTCATTCACGGAGGCCTGGCTGCGTGTGTAACTTTCTATTGCAAATTCATCCTGCTGGTCGCGGCTGATATTACATTCACGCGCGCAAAGCTCGGCGGCGTTTCCCATCGCATAATCTTTGTACACATCCGTCAACCCGTCTTTTGCAAGGCCGTCTATTAAATTAGAATTTCCATATTTATTTCCCCAACGAACGGCGGGTGCATAAAATGGTGCGTTGCTCATGCTTTCCATTCCTCCGGCAACAACAACTTCTGCATCGCCTAATAAAATACTTTGTGCGCCGTTCATGATTGCTTTCATTCCGCTGGCGCAAACTTTATTTACGGTTGTGCAGCAAACATCTTCCGGCAGGCCAGCAAAAATAGCCGCCTGTCGCGCCGGCGCCTGACCGAGATTGGCTTGCAGCACACAGCCCATATACACTTCATCAACATCAGTTGGTTTTATTCCTGCTTTTTCTATTGCGCCTTTAATAGCTGCTGCGCCCAATTTTGTAGCAGGAATATCTTTTAAACTTCCACCAAAACTACCAATAGCCGTGCGGACTGCTGAAATGATGTAAACTTCCTTTTTATCCATAATAAAATTTAAAACGTCAAAGTTAATGAAATAGGGCTGCTTTCAGAGAGGGTAAATTTGCAATTGGCATTTCTACATCATTGAATTATTAAACCCCAAAAACTACTTTTATGGTTATGACGATACCTAAAAAATAATTAGTGCATGGCAGCACAAATTTTTATAATTTTATAAAACTCACGAAAGTATTTTATTCATATTAACTTTTAAACTTTTTCAAAAATGACGATTTTCTCCATGAAGAAATTTGTAACCACAATGATCATCACTGCTGTGTTACTTATAATTATTGCATTGATCTCCCTAAATGCCGGGATATTATAATAAGCAGGAAAAATAAGTTCCATTCGTTTCAAACGAGTGACAAATGCAATGATACCCCAGGAAACCATACAACAAATTGTAAGCAGGATTGATATTATTGAGATTATTAATCAATTTGTAAAGCTTAAAAAAAGAGGGGTAAACTATATCGGTTTGTGTCCTTTTCACAATGAAAAATCTCCGTCTTTCACTGTTTCGCCTTCCAAAGAAATTTATAAATGCTTTGGCTGTGGACGCAGCGGCAATGCGATCACTTTCTTAATGGAGCATGAAAAGTACAGTTATGTAGAAGCATTAAAATGGCTGGCTGCTAAATACAATGTAGAGATCGAAGAGAAAGAAACCAGCCCTGAATTTAAGCAACAGCAGCAGGTTGCGGAAAGCCTTTATATCATTAATAAATTTGCCCAACAGTTTTTCAGCGAACAATTATTTTCTTCTGAAGAAGGAATCAATGCAGGATTAGGATATTTGAAAGAAAGAGGTTTCAGGGAAGAAATTATTAAAAAATTTGAATTGGGTTACAATCCTGAATCCCGCGATGAATTTGCGTCGGCGGCTGTAAAGATGCAGTTCAATAAAGAACTTTTGCAAAAATCAGGATTGGTAGTTGAAAGAGAAAATGGCATGCAGGACAATTACCGTGGCCGGGTTATTTTTCCGATCCATAATCAATCGGGAAAGGTTACCGGCTTTGGCGCAAGGCTGATCAGGAAGAATGATAAGGCACCAAAATATATTAATACACCTGAAAATGAGATTTATGTAAAAAGTAAAATTCTGTACGGTTCATGGTTTGCGCGCCAGGCGATTGATAAAGCCGATGAATGTTTGTTGGTAGAAGGCTACACAGACGTGGTTTCGCTTCACCAGTCGGGGATAGAAAATGTGGTGGCAAGTGGCGGCACTTCTTTGACTCCTGATCAGCTCAGGCTGATAAAAAAATACACTCAAAATCTCACTATTTTGTATGATGGCGACGCTGCGGGTGTTAAGGCGGCCTTGCGTGGGCTTGACCTTGCGCTGGAAGAAGGATTGAATGTGCAATTAGTTTTATTGCCAAACCAGGAAGACCCAGACAGCTATATCAATAAAAATGGCGCTGAAAATTTTATTGATTTTATCAAAAAAAATAAAAAAGATTTTATTTTATTCCAGCTTGAATACGCATTATCAGATGCGGGAGATGATACGAATAAACGGGCGCAGGTGGTGAACCAGATTGCGGAATCTATTTCTAAAATCAACAAGGAGGAGGATTTTACAAAACAACAGGATTATATTAGGAAAACATCTGCGCTTTTAAAAATTGATGAAGGCGGTTTACACAATCTTATTAATAAAATTACCCGGGACAAATTACTAAAAGAAGAAAAAAAATCCTTTTCCAACGAAACGGTTTCCCAAGAGCAAGGCAGTGAAATTCTTGAAATTTCCCGTGAAGAAACCGATGCGCTTGGTTTATTAAATAATGAAATTTATCACGAAAGATCAGTAGTAAGATGCCTGTTGGAATTCGGATTAAAACCCTGGGAAGATGGAAAAACCGTGGCCGATTATCTTTTGTATGAATGCATAGATGATGAACTGTTAGACGATTCCATGCTGAAGAAAATTACTGATTTTTATAAAATTTGGTATGAAGAAGAGCTGGAGCCGACAGCTAAAACTTTTTTATATAATGACGATCTTCAAATGAGTAATGCGGTGATTGCACTGATTGATTTCCCGTATGAAGTTAGCGATGGATGGAAAGAAAAATACGAAATGCCTGTGCCTACGAGGGAAGATAATTACAGAACAGATATTATTTCGACATTGCGCTATCTTGAACTAAAAAGAATAAAAAAACTACTTATCATCAATGCTGAAGAATTGGAAAAAACAACCTCGGTGGAAAGGCAAATATTATTGATACAAACTCATTCTCATTTAAAAAATATGGAAATCCAGATCACGAATGAAATGGGTATGGTGATCTTAAAATAAAACAAGGAATTAAAATCCTTCTGCTGCAACTAATTTTCTATTTCCCGTTTTTAACTTTATTAATTTCGATTTTGGTATTTTCACAGCATCGCAAATTTCTGCCCTGGTAAACCGCTGGGCGCTCCACACATAATCCAAAATAACCTTTTCTCCGGTTTCATATCCTTTTTCAATCAAAAAATCCCAGGAACCAGGCCGGTTAAGATCACTGGCTATTTTTGAAGCCTGCTTAGGAAAAGCTACCCAAAATTTAGTATCATCATGCAAAGCGGCGCAAAGTTCAGAAAAGATGTTCCTCAACTGATTTAAATTCAAGGCAAAAACTAAAGCAAAATCTATTTTGCGCATTTTTAAAAGCGGTGTAACATTTTTCGAAAATGAAATTTTTGCAAACTGCTTTTCAATTGTAGAAGGAAGCCCCTGGATTAACAAATTTTTTTCATCCTCTAATTGCAATTTTTCAAACAAGGTTTGAGACATAAGTGGAGAAATATTTTAAGATTAAAAAAGGCCTATAAACGCTGCACTTAATTTTCTATGAAATTGAAAATGTGCAAAATATTGGAATGCGGTTTAGGCAAGTGCAAATCTACGAAGAAAATATTCTTTTTAGATAAAAATATCCTGCAGGCTTACGCAGGATATTTATATAAGCTGAAGATAATTTTGGAAATTATTATCGGGATGAATTTACCGGCTGATAATATTTAAGCGCTTCGGGCATATAGCTTTCTATTTTCGCTATTCTTTTGGCATCAAGTGGGTGATCGCTCAAGATCTCCGGCGTTTTAGAACCTGTGCTTAATGATGACATTCTTTGCCAAAATGGAACAGCTTCCCGTGGATTGTAGCCCGCCATTGCAGCGAAAATCAATCCATAATGATCGGCTTCATATTCCTGTTTTCGTGAATTGGGAAGTAAGACACCAATCTGGGCCGAAGGCGCATAAATCGCGTTAAAAACATTGCTGGCATTACTATTTCCTGACGTAAATACATCTCCTACAACTCCTACACCTTGCGCCACTAAAGCCTGGCTCATTCTTTCCTGGCCATGATGAGCCACAGCATGAGTAATCTCGTGGCCCAATACAATCGCTAAAGCGGCTTCATTTTGAGTAACCGGAAGCAATCCGGAATACACCACCACCTTTCCACCCGGCATGCACCATGCATTCACTTCCTTGCTATCTACAAGGTTGAACTCCCAATTATATCCGGCAAGTTCATTGGATAATCCTTTATCATTGTAATATCGCGTTATTGCAGCTGCTATACGCGTTCCTACCCGCTTTACCATTTCAGCATCCCGGCTCGTGTTGCCATTTACAACTTTGTTTTGAGTAAGAAAGCTTCTATATTGAGTGACAGCTTCCTGCTGAAGCGTGGATTCCGGAACGAGTGAAAGCTGACTACGGCCAGTTATAGCGTTGGTAGTACAGGATATTGCAAACAAGCTAAAACATAGAAAAATCAAAATAAATTTTTTCATAAATATTAATTTTATTTAGGCATAAAAAGTTGGAATGCACAACAAGATTGATAAAAACACAAAGTAGTTGCAAATGAGACAGAAAGAAATTTATAATTCTTTTCTGCGTGATTTTTTACGATCCCGGTGTTTTAAAATAGGAACGCGGCCTTCATTGCCTTTTAATAAACGGCTGATATTTTTTTGGTGAGTAAGCACAACAAGGGCGGCTACAGCAACAGCGAAAACCCTATAAAAAACTTCTTTTTCATTGTAAATCCATAAAACGCAAATTGGTAGCGCTACGCCCGCAATTATAGAGCTTAAGGAAACATATCTCGTTAAATAAAGAACCAACAAAAACACACCAACGCAATTGAGCGCTACAACTGGTTGAATGGCCAGGATCATACCGAATAAAGTAGCAACTCCTTTTCCGCCTCTGAAACCGGCCCAAATTGGATAAATATGGCCAATTACGGCAGCCAGCCCTAATCCTATCATGAGGTTGGTACGGTCTAATTCATTAGTAAGATAATAAGGTAATAAGTTATAAAGTGCAACTGCTAAAATACCTTTTAGCATATCCCCAACCATAACAATCGTTCCGAATTTAGGGCCAAGCACCCTGAAAGTGTTGGTAGCCCCCATATTACCACTGCCATAATCACGAATATCAATTTCAAAAAAAGATTTACTTACGATCAAAGCGGTTGGTATTGAACCGATAAAATAGGCTGTTATAATTAAAATTATTTCTTTCATGTTTTTATATCAGGCAATCGTGTGGGATGACAAATATAACATTAAAATCATGCTTATATTCTATAATTTTCACAAAATTATTTTATAGCTTTTGAAACAAAACAGATAACCAATCATCTCTTTTCATAACGCACTTTTTGATAAATTGTTTCGCTGCAAATAAATTTTCTATTGCGGCTTCATCTTTAGCTAAAAATCCTGAAGTTAATAAAAATGATCCTTTTTTTAATAAAAAAATTATTGATTCTGCCTTTTCAGTCAATACATTGCGATTGATGTTTGCAAGCATAATATCAACCTGCGAAAGGCCTGAAAGATCATCTCTTTTCTCTACAGAAATATTTTTACAATCATTGGCTCTAATATTTTCCAGGGCATTATTGATACTCCACTCGTCATAATCAATAGCCAGCACTTTAAACGCACCGAGCTTTTCTGCAAGGATAGCCAGCACGCCGGTTCCTGTGCCAAAATCAATTACTGTTTTATCACGAAAATCTATATTCTGGCTTTGCTCAATCATCAGAAAAGTAGTAGCATGATGGCCGGTGCCAAAGCTCATTTTTGGCGTGATGAGCAACTCGTGTTTTACATTTTTTACAGGTTCATGAAAAAAAGCACGAATAGCTACAAAATCGTTTATGACGACAGGTTTCAATTCACTTTCCCATTGTTGGTTCCAGTTTTCATTTTTGATAATTGTTTTTTTAAAATGCTTGTCATTAACTAAAATTTCTTTTAATTTTTCTTCGTCAACATCTTCTTCTTTTATATATGCTATCAGCAAATTCTCTTCCTGCTCAAATGCGTAGAATTGGATGTCAGATAAATCGGCAATCAGAATTTCTGCTTCTTCATCTGAAAATATTTCTATTTCTATTTTTAAAAAATTTCCCATAAAAAAAGCCTGCATTTTCGTACAAGCTTTGACAATAAGCATTCAAAAATTAATTATTATTCGGCCTTGGCTGAGAAGGTGCATTCTGTTCCGGCCTTGGCAACAACGCTTTTCTGCTCAATTTAAATTTACCGGTTTTCGGATCTACGCCAACGAGCTTTACCTTCACTTTATCACCTTCATTAAACACATTATCCATATTTTCAAGTCGTTTCCACATTATTTCAGAAATGTGCAACAAGCCTTGCTTGCCCGGTAAAAATTCTACAAATGCACCAAATTCTTTTATTCCTTTTACAGTTCCTTCATACACATCCCCAATTTCAGGAACGGAGACAATGCTTTTCACCCATGCTACTGCCTGGTCCAAACTTTCTTTATTAGCAGAAAAAATACTAACCTCACCGGTTTTCCCAACTTCTGTAATATTGATAGTAGCTCCGGTGGTTTTTTGTATTTCCTGGATGATCTTTCCTCCCGGGCCTATTACTGCTCCTATGAATTCTGAATCAATGATCAGTTTTTCCATTCTTGGTGCGTGAGGCTTCACATCGGCTCTGTGTTCAGGAATGCATTGATACATCGCATCCAAAATATGCATTCTGCCTTTCCTCGCCTGGTCTAGCGCTTCGCGCAACACAGCCATGCTTAATCCATCCACTTTTATATCCATCTGCACGCCGCAAATTCCGTCTCTTGTTCCGGTAACTTTAAAATCCATATCTCCTAAATGATCTTCATCGCCCAAAATATCAGAAAGTATAGCAAACTGATCTCCCTTTGAAATTAATCCCATAGCAATACCGCTTACATGTTTTTTGAAAGGCACACCCGCATCCATCAGAGCCAATGAACCCGCACACACAGTCGCCATTGATGATGAGCCATTACTTTCTAAAATATCACTTACAATCCTTACTGTATATGGATATTCGCCACCTGGCATAATTTGTTTCAAAGAACGGTTGGCAAGATTTCCGTGCCCCACTTCTCTGCGGCCTACACCGCGCATCATCTTCACTTCTCCAGTGGAAAAAGGAGGAAAATTATAATGCAAAATAAATTTAGAATAATCGCTGGTGGCAGCGCTTTCCACTAATAATTCGTCAAGAGGGGTTCCTAATGTAACTGTTGTCAAAGATTGTGTTTCACCTCGTGTGAATAAAGCGGATCCATGTGGAGAAGGAAGGAAATCAGTTTCCATAGTAAGTGGCCTTATCTCATCAAGTGCACGACCATCAAGGCGTTTGCGGGTAGCTAACATCATATCACGCACTACATTGTATTGCAGTTCACCAAAGTAATATTTTATTAATGGCTTATCTTCAGCAGGCAATTCTTCACCCAGGTGTTCTGTAATTTCTTTTGCCAATTGTTCAAATGCTTCCTGTCTTTCGTTTTTTGATGAAGCTTTAGAAGATATTGAATACATTTTATCCTTTGCAAAAGCAGTTATCTTTTCGTTTAACGCTTCATTGCGGTAAGGTTTTGTGTATTCACGTTTCACTTTCGCACCAACTTTATCTCTTAATTCCTGCTGGGCCTTCACTTGTATTTTAATAGCATTATGCGCTACTTCAATTGCTTTTATCAAATCTTCTTCCTGGCATTCTTTCCCTTCGCCTTCTACCATCATAATATTTCTGTCGGTAGCAGCAATGATGAATTTTAAGTCAGCTTCTTCTAATTGGGAACGTGTTGGATTGATGATGAACTCACCATTTATTTTAGCAATTCTCACTTCAGAAATAATTTCCTGGATTGGAATATCGGAAACCGCCAAAGCCGCCGATGCTGCAAGGCACGCCAATGCATCAGGCATCACTTCAGGATCACTGGAAACAAGAGAAACCAACACTTGCACTTCGCACAAATAATCTTCGGGAAATAATGGCCTGATGGCCCGGTCAATCAATCTTGAAGTCAATATTTCATAATCATTCAGACGCGCTTCTCTTTTAAAAAATGAACCGGGAATTCTTCCGGCAGAAGCAAATTTTTCCTGGTAATCAACAGTCAAAGGAAAAAAAGATTGTCCTTCTCTGGGTTCATGCGTAGCAACTACTGTAGCGAGTATTACGCAATTACCGAGACGCACTGTTACGGCGCCGTCTGCCTGCCGCGCAAGTTTTCCGGTTTCAATAGTAACCATCTGGCCGCTGCCTATGTCAAAAGTTACGTTTATCGGATTTGGAGTGTTCATTTTTTTGAATTAGTTGTAAAAAAATATTCCCAACCGTATATTCAGTTGGGAATAGATAACAATATCATTATGAAATAAAATTATTTACGAAGTCCTAACTTTTCAATTAATGCGCGATAACTGGTAAGATCACTTTTTGTAAGATAAGTTAATAAACTTTTCCTTTTACCAACCATTTGCATCAACCCGCGCTGGGTGCTGAAATCCTTTTTATTGTTTTTTAAATGCTCGGAAATGTGGTTGATTTTTTCTGTAAGAATAGCAACCTGCGCCTCCGCAGAGCCAGTGTTAGTAGCTTTTCCGCCAAAATCAGCAAAATATTTTGCTTTGTTTTCTGATGTTAAATAAGACATTTGTTTAAAATAAATTTAATAATTGGGTGCAAATGTAGGATTAAATTTTGATTTTTTAACTACATGTTCCTGCATATATCTTAAATATTTTTTAATTGATAATATCCTTTTGAACTTCTGTGGTTTGCCCTTTCATTGATTTTAAATTTAGCGCATACAATGCAATGAATACTAATCCGAAAAAACTTGTAAAGGAAGATATTCCTACGGCAATTAAATTATTGCCATATAAATAAAACGGGACAATTATGCCAATGACAATGCCGGAAATATATAAGTAAAAGCCTTTCCTGATTAACCGCCACATTAATAATGCGCCCATTAAAGTTAAAATGGCTGAGACCAAATTTCCAATTGCGGATTTGTGAAGATTTTCTTCTGTAAACATTTTGGAAAAAGTAACGCCCATTTTTCCACCAAACATTCTTTTGCTCTTTCGCGAAGAATCTCTGTGAGATAAATTGAGATGAACTGAATCATCCTGTAAAACAGAATCTCTTCTTTCTGTTTTAGTCTGAGAGAGCATCTGGGATGCTTGCGAAGCCGTTGCGTATGTCCAGATGCTACTGATAATTGCCCATCCGCTGCCGATAAAAGTGAGTATGCAAAGAGCAGTCAAAAAAGAAGAGCGCTTTTCAGGCTCCAGATCAAAATCATCCAAATTACTTTGCATTTTATTATCAATTATTCCGGAAAAATAATAATCTTTCAGAGAACTAAAATTATTTTTTTTGCATGAGCTTTCAACCGGTTTAATATTGATAAATTAACATGATCAAAAAAAAGTTTTTATTTTAAATTGAACCTGGAAAGTGAAAAAGTATAAATCTGCGATTTTTATCAGATTCATCAGATAATTATTCTTATAAGCTAAAAAGTAGAATTCTATAATTACTTTACAAAGAATGTTACTCATTTATATACCAGAAATATCATCACGAATAGAATATATTTTTAATTTTATTTTCAAGTACGAATGGAGCATTGAATATTCTACTACTTCAGATTTGAAAGCATTCGAAAATTATAAATCTGAAAAAATAAATTATTCAGCATCAAAACACGGCAATGAATTTTTTATAAAAGCATTTACACTTCTGTCGGAAAATTCTATAGAAAAAAAAAATCCCAATGTTGCTGAAAAATATGAAACAAAAATTTTATTTCCTAATAATAAATTATGTGATTTAGGATTTGATATTTTTTCGGCAATATTTTACATGGTCAGCAGATATGAAGAATATTTACCTTTTACGCCGGATCAACATGGAAGGTTCAAAGCATCTGATAGTTTAGCAATCAAACATAATTTTTTACAAATTCCGGTCGTCAATATCTGGATCAATATTTTTAAGAAGATTTTGCAAAAGAAATATCCTTTGTTACAAATAAAATCAACAACATTCAATGCTATTCTGACTTACGATATAGATGTGGCCTACAAATTTAAAGGAAGAAATCTTTTAAGAACAATAGGTTCATCTACAAAAGATCTTTTGAAATTTGATCTAAAAAATATCTTTCAAAGGGGAAAAACACTTTTCAATGGACAAAAAGATCCCTGGGATGTTTATGATTATTTATGGGAAACTATCTTGAAAAATAATTTAGATTCCGTTTTCTTTTTTTTACTCGCAGATAATTCCACTAACGATAGAAATCTAAGTCATGAAAATCAGGTGATGAAAAGATTGATCAATAAAATAAAAACATTCAGTGAAATTGGCATTCACCCTTCTTATAAGTCTTCTTTATTTCCAGAAAAAATTTTAATAGAAAAAGAAAGGCTCGAAAAAATAACGAATAAAAAAATAATCAAAAGCCGGCAGCATTTTTTAAAATTCATTTTACCAGAAACTTATAATTCTCTTCTAAACGCAGGAATAACAGAAGAGTATTCAATGGTTTTCCCATCTATGCCTGGATTCCGTGCCGGCACGTGCAGATCTTTTTACTTTTATGATCTCAAAAATGAAAAAGCTACCCGTTTGAAAATATTTCCCGTAACTATGATGGAAGGTTCTTTCATTAATAATAAGACTGGCTTGAATGAATCGTCACAGCAAATTTTAGATTTAATAAAAGAAGTAAAAAAAGTAAATGGAACATTTATCAGCATCTGGCACAATGATACGATAAGTGAAACTGCTGAATACCGGGATTGGAAAAATATTCATGATCAAATGATCCGGGCAATTTTAGAAATTCATTCAGTTTAAATGCTTCATAAATTGAATTAATATTTTTTCCTCATTTTCCCAGTTGAATTCGTTGGAAGCGTTGGTAGTATTTAGTTTCCAAAAATTATACTTTTCCTTATCTTCTGAAATTCCAATTATTTTTCTTGCCATTTCCGAAGGATCAAAACTGTGAATAAAATCCCCGATTTTATATTTTTCAATGATTGCCTTTATTTCTACGGCTTCAGAAGACAGAACCGGAATGCCAGCATGTATGTAATCGAAAAATTTATTAGGAAGCGCGAACAAATGTTCATCAGTAAAATCAATTTTTTCAAAGATCAAACCAAGAAAACATTGCGCAGTGTATTCCATCATCCGCAAGTAAGGCAAGACATCGATAAAAATAATTCTGGATTCTAATTCCAAACAATGGACCATTTGTTTCAGCTTATTCAAAATTGTACCGCTTCCAATAAAATATAAATTAAAATCATCTGGCAAAAAAGGCATCATTAAAACGGCTTCTTCACACCCGCGATTTTCATTCAAACCCATACCTTGCATCACTAAGTTTTTTTTACCAAATGGAATAAAACGAATATTTTTTGTTGCATTCCTTTCAAATTTATAAGGCACATTGCGGACAACTGTAACGGGAACATTATAGTTATTTTCATAAGCATTTTTTATAGAATCATTTACTGTAATCACATTTTTTAAATGAGGAAATAATTTTTTCTCCAGGAAATTCCAAACCTTTTTTGAAGATTTTTTATAAACACTTTCAGTGAAATATTCATGGCTGTCATAAACAAGTTTTATTCTCTTCAAACGCGAAATCATAAAATTAGGAAGTAATGTATCGAGGTCATTCGCCCATAAAATATCAGGCTTTTTGAAAAGCAGGAAAAAAAATAATTGAACATTAAAAACGAAATACAACAAAGGCCCGCGCGTAAATGGATTATGAAAACGTATAGATTTATAACCTAATTCTTTTAGTATAAAATTTCTTTTACTTTTTCTCCCGATCAATAATACATCGTAACCCATTTTTTGAAAAGTACTACATTCTTTTTGTACGCGCTGGTCGGTAACTAAATCGCTGATAACCGATACAATAATTGTTTTCTTCAAAAATTCTAAATTTTTATTTGCAAATATTAAACAAAATACACTGAGTTTTGTCAATAAGAATTCAACCAATAAACCAATAAACTATTAACCACCAACACCTCCATATCGTTTGTCTTGATGTTCCTTATCCCGCTGATTATGGTGGAGTTTTCGATTTATTTTATAAAATAAAAGCATTGCACCAACTTGGTGTAAAAATACATTTACATTGTTTTGAATATGGCCGTGGCAAACAACCAGAGCTTGATAAATATTGCGAAGAAGTATTTTATTATGGAAGAAAAAAAATTCCTGGTGTGTTTTCTTTGCGTTTACCCTACATCGTTAGTTCAAGAATAAATCCGCTAATGATAAAAAATATTTTGAAAGATAATTATCCCGTTTTACTGGAAGGAATTCATTGCACTTATTATTTATATCATGGTGAATTGAACAACAGAAAAGTTTTGGTGCGGCTACATAATGTGGAACATCAATATTATCATCAACTGGCGAAAGCAACAACGAATTTTTACAAAAAAATTTACTTTTTATTCGAGAGCATATTATTAAAAAAATATGAAAATACTATTTCAAAAAAAGCGAAATTCCTTGTCGTGAATAAAAAAGATAAAGAAACTTACGAAAACAAATTCTCTGCAAAAGATGTAGAATTCCTTCCCGCTTTTTTGCCTTTTAACCAGGTTCAATCACAAGCAGGAAAAGGAACTTTTTGCCTTTATCACGGGAACTTATCAGTTGTGGAAAACGAAAAAGTAGTTTTCTGGCTTTTGAATATTTTTAATGATCTGGGGATTGATCTTATAATAGCAGGAAAAAATCCTTCGTTGTTTTTGAAAAGAAAAATAAATGAAAATACAAAAGCGCGTTTATTTGAAAATCCTTCAACAGAAAAAATGACAGAATTAATAAAAAATGCGCACATTCATATATTGCCTTCTTTCAATAATACAGGAATAAAAATTAAATTATTGAACGCGCTTTTCAATGGGAGATTCATCATAACAAATGGCGCAGCCCTTGAAGGAACTGGATTTGAAACACTTTGCGAAGTAGCGGAAAGTCCATCAGATTTCAAAAAAATCATTACCCAATTGTTGCCATTGCCTTTTACAGAAGCGCAGATAAAAAAAAGAAGTTCTGTTTTAAACGGTTTGTATAATAACGAAAAAAATGCCATGCAACTTATAAACTGGCTATAGAAGCGTTATCCAGAACTTTTCCTCTTTCTGTTTTGATAGTTCGTGCCGGAAATTTATTAATAACGCGATAGTCATGAGTGGCCATAATTATTGCGGTTCCATAATCGCGGCAAATATTAAAAAGCAGGTTCATAATTTCATCAGAGGTTTCGGGATCAAGATTTCCTGTTGGTTCATCTGCCAAAATTAATTTTGGGGAATTTAGAAGCGCGCGCGCAATGTCAATCCTTTGTTGCTCGCCGCCGCTAAGCTCAAAAGGCATTTTGAAACCTTTTGTTTTCAAGCCTACTTTATCCAAAACATCAGCAATTTTTTCATCCATTAATTTTTCATCTTTCCAGCCTGTTGCTTTCAAAACAAATTTGAGATTCTCATTTACATTTCTATCTGTAAGCAATTGAAAATCCTGAAAAACTACGCCCAGGTTTCTGCGCAGATAAGGAATTTGTCTCCAATCCAATTTATTAAGATCATATCCAACAACGCTTCCTTCACCTTCTTTAAAATCGAGATCGCCATAAAGAGTTTTTAAAAGACTTGACTTTCCCGTTCCGGTTTTTCCGACGAGATATACAAACTCCCCGCGGTTTACTGAAATATTTACATCACCAAGAATTAGCGAATCACCCTGGTAAATATTTACGTTTTTGATTGCTACAATTACTTCAGACATATTTAATTCAATTAGCTTTTTTACGACAGCCGTAAAGTTAGTTTTATAATTATATTTTTTGTGAAAGAATTATTATACTCCTGTTAAAAAAGCCCCAACCCTACCCCTTCCCCGAAGGGGAAGGACAATATTCCAGGATTTACAATAAAAAAAAGTTTCTTCAAGGTCAGGAATAAAACTAAAAAAATAGTTGTCAAACTAGAAAATTAGTTTAGATTTGTTCTCAGAATAAAAAAACATTAAAAAATGAAGACCTTAACAAGAGCTGAAGAAGAAATAATGCAGGTAATCTGGAAATTGGAAAACGCATTTCTGCGTGACATTCTAAATGAAATTTCCAATCCAAAGCCGCATCAGAACACAGTTGCAACTATTCTAAAAATTCTAATAGAAAAAGAATTTGTGAGTGTGGAAGTTTTTGGAAGAACGCATCGTTACTATCCGTTGGTGAGTAAAGAGGTTTATTCAAAAGGAAGGGTAAAATCTTTGGTTAAGAAATATTATGAGGGTTCATTCAGCAATATTGTTTCTTCAATGGTAAAAGAAAATAACCTCAGCATTGAAGAATTGGAACTGTTGGTGAAGCAATTAAAAAGAGGGAGATGAATTATCAATTACGAATTATGAATTAAGAATTATGAATTGAACAACCTGCTCATGTGAAAAAAAATAAATATTTTTTATGATAACAATTGCCTGGTATCTGTTGAAAGTAATTATCTGTTCCGGCATTTTATACGGATATTATTTTTTGTCTTTGAGAAATAAAATTTTTCACCGTTGGAACCGTTTTTATTTGCTTGCTTCCATCGTGCTTTCATTGCTGGTACCATTAATGAAAATAAATATTTTTCAAAAACCGGACACACAAAAAGGAACGGTAATTCAAATGTTGCAAACTATTAGTTATGGCGATGAAGTGGTGATTGAATACAGCAGGAATAGCAGCTTTCAGATGAATTCCGAAAATATTGCAATAGTTATTTATACATTCGTTTCCGTGGTTTTTCTCACAATCTTTTTTATCGCATTGTATAAAATAAAAAAGCTTAAGAAAAAATATCCTGAGACAAAAATTGAAGGAATCAGTTTTATCAACACGAATGCCAAAGGCACACCATTTTCATTTTTTAATTCTATTTTTTGGAACAATGCTATCGACCTTCATTCCAAACCGGGCCAGCAAATTTTCAATCATGAAATAGCACATATAAAAGAGAAACATTCTTATGATAAAATATTCATGAATGTTGTTTTAATATTTTTCTGGATCAATCCATTCTTCTGGCTGATGCGAAAAGAATTAAACATGATCCATGAATTTATCGCAGATCAACAGGCGCTGGAAGATAGTGACCTCAATGCTTTCGCCGAAATGATCCTGCAAACTGTTTATCCAGGCCAAAATTTTTCAATTGCCAATAACTTTTTTTATTCACCATTAAAACGAAGAATACTTATGCTCACAAAAAATAAAAACCCGAAAGTAAATTACTTAAGCAGGTTGCTTGTATTGCCCCTTGCAGCAATTGTATTTTTTGCTTTTACGCTTAAAGTAAAAATAGAAAAAAACGATAAAATGGCTTATGAGGGAAAAACAATTACTGTTGTTATAGACGCCGGTCATGGGGGAAATGATAATGGTGCTGTTTCAAACGGTTTAATGGAAAAAAATGTAACCCTTTCGATTGCAAGAAAGATTGCTGAATTAAATTCTAATGAGCATATTAAAATTTTGCTTTCAAGAGATAATGATCAATATATTTCTGTGAAAGACAGAGTGGCATTTGCAAAGAATAATGATGCAGATATGTTTATATCACTTCATGTGGATAAAGCATTAAACGACCAAATAAATGGGTTTTCTGTTTTCATCAATAAATCCAATAATGAGCAAGATAAAGTGCTTGCTTCTGTATTAATTAATGAGCTAAAAAAATCTTATAAAACAGCAGATAATATCGCAATGCGCAAAAACAAAGGCATCCTGGTTCTTGACTCAAGTGCTTGTCCGGCAGCGCTTATAGAATGCGGATTTTTGAGTAATGCAGGCGATATAGCATTTATCAGAAGCAGTCCTGATCAGGAAAAGGTTGCAAAAAATGTATTGAATGCAATTAATAATTATGCTTCCACATCAAATAATAAAGTTGTCGGAAACACGATTACACCTAATGATCCTCAATCAGTTTCAACTTTTGTCGCTATTAAAAATGATACTATTCCAGATATGAATTATAAAGGAAAAAAAGTAACTGGATTACAAATGACTCAATCAACAAAGAATTTAAAGGTTACTTATAATGATGGAAATGTAAAGGTTACCTATTCCGATGGCTCAAAAGAAACTATTACAAAAGCGGAAGCAAAAAAACGTGGATTTATTTTACCTCCTCCCCCTCCACCTCCGTCACCGCTTTTGCAACCACCTCCACCACCGCCACCAAATATGCCCGCACCTCCACCTCCACCGATGCTCCTACAAAATGCATTATATATTGTAGATGGAAAGATTCTTTCGGTTGCTGAAGCCAAAGCCATTGATCCAAGCAACATACAAATATTAAACGTGCTTAAAGGAAAAGATGCGATATCAAAATATGGTGAAAAAGGAAAAAATGGTGTGATTGAAATAACTACAAAAAAGAAAAAAGAAAAAGCTGTAGTTATTAATCTGAATGAAAATAATGTTCTTAACATCTCAGCAAACACTTTATTGATTGTTGATGGAAAAGAAATTTCAAAAAATGAAATGAAAAATATTTCTCCTAAGGATTTCGAATCGGTAAATGTTATAAAGGGAGAGAGCGCCATAAAAAAATATGGTGAAAAAGGAAAAGATGGAGTGATTGAAATAACTACAAAACAAAGTAATAAAGAAAATAACGATTCAATGCCTTCCAAAGTTTTTACAAAAGTGGAGAATGAAGCATCTTTTCCTGGTGGCAAAGATGCGTGGATAAAATATATAGTTAGCAAAGTGCAGGAGGCCCAGGCATCTTTTACGGAAAAAGATTTTGGAACTTGTGTCTTAAAATTCATAGTAAATACTGATGGTACAGTGAGTCATTTAGAAGCAACCACAATGCCAGACACAAAGCTTGCTGAAGTTGCCATAAATGCCATTAAAAATGGACCAAAATGGATACCGGCTACACAAAATGACCACACTGTTGCGGCATACAGATTGCAACGGGTAACATTGAGCGATCCTAATAAAAAGTAAATCAAGAGATCCGATAAAATTGAACTTGAGAAAAAATTCACTCTCTGATTGAAATTTTTCTATTTTAGAATTGAATTTTTTCAACTAAATTTATGCTTTAAGTATTTTCAATAATGACATCAGCTACTATCAATAAAAAATCAATTGGCTACCGATTCAGGTCTTTTGATTTGAGCAATTTGAATTCAATTGTTTTAACTGCAAGAAAAGGCTTAAGGGCCAAGGTTTTTTACGATTTTGCAGAAACAATCAATATGCCGGAAAAAAATCTGGCCGCTGTAATCAATATATCTTCAAGAACCATCAGCAATTATAAAAATGAGGAGAAACTTTTAGAACCGATCTACAGTGAGCATTTATTAAAGCTGATTCATTTGTTTGAAAAAGGTGAAGAATTATTCGGCAATATTGATGAATTTAATTACTGGCTTAAAAAACCTTTTTGGAATAAAAACATTACTCCAAATGATTTTATAAGCACTATCGGCGGTGTGGATATGGTTGCAGAAGAATTAGAAAAATTAGCACAGGGATATCCTGTTTAAATCCGTGCTAAATGTTAGTTTACCGGATTGTTCATAAAAAATACAGTCATTCCTTGTTTGTTTCAGGAATGGCAGGAAGATGGAATTCCAAAGGTAATAAAGTACTTTATTGCGCTGAATCCATTGCACTGGCTTTTTTAGAAAATATGATACGAAGACAAGGAGTTGGTTTTAACGATGATTTTAAAATAATGCTAATTGACGTGCCTTCAAAAACTGAGATAACATTCATTACTTTAGATACCCTTGATACGGGTTGGAGAGATTACAACCATTATTCAAAATGCCAGGCGCAGGGTGATAAATGGTACAGCGAGCGCAAAACTCTATTATTGAAAGTCCCATCGGCAGTTCTTACTGAATCATTTAATTATGTAATAAACACTGAACATCCGGATTATAAAAAGGTAAGTCTCGTAGAAGTAACTAAACTTGTCCCTGATAAAAGGATTGAAGAAATTTTAAAGAAATTTTCAAAGAAATAAAACATGCAACTTTTACAAGGCTCACCTAAACACCAATTTTCCCGCATTTAAATCTACCACCAATTCTTTTTTATCACTTGCCTCTACCCTGCCGATGATTTTTGCGTCAATATTAAACGCCCGTGCTTGTTTGATAATAGTTCCGGCAAAATCCTCATCGGTATAAATTTCCATTCTGCATCCCATATTAAAAACCTGATACATTTCGGGGTCATCAGCTTTGCTGGCTACTTTTATTTTATTGAAAATATCCGGCGGATCAAATAAATTATCTTTTATCACTTTCACATTTTCGGGAAGATATTTTAAGCATTTTGTTTGGCCGCCGCCGCTACAATGGATCAATCCATGGATATTTTCAAAATTATTTTGTAAAAGATTTTTAATTAAAGGCGCATAAGTTCTTGTTGGAGAAAGAAGGGCCTCCCCTAAATCTTCTCCAGAGGAGGAGGCTTGAGAGCCTCTCAAAGTATTGCTGATTCTATGTTTCCCGATATAAACTACTTCATCAGGCAAATTATTATCATAGCTTTCTTTGTAATTTTCAGCATAATATTTTTCCAGAATATCATGACGGGCAGAAGTCAATCCGTTACTTCCAATTCCGCTATTGTATTTATTTTCATAAGTAGCTTGCCCGAATGAAGCAAGGCCAACAACTACATTTCCAGGCTTGATCTTTTCATTGGAAATTATTTTTGCCTTTGGCCATCTCGCCGTCATGGTTCCGTTTACAGCAATCGTTCTAACTATATCTCCAACATCTGCGGTTTCGCCGCCGAGGTAATGAATATTGATTTCAAAAGTTTTCATCAGGTCAAAAAATTCCTGTGTGCCGCTGATTATTTGTTCCAAGACTTCACCCGGAATTAAATTTTTATTGCGGTCAATGGTTGAATTAAAAATAATATTATCATAAATTCCTACACATAAAAGATCGTCAAGATTCATCACCACTGCGTCCTGCGCTATTCCTTTCCATATAGATACATCGCCGGTTTCTTTCCAATATAAATAAGCAAGAATACTTTTGGTGCCAGCCCCATCTGCATGCATCACGTTTACAAAATCGCTATCTCCACATAAATAATCAGGATAAATTTTACAAAATGCATTTGAAAAAATTCCCTGGTCAAGGTTTTTTACAGCTGCATGAACTTCTTCTTTTTGCGCGGAAACTCCCCGTTGGGAATATAGAGACATGTGAAAAGTTTATTGGTTAAAAGACAATTCGTTTAGCAGTAAAAGTAAGATGGCATGATGAGAATTCCACCTTCAAAATATTCAATTATCAATTAACTTGCGAATATCTTATGAAGGTACACAGGGATTTAAATAACTTGCCTTTTTTCAAAAATGCCGCCATCACTATTGGAACCTTTGATGGCGTTCATACAGGGCATCTTCAAATTATACACCAGCTTAAAAAAGAAGCACAACTAAATAGTGGCGAATCGGTGATCATTACTTTTGACCCGCATCCCAGGATGGTGCTCAATTCCACAACCGGCCAGCCAAAAATTAAATTACTAAATACACTTACCGAAAAAATTGAGCTTTTAACTAAACAGGAGATTGACCATCTGGTGATTGTTCCTTTTTCTCTCGAATTTTCTAACCAGTCAGCACAAGAATATATTTCCGATTTTCTTGTTTCCAAATTTCATCCTGAAACAATTATTATCGGTTATGACCATCGTTTTGGTAAAAACAGAACCGGCGATTATAAATTATTGGAAAAATACCAGGCATCATATAATTATAAAGTGAAAGAAATACCAGAACATGTTTTGCATCATGTTACCATCAGCTCTACCAAAATACGGCATGCACTGAGTGAAGATGATATCAGCACAGCAAATGAATATCTGGGATACGATTATTTTTTTGAAGGAAGAGTAGTTGATGGTAATAAACTGGGGCGCACACTTGGCTATCCAACCGCAAATATTGATGTTGTTGATGAAAATAAATTGGTGCCGGGAAATGGTATTTATGCTGTGGAGGTAAGTATCGGAATAGAAAGTAAAAATCAGGAGATAGAATTTATTGAATCTTCAAAACTCAAGGGAATGATGAGCATTGGCATAAGGCCAACGATTGGGGGAAATGATGTGGTGATTGAAGTGAATATTTTTGATTTCGATGAAGAAATATATAACCGTGTTGTCCGGGTTTATGTAAAAAAATTTTTGAGAAAAGAAGAAAAATTTGATAGTTTGGAAGAATTGAAAAAAGCGATTGATGATGATAAGAGAAATGCGTTGCAGGTTTTGAAAGCACTATCTTAAAAAGTAAAAAGCCTCATCCCTACCATAAAGCCTCATCCTTACCATAAAGCCTCATCCCTACCATAAAGCCTCATCCCTACCATAAAGCCTCATCCCTACCATAAAGCCTCATCCCTACCATAAAGCCTCATCCCTACCCTTCTCCTAAAGGAGAAGGACAATATCCGGGATATTTGAAAGTTAAAATAATTTTTTTGGTAGTTTTTTAAAATGGGAGATCTACTTTTTAGCTTATCTCAGAACATTTCAACACTCAAACAATTTAATACAATAAAATAACTCAATAATTAAACTTACCCTTTGATAATTTTATAAGAAAGCTCTTTCATCAATGATCCGTGAGATGTTCCATAATTATTGATCCCGATGCTTTTTAAATTGTAATCATGAAGAAGTAGAATAGCATTTTCAGTTTCAGAAAAAGAATAATTTTTTACGGTATCCATCGCCTGCTCTACCAGGAAAGGATTATTATAAAACAAAAGCCTCAAGGCCTTGTCACTCTTATCAGGCATCTGATAAATGGCCATTATTTTAGTAAAATATCCATACAAAGAAGGAAGCACTAATTGTATAGGAACCGCTTTGGGATTGGCTTCAAAATAATTAATTATCCGTATGGCTTTTGCATGGTCTTTCTTACTAAATGCATGTTGTAATTCAAAAATATTATACTCTTTACTTACGCCAATATATTTTTCAATGTCATCTTCTGTTATATTTTTTTCTTTGCCAAGATTCATTGAGAGTTTATCAATCTCATTGGCAATCCTGGAAAGATCATTTCCAACATGGTCAACCAGTAAAGTCAAAGCTCTTGGGGTAATTTGAAATCCATCAGCCTGCAAATAGCCATTAGTCCAGGCCGGCAATTGATTATCATAAATTTTTTTTGATAAAAAAACTTCACCGTTTTTTTTGATTGATTTAGACAAGCGGCCACGGCCATCCAGTGTTTTCCCTTTATAAGAAACAACAAATATTGTTGATGTCAAAGGATGCTCAATATATGCTTCCAGCTTATCAATATCTTTCATTTGCTGCGCTTCTTTCAGCAACACTACCTGGCGTTCAGCGAACATTGGATAGCGGCGGCAGGCATTTATAATATCAGCCCAGTCGGCATCTTTTCCATAAAAAATAGAAAGATTGAATTCGGCATGAGCCGGGGACAAAATTTTTTTTTCGGCATAATTCATTATTTCGTCAATAAAAAATTCTTCCTCGCCTTCCAGCCAATATAATGGCTTATAAATATTTTTTTTCCAGTTAGCTATAATTGAAAGCGTACTCATTTTTTCAAAGATAAAATTTTACACTTAATTTGTAGTTGTTTTCCAAAATCTTCTGAACGCCCTGGCTTGTGGTTTTGGAAAATGTTTATATTTAATAATCAAATCAAAAGAACTAATAATGAATTACGAAAATTTTCCTGAGACAAATCCTCCGGCGGAGAAAACGGTAGTCAAAAACAATGACAGCCGCAACATTTTAACCGCATTATTGGTAGTTGCTTTACTCGCTACGTGGGGATATATTATTTATGATAAAAATAAAACCCGCCGGGAAAAGCAGGATCTCACCACACAAATTGAAAATAGCGATTCGTCAAAAAATGAGCTTCAGCGCGAATTAGATGATGCAGCAATGAGGCTTGATGCGCTCAAAACAACTAATGTAAAAGCTGATAGCCTTTTAAGAACAAAAGATAAAGATATTCAAGCGCTTAAATCAAGAGTGCAAACTATATTGAATAATAAAAACGCTACTGCCGCGCAGCTCGCCGAAGCAAGAAGATTAATTGCACAGTTGAAAGGAAACATTGATACTTACACTGCAGAAATAGAATCATTAAAAGCAGAAAATACTCAATTAACTGAAGATAAAAAAGTGATAACACGTCAAAGAGATGTTGTACAAAAAAACTATGATTCCAGCAATCAGGTAATCAAACAAAAGGAAGATGTGATTGATGTTGGATCAACTCTGCATGCTTCTAATTTTCAAATAGTGGGCATCCAGGAAAAACATAGTGGAAAAGAAAAAGTAACTAGTACTGCAAAAAAAGTGGATAAGCTAAGAATCTCATTTGATATTGATGAAAACAGAATCACACAATCGGGGCCGAAAGATATTTATATTGCTATCACTGCTCCAGACGGAAGTTCTGTGTCAGTGGAGGCTTTGGGCTCGGGTAAGTTTTTAACCCGCGATGGTGCGGAAAGGCCTTATACCAAAAAAGTTCAAATCAATTATGTCCAGGGGCAAAAAGAGCCGGTCAATGTTGAATGGTCTCAAAATAGTAAATTCCAAACGGGAAATTATAAAATTGAAATTTATAATAATGGATTTAAAATTGGCGAAGGAACGCGCAGTTTTAAAAAAGGTGGATTGTTTGGTTAATTGAATCTCCATTAAAAAAAAATTAAAAGAACTTCAGAAATGAGGTTCTTTTTTTTGTGAAAATTTCAATCAACTAAATCTGTTTATCTTTCAACAAGATCAGGATAATCATGTGAAAAGCCAAAATATATAATTTTGATATTTTTTCTGAATCATTCATTTCATGCAAAAAAAATCCCTTCACATTTCTGCAAAGGGATTGATATTTTTACTTCAACTTGGAATTTATTAATATCCCATATCACCCATTCCACCGCCCATTCCGCCCATAGCAGGCATACTTGGCTTATCTTTTTCAGGCCTGTCAGAAATTACACATTCGGTAGTTAATAACATTCCGGCAATAGATGCAGCATTTTCCAATGCTATACGTGTAACTTTTGTTGGATCAATAACACCGGCAGCAAGCAAATTTTCATAAACTTCTGTGCGGGCATTGAAACCAAAATCATCTTTACCTTCTTTTATTTTTTGTACAACAATGCTTCCTTCAATTCCGCTGTTTACCACGATCTGGCGAAGAGGCTCTTCTACAGCGCGTCTTACGATCTGGATACCGGTTGTTTCATCATCATTAGAACCTTGTAATTCATGAAGGCTTTCGATAGCGCGAATGTAAGCAACACCACCACCCGGAACAATTCCTTCTTCCACAGCAGCTCTTGTTGCATGAAGCGCATCATCTACACGATCTTTCTTTTCTTTCATTTCCACTTCTGTAGCAGCGCCTACATAAAGTACAGCAACACCGCCGCTCAATTTAGCAAGGCGTTCCTGTAATTTTTCTTTATCATAATCTGATGTGGTGCTTTCTATCTGGGCTTTAATCTGGTTTACTCTTGCAGTAATATCTTTCTTATCGCCTTTGCCACCAACGATTGTGGTATTGTCTTTATCAATAGTTACTGCAGTTGCCTGGCCTAAATAAGTAAGGTCAGCGCTTTCTAATTTGTAACCCTGTTCTTCGCTCACAACTATTCCTTTTGTAAGAACTGCAAGATCCTGCAACATTTCTTTTCTACGATCACCAAAGCCAGGAGCCTTTACAGCAGCCACTTTCAAAGTGCCACGTAATTTATTTACTACCAAAGTTGCCAATGCTTCGCCTTCCAGATCTTCCGCAATAATTAATAGAGGGCGGCTGCTTTGAGCTACTTTCTCAAGAATATGAAGAATATCTTTCATTGCAGAAATCTTCTTATCATAAATAAGAATGTATGGGTTTTCAAGGTCAGCTTCCATTTTTTCGCTATTGGTAACGAAATAAGGAGAAACATATCCTCTGTCAAATTGCATACCTTCGACAACCTCAACAGTTGTGTCGGTGCCTTTTGCTTCCTCTACAGTTATAACACCTTCTTTACCAACTTTAGTCATTGCCTGCGCAATCAATTTTCCGATTGACTCATCGTTGTTAGCAGAAATAGAAGCAACCTGCTCAATTTTATCATTGTTGTCACCAACTGCAACGCTTTGTTTTTTTAAATGCTCAACAACAGCGATAACCGCTTTATCAATTCCGCGTTTCAAATCCATTGGATTTGCGCCGGCAGCCACATTTTTCAAACCTTCACTGATAATAGACTGGGCAAGAACTGTAGCAGTTGTAGTGCCATCACCAGCGATATCAGCGGTTTTGGAAGCCACTTCTTTTACCATTTGCGCGCCCATATTTTCAATTGGATCGTCAAGTTCAATTTCTTTAGCAACCGTTACACCATCTTTTGTAATTGTAGGAGCGCCAAATTTCTTTTCAATAACCACATTTCTGCCCTTTGGGCCAAGCGTTACTTTTACCGCGTTTGACAAAGTATCTACGCCCTTTTTCATTTTATTGCGGGCTTCTATTTCAAAAAATATTTGTTTAGCCATAATATTTATTTATTAATTTTTTTAAGATGAATTTAATTAAGTTTCATTAAAATATCCGAAGCGCGCATGATCAGGTAATCTTCACCTTCGATGGTGATTTCCGTGCCGCCATATTTACCATACATTACTGTGTCGCCAGTTTTTATTTGTACCGGAATCAGGTTTCCTGTTTGCTCTGCATATTTTCCTTTTCCTACTGCCACTACAGTCCCTTTCTGTGGTTTTTCCTTTGCTGTATCAGGAATGATAATTCCACCCGCAGTTTTTTCTTCTGCTGCATTTGGTTTAACCAGAACTCTGTCATCGAAAAGTTCAAAAGTTTCTTTTGCCATAATTGTTAAATTTATTTAATATTATAATTTGGATTGCAAATGTACACGAATAATTGTACCAAAATTATTAATCAGTTTAGTTGGCAGAGAAGTAGAATTAGATGGCAGACTTTGTAGATTCTAATCGGTCAAAATTGCATTTTTATTCGTAAAACAATCTGAGGTAAAGAAATTTGAAACCACTGGTTTTAGCCGCACACCCTTATATTATGGATAAAAAACAGCATTATCATATTTTGCTGAATTGATTATCAAATGCTATATCCTTGTTAATAAAAATGAGTATATATACTTTTTGCGGGATAGAATCTTTGACACACAGTCTTTTACAATATTTTAAAATCCATTTGTGCATTACACATATGAAATTTGTCATTTTCTTATTCAAAATCTAAAAATAAGAAAAACCTATATTTTGGCTTTTCACATCACAAGCGAAAAAAAAAATTTTATCATTTATCATTTTCTGAAAAAGAATAAGGAAAATCTTTTTGGCCAGAACCTTTTTGTTTATTCGGCATCTGAGCCATTTGGATATTAAGAGTTCCACCTTTTTGCAGATCAAAATGATTGAAATAGTTTTTCGTGTATGCATTGCCGTTAAAAGTTACCGACTGCACGTAACGTTTGTCAGCATCATTGTTGGGCGCATTGATAAAAAGTTTATTGCCATTTTCAAAATCAATTTCTGCGCGTTTGAATAATGGTGCGCCGGCCGCATATTGCACACTTGTAGGTGTAACAGAATAAAATCCTAACGCTGAAAATACATACCATGCTGATGTTTGGCCGTTGTCTTCATCGCCACAATATCCGTCTGGCGTTGCTTTGTACAATTTGTTCATCGTTTCTCTTGCCCAATATTGTGTTTTCCAGGGTTCTCCTGCATAATCGTATAAATAAATCATGTGCTGAATGGGCTGATTGCCATGTGCATACTGTCCCATATCGGCTATCTGCATTTCCCGTATTTCATGAATAACTCCTCCGTAATAACTATCGTCAAATGTTGGCGGCATCACAAAAATGGAATCAAGCATTTGCACAAATTTTTTCTTGCCACCCATCAGGTTAACTAATCCGTTGATATCCTGGAACACAGACCAGCTGTAATGCCAGCTGTTTCCTTCAGTGAAAGCATCACCCCATTTAAATGGATTAAACGGTGATTGAAAACTGCCATCTTTATTTTTACCACGCATTAAAAGATGTGATTTATCAAAAAGGATTTTATAATTCATTGCCCGTTGTTTGAATATATCTATTTCCGAAGCCGGCTTGCTTAATGCCTTGCCAAGTTGATAAATGCAATAATCATCATAAGCATATTCCAGCGTGCGCGCAGCATTTTCATTGATGCCCACATCATAAGGAACGTATCCTAAGGAATTATAAAATTTTACGCCGGTGCGGCCCGTACCTTCAGGCCCTTCATTGTTTGCACCATGTATCAAAGCTTTGTACAAAGTTTCAATATCGTAACCACGAAGGCCTTTCACATATGCTTCTGCAACAATGGAAGCAGAATTGTTACCAACCATTACATTCCTATAACCCGGCGCAGACCATTCCGGTAAAAAGCCACCTTCTTTGAAATCATTTACCAAACCTTTCTGCATTTCTTTAGCGATGGAAGGATATACCAGGTTGAGAAAAGGATATAAAGCGCGGAAAGTATCCCAAAAGCCTGTGCCGCCAAACATATAGCCATCTTGAACTTCGCCGGTGTAAGGGCTGTAATGCACAATCTTCCCTTCAGAATTTTTTTCATAAAATTTTAATGGAAAAAAGACCATCCGGTAAAGGCAGGAATAAAAAGTCTTTATCTGATCAATTGTTCCGCCAGAAACTTTCACTCTTCCCAAAACTTTATTCCATTCTGCTTTAGCATTATTTTTTACCGTCTCAAAATTATTGTTGCCGATTTCTTTCAAATTAGTTTCGGCCTGGTCAAAACTGATATAAGAAGAAGCAACTTTCGCGCTAATAATTTCACCTTTGCGCGTGTTGATAAAACCAATAATGGCGCCTGTATGATTGCTTTTTTGTTCAACGTTCTTTGTGATTACACTGTCCAAAAAAGTATAAGTATAATTGAATGGCTTATCAAAAATAATTACAAAATAATTTTTAAAATTCTTTGGAACTCCACCGCTGTTGCGGGTAGTATAACCGATAACTTTATTTTCCGAAGGAATTATTTTTATGTAAGATCCATGGTTCAGCGCATCAATAATCACAGAAGAGCTATCCGCTTTTGGAAATGTAAACCGGAAGCTGGCCGCGCGTTCTGTGGGCGTAATCTCAGTGGTAATATCATCGTCAGCAAGATAAACGCTGTAATAATATGGCCTGGAAATTTCTGCTTTATGAGAAAACCAGCTTGCCCGGTCATTTTCTTTAAAACGAACTTTTCCTGTAATTGGCATGATAGCAAAAGCGCCGTAATCATTCATCCATGGTGATGGCTGATGAGTTTGCTTAAAGCCGTTTATTTTATCAGCAGTATATTGATACACCCACCCATCGCCCATTCTGCCGGTTTGCGGTGTCCACAAATTCATCCCCCATGGATAACCGATTGCAGGAAAAGTGTTCCCGTTGGAAAGATCAGGCTTGGAATCTGTGCCCATCAGAGGATTGACAAAATCTACAAAATCACTTGTCTGGGAAACGATCTGGGCAGAAGCAATAAGATTGCTAAAAATAAAAATAGAAAAAAATATTTTTCTCATGCTGATTATTTTATTGAAATGTTTTATTGAAAAAATTTAATTACCATCTTATTTCATCGGACGCTAAAAATAAAAATAGAAAAAGATATTTCTTATTTCATGGATATTTTATTGGAATACTTTATTAAAAAAATAATTACATTTTTATTTCAACAATAATTCCATTCGCTGAATTGACAAACTGCAGCAAACAGGTTTTGGATAATTCATCCCATGAATTTTTGCTCTCTAACGTTTTGCCATCAGCATCTTTAACTCCAACCGACGATGGCTTTGATGGAAGCAACACCCTCATCACATTTTGAGTATTCGATGGGCTTTTGGTGATAAAGGAATAACTGTGAGCACTTCTCTTTTCCTTATAAACTCTTGATGCGGCGCACAATACTTTGGGAATGTTTTTTTCTTTGATTCTTTTTAAATCATACAACAAAGATTGCTGGCCGGGTTTGATGATTTTTTTGTTTAAAATTGGTAATGAAGGATCAAACATATCTATTACCGGGCCTTTGATATGCAGACTTTCCGGGCTGACGCTTTCATCCATCACAGAGGCAATATCATACGGGCCGCGCTCCAAATAAAAATAATTTTTTGTTTGCAGCTTGCCGGAAACTTTTTCATAAGCCTGGCGCACTAAATTCATAAAGCTACTATCCATGCCTGCAGACATAATCAATTCTTTGGGATCTTGTTTTTCAATGAATACTTTTCCATTGCCATAGCTATACATTTCTTTTTTATCTGCGGAATCAATATGCATCAATTCAAACAAATGTGCTGATGGCACTGCATACGTTTTTCCATTTGTATTCCACCATTCTTTTACCTGCTGAAAAGGATCGTTGTCTCTTCCATAATACAATAACACGCCACCTTGCTTTACCCATTGCGCTAATTGTTCATTCACCTTTATAGATTGAGGCTTCATGTTGGAATAGCTCATCACCAAAACTTTTATGTTTTTTAAAGTGCCTGCAAATTCAAGATTTTCCATGTGCACTGTTTCAACAGGAATGCCTCGTTTCAACAACGGCATTACCATCCCATAAAAATTAGATAATTGCGGGTCATCATAACTGTTATGTGTAGGAAAACGCTGGAACATCATCGAGTTGCCCACCAAAACACCAATGCCTTTTGAACCGTTTATTTTGTTGGAAGAAGCAGGCATATCGTGCAATGCATTTATCATTACCTGCATTTGCGTGGCATAAGCAGGTGATATGGGCTGCCTTTCATTGCTTCCTTCCACCTTAAATTTTCCCAGATAAATCCTGTGGGGCCAGGGCATCACTTCATAATTGTCAACAGCCGGATACAACAACTCGGCTGTGTAGGTTGCTTCATAATTAATTTTATAATCATCCCAGGTGTGTGCCCTGTCTTCTATCGGGTCGGTTAAAAAATAAACTTTGCGGCCGGTAGGCGCTACCATTGATAACATTGAACCATATTCCAGGAAAGCATTTTCAAAGACCCTTTCTTTTTTTTCTCCGTTAAAAAAAACCGGCTCGCGGGATGTACCCGTCCACACTTGCGCAATATAACCATCCATACCCGGAAGTGAAGCCAGGCTTGCTTCAGGGCTTACGATAGACCAAGATGAATAATTGAGCAGTGAATGCGTGGGTACAAAGCATTTCACTTTTATTCCCTTGCTTTCACCGTAAGTTTTTGCATACTGAAACACTTCTTTTAGGGCATGAAAATAAAGATGGTATTTTAGTTTGGAAGACAAGTAAGTAGCTTCCGGAGATTCGTGTTGAGGCATCCATGCGTAGCCATAATATTTTTGCCATTCTTTTTTGAAAGCTTCGCTGTATCCGCCTCGTGCCCAAAACTCAGGCTCTTCCAGATAAATAGTCGTTATGCCCGCGTCAATAACTTTCTTAATGATGTTAGTTTTGAAATAAGCAATATAATTATCTGTGGGAACGATGTAGGGAATTCCTTTTCCATGGCCAATATGATTTCCATTGCGCTCTACCTGGCCCTCTTCTTCTTCATGCGGCTTGCCATCCCATTTTCCTGTAAAATAATCCTGGTAATTTCCCCACGCAATTCCTGTCATGAACTGCACATTATATCCATGCTTACGATAGCCTTCAATCCTATCAGAGAAAGTACTATCCATTCCATAAACCATCGCTATATCGGTACGTATATCATAAGCTGCGCTCCAGGGCTCAGCTTCCTGAAAAGATGTTTTATCGGGAAGAGAATGTGTTGTTTTTCCCTGTGAATACACATGGGAATAAAGCAAACAAAAAAATAAAAATGCTGGTAAAAATTTTAAGGATGACATTTATGAAAAATAATTTTGAATTCTTTTTATATGTAATCACATTTACTAACGGTATACATTTATTTCATTAGTCCTTTTTCATGCTTGCTTTTTATTTATTTAAATGTTCTTTATCTAGAAAGCGAAAAAGTAGTTTTTCACTATTTTAGTAAAACGTCTATTCCATTATATCCATACCTGGCGTTCAATTCACCTGCCGTGGGCGCATTATTTTCAGCAATGTTTCCCTTCTTATCAATAAGTATATAATGTGGTACGGCGGTTATATTATATGCTTTGCATACAGGATTATTAGCCCACTCTTCAGCAATAAGGTTTACACCATTCAATTTGTATTTTTCCAATCCCTCTTTCCATTCTTTCTCTTTTGAGCCAACACAAATGTTTACAAATACAACGTCCTTATCCTTATAGTGTTCATGAAGCTGCGGCACATATTTTTTAATATCATAAATGCAAGGTCCGCAGGTTACTCCCCAAAAATCTATATATACCACCTTGCCTTTAAAATCACTTAAAGAAACATTTTTTCCTCGTTTATTTTTCAAAGAAAATTCCGGTGCTTTGCTGCCTGGTTTCAATAACCTGATGGTCTCATAATATTTTTGAACTTTGGTTTTTAAAAAAGGAGTGGCACAAGTTTCCATAAATAATTTATAGGGCTTTTCGACATCAGCAAACGGATAATTTGCAAAGCCGCTTATAAGTGATTGTGTTATGAACCAATCTTTAATGGTTGTTTGGTGGATAACGGCCTGTGCTATATAATAGTAATCCAATGTGAAACTATTGGCTCTTTCAGCACCGGTAACAGAAGTGACATAACTATCAAATGGCACATCAAACCTGATATAATCGAAAATAAATCTTCTATATTCCGGAACATTCCAAAACCAGTTTTTATTCAATTGTTTAAAATCAAAATAATGATCCAACATAGCAAAATGAGGATAAGACCGGGTGCTATCCAAAGCAAGCTTTAACTTAAATTGCGGAAGCAGATATGCGCCTCGCAGAGTGGAAGAATATTGAAAGTACAAGCCGGTGATCATGTTATCTATCGTTTCAGAAAAGAAATTCGTTGAATCGAAAATTGCCTGTACATTCCGGTTATATACTTCATTTATAAGAGCAAACTTTTGTTCATCAGTCAGTTCTTTCCTTTTTTCATATAATTCTTTCGGCAAAGTATATGACGCGAGTATGAATGAACGAAGCTTTGATTGTAGCTGCAACTCCTTTGTCCTGCGCTCATTTTTACCTGTGACAAGAAACGTATTTGCAAAATCATCATTGTCCCAAAACATGTTTATTGTATCCTTATCCAAAACAGTACAGTTAAAGAACAGGCTATCATTGAAAATAAAATAGGCCGTTTGAATATCCTGTACTGGCACTTTTTTTTCAAAACTTCCGTTAGGCTTAACCACTATGGAGATAGTGTTAATGGTAAAATAATCTGACAAACCAAATTCAAAGAAAGTTTCTTTAAAATTTTTTAATTTGCCTTTGATCACAAAATAGCCAGAAGTTTGAAAACTCTGAGCATGAATAGAGGATGGAATAATGAATAATAAAAGAATGAAAAGTCTCAATTTCATTTATTAATTTTTGGACATGTTTTTTTAACCATATTACAAAATAATTTTATGAAAACGACAGACTGGCCTGAATAAATTTTACCATATAACTATGGATACTATGGATAGGTAATTAACCTCCACTCACTTACCTGTATAAGATTACTACCATTGTTGGCTAATACATTTATCCGGTACTGCATATAAGCAGTTGTGTTTGTAAATTCATATCGTTTGGTAAGGTTACGGCCAGAGAATGTCTCGCCAGTTTGTGTATCCAAAACTGTCCATGTGGTTCCATCATTGGAGCCCGCAAGATTCCAGTCTTTCATATCTCTTTCAGGAGCGTCATTGCCCGAAGTAATTGTGTAAGCACCTATTATTTGCGCGGTCGGAAAAGTAAGCTGCACCCAAAAAGCCTGAGGAAAGCCATCGGTTAAAAACTTGCTGTTGTAATTACCATCAACCAGCTTTTTAGATCCTTCATTGGCATCCGGGCCACCCCCATTATCTTTACTTACTGTAAGTGTAGCCATTGAGGTAATATCCTCTTCTAATCTGCGTATTGTATCAATAGTAAAAAAAGTAGTACGCAAAGTGCTGTCAATCGTTCCTGATGTAACATTGGCGATAGTAACAGGAAGTATGTACTTGCCACCTTTGTCAAGATTAGTTGTAGTGATTTTCACCGGTAAACTATTTGATCCTGTTTGTCCTGCTTTGATAACTGCAGATAAAGATGGAATCTGGTAACTGGAAGCCGGCAGCATGATGTAGGAAGTTCCATTTTGCGCATTGTAGCTGTTAATAAGAGTAGAATCAATTTTAAAAGTTACAGTTATATCATTTGAAGGATATTTCAATCCTCCATAAGCTGCGCCGAAAGTGGCAGTCTGCGCTGTATCTGTGAGCAATAAGGCCAGTTTGCTGTCGCCTGCGGCACGTGGCATATAAATGGCGCCTTCTTTATTATAAATAATAGCATCGGGTTTATTGCAGGAGGCGATCACAAAACTCAGAAGCAAAATGGCTGCAAATACCCTGAGGATTTTAGATATATTTTTCATTGCGTGAGATATGAATTAAGTTATGAATTAGAGATCAAGTTTTGACATTTTTTTGAAAGTTGCCAAAGCCCAAAAAGCCGATTTTCTACATTTTAGGCTTTACCATCCTGTATTCTGAACAAGGTTTCTATCAACGTCCAATTCCTGTTGAGGTATAGGCCACAGGTAATCTTTCTTTTGAAAAACCCTGGTTTCAAAAACAGTTCTTACATAAAAAGCCGGGTCCTGAACACTATTGCCTGCATTGATGTTCATTCCATAAAAAGGGCCTCCGTCTGTTTGCTCGGCAATTTTCCACCGGCGGGTATCAAAGTAACGCGCATTCTCAAAGGCCAGTTCTACCCTTCTTTCTTTGCGAATTGCCGTGCGCATTGCATCCTGTGGTAACCCTGAAGCTAAATCCGGAATACCTGCCCTCTCTCTTATCAAATTTACATATTTTGCTATATCCGGATCTTCCGGTGAAGATTCATTTAAAGCTTCGGCATAGTCTAAATAAATTTGAGCCAGCCTTAACATTACCCAGGACCGTGAATTATTAGCATAGCTCTGTGCAATGTTTTTTCTTATAATATATCCTGTTGGAGAATAATCGTTGCTGCCTACTTTTTTACCTGAATTTCCGGTATAATAGGTTTGGGTAATAATAGTTCCTGACGGCGATGTGGTATTTAACCAGGTGCTGCCGTTATAAGTTATATCTACATAAAATCGCGCTTCCCTATTGGTGTACATGTTATAAATTCCGGCGGAAGTGTATTTTCCAGGAGAAGACGAAAAGCCATTTTCAACATAGCCCGACCCCGGGTCAGTGATAGAGAGCCCATTGTCCATAAAATAAGCATCTACCATTTCCTGGGTTGGGGCGAGGCCCCCACTGCCCCTTACTGCCGCATCAGAACCGGAATGGTAAGGTGTACCCTCATATTGCCTTGTGCCGGGGTCTCCGCCTACCTTTCCAAATATCCATTCCTCGTTCCAGTCATTAAGCATAACGTCTCTACAGGAAGCCAACGGATCAAGGTTGCCGGAACCATCGTATTCTTTAAACAGCCTGAATGTGCCGGGTACGTAAGCATCAATAAATGCCTTCGAAGCCGCCGCCGCCCTGGCCCATTTGGAAGCGTCTGCCTGTTGACTTATCAATTGTGTGCCATTTTTATTTCTAAGTGATGCATAATCGCTATTTCCATTGTAAAGCGGGCTGGCAGCAAGAAGTAACATCTGCGCCTTATATGCCATCACTACAGAGCGGGTCATTCTTCCATAATCTGCATTGGTAAAAAGATTATCAGGCAGATCGGCGGCAGCTTTATCAAACTCACCGGCAATATAATCAACACAGGAATCAAAAGGGCTTCGGGCAATCTGCACATCATTCAAAGGAGCATCCGGCGCTACCGCCTTGTCTCCAATAATCACAATTGGTCCAAATATTTTTAAAAGGCTGTAATAATAATAGGCACGCAAGGCTCTTGCTTCCGCAATATACCTTGGAAGTAATGGCGTGTTTGCAATTTCTGGAGCCTGTCCCACATGCGCCATAAAGTAAGTTGCAGAACGGATGCCTATATAATAGTTTTTCCAAAAGTCATTTACCACACCCGAAGTCGGATCCCAGGCCCCGACGTTCATATAATTACTGAAAACAAAGCTCCAGTCGTACTCCGCTTCATCCGAAGCACCCGTCCATGGGCCGCCGGAGGTAGAGCCGCCTATATACCGTTGAGAAGCTTCGTCCCTTATGTAAGAATAGACATTAGCCAGAAAATTGTCCACGGTATTCTTGTGGGCAAACACCTGTTCAATAGTTGTCCTGTCTGCCGGCACCTGGTCAAGAAATCCTTTCTTACACGACCATATACCGGATAATATACAGAAAGCAACGCCTGTAAAAATTATTTTTTTCATATTGTTTAATGTTGAATTTAAAAATCAAAATGAATGCCTGCGGAATAAGCTGCCACCTGCGGGTAGCGTACACCGTTAGACGTATTTAGTTCTACATCCCACAGTTTGAACTTGCTGAACGTAAGTATATTCTCGCCGATTAAATATAGGTAAGCGCCTTTGATACCAACCTTTGTAAACGCCGCTTCTGGAAATGTGTAAGCAAACTTTAACGTCCGCAGTTTCACAAAGCTGGCATCTTTTTGCCACCATGTGCTTTGCTGGTTATTGTTATTATTTTTGGGGCCGCCAAAACCAAGGCGGGGATAAAAGGCATTTTGATTTGGATTTTCGGGTGTCCACCTGTCGGTAATAATGCTGTAAGCATTGCCTACACCGCCATCGCCCGAGAACGGCTGAATACTGTTGCCACTCAATATAATATTTGCTTTTGCCTGACCTTGGAAAAATGCACCAATGCTGAAATTTTTATATGTAAGGTCAAACCCGAAACCATATAAGATGAACGGTACGTCGCCCGTGCCAATAACCGTTTTGTCAAAAGCATCAATTTTTCCATCGCCATTAAGGTCTTTATATTTAATATCGCCTGGCCTCACTTCCCCGAATGTTTGTTGGGGAGAATTTAATATTTCCGCGGAATCTTTAAATAAGCCCTCCGCTACAAGTCCATATCTTGCGAGCACGCCCTGCCCAGTCTTGTTTAGCCAGGGATATTTTTGATCCGGCTGATCATTGGAAATAACTTTATTACGCGCATATGTAAAATTACCTTGCAGGCTCAGATAAAGGTTTTTGGCAATTCGTTTATGGTTTTGCTGTAGCGAAATATCAACACCTGCATTGTTCACAACGCCAAGATTACCGTAAGGTGCATTAGTTAGTCCCACAAATTCTGGTACGGTGCCCCTTTGCAGAAATATACCCGTACGATGCTCTTTAAACAGATCCACCTGCAAAGTAGCTGAATGCAGCAACGTCATTTCCATGCCGATATTTGTTTTGCGGGAGCTTTCCCAGGTAAGGTTAACGCCATAACTGCTGATTTGATAGCCCCCGGTGGCACTTCTGTTTACGCCAAAAGTGTAGCCATTAACATTGGTGGTATTCACCTGGTCCAGGTAAGCAAACCTAAAAGTATTGATATTGCTACCAATCTGGCTATTACCTACAAGGCCGGTAGAGAAGCGGAATTTTAAGAAGGTAATAATATTTTTTAATGGCTTATAAAAATTTTCATTTGAGGCTACCCAACCCAGTCCGTAAGAGGGAAAAAAGCCATACCTGCTTGATTTGGCAAAATTCTCTGAGCCATTATACCCGAAATTATATTCTGCAAAATATTTATCATTATAAGAATAGGTTGCCCTGCCAGCAAGGCCGCGGGTACGGTAAGGAATAGAGTTTGTGAAGTTATCTGCAAAAGCATCAATGTACTCACTTTGATTATACAATAACAAGCCACTCACACGGCTCCTGCCGAATGAGGTATCGTAATTCAATGCAGTCTCTGTGTAAACTCTCCTGTTGCCGCCGTTATACCTGTCGTAGCCTAAGGAATTCGATCCCGCATAAGTTAAGAGCAAATTCAGGCTACCATCCGGATTACGGTCATTGGATATGTAAGCGCTTTGCCTTTTAGCATGAGTTATATCCAGCTCACTGTAACTGTCAAAGGCAAACATAGTGGTAAAAGAAAGGCCCTTAATCAACATGCCTAATTGCTGGCGCAAACGGATATTGGTATATACCTGCGTTTCATATTGATTTGAATATCCTGATCTTGCAGCCGCATCAAATGGATTTCTAAAACCACCATTTGGGTTTCTGCCCGAAGTAGTATCTCCAGGGTATGTATAAGCCAATTCAACTGGGGGCAAATCTATAACTGACTGGAAAATAGAATTAACCTGACTTGCATCGTGAGGATTAATACCAGTGTTTATACCGGGATAATTACCGTTGCTATAATAACCTTGCAAGCCCAGTTCAATCGAAGTGGTTCCTGTAACCTTTAGTGTTAAGTTACTCGTAAAATTAAATCTTGAATAGCCTACGCCACTATGATACGGCTGAGTTGGATCTGATTTTATAAATCCTTTTTCATCATAATAGCCAAGGGAAACATAGTAAAAAGCTGAGGGTGCACCACCATCAATATTGAGTGTCACTTTATTGTTGTCTCCGTATTTCTTGAAAACTTTGTCTATCCAGTTTACGTTAGGATATAGATATGGATCAGTGCCAGCCTTTGTTTTGTCAATATAGTCCTGCGTATATTTCGGTGCATCTCCTCTCGTAACCAGAGCCTCATTTGCCATATTCATATAAGTAATACCATCCGCCATCTTTGGCAACCTGGTAAAAGTGGTTACTGAATGGAGGTAGTCAAAATTAAATTCCGGCTTACCGGGCTTTCCTCTTTTTGTGGTGATAAGCACTACGCCATTTGCTCCTCTAACACCATACACTGCCGTGGCAGAAGCATCTTTTAAAATACTGAAAGAAGCAATATCATCATAATTCAAATTACTCAATGAACGTTCGACACCATCTACTAATATTAATGGCTTTGAATTGTTCACGGTGGCTATGCCTCGAATCCATAAATCAGCATCATCGTGGCCTGGCTCGCCAGTGCGCTGTACCGCAACAAGGCCTGCCAAACGGCCTGCGAGCCCTGCGCCCACATTGGCAATAGGCTGTTTAAGTTCTTCAGTATTGATAATAGATTGAGCGCCGATCTGGCTTATTTTCCGCTGCTTACCATAACCTACTATCACTACTTCATTTAAGCTGCCTGCGACCGTTTCCAGGGTGATATCATAAGCAAGACGATCTGTGAAAACCCATCTGAAAGGGGTATAACCAGTAAAAGAGGCTGATAAAGAATCGCCTTTGCTGGCTTCAATTGCATACCGCCCATGTTGATTCGTTAATACAATTTTTCCACTACTAAGATTTTGGATGGTAGCACCTTTCATGGCTTCACTGAGCTTGTTGATGACAGTACCCGTAATTTGAACTTGTTCAGATGGTGGCTTATTTAATTGTGCCTGTATCTCTGCGCTATTGAAAAATAGGAGAAGGCAAATAAAGAGAAACCCACGTTGCAATAATTGTCTTGGAATCATATTCAGTAGATTTAATTGTGGAAAAACGAAATGAGGGTTATTAGAAATAAATTAAAATTTGGGATACATTAATGTTGCTATAAATCAATATTAACTTTAACTATTCTTTAGCAAATATATTAGCACTAAATCGTTTTAGCAAATATATTTTTAACTTTTTTTTTGTAAACTTTATTTAGAATTTGCTTCTTCTGAATCTTTGATAATCTATGGCAAAATATCTCTCTAAAGAAAATTGAAATGATTGCCAGGATAAAAATTCAATTTTTCCACTCTTTAATTATTGAGTTTGTTTTTGATTTTTGTTGTTAAGTGTTAAAAGAAACTAAAATGTAGAAAATCGTATTTCGACAAAAGGAAAACAGAACATTTTGAATCAATTTTTATTCGCTAATTCTAAATTCCTTCTCCGGCAACTTAGAACGTTGAAAGATTACCATTGTACCCAAGTTTCGTTTTTTTTGAAGGAAGTCGATGAATGTTTCGGTAAAATTTTTGTTTACTCAGATAGAATAATGATACAGATTCGGGATTGCAAAATAATTGATTACTTTTTTATAGACGATTCCCTGATTATCAGTTTGGCAGGCAAAATTATTGTTTTTGTTTTTTTATTTGAATTGTTACTATCCAAATCTTCTAATAAAATATTGATAAGCTGTTCAGACATCTCCTCAATTGGCTGAGCAATTGCAGTGATTGCAGGAGAATACAATCTAAAAGCATCATGATCATCAAAAGATATAACGCCTATGTTTGATGGGATTTTTTTTTTAAGATTCCTTATAGCTTCCAGGCCACTAATTCCTAAATAATTGGTGGCAAAGAAAACTGCATCGATTGTTTTTTCTTTTTGAAAAAACTTTGTAATGTGTTTAATATAATGATCATTATTATTATCATCAAAAAGAATTTTCTTGATATAGCTTTTCAAATTATTTTCGTCTATTGCCCTGTTATATCCGTCCAAACGCTCGTTCATTTGCGTTTGCGCCGACGATAATGTAACAAAACCGATCCGTTGAAAACCCTGCTCAATTAAATGACAGATCGCATTATAAGTACTTTCAGAATTATTTACACCAACATAGTTTGTAGAAAGCCCCGGAAAATAACGGTCTAACAATACAACTCTTGCATTTTCATTCAATAAATTGTTAACTTCATTTTCTGTGTTTTCAGTAGGTATTATTATGTACGCATCTATCTTCCGCTCACGAAATACTTTCATAAGCTCTTTGGCTTTTTTAGTATCATTTTCTGAACTGCAATAAATGATTCTAAACCCATTTTTATAAGCGTTTTCTTCTATAAGGCGCGCAATATTTGCAAAAAAAGGGTTTGATATATTTTCAACAATCAACCCAATGAGATTTGTTTTGCCGGTGCGTAAACTTTGAGCAAGAAGATTAGGAGTATAATTCACTTCCCTGGCGTAATTAATTACTTTTTGGGTTAATTTTTCACTTATTCTTTTTTCCTGTGCCTTACCATTTAAAATAAAAGAAACAGTTGTAACAGAAATATTTAAATGACTGGCTATGTCGCCTATCACCAATGATTTTTTTTTCATTTAAATACTTTGAAACTCGGTGAATTAAGTGAGAGCAACATAAAAATATTTTTATTCTATTATAGCAAAAGTTTCATCTATTGTAATCCTGAAAATGGGTTAACGGGTCGCACCAAATTTCAACATTAGAATTGAACTTGCAGAATAATTTTAACGGAAACGATTAAGTTTCTTTTTTATTTTTGAAATGACCGGAATACTTATTAGCTAATCCCCCACTTCTTTTCGATTTCATTTCTTTCCAATTCCTGTAAACGCGGCTTTTCGTAATGGCCCTTTTCTTTTTTTTGCCTGAATGCTTCATACAAAGTAACCGCGCAGGCTACAGAGATATTTAATGATTTGATAATGCCCATTTGCGGAATGATAAAATCACCGTCTGAATATTTTCTAATGCCTTCGCTTACGCCGAAAGTTTCATTGCCAAAAACAAGAGCGATAGATTGCGTAAGATCTATTTTATAAACATCCGCGGATTTTTCGTCAAGATGCGAAGTATATATTTTCTGATATTTTCTTCTTACTTCTTCAAAACAAATTTCAGCATCTGTAAACTGATGTACGGTCAGCCATTCCGTCGCAGTTGATGAGCTTCGGTAGCCCCATTTTTTATGAGGAGGAATTCTATCGTTTAGAATATAAATATCCTGGATGCCCACTGCATCACAGGTGCGCATAACTGCAGAAACATTGTGCGGGTCAAAAACATTTTCAAGCACAACCGTTAGATCAGGCTGGCGGTGACTAAGTACAGAAGTCAGGCGCCCAAATCTTTGAGGAGTCATAATCTAAAATATAGTTTTTCAACATTTTATTGAATGGCAAATATCAACAGTTACGGCCATACGTAAGTTTTATAAATAAAATCTTTTTATTTCAATTCAATGCTTCATTACATTTACGCTCTAATTTTACAAAATGAAAAAAATATTCCTATATAGTTTAATCTGCGCCTCCATTTTTTCCTGTACAAACAAAACAACTGAAACTTCTAAAGATGTATTTGCTGCTAATATTGATACGGCTACTAATCCGGCGCAGGATTATTTTTCTTATGCAAATGGCAAATGGATAAAAGACAATCCAATTCCAAATGAAGAAAGCTCATGGGGCATAGCTAATCTTGTTGTTAATGAAAATCTGCAACGCCTTCGCAACATCAGTGAACAAGCTGCAAAGGATAACGGAGCTAAAGGTTCTGCTTCGCAAAAGATCGGCGATTTCTGGACTGCGGCAATGGACAGTGCAAAAATTGAACAACAGGGAACAAAATATTTGCAGCCTTATTTTGAAAAAATAAATACCATAACAGACCTTCCTTCTTTTGTAAGCGTCGTGAGCGAACTCGATAAAATCGGTGTGAATGCATTGTTCAATGATTATGTGGCCCAGGATGACAAGAACAGTGAAGCAATGAGTTTTAAATTAGACCAGGGCGGCCTCGGACTTCCTGAACGCGAATATTATTTTAATACCGATTCTTCCACAACCAATATTCGCAAAGCGTATGTGAATCATATCGCAAAAATGCTTGTGTTGCAAGGGCAGGATTCTACATCTTCTGCACAATCAGCCACAAATATTTTAACCATGGAAACGAAGCTGGCAAAGGCTTCACGCAAGCTTGCAGACCTCCGTGATCCTTATGCCAATTATCACAAAATGGCCATTGCTGACCTCAACAAACTTTCATCTTCTATTGACTGGAAAAATTTATTAAAAAATATTGGAGTTACAAAAATTGATTCTGTAATTGTGGGCCAACCAGAATTTTTTAAATCCTTGAATGATGTTTTAAAAATAACTTCTATCAATGACTGGAAAAATTATTTGAGATACAGAACACTTTCATCCTTTACCAATGCTTTACCCGATGCCTTTGTGAAAGAAACTTTCAATTTTCGCAAATTATTTACCGGTGCAAAAGAAATGAAACCAAGATGGAAAAGAGCTATCGCATCTGAAGAAAATTCAATGGGCGAATTGCTTGGGCAACTCTATGTAAAAAAATATTTTGATTCAACCACAAAAAAGAGATACAGCGACCTCGTTGAAAATATAAGAGATGCATATAAAGACCGCATAAAAAATCTTACCTGGATGAGCGACAGCACAAAACAAAAGGCTTTGGTAAAGCTTGCTGCCATGAATAAAAAAGTAGGTTATCCTGATAAATGGAAAGATTTTTCAGCAATGGAAATCAGCAAAGAAAGCTATGTGCAAAATCTTATTAATGCCAATAAATGGTGGCATAATTATGAAATGAATAAGCTTGGGAAACCGATAGATAAAACTGAATGGGATATGTTTCCGCAAACTTATAACGCTTATTACAATCCGAATAATAATGAGATCGTATTACCTGCCGGAATCTTTACTGTGCCCGGTTTTAAAGACAGCCAACTTGATGACGCAGTAGTGTACGGATATGCGGGCGCATCCACCATTGGCCATGAAATCACGCATGGTTTTGATGACCAGGGAAGGCTTTATGATGAAAAAGGGAATTTGAAAAACTGGTGGTCAAAAAATGATTCGGCGGAGTTTGCAAAAAGGTCTCATTTGATGGTGGAACAATTCAATGGTTACGAACCTTTGCCAGGTACAAAAATAAATGGAGCCGCCACATTAGGAGAAAATATTGCTGATCTTGGTGGCATACTGTTAGGCATAGACGCATTCAAGAAAACAGAAGAATATAAAAAGAATGTAAAGGTTGATGGCCAAACTCCCATGCAAAGATTTTTTATGGGTTATGCACTCGGATGGCTTTATTCAGTAAGAGATCAAAGTTTGAAAAGCCAATTAATGACTGATGTACATTCTCCCGCAGAATACAGGGTGAATGGACCTTTCAGCGATGTTGATGAATTTTATTCTACTTATAATGTAAAGCCAGGAAAAAAAATGTACAGGCCGGACAGTTTGAGGGTGAAGATTTGGTGAATGGTGGCACGTGTAACTATTTATGCCTTTTCTCCAAAACTTCAATTACATCATCAAGCGATCTGTTTTTCGCCTGTAATAAAATCATGTAATGAAACAACAAGTCAGCAGCTTCATTCAGAAAAAGTTTTGGATTGTGATCTTTGGCTTCTATAATTAATTCGACTGCTTCCTCTCCTACTTTTTGCGCCATTGAGTTAATTCCATTTTTAAATAAAGTAGAAGTGTATGACCCGGGAACCGGGCGTTTTTTTCTTCCTTCAATAATTTTTTCAAGCGTTCTTAAAAAATCTTTGGAAGTATTTTCTTCATTAAAACAAGTCTCGGCGCCTGTGTGGCAAACTGTTCCATCGGGTTTTGCTCTTATTAATAAGGTATCAAAATCACAATCCAGTTTTATATCCACAAGATGTAAAAAATGTTTACTCGTTTCACCTTTTACCCATAAACGATTTTTGCTGCGGCTGAAAAAAGTAACCAGCTTCGAGTCTATCGTTTCCAACAATGCTTCTTCATTCATATACCCAAGCATTAACACAACATTGGTAGAGGAATCCTGTATGATTGCGGGCACCGTCCAGGTTGTGGATTTTGAAAAGTCAATACGTTTTACCAATTCTGAATAATCCTTTTTCATATTCTCATATTTATATTTTGTTCAGATAAATAACTTTTCAATTCAGGAATTTTGATTTCTCCAAAGTGAAAAACACTTGCTGCCAAAGCAGCGTCAGCATTAGCTTTGATAAACACATCGGCAAAATCCTGCATCGAGCCTGCGCCTCCTGAAGCAATGACCGGCACTGAAACATTTGCTGAAAATAAAGAAGTAATATCTTCAGCAAAACCAGCTTTCGTACCATCATTATTCATAGAGGTTAAAAGAATTTCTCCGGCACCGAGATCAATTGCTTTTTTTGCCCAATTCAATGCTAAAATATCGGTCTTCAATCTTCCTCCATTCAGATAAACGTACCATTTTTCATCTTTTTCTTTTTTTGTGTCAATGGCCAGCACCACACATTGGCTTCCAAATTCTTTTGCCATTAAAGCCACCAGGTCCGGATTCTTGAAAGCTGCAGAATTTACCGAAATTTTATCAGCACCATTTTGCAATAATTCAAAAGCATTTTCAACAGAAGTGATTCCGCCTCCAACTGTAAAAGGAATATTAATATTAGCGGCTATTCTTTTCACGAGATCAGCAAGTGTCTTTCTTTTTTCTATCGTAGCCGTAATATCAAGAAA
>JALYVO010000043.1 GCA_030853195.1 Bacteroidota bacterium | reverse complement strand
GCGGGAATTTTCCAGGGCGATGTGGTCATTATTGACCGGTCTCTAAGCCCCAAAAGCGGAAAAGTAGTTATTGCCAATTTGAATGGCGAATTGCTTATCCGCCGCCTGGAAAAAATTATGAATAAAGTGCGCCTGGTTCCCGAAACTGACCGCTTGTCTGCAATTGAAGTAGATGCTTCGTGCAATGATTTTTCTATATGGGGCGTGGTGACGTATGTGATCCATGAACCGTGAGGAATTGAAAGACTCCTAATCTATATAATTGTTTATTAAAATCTAATTTGCAGTTTCAATATAATGTACATACTGAAAATTTTTAGTGATTACTACAATCATGTTTTAATTCTTAACCTAAATTAAAAGATATGAATAATAATTATTACAACGCGGAGGATTTAAAAAAATTTGGAAATGTTGGTGAGTTTCAAAAAAACTTAGCCGATAAATTTTTTGATTATTATGGTGAAGTTTTTAAAGACAGCGAATTAACGGCAAGGGAAAAATCTTTGATTGCTTTAGCAGTAGCCCATGCGGTGCAATGCCCTTATTGCATTGATGCATACAGCAGTGATGCCTATGAAAAAGGGTGGAGCGAAGGCCAGATGATGGAAGCCGTACATGTGGCGTGTGCGATCCGCGGCGGTGCATCCCTGGTACATGGTGTGCAAATGATGAATAAAGTGAAAGAAATAGCAATGTAAAATCGTTCACTGTCAGATATTGCTCAATTTGCTCACAGATCGCACAAATGAACACAGATAAAAACATTTGTGATTTTCTGTGAAATCTGTCAGATGTTACTCACATTGCTCACAGATCGCACAAATGAACACAGACAAACATTTGTGATTTTCTGTGAAATCTGTGAGAAAAATAAATCTCTGAGAAATATATTTAGACAAATGGATATTGGAGGAAAAATGGATATAAACGAATTGTCATATAAAATACGCGGTTCAATTTTTACTGTTTATAATGAGCTTGGGCCCGGACTATTAGAAAGTGTTTATGAAGCTGCCTTAGTTTATGAATTATCATCAGAAGGCATATTTGTTAGGTCACAAGTTGGAGTTCCTGTTCAGTATAAAGGTATACAATTGGAATTGGGATTTAGAATGGATATTCTGGTAGAAAACCTTATTATTATAGAAATAAAATCTATTGAAACATTGAATAATGTTCATAAAAAACAGCTATTGACTTATTTAAAATTGGCAAACAAAAAACTTGGAATTCTTGTCAATTTCAATGTAGCAAGATTGGTTGATAAAGAAAGTTTAATAAGAATAATCAATTGATTCTCTTTGTTAAATATTGCTCACAGATCGCACAAATGAACTCAGATAAAAACATCTGTGGTCTTCTGTGAAATCTGTCAGATATTGCTCACAGATCGCACAAATGAATACGAAGAAAACATCTGTGATTTTCTGTGAAATCTGTGAGAAAAAATTTTGATTTTCTGTGAAATCTGTGAGAAAAATAAAATAAAATCTGTGAGAAAAAATTATGAAATCATTAAAAGCACAAAATAATATTCTTGCTGATTCGCATGAACAAATTGAAATTTTAGAGCATGGACAAAAAGGAGATTTTGAGTTAATTCCCTTTCAGCAAAAATTAGAAAAAACCAATTTATTTCCTTTGAAGCCTGTGCAAATTGAAATCTTCCAGGTGAACATTGGAAAAATGTGTAATCAAACATGCAAACATTGCCATGTGGACGCGGGCCCCGACCGTAAAGAGATCATGACAAGGGAAACTATGCAACAATGTCTTTCTGTTTTGAAAAATAATTCTCTTTTAAAGATTGTTGACCTTACCGGCGGCGCTCCTGAAATGAATCCCGATTTCCGGTGGTTCGTAGAAGAGATAAAAAAAATGGACCACCATGTAATAGTCAGATGCAATCTTACCATCATCCTGGCAAATAAAAAATATAATGACCTTCCTGAATTCTATAAGCTTCATAATGTAGAGGTAGTTTCTTCACTTCCTTTTTACACACAAGACAGAACAGACAGGCAACGAGGCAATGGTGTTTTTGAACAAAGTATTGAAGCACTTGAAATGCTGAATGAAATTGGTTATGGTAAAGAAGGATCAGGGTTAATTTTGAATTTGGTTTATAATCCTGCCGGCGCGTTTTTATCTCCGTCACAACAATCATTAGAAAATGAATATAAACAGGAATTAAAACAAAGATTTGGTATTGAATTCAACAATTTATTTTCAATTACCAACATGCCTATCAACCGTTATCTCGATTATTTACTTACAACTGGAAATTATGAAAGGTATATGCAAAAATTGGCAGATGCCTACAATCCCGCAGCAGCAGCTCGTGTCATGTGTAGAAATACTATTTCTGTTGGTTGGGATGGTTATCTATATGATTGCGATTTTAACCAGATGCTTGATTTGAAAGTAAATAGTAAAACAAAACATATCAGTGAATTTAACCTGGAGAATTTAAACATTAGAAACATTACTATAGGGCAACATTGTTATGGTTGTACTGCAGGCGCAGGTTCCGGTTGTGGTGGCGCGGTAACATAAATAAAAATAACATGAATGAATTTCAAAAAGCAAAAGATTATTTAATTCAACAACAAATCACTAGTCCTGAAATAGGAATTATTTTAGGAACAGGATTAAACTATATTTTGAATTATGTGGATTCAAAACAAACCATTCCATATTCGCAAATACCAGGCTTTCCCGTATCGACAGTAGAATTTCATAAAGGCAATCTTATTTACGGAACAATTGGTAATAAAAATATTCTAATAATGCAAGGACGCTTTCATTATTACGAAGGTTATTCCATGCAACAAATTGTTTTTCCTTTAAGAGTGATGAAATTATTAGGAGTGAAGCAACTTTTCCTATCTAACGCGGCGGGAGGAATTAATTCCGCTTTTAAAAAAGGAAGCCTTGTGTTAATAAATGACCACATTAATTTACAATCAGGCAACCCGCTAACAGGAAAAAATTTAGATGAATTCGGTCCGCGTTTTCCGGATATGAGCGAGCCTTATGATCATGATTTAAATTTATTACTACATCAAAAAGCAAATGAACTCAATATACAATTGCAAAATGGAGTTTACGCAGCAGTTGATGGGCCCAACCTTGAAACAAAAGCTGAATATCGGTATTTAAAAATAATTGGCGCTGATATGGTTGGAATGTCAACTGTGCCGGAAGTAATCGCGGTCAGGCACATGGAACTTCCTTGCGCCGCTATATCAGTGATTACGGATGAATGTGATCCTGATAATTTGCAACCGGTAAACATCGCAGAAATAATTGAAGTAGCAGGGAAAGCAGATAAAAAATTATCATCATTATTAATGGAAACTATAAAAGCATTATGATGAATAATGCACTTTTAATTTTTTTAAAGAATTTAATTCATAGCCAGGTAAAAACAAGGCTCGCCGCTACTCTTGGAAATGAAGCTGCCATCAATATTTATAAAAAACTTCTTAAACATACTCATACTATTTCTAAAAATATTGATGCGGATAAAATTGTTTTTTATTCTGATTTTATTGAAGAAGATATCTGGAATAATAAACTCTTCAAAAAGGAAATTCAAAAAGGAAATGATTTGGGAAAGAGAATGGAAAATGCTTTTATAAATGCTTTCGAAAGTGAATACAAAAAAACAATAATTATTGGAACCGATTGCCTGGAAATAAATAAAGTTATTTTAGAAAGCGCTTTTTCAGCCTTAGATAATTTCGACATTGTTATCGGCCCGGCAAGTGATGGAGGATATTATTTATTAGGCATGAAAAAACTTCATTCATTTTTTTTTAAAAATGTGAAATGGAGCACTGATACGGTTTTGAATGATACTATTGCTCTTTGTAATCAACATCAGTTAGGCTATTTTTTATTGCCGGAACTTTCAGATATTGATGAAGAAAAAGATTTAATAAATTTGAAAAATCAATTTGGTTTAAAAGACCAATGATCATGATCAGCATTATTATTCCCACGTATAATGAAGAAGAAAATATTGCCAAAACTATTAATGAAATAAAAAAAAGAGATAGTGCAAAAAATGTCTCTGAAATCATTGTGTCGGATGGACAAAGCATTGACCGGACTATTGAAATAGCCACTAGTGCAGGCGCAACGGCCATAGTAAGCAGGAAAAAAGGAAGAGCAGCACAAATGAATTATGGCGCATCACTTGCAAAAGGGGAAATTCTTTATTTTCTTCATGCGGATAGCATTCCGCCAAAAAATTTTACAACCTACATTTTAAATGCATTCAAAAATAAAGTCGCAAGCGGATGTTTCAGGCTTTCTTTTGATTATCAACATTGGTTTTTAAAAGCCAATTGCTGGTTTACACGGTTTGATGTAAATGCAGTTCGCTTTGGCGACCAAAGCCTTTTTGTAGAAAAAAGCGTTTTTAATAAATGCGGTGGCTTCAAAGAAAATTTATTAATGATGGAAGACCAGGAAATCATTCATCGCATTAAAAAATATGGGAAGTTTAAAGTTATAAATGCAAGCGTAACCACATCTGCAAGGAAATATCTGGACAATGGTATTTATAGAATGCAGTTAATATTTTTTCGAATTTGGTTTTTGTATTACCTCGGTTATTCACAAGAACGCTTATTGACATTGCACAGAAAGCTTATTCATAAACATAAACTTTGATCTATCAAGGCAAAGAAAAAGATAGCAACCAACAATTCTCTTTTATCTCATTAAAATTTTAAATAGTTTTTCCCTTTTAATAATTTTTCAACAGTAATTAATGGTTTAATAATTGTATAAAATGGGCAAGCCGGCAGCTAATTAAAGTCTCTCTTTTTCTGCAATAATTTTACGTTGACTAATAAGGTAACACAAAGAAGATAGAACTTTTTTCAATGACTATATCATCATTCAAACAAACAAAAAACAAAACGAGGCGTAAACGCTGGCTGATATTATTAATGCTAATCCTGGCTGTGATGCTTGCAGGTTATATTAACCGCGAAAGGCTGCAGCGCGTAATGGCTGTGTTTGTAATCTATCGCGAGCATATATTTACTCCATCTTCATCAATCACCAATCAATCAAAATGGCGCAGGTTTTGGAATGAGGCTCAATTTTATTGGGATATCTCAGAGCTCCGGATGGCAAGAGAGAAAAGATTAAAACAGATGAGTCCATCTATCAAGCCACTTATAACAGAAATAAACAGAAGACAGGCAGCAGCCGAGGCAATGCCGTATTCAATGCATATTTATAGAGAGATTCGTTGGCGATTGAACTTTACTTCTGACACTGTTGCCACACGTTTAAGAATTGGGGATCTCCGCCAGAGCATATCACAACCAGCGGAACAGAAATTGGCATCTGTGCAGCAATCCTCAGATGGAAGTTGGGGAGCAGGAATTTCTGTTTGGTATCTCAGGCTTTATTATTCTATTGATAATTTGGTGGATAGCATACACCCTCGATTTCCTCTATCTTTTCTTGACAGGATAAATTCTCCTGAAAAGCTCAAAACGCAACTTGACTCAGACCTATATGATAACTTTACTAAAACAGGAATGTTTAACCGTGAAGAACTTGATGAAACTTTTTCAGCAATTGCAAGGCTGTTGAATAAGAGCAAACCAATAGCTTATCATTTTCATCCTCAGCTCGACAGTGCACTCAAAGATTATGTAAAACATTGGCAAAACACAGAAACAGGTTGTTGGGGACAATGGATGGTTGACCGATATGGAAACATTTGGAAAATGGACGACATGGGTATAACATTTCATGTTATTTCTGATCTCAAAGGCCAGGTAGAACATAAAGATCTAATTGCAAAACGCTTGCTTCAACTTGATGATGTAGATTTTCCTGCAGGTATAAAATTCAACGGACATTATGAAAATCATCTAAATTGGGATGCGGTGAAAATTTTTAGGTATGCATGGCCTTTTCTTGATGGTGCAACACGAGAAAAAGTTCGGACTGAAATTTACCGCATGCTTAACTGGTGCCTGGCGAAATCTTATCAGCCTGATGGATCTTTCAAAATAAGTGATTTGGATGATACAATGGGTGATGCTTATCGTTACGGGGTAGCGTTCCTAAGTGAAACAGGTTATTTTCAAAGTAAAGACCGGTTTTGGACCGGCCAAAACTTTCCAGAAGCTAAAGCAGTCCACGATCATATTGAATCTAAGTTACTCTCTATTGGACTTAACAATTCAGGTTTAAGAGATGCCTATCAAACATTAAATGGAAAAGGCTTTTAGGTCAGGAAGTATTCTTTATCGGTCGCAACCAGTTTCAAATCAACTTTTTAAAATGATTTTTTATGAAAATAATCAGGCGTGTTTTTGATCATAAGGGAGCGCCTTTAGTAGCCGCAATATTTGTTGTATTATTCATAGCTGAAGGAAGGCGGCAACTGCGTAAGCGCCAACAACCGCGGTGGCAAAGGGTTATAATAAATTCGGTAGTAGCGGTTCCCGCTTTTACACTTCTTCGTTTTGTGTTTCTTCCGGTAATGGTGAAACTTGCAAAGAAAAACAAGCAACTTCACTGGGGCTTCAATTATCAATATAAAGCGCATTCTTTTATAAAAGGGGCTGCGGCTTTTCTAATCATGGATTATTCTAATTATTTATGGCATATCTTAAATCATAAAATTCCTCTTTTATGGCGTTTTCATTTGGTGCATCATACCGATCGTGACCTGGATGTAACTACCGCCATTCGCTTTCATTTTGGCGAGATGATTGGCTCTGTCTTTTTCCGCGGTTTATTTGTTTTCTTGTCGGGAGCAACGCCGCTAAATGTATTGATGTATGAAATTTTGTTGGAATCTGCCACACAATTTCATCATAGCAATTGGAATCTGCCTTATCAACTGGAAAAGGATTTGAACAAAATAATAGTAACGCCACGCATGCATGGCATTCATCACTCTGAGATCCGCCAGGAAAGGAATAGTAATTACTCTGTTATCTTTTCTTTCTGGGACCGCCTTCACCACACAGCGCGGTTAAACGTTGCACAAAACACTATCGTAACGGGCATATCCACATATAATAATCCGGATGAACTTACGATCGGATACCTGTTGAAATTACCATTTACAAAAATCAGGACGAAATGATGGAATTGAAAAATCATTTTTGATAAATTCACATAAATTATTTAAAATAAATACAGCCAGATTATTATGAAACCAAATGATGAAAATGCCAAATTGCCACCGGAAAAAAGGCCATTAAGAATATTAATTATTTCCGGTTCGGAAAGAAGGCAATATAATTGCCCGGGAGTTGACAGCAAATCAAGAACGCTCATGTTGAAAATGGCTGAAATGCTCCCGCAGGATTGGGAAATTGATTATGAAGATTTGGGAAATGTTTTTGCGCGCGAAAAAATACAAAGCTGCAATGCTTGTGTTTCCACTTCAATGGCTCTTTGCGTGTGGCCATGCAATTGCTATGAAAAAAAAAGCAAAAGAGAACCCGATCTCATGTGGAATTTAGATTTATATTCCAGGTTCGACATGGCCGATGCATGGGCAATCATTGGCCCGATAAACTGGTATAGCTGCAGCTCTAATTTAAAATTAATGTTTGATCGTTTGGTTTGCATGAACGGAGGAAACCCTGATGAGAAAACGATTGATCATAAAAACCCGGAAAAAGCAATGGCTTTAGAGCATACAGAGCAATGGAAGGAAATGAGCATAAATCATTTAGAGGGAAGAACAGCAGGTTTCTTTTGCTACGGCGATGAAGGAGGTGACGAAATAGATGAAACGGGCAGGCCAAAAATATTACAACACAAAAATTATTTTAGTCCTGACGAAGAACCTTTTCTAAATGAAAGAAATGCTTATGCTCCTTTGGTCTGGCAATGTAGGTATGGAGGTGTTGAAGTGCCCGATCATTTATGGAAGCATTGCACCAGCGGCAAAGGAGAAAAATATAGCGATAACCAGGCAGAGGATATGATCTTAGAAAATCAGTTTATCTATACATTCGAAAATTGGGTGAAAAATTTCGAAGAATTTGTTCATCAGAAAGGTAAAGTCCCTCCTAATAAATACCGGGCTTACGGTCATAAGGCACCATCGCATTTATGGGCAAATGTAAAAGATGGAATTCGATATTTTGAAATGATGGTAGGCAAAGCTCCAAAAGGTTCTTCACCTAAAATACAACAAGACTTTGGATTAAATAAAGATGCAACTTTACATACTAAAAAAGGAGAAGGAAAAAAATTAAGAAAGGATGATTAAGTGCATTTGTAATGCATAAATAAATGCCTAATATTATCACTTTACAATAAGCCGGTTTAATTGACCATAAATTTGTAAGTCAGAACCAATGTGTTTTTTGTTTACAGGTATTGAGTAAATTGCTCATTAAAATTTTATGAAAAAAACATCATGAAAAAATTAAATGTTCAACAGATTTTTATCTTCTGTCTGATAACACTTTTGCTGGCAGGTATTTTCTCTTATACATTATCAACAAAAAATTCTATTCCTCTTAAAGCTCAAACAAAATCCGGACATCTTATTACCATCAATGGCTTCACATTCCGGGACCTGAACAAGAACGGAAAGCTTGATGTATATGAAGATGCGTCTCAGCCTATCGAAGCGAGAATAAAAGATGTTCTTTCGCAAATGAACCTGCAGGAAAAAGCCGGAATGATGTTCATTAACGGAGCAAGGATCAATGATGACGGCAGTATTGATGATAAGCCAGGCAAGGGCATGTTTGCATTTGCTCCAAATGCTATGAATCTGGTAAAGGAGAAAAAAATGAATCACTTTAATCTATGGGCGGTGCCGTCACCTGATGTCTTGGCTAAATGGTATAATGCAATGCAAAAGTTTGTTGAGGATTCAACCAGGTTAGGAATTCCTATGACCATAGCTTCTGATCCGCGAAATCATTTCAGTGATAATATTTTTGCAATGAGCGCAGCAACATTTTCCCAATGGTGCGAGCCCTTGGGATTCGGTGCGATCGGCGATGAAAAGTTAACACGCTCTTTTGCTGATATAGCAAGGCAGGAATATATGGCTGTTGGAATTCGGGAAGCTTTACATCCGCAAGTGGACCTGGCAACAGAACCTCGCTGGCCAAGGATTGCAGGAACTTTTGGTGAAGATGCAACTTTAACTTCAAAAATGGCAAAAGCCTACATTTTGGGTTTCCAGGGTGAAAAGCTGGGGCCAAAAAGTGTTGCAACTATGACCAAACATTTTCCCGGAGGTGGCCCTCAATTTGAAGGACTGGATCCGCATTTTCCATTTCAAAAAGGGCAAGTTTATCCAGGCAATAATTTTAATTATCATGTAAAACCTTTTGAAGCAGCTTTTGCGGCGCATACGGCCGGGATTATGCCTTACTATGGCGTGCCGATGGACGCGGGCCATGAGCATGTTGGCTTTTCGTATAACAAAGAAATCATTACCGGTTTACTGCGCAATAAATATCATTATGATGGAGTGGTTTGCACAGATTGGGGGCTTGTAACTGATATACATTTAGGCCCCGTTATTTGGCCCGCCCGTGCATGGGGCGAAGAAAAATTGAGTGCAGCGGAAAGAGTGCAGAAGATAATTGATGCTGGTGTTGATCAGTTTGGCGGAGAAAATATCCCGGAGATTATTGTAAGCCTGGTGAAGGAAGGTAAAATCAGCGAAGCAAGAATTGATTCATCGGTAAAAAGATTATTGCGTCAGAAATTTGAGCTGGGCTTATTTGATAATCCATACATTGATGCATCAAAAGCTTCGCAAATTGTTGGTAAGCCTGAATTCAAAGAAGCAGGCGAAGTTTCGCAACGCAGGGCAATGACATTATTAAAAAATGATAATAAAGTTTTGCCGTTGAAGCAACATTCTTTAAAGATTTATGTTGAAAATATTGATAAAAAAATTGCAGCTCAATACGCAACTGTAGTAGATAAACCGGGGGATGCAGATATTGCAATTATAAGATTGAAAACTCCATGGTACCCCGTAGATACAGATATTCCGATGGCAAAAATGTTTCATCATGGAGACCTGGATTTCAAAGGCGACGTAAAAGACAGTATTCTGCAATTACTAAATGCGATTCCTACAATCGTTGATATTTATCTAGACAGGCCAGCCGTGATACCGGAGATAAGTGCAAAAGCTAAAGGATTGCTCGCAGATTTTGGCGCAAGTGATGCAGCCGTATTAGATGTTGTGTTTGGTAAATATAAGCCCGGCGGCCACTTGCCAATTGAATTACCATCTTCAATGGAAGCCGTGCGCAATCAAAAAACAGATCTTCCCTATGATTCAAAAAACCCTTTGTATAAATTTGGTAGTGGGCTTAGTTATTAAATTATAATTGGGAGAAAATTTCTGGAACATCACAATCACTACAACTATCCTGAAAAGCCAGATTATAGTTTTCTGATTTCTTAACTCTACTTATACTTCCAATAAGATTAATTAAACTTTGTAGAGATATATTCTATAAATTTTTCATCACTCATTTTATTCGAGGTGCTTTCGCGGGTAATGGTTTTTTTAAACTGGGGTGTTTCTGCCATGTAATGCATAAACTGTTCCTGTGAAGTGCCAGTGCCTGTCAGATGTACTTCTTCTGCATTTTGCATGTGAGCCAGAATTTCTTTGAAAAATTTATGTTGCAATGTCTTTTCATCATTGTGTTCATTTTTTTCACTTGTGTTAGGTTCGGCGCCTGCATTGCCTGCATGGCCGACTACACTAAAATCTGTTTTATTTTCATCCACTCTTCCTACAATTGTAGCATAATGACTATCCATCCAAACACCAAATTGTTTTTTATTCTTTTGTGACATAATTATTTATTTGGCAACAACATATCTAAAATCATACCCCAAATATTCATACTGAAACATTGGCCGGAAGATAATAATAGCATTAATAAAAAAACATTACCTTATGCTGGATGCAGATTTAAATTATAAATCTTTGAATTCTTTAGAAAAAGTTCCGGAATTTAAAAAAATTTCAACTCAACCACATAAAACTGGAGTTATCTAACCTGCAAAAAACTCCGTATAATAGATGCGGCCATTGCTATCTTTGGCGATGCCGATTCCTGTGTATTTATAATGGCCAAGCATATTGCGGCGATGTCCCGGTGAATTTTTCCACAAGGTTACTACCTGGTTACCTGATGTAGCGCCATAGGCAACATTTTCGGCAAAGCCGAGAAGATCTTTGATCTCTTTACTTGCCATTTCACTCCTGTTATAAAAGCCGTCATGGCCAAATGGTACACGCCCGCTTGCCATGTCTTCACTATGCTTTTGAGCAATTGCATTTAGTTCCTCCCGGATAGTTAATTCACTTAAGCCTTCTGATTTTCTGAATTGATTGGTTTCACTTAAGATATCTTCAACAAGATTCGTATTTCTAGCAGGTGAAAAAGAAATGAGGCTTACAGAAAGCGATAAACATATAACGGTAACGTATAAAAAGATTTTTTTCATTGTACGGATATTATTTTGCAAGACAAGCTTTAAACTAAAGACTATTGATTTGATCCATTGTATAAATGTAAATATAGATTTTGTGATTTTTTTTGCAAGGTTGTTTCAATGTATAAAAGTCACAATCTAAAATTTTCGGTTTAATGAAAAATCTGCCATTAAATTTACGGGGTTTCAAGGTTTGTAGATCTTATCGAATTTGCTACGGAATCTCTCCATTGAAAAAGCTCCGGAAATTTTTTAGCTACTTCGGCCGGGTTATTTTTTAATAACCGCAGGCTCGCCTGTTCAAAAGATCTTTGCATATCGCTCTGCGGCGCGACTGCAATTGACTTTCCAAGTGCCGTTTGTACGTTCAATGGAATAGATGGGGAAATCGGCGGATTTAAATTAACCTCATTAATAAGCGTATCATTAATGCTTTTAATGCCAGCCTTTCTGCGTTCATCTACAGTTTCAGAATACATTTTGCCTGGAGTAAAAACTTCGGCTAAAAATTGAAGCACCGACGTATGATCTAATTGCTCATGGCTTACTGAGCCTGGCTTCACAAAGGGAGAAATAATAATTCCCGGAATCCTTGGCCCAAGGCTTTCAAACAGATGCCCATTACTACCTTTTGTTGTGTACGGAATTTTTGGCGGAGCGACATGATCATAAAATCCTCCGTGTTCATCATAGTAAAGGATCATCACTGTATTTGCCCATTGCTTTTCATTTGCAATGATTGCCTGGTAAGTTCTTCTTATAAAATCTTCGCCCCAGCCTATCGCCAGCGGCGAATGATTATCATTGGGATGCTTAGAGCCCAAATGTGGTGCATCTTCATAGCAAGGTTCTATGACGATCACCTGCGGTTTATTTTCATCGGCCTCGTGTAGCATATCCGTATATAAATATTCATACCGGCGAAACTGGTCGCTTAATACATAAGGCAAAAGCTCAGGATAAAATAAAAAGAAAGGGAGGCCATCGTGATAAACCCGCCATTTTATGGAATTATTATTCATCCATTTAAAAATATTACCGGGAATAGGTATGGCCTGCAATGCTGTTTTATATATAGCGGAATCACCACTAAATGCCATGGTTCGGTTAGGCTGGGTACTTGTTGGCAGCGGGCTAAACCACCGGTCACATACACAAAAGCTCTTTGCTAAAAAATGAGTTATGGGCACTTGGTCAGCAGTGAAATATCCCATAGGAATACATTCCGGGTTTACAACGGAGCCTATAGCGCCAGCATAAGCTTCCACAAAACCTTTCATGGTATAGTTCCCATTTAGTGGATTCAGTTTCAATTGTGTTGCCACGTTATTATATTCATGCGGCACATCATTTTCTAGTTCTATATCATGCGGTAAATTATAAGGAGGATAATTGGTGCCATTATAAATATTATCATATTTTTCGAGCGGCTGGCTTAAGCCATTAACTTCCGATTGGGCATCCTCTAACTTTAAATGTCCCAGCATATGATCGAAAGAACGATTCTCCATCATCACCAACACTACTGTCTTTACTTTATCCTTTACATTATCCATGGCTTATTTTTTACGGGGACGAATCAGCACTTTTATTTCCAGCTGGTTTGGTATAGTTGAATGATCCTGCTTCTCAGCTTCTGTAAGAAGCGACATTATTTTCCATAATCCTGCATACGTTGTTCCCTCCCATGCATAGGAAGGGATTGCCGGATTTTTTAGCTCTGATTTTTTGCCGGCATGAAGGATGTTTATTGGCCTGGAGGAAAGAGAGTAAACAGAAATAATTTCAAAGCCACTCCATAAAGCCGTATCCTTTATTCCTTCTGCAATTAAAGTATCACCACGCAAATCATTAGTCATAAACACCACCCTATCGGCGCTTCCTTTTGGCAGAACAGAAACCTGTCTTTTTATATATTTCACCTTTTTACCCTTTTGAACAGATAGCGTGAACTCCAGTATTTCCAGGCTATCATCGGGCGGATGAGCAATTTTCCTACGATCGAACAGTAATGTTGGTTTGCCATTGATCTTCCAGTTCAATAATACTGAATCGCCTTTTGTTATCACCGCAGGCGAGGCAGTAAAATTAATTTTCGGAGTGCAGGAATAAAAGAAAATAACAAAGCATGGTAATAAACATCGCTTTGAAGCCGGGTAATTTCTGAGCATATTTATAAAGATAATCAAATAGATACCTCTGTATAACTGTAAAAGTAGTTTTTGCTGATTTATTTGTTAGATAATGCGTTGTCATAATCCTGAATGCAAATTTCTAATCTGTGAAAAGAAAATAAGTAATTTCTTACATTGTGATATAAAATAGAAACCTAATCGTACATGGTAATTCATCGGGTAGTAACTTCACTTACGCAGAAATTAATAAATATTACAATGACTTAAAAGAATAATTTTACTCATTGACAACCAAAAAATGATGAAATACTTTTTCACTTTTATTCTATTATTGACGCTTGGCTCAGGGTGTAAGCCTAAAGTATTATCGGGAGTGGAACTGCAAAATAAGCTGATTGCAACTATGGATGATTATCTTCACAAAACACTACAACCGGGCGTAACCTTTACCATAAAAGATGTAATTTATTATCCGCAGCAAGATAAAAAAAATTATATCTGCCAATTTCATGTGGATATGCATTTCAAGTCTAAGGATACTACAGGCATCGTGGCGGCCACCATCTCCAATGATTTTAATAAGGTAATAAGAGAACGGTAAGTTTTTGGCCAATACCATTTATTTGCCCTGCACTCTTAAAAAAAATGCTGCAATCAGTCATTGCAGCAGTACATATATACTCCTTAAAACAAATTAATAATGATAATCATGATCACGATCATAGTCACGATGATGATCATAATCATGGTAACGATGATGGTAAGGCCGCTCATACCCTCTTTCAACATAACAACCGCTTACTGCTAACGCCAGCATTACTGCAATGGCAACAAAAAATAAATATGCTTTTTTCATAAAATTGTTTTTGATTTTTTTTTAAATGTTTCCTTATTATTTGACGGAATTCAACTCCTATAAGTTTGCAAGGAAACTGCTGATTACTGATAACGGGCTGTTAAAAGATTGTTTTTCAATATCGCCTTATAGTATTTGTATGAAGTTTCTGCTGCAGGTTTCGATTTAGGCCTCTTAGTAGATATAATGTATCATCCACAACAAGATAAATAATTATATCTTCCAATTCTCTACACATGCTTTTTCGGGATGAAGATACGATAAGCACGGGGCGGCAAAGATCTCAAATGATTTAGTAAGGGTATCTAAGAGGACAATGAGTTGCAGGTGTAAGGAAGTTAAACAGTTAAACAGTTCAACATCTATACGGTACATTACCAGTTGATTATAAATGACAGCTGGATTATATTCACCAATAACCATTAACCATTCACCAAACTATTCTCTTCCGTGGCAATTCTTATATTTCTTACCGCTACCACAAGGACATGGATCGTTGCGGCCAACTTTAGGGCCAACCCTCAAAGGCTCCTGCTTTATATTTTCTGAAGGATCATTATATTCATTTTCCTGTGAAAGATATTCCGGCCCGGCTCCTGCGCCCGCAAATTCTTCCTTGCGCTGGCGCATTTTACTCATATCGGTTTTCCTTCTTCTTTCTTCTGTGATGCGGGTTTCGTGGTTTTGCTCTACAGGAATACTGCAATGCGCGAGAAAGCTTACAATTTCCTTATTTACCTCATCATCCATTTGTTTAAAAGCTCCAAAGGCCTCGATCTTATAAATCACCAAAGGGTCTTTCTGCTCATACCCGGCGGTTTGCACGCTGTGCCTCAGATCATCCATGGCGCGCAAATGTTCTTTCCAGGCGTCATCAATCAATGCCAGTGTGATGCTGCGTTCCAGCGCATTGGTGAGCTCCGACCCATTACTTTCAATCGTTTTATCCAGGTTGGCAATCGCCTGCATGGCTTTTTTTCCGTCAGTAAAAGGAACAGCAACATTGACGATCTGGGGCCCCTGTTCTTTACGGATATTTTTAATCACTGGCAGCGTTTGCTGGTTCATCACCTCATTTTTGTGATTGTAGTGATCCTTTGCTTCATAATATAAGCGATTCGATAAAACATGAATATCTTCTTTAGCCAGTTCATCTTTAGTGATAGTGGTATCCACACCGAAATTAATGATCACAGATAGCTTGAATTCATCGTGGTTATCTATTTCTTTGAAGGAATTAATAATTCCTTCCGCTACTGAATAAAAAGCATTGTCCAGATCAAGGGCAAGCCTTTCCCCAAACAAAGCATGGTTACGTTTTCCATAAATAACGGTGCGCTGCTTATTCATCACGTCATCATATTCCAGCAATCTTTTCCTGATGCCAAAGTTATTTTCTTCCACTTTCTTTTGAGCGCGCTCAATGCTATTGGAAATCATTTTGTGTTGGATGACCTCACCTTCTTTATAGCCCATCCTATCCATTAATGAAGCGATCCTCTCGCTGCCAAACATACGCATCAGGTCATCTTCCAGCGATACAAAAAATTTGGAAGAACCGGGGTCACCCTGCCTGCCGGAACGTCCACGCAACTGCCTGTCCACGCGGCGGCTTTCATGCCTTTCTGTTCCAAGGATGGCTAAACCGCCCGCTTCTTTTACTCCGGGACCAAGTTTGATATCCGTACCGCGGCCAGCCATGTTGGTGGCAATGGTAACAGCGCCTGCCAAACCGGCTTCAGCCACTACCTGCGCCTCTTTGGCGTGTTGTTTCGCATTCAATACATTATGCACCATGCCTTTTTGCTTCATCATTCTGCTGAGCAATTCACTTACTTCCACTGAAGTGGTGCCCACAAGGATCGGCCTTCCGGCAGTAGTCATTTTTTCCACTTCTTCTATTACCGCTTTAAGTTTTTCACGCTTGGTTTTAAATACCAAATCCTGCACGTCTTCCCTGATAACTGAAACGTTGGTAGGGATTGAAACCACGTCTAATTTATAAATATCCCAAAATTCCGCGGCTTCTGTTTCTGCTGTTCCGGTCATTCCGGCCAGCTTATGATACATCCTGAAATAATTCTGTAACGTAATTGTGGCGTAGGTTTGCGTAGCGCTTTCTATCTTCACATTTTCTTTCGCTTCAATGGCCTGGTGCAATCCGTCGGAATAACGGCGGCCTTCCATGATGCGGCCTGTCTGCTCATCTACAATTTTTACCTGCCCTTCGATCACAACATATTCCACATCATTTTCAAAAAGCGTATACGCTTTTAATAATTGCTGAATGGTGTGAATACGCTCAGCCTTGATGGAATAATCATTTAATAAAACTTCTTTTTGCCGTAATTTTTCTTCTGCATCAAGATTGCTTTTTTCAATCTCAGACAGCTTTACGCCAATATCGGGCATAATAAAAAATTCAGGATCTTCGCCTGACCTGGTGATCAATGCGATCCCTTTATCAGTAAGCTGAACCTGGTTATTTTTTTCATCAATTACAAAATAAAGCTCTTCATCGACAAGGTGCATATTCTTTTGCTGATCGGCAAGATAATAGTTCTCCGTTTTCTGAAGCTTTACTTTCATGCCCGGCTCACTTAAGTATTTGATCAGCGCACTGTTTTTAGGAAGTCCGCGGTGCGAGCGAAACAAAGACAATCCACCATCTTTAGGATCATCATTTCCATCTGCGATCTTCTTCTTCGCTTCGATTAAAAAATTATTAGTTACTTTTTTTTGAACTTCCAGTATTTTTTCGACCCGTGGCTTCAACTGGTCAAATTCCTGCTGGTCACCGCGTGGTACAGGCCCTGAAATAATTAAGGGTGTTCTGGCATCATCAATTAATACGCTATCCACTTCATCCACCATCGCGAAATGATGTTTTCCCTGGACCATTTCATCAGGTGAATGCACCATGTTATCACGTAGATAATCAAAGCCAAATTCATTATTGGTTCCATAAATAATATCGCTGCTATATGCTTTTCTGCGCGCTTCGCTGTTGGGCTCATGCTTATCAATACAATCAACTGTAAGGCCGAGCCATTCAAATAAAGTTCCGTTCCATTCGCTATCACGGCGGGCCAGGTAATCATTCACCGTTACAATATGCACACCATGGCCTGCAAGCGCATTAAGATACGCGGGCAAAGTAGACACCAGCGTTTTACCTTCACCTGTTGCCATTTCTGCAATTTTCCCCTGGTGCAAAACAATTCCCCCGATAAGCTGCACATCATAATGCACCATGTTCCAAGTGATTTCGGTTCCACCAGCCATCCACTTATTCTTATAAATGGCTTTATCGTTTTCTATAAGAATATAATTTTTGGTGGCGCTGAATGTTTTATCAAGTTCAGTGGCAGTAGATTCAAGCCTGGCGTTGTCTTTGAAGCGGCGGGCGGTTTCTTTTACCACGGCAAATGCCTCAGGTAAAATTTCAAGAAGGATTACTTCAAGCTTTTTATCACGGTCTTTTTTCAAAGCGTCTATGTGTTGATAAATCGCATCACGCCCCGAAATATCAGCAGAATCAAGCGTATCCGCTTCGCCTTTTTGAGATTCTATTTCATTATCAATATCGCTAAGATAATCTTTGATCCTGCCTTTAAAAATGGCTGTCTTGCTACGAAGCTCATCATTGGAAATTGATTGGTATTGATCAAAGAATGCATTTATTTTACCAACATAAGGGTTGATCACCTTTACGTCTTTTTCACTTTTATTGCCACCAAATAATTTTGAAAGAATCCCGGCCATATAGTTCTGATTGAATAAATTTATAGAAAGAAAATTATCAAGTCAAATTTGATGCAGAAATTTTTTCATAGTCAAAATGACAGGGCAGCAAAGTTACTGAATTGTATAGTTTTTTTGAATGGATTTAGCGTTTATTTTAAGAAGCGGAAAAGAGATGAGGGGCACTAACAACAGATGGCTATTGACCAATGCTAAAGTACAGGCCGCCACAGGAATAATTGGTTGTCTGAAATCAGGGGTTCAGGGGTTATTTATCTACAGCATAATTTAATGCCGTCACACCACATGCAAAAACTTTAGTCGCTAAAGGTTTCAAACTGATTTTTTCTGTGCGATTTATAAATAATGGTATCCCTTGTCCGAGAATAATCGGATTAACAAACAACCAATAATCATCAATGAGATTATGCTGAATCAATAAATGAGCAGCCCTTGGGCTGCCAAAAATTAGGATATTCTTTCCTGGTTGTTGCTTTAATGCGGTTATTTGCTCCAGAATATTGCCGCTGATAAAAGTTGTTCTTTCTAAGCTTTTGTCTTTTAATGTTTTTGACAAAACAATTTTGTCAACTTTATTATACCAATTTGAATGTTCTACATCATGTTTTGTTGCATTTGGCTGGCTTGCTGCTGTCGGCCAATAACTGTCCATCATCTGATAAGTAACTCTGCCATACAATGCAGTGTCCGCATCATCTGTAAACTTTTTTACAAGATCAAACATTTCATCATCGAATTTAATCCAATCCATTTCACCATTTTGCCCGGCCACAAAACCATCAACAGTTATATGTACAGATAAGACTATTCTTTTCATGATTATTCATTGTCGTTGTGAAAAATATTTGCTTTGAAACCTGTAGGTATTATGGCAGAATTTGAAAAAACTATATTTTCACTTATCTGGATTACCTGAACTAATCAGATAATTATTCAAACAATCCTTCATTTAATAATTGCAGCGTTCTTTCTTTGTGCTCCCGGGAAACAAGGATTGAAATATTATGCTTGCTTCCGCCATAACTAACCATACGGATTGGAATTTCAGATATACTTGAAAATACTTTTGCCAACACATTTTCAGTTTTAGCGATGTGGTAGCCAACGATTGAAACTATTGTCTGCTCCGGATCTACATCAATGCTTCCATACATTTCCAGCTCTTTGATAATTTCAGCCAGGTAAGTATCATTATCGATAGTAAGTGAAACGGCCACTTCCGAAGTAGTAACCATATCAATAGACGTCTGATATTTTTCAAACACTTCAAAAACTTTTCTCAAAAACCCATAAGCGAGCAGCATCCGCGTGCTTTTTATTTTTATTGCGGTGATAAAATCTTTCGCGGCGATGGCTTTCACTCCTTCGCTTTCCGGTTCACTTTCAATCAAAGTGCCGTAGGCCGTGGGATCCAATGTGTTTAATAATCTTACAGGAAATTTAAAATATTGCGCGGGCCATATACTTGCTGGATGAAGAATTTTTGCACCGAAATAAGCAAGCTCTGCAGCTTCATCAAAGCTCAAATGCCTGATAGGCTTTGTGTTTTTAACCACGCGTGGGTCATTGTTGTGCATTCCATCAATATCGGTCCAGATTTCACAAACAGATGCATTGACTGCTGCGGAAATTAATGAAGCGCTGTAATCACTGCCACCGCGTTTCAAATTGTCCACTTCGCCCCTGGCGTTGCGGCAAATATATCCCTGCGTAACGAATATATTCGTGTCCTTATAATTTTGCAATATCTGCGACAACTTTACTTTTATACTTCCTACCTGTGGCTCGCCGGAAGGATCAACCGTCATGAAGTCAAGCGCAGCAAGCCATACATGCGGAATATTTTGTTCGTGAAGGTAAATGCTGAAAAGCTTGGTGCTTAATAATTCGCCCTGGGCAAGAATATCTTTGTTCAAAGCCTCACTATAAGAGATCTTCAAAATGATATTCAGAAATTCAAAATGCTCTGAAAGAACATCTTTTGCTTTTTGATAATCTTCTTCAGTTTTGACCAGTTGAAGAATGAAATTCTGATAATGATGCTCCAGTGAATCAATACATTTTTTTGCACTGACACGGTCTCCCTGGGAAAGCAAATGACTTATTTCTGTAAGAGAATTTGTAGTGCCACTTAATGCGCTTAGCACTACAATTTTTGGCTCATCACCTTTTGTGATCAGCTTTTTAATTTCCGCCATTCTTTCAGGCTTGCCAACACTGGTGCCTCCGAATTTCATTACTTTCATTTGCTACACAATTATTTCTTTTAATACTTCGGCAAAAATATAGTTTATGAAATTTAGAATGGAAAATATTGTTGCCAGGCGGGAAAGAAATTTCCGGTGAAAAAATTATTCATTATGAGGAAATCCAAAAAATAGTTTTTCCCATTTTCATCAGATAGCCCGATGAATTCTTTTATATCAAATACATTCTCAATTGCTAAGAATGAAAGATATTTATCATCAATTTTCTCAAATGCTTTTTTCAGAAAAAGATTTTTGACAAACGGAAATTTATTTAATGGATAACGCAATTCCAAATTTATCTCCCAATTTTTCCAGTTCCTCAATTACACTTTCCAGCAATGGAACTCCATTTTTTATTCTCTCTTTTTCTATTTCTGTTTCAGGCTCTCCAGGGATATAAACCCTTTTTTGTCCTTCCACTGTTTTTGCTGTTTTAAATCTCTGAATCCATTGATCCATATTCTTTTTAAACTCTTCGGCAGGCCGAAACGCATCAATTCTCATAGCTCCAAAAAAATGGCCAATCCCTTCTCCCGGGCGGTTTTCAGGCATAGGCACATAAGCAGGAAAAGGCGGAACCCACGGACCAAAATTTGCACCACTTAATACAGCAGAAAAAATATCAACAATTGATCCCAACGCATAACCTTTATGGCTGCCGTGTTCTTTATCTCCTCCAAGAGGTAATAAAGCGCCACCTTCTTTCAGTTCATTTGCTTCATTGGATGGCTGGCCGGTTTTCGTTTGTACCCAACCGTTAGGTGCTGCTTCATTTTTTCTTTGTAAGATTTCGAGCTTGCCATTTGACGCGGTAGTTGTAGCGAAATCCGCTACAAAAGATTGCTCGATTCCCGCCGGAATCGCTACGGCGATCGGATTCGTTCCCAATAATTTTTCAATAGAATAGGTTGGCGCTACCAAAGCAGAAGCGTTCGTCATTGCAATACCGATCATTTCGTGTGAAAGTGCCATCATTGCGTGTGTTCCGGCGATACCAAAATGATTGCTATTTTTTACACTTACCCAACCTGTGCCGCAATTATTTGCCTTTTCAATGGCAACATTCATGGCGAAAGGAGCTACCACTAAACCTAATCCTGAATCTCCGTCTACGACTGCGGTGGATAAAGTTTCATGCACAATTTTAATTGTAGGTTTTGCATTTATTCTTTTCGCTTCCCAAAGGCGAACATAGCCTGAAAGCCTTGCTACGCCATGGCTGTCCACACCGCGCATGTCAGCAGAAAGCAAAGAATCCGCGGCGGTTTTCGCATCTATCTCACTGCATCCAATCTTTAAAAATATTTGTTGAGTAAAAGAATATAGAGAAGAATAAGAAAATCTTTTTGACATAAAACAAAAGTAAGCGATAGAGCGAATTATTTTAGAATTTAGAATTTAGAATTTAGATTTGCCGCGATCAGAAGTCAGCGGTCAATAAAATTTATGGGAAGAATATTTGAAGTAAGAAAATCAACCATGTTTGCGCGGTGGGATAAAATGGCCAAGCAATTCACGCGCATCGGTAAAGAAATAGATATTGCTGTGAAACAAGGCGGTCCGGATCCGGATAATAATTCAGCATTGCGGCGCTGCATTATCAATGCAAAAGCAGTCAACATGCCGAAAGACCGCGTAGATGCGGCTATTAAACGCGCCATGGGGAAAGACAAAACAGATTACCATGAAGAAGTTTATGAAGGATATGCACCACACGGAATTGCTGTGTTGGTAGAAACTGCGACAGATAATCCGACCAGGACTGTTGCTAATGTGCGTATGCATTTCAACAAAAGCAATGGGTCGCTGGGAACCAGTGGCAGCGTGGCTTTTATGTTTAATCGCATGGGCGAGTTTAAAATAAAAAAAGAAAACATTGACATAGAAGAATTGGAACTGGAACTTATTGATAACGGACTTGAAGAGATCGGTGAAGACAGCGAGGGCAATATTATCATCCGCACAGCTTATAACGAATTTGGAAACATGAGCAAGGCTTTGGAAGAAAAAAAGATCAACGTACTAACGGCAGAGCTTACCCGAATTCCTGGTAACACAGTTGAACTCTCTGAAGAGCATGCTAATGATGTTTTAAAATTGGTAGACCACCTCGAGCAGGATGATGATGTGCAAAAAGTATATCACAATTTAAAATAAAAAGCCGCTGCTCTTTTACAGGCAACGACTTTCTTTTTTATGAAAAACCCTGATTGAATCAAAAACCAGTGACCGAAAAAAAAGGAAAAACTACTTAATTGGTTTTCCCGCTATTATCGTTTTTTACATCTTTCTTATCTTTATTTACATCTTTAATATCATTGCTTCGATCTTTCACATCAGCTTTGATATCTTTTTTGTCAGTAGTAATATCTGTCTTGTCTTTCTTAATATCGGCTTTATCATTTTTCAGATCAGCTTCATCTTTTGCAAGATCAGTTTTATTCCAACTTAATTTATCTTTCTTAATATTTGCCCTGTCATTTTTTAAACTGGTTTCATCTTTCTTCAAATCTGTACGGTCTTTTTTTACATCTGACCAGTCCTTTTTAATTCCTTTACTATCTTTATTGATATCTTTTTTGTCTTTATTAATGTCTGCTTTATCATTCTTTTTATCTACATCGTTTTTTAGATCCTTTTTATCTTTATTGATATCATGGACGTCACCATTGCGGTCTCTTACATCTGCTGCTATGTCTTTATTGTCAGCCTTAATATCCATTTTGTCTTTATTGATTTCAGTCTTATCTTTTGAAAGATCAGCCTGATTTTTTGCGAGGTCAGTTTTATTGCCACTTTTTTTATCCTGGCTGATACCCTGTTTATCTTTTGCAACATTCGCCTGATCTTTTTTCAAGTCAGCACGATCGCCCTGAACATCGGCGCGGTTATGCTTAATGTCCTTATTATCTTTCACAATATCGGTGTGGTCTTTTTTGATATCCGCCCTGTCGTGATGTATATCAGTTTTAATGTGGGTCATGGGATGCATTGGGCGCATGGGATGCATCGCCATTTTTTGCGCATTTGCAGCAGAAGCTAATGTCATTGCTGCAACCAGCATTGAGAAAATTTTTGTTGAAGTTTTCATGATTTTTAATTTTTTGTTTTTAGTTATAGTTCAGACAAGAAACCATATGCAGAGTTTAATGGTCATAAAAAAATTACAAATTTTTGAAGCGATATGAAAAAAAAGTTTCTTTGCATCAATTAGATGATTAACCACATTTTTCAATTATATAAAATAGCATCCTTTTTTATCTTTCAAAAATTGTTTTCATGACTCCAAAAAAATTTCTGCTAACGGCAACTATTTTTTTTATTATTTCTTTTTTTAGCCTTTCCAATCTGAATGCACAAAAATTAATGAATGAATATGCTGCACAATGGAAGAACGTAGAAGATCTTCAAAAGAAAGGCTTAGCTAAATCCGCCCTCATCGAAACAAATAAAATTTACAACTTAGCTAAAAAGAATAGTAATGATCCACAGATCATAAAATCTTTACTGTTTAAAATAAACCTTCAGCAAAACATACAGGAAGACGCGAATGTAAAAAGCATTGATTCACTGGAACAGGATATTGTTGCTGCAAAAGAACCCGCAAAGTCCATTCTGCAAAGCATTACAGCACAACTGTATTGGAATTATTTTCAACAAAACCGTTACAAGCTATACCAAAGGACCAACACGATAAATTTTGATAAAAAAGATATTGCCACATGGACTGCAGACGATTTACACAAAAAAATTGGCGAACTATATACAGCCTCCTTAAAAGATGAAACGCTTTTGCAACAAACAAAATTGGAAGGTTTCGATGCGATTATTTCAAGAGGAAATGCAAGAAATTTAAGACCAACATTATTTGATTTGCTGGCGCATCGTGCACTGGATTATTTTAAAAACGACGAGCGCGATATTACACGACCCGCATATGCTTTTGTGATAAGCCAAAAAGTAGCTTTTTCAAATTTGAATGAATTTCTGAATACAAGATTTATCACAAAAGATTCGGCTTCACTACATCAAAAGGCATTGATCATTTTTCAAAAATTATTATCGTTTCATGAAAAAGATAGCACGCCTGATGCATTGATTGACGCGGATATTGAGCGAATAAATTTTGTAGATCAATATGGTGTAATGCCTGATAAAGATGAACTTTATATTGATGCTTTAAAATATATCAGCGAAAAATACAGCAGCAATCAGGCTTCAGCGCAGGCGGATTTTCTTATCGCTCAAACCATTTACAGCAAAGCGATTGAAGAAAACCGTAATAAGGATTCCGTTTCAAGTTATTCCGTAAAAAAAGCAAAATATCTTCTTGATGGATTAATAAAAAAATATCCAGAAAGCGAAGGTGGCATAAACGCACAAAACCTTTTGAATACTATTTTACATCCATCAATAAATTTAACTACAGAGAAAATAAATGTTCCTGATCAACCTTTCCGAACTTTAGTTACTTATCAAAATTTAGATAAACTTTATTTCAGAATCATCGCTTTAACGCCTGAATTAAAAAAATACCTTACAAAAAATAATAACAATGACCAGGTATTCCAAAATTTAACCAGCCAAAAAAATCTTAGAAACTGGAAACAAGATTTTCCAAAAACGGATGATTATTTTTCTCATTCTGCAGAAGTCAAAATTGATGAACTGCCTGTTGGTGAATACGCATTGCTTGGCAGCGCGGATGAAAATTTCGGCGTTGATAAAAATCCTCTTGCAGTGCAATATTTCTATGTTTCCGGTATTAGTTTTATTAACAGTGGAAATCAATATTTTGTGCTAAATCGCTCCACCGGACAGCCTTTGGCAGGGGCAAAAGTTCAGGTTTGGAATCAGCAATACAATTATACGACCCGTGAAAATTCTTTAATTAAGCAGGATCTTTTTGTCACTGATAAAAATGGATATTTCAAACTGCCGCAGGGGAAAGCCAACGATAGCAGAAATTTAAGGCTTGAGATAAATCATAAAAATGATCATCTTTTTTTAGAGGATTACCAATACATTTATTATAATAATTACAACAATAATGAAAATGACGTTTATAGTGATCAAAAAGGTTTTGATAAAAGCAATGCGAAAGTTTTTTTATTCACCGACAGAAGCATTTATCGGCCGGGGCAGACTCTTTATTTTAAAGGGATTGGCGTTACCCGGGATTTTAAAACCAGAAAATCAATTCTTCTTCAATCAAAAGATTCTTTGAACATTATTTTTTCCGATGTCAATAGCCAAAAAGTAGATTCTTTAAAAGTTGTGCTGAATGAATTTGGTTCATTTAACGGGAAATTTAAAATTCCTATAAACAAGTTGAATGGTGAATTTAATATTGATGTGAAAAAATATGAAAATTCATTTGTTTCATTTTCCGTAGAAGAATACAAACGGCCTAAATTTTATACTAAGCTTGAAAAGCCTAAAAGTAGTTTTCGTGTAAGCGATACCGTTAGTATAACAGGATTTGCAAAAGCTTATGCTGGTAATAATATAGACGGCGCAAAGGTCTCATACAGGGTTACCAGAGTCGCCAGGTTTATTTATCCGTGGATGTTTTGGCGCAAAAGTTTTCCCGCGATTCAACCGATGGAAATTACCAGTGGCGAATCAACCACAGATGAAGATGGAAAATTTACTATAAAATTTGCTGCCATTCCTGATTTGACCTTAAATAAAAATACTGATCCTGTTTTTGATTATAAAGTTGATGCAGATGTTACCGATATCAATGGAGAAACACGAAGTGCTGAAATAATTGTCCCTGTTGGCTATAAAGCATTGAATTTGCAAATCAATTTATCCCAGGATAATCCGATAGATATTGATAGCCTTAAAAATATTTTCATAAGCAGCAAAAATCTTAGTGGCGAAACAGAACCTGTAATAGCGGATATGAAAATTTATAAGCTACAATCTCCTGAAAGATTGATTCGTGAAAGATTATGGGCAGAACCTGATGAATTTATTTTTACCAAAAATGAATTCATCCAATATTTTCCGCATGATGAATACAAAGATGAAAGTAAAAAAGAGTCGTGGATGAAAGAGAAATTAGTTTTTGAAAAAACTGACAGCGTTTCTTTTAATTCTCAATTCTCAATTCTCGATTCTCAATTAAATCAAGGTTGGTATGTTGCAGAGGCAACTGCGCAAGACAAATATGGCCAGGAAGTAAAAGATGTAAAATATTTCGAGGTGTATGATAAAAAGTCATCTACTTTACCTGCGCAGGCTTATGTTTGGAATTATTTGCAAAAAAATTCTTTGGAACCGGGAGAAACTGCGCATTTGACTACAGGAACTTCAGCAAAAGATTTGTTTTTAATTCAGGAAGTAAATAAAGAAAAGACATCAAACGACGGACGACAGACGGCTGGAAAGCAATCTTTGGATTTAAATTATTTTTCTTTAAACAACAATAAAAAAACTTTCGATTTTAATATCACTGAAAACGATCGTGGCGGTTTTGGAGTAAATCAATTTTTTGTAAAAGACAATCGTTTTTATATTGTTTCAAATACCGTTAATGTGCCTTGGAGCAATAAAGAATTGAACATTTCTTTTGATACTTATCGTGATAAAACTTTACCCGGAAGTGAAGAAAAATGGAAGGTAAAAATCACCAGAAACAAAGGAGAAAAAGTGGCCGCTGAAGTGCTGGCTTCTATGTATGATGCTTCGCTTGATCAGTTTAAAGCACACTTTTGGAGCAGCCTGGATGTATGGCCACGATTCAATGGATATAATAGCTGGCAGGCGCAAGAAAATTTTACAGTTGTAAATTCTTTTGAAAAATATTTGAGTGAAAAGTATGTTGAGCAGAAAGAAAAGATTTATGATGTTTTGAATTATTTGCCAGAGAATTCCATTTACTATCGCAATAATAATCAAAGACTGTTTATAAGAGGAGCGTCACCAGTTACAAATAATATGTTAGCGCCGGCGATGATGGAAAAACAATCGAATTTAGACCAGGTAGTGGTTACAGGGTTAGGCACGCCAAGAATACAAAGAGGTGATTCCGCAATAAATACAGATCAAGTTAAATCTCAATTAATTGACCAATCCCAGATTCAAATCCGAAAAAACTTCAATGAAACTGCTTTCTTTTTTCCTGAATTAAGAACAGATAAAGAAGGCAATATTGAATTTAGTTTTACCATGCCCGAAGCGCTTACGCAATGGAAACTAATGACACTGGCACATACCAAAGACCTGGCAAGCGGCTATAGTGAAAAAAAGATTGTTACACAAAAAGAATTAATGGTTCAGCCAAATGCACCACGTTTTTTAGGTGAAGGAGATAAGATGGAATTCAGCGCTAAAATTGTAAACCTTGGAGATAAAGAAGTAACCGGCCAGGCAGAATTGCAATTACTAAATGCATCTACGATGATTCCTGTTGATGGCTGGTTTAAAAATATCAATCCTGTAAAATCGTTTACTGTCAAGGCCTCGCAAAGCATTCTTGTAAATTTCCATATTGAAATTCCCAACAATTTTAATAATGCAGTTGTTTATAGAATAGTAGCAAAAGCCGGTAATGTGAGTGATGGCGAAGAAGCAGCCATTCCAGTTGTAACTAACCGGATGTTGGTCACAGAAACGATGCCTTTGCCGATGCGTGGCGATGGAACTAAAGATTTTAAATTTGAAAAATTGCTTCACTCCTCTTCCCTTGGAGGAGGTCAGGAGGAGGCCGAAACCCTTACCAATTATGCATTGACAGTTGAATACACCACCAATCCGGCATGGTATGCTGTTCAGGCTTTGCCTTATTTAATTGAATATCCTTACGAATGTGCAGAGCAAAATTTCAATCGTTTTTATGCAAATGCATTGGCATTAAAAATTGCCAATTCTTCACCGAAAATAAAAGCCATTTTTGAAAAATGGAAAACAACAGACACCTCAGCCTTGATGAGTAATCTTCAAAAAAATGAAGAATTAAAATCTGTTTTACTTGAAGAAACTCCGTGGGTTTTGCAGGCGCAAAATGAAGAGCAGCAAAAGAAAAATATTGCCTTACTTTTTGATATGGTAAAAATGAGTCAGCAATTAGAATCTGCCATTGCAAAACTGAAAAACATGCAATCGACAAACGGCGGATTTGTATGGTTCAAAGGCGGCCCTGATAACCGTTATATCACTCAATACATTGTAACAGGAATCGGTCATTTAAAAAAATTAAATGCAATTCCGCAGTTTCAGCAAAAAGATTTGAAAGCCATTTTGGATAAGGCAATCCCCTACCTGGACCGGATGTTTAAAAAAGATTATGATGACCTCATAAAATACAAAATCAATCTGAAGAATAACAATCTTTCGACCATCGTTATTCAATATTTGTACATGCGCAGTTTCTTCCCGGAATATGCTAATGCCAAAGAAATACAAACTGCGTATATGTATTACCGTGCGCAGGAAAAAAGATATTGGCTGAGCCAGAGTAAATTCATGCAGGGAATGATCGCATTATCACTTAACAGAAGCAACGAAAGTGTAACAGCAAAAGCAATTATCAAATCATTGAAAGAAAATTCCATCAACAATGAAGAATCGGGCATGTATTGGAAAGATTGGAACCGTGGCGGATATTGGTGGTACCAGGCACCGATAGAATCCCAGGCATTGATGATAGAGGCATTTTCTGAAATTGAAAAAGATCCAAAAACCATTGGCAATTTAAAAACATGGCTGTTGAAAAATAAACAAACCAATAATTGGAAAACAACCAAAGCCACAGCGGATGCGGTTTATGCTTTATTATTACAAGGAACAAATTGGCTTACCGAAGAAAAAAATGTTGTTATAAAACTTGGCAACGCTACCATCAATAGTAAAGATGAAAAGCAAGAAGCAGGAACCGGATATTTCAAACACAGAATAGACGGCGACAAAGTAAAACCTGAAATGGGAAATATCAATGTTACAGTTTCTTCCAACCCCTCCTCCCCTGGAGGAGGGCGGGAGGAGGCCTCTCCTTCCTGGGGTTCTGTCTATTGGCAATATTTTGAAAATTTAGATAAAATAACTTTTTCAGAAACACCATTGAAGCTTTCAAAAAAATTATTCATTGAACGCAATACAGACAAAGGGCAGGTTCTTATTCCTGTAAATGATGGCAATAACTTGCACATTGGCGATAAAATAAAAGTACGCATTGAGCTTCGCGTAGACCGCGATATGGAATATGTACACATGAAAGATATGCGGGCATCCTGCATGGAGCCAACTAATGTAATTAGCAGTTATAAATGGCAGGGCGGCCTGGGATATTATGAAACTACGAAAGACGTAAGCACCAATTTCTTTTTCGGATATTTAAATAAGGGAACTTATGTTTTTGAGTATCCAATGTTTGTAACGCATACAGGAAATTTTAGCAATGGAATTACAACTATCCAAAGTATGTACGCACCTGAGTTTACCGCACATAGCGAAGGGATAAGGTTAAATGTGAAGTAATTGTTTATTTCAATAAATAATGCATGAGCAAAATAATTTTTCCATTGCAGCATAACTTGCATTCTAACTTTTCCTATGCCGAAAATTAGTCTTTTAATTTGTGCAACTATAAACTATAAGTACTGTTTATTTTTTTTCTTTTAACGCTGATTTCTTAACAGCTTTTGCAGGTTTTTCTACTTTTTCAGTTATGACAGTTTTTTTAGCTTTTGGCTCTACTGCTTTTGGGGCTTTTTCTTCTGTGGTTTTTATTTTCTCCTGTTCAGCATCTTCAGAAAATTGCTCTGTTGTATTAGTTTCTGCTTTAGCTGCTTTTTTTGTCTTAGCTTTTGCTTTTACTGGTTCAATTATTTCATTTTCTTCAACAATCAAATCAGGTATTGTTATGATACAATTCTCAATGGAAAGACCCGGGATATCTACATAGCTTTGGGCATTATAGTCGTTTACCCATCTTCCATCATTTAATAAAAACCGATAATGGTAAGTTTGTCCTGGTTCTAACTGCGCAACAGCTTCGAAAGAACCATCAGGCTGCCTTTCCAGTTTGGGCGCTTTTTCAGGATTCCAGTTATTAAAATCTCCGAGCAATAATGCTTCAGTAGCTGCTTCCATTGCTTCTGCCGGTAAGGTAAATGTGATATTTTTTGTCATGATATTTTTGTTTTTAATAGTAATATTTTTTTATTAGTCTTCAGGCCATAAGCCTATAAAAAACTTTGATAATGAATTAAGAATGGCGCGAAAGTAAAAACTAATCTTTTAATGCTTCCGCTTTTAAATATTTCTTAACTTTTTAGAATATTCTTATGTCAATTTGAACTAGCTGTTTCAATAAAATTAAATAAACCCAAAAAAGTCATTAGGGTTTTATGATGTATTTATTTCAAAGGTTTTATTGCAGTTCCATAATCCTGTAAACCATTCCCTTCGTTTCATTGCAAGTGATAGTTTGAGCAATCTTTGGTTACCGT
>JALYVO010000042.1 GCA_030853195.1 Bacteroidota bacterium | reverse complement strand
GCAGGTTGGTTTATAAATGTAGCTTATCCACATTTACACATTCCATTTTAAAAGAAAAAAGAAGCAAAAAAGAAAAGTAGTAATAGTAGTAGATTATTAATGAATTATTAAAAGCAAATCTAAAGGCAGGGCAGGGCGGTGAAACATCGCTGTAGTGAATGTTTCAGCTATAGTTCCAACTGATGGAATTGTGCCCTAGCAATAGTAACAACAATGAACTTTCATTTATAAATTTGGCAAAAGTTCCGGCAGACGTAATTCTATTATCCCGCCTGCGCAAAGCTGTACCGTTATCGGCAAGCTTTGGTGACAATACTAACCTGAAACCTTCAGGCTTCAATAAACAGACAAACAAGAAATAGTAACTAAAATGTTAGACTTAAACTTTACTCCATTTCCAAACTTGGCAACAGACCGTCTTGTTTTAAGACAACTAACTAGTGATGATGCAAATGAAATTTATTTGCTTCGTTCAGATGAAAGTGTAAACAAATATCTTGACAGAGACAAAGCAACCGTAATTGATGATGCGACTAACTTCATAAATAAAATCAGAACCTCAGTTGCGAACAATGAATCGCTTTACTGGGCAATAAGTATTAAAGGAAACAACTCTTTGATTGGAACAATCTGTTTATTTAGCATTGACATTGAAAAAGACATAGCAGAAATTGGCTACGAATTAATTCCAAAATTTCAAGGCAAAGGATTTATGCAAGAATCTATTTCAACTGTTATTAAGTTTGCGTTTGATAATTTAAGAATTAAAACAATAACAGCAGCTCTAACTGCTGACAATTGTAAATCTGTTACCATTTTAGAACGAAACAACTTTAAGATAGACAGAAATTTTACCTACGTATCAAAAGAGGAATTAAAAAACTTGACTTGCTTTTATTTAGAACAATCAAATCAATGAATTCAAGGAACACTTCTATAAAATACGACAATGATTATAAATTGCCGCTCTTTGGGTGTCCCAAAACAGGTTACTATCTGTATTAAGCCTACGCGCCGTTGTTAAGTGGTCGTGCGGATGTCTTTGCAGAGGATGGCAATCACCAACAACCAGCACGCAGTTATAAACTAAAGAGAAATATAACTTTTTGCTCTTTTATTAACTTAGCAAACAAAAAATAACCATCACAATACACAATCTGCAATACGGGTAAAGGAGTTGTAGATGACAAGAGCAACAAAGGGAAAAAGATTTTTGTGAATTGAAGGGAATTTTTAATATAAGTTTAGTTGAAAATCTCTGAGGCCGCGCACAACCTTATACCTCCAATAATGCAGGGCTTACCTGAGTGGCTTTACCTAAGCTTGTAATGCCATTTAATAAAAGAACAATACCATTTACTAAATGAATAGTGTCAGATAGAGATAAACCAATATGTTTGTTTACTCAAATTTTTTGTTGATACTACTATTTAAACTACTATTTATAATAAAGTAAACTTTTTCTTATGGGACCGGAAACAGTAATTATTTCAGGCCTTACGCCGTTAAGAGGTATTGCTGCCTTGCTGGTGGCAGTTTTTCATTTTAATGTGTTAATCGTAAACTTCGTGCAGCCGCAAAATTCCATGTTTCTGGCGAAGAGCTATATGATGGTGGATCTTTTTTTTATCATGAGTGGTTTTATTATTATGCATGTATATAAAGATAACTTTGCTGCTGAAGTTTCATTTCGCTCCTTCAAAAAGTATATTTTGGCACGCTTTGCACGCATATATCCTTTGCATCTTTTTACTCTTTTATTTATGGTAGCAGTTTTTTACATTAGCCGTGCTCCAAGTAATCCGATCGATAACCCGGCAGCAATTCCAACTAATATTTTTCTGCTGCATTCTTTTGGTATTCACAGAGTATTTACCTGGAACGTGCCCTCATGGAGCATTAGCGCAGAGTGGTGGGCCTATGTGCTATTTCCTTTGTTATGTTTATTTATATTTAAAAAACGAAAACTGGCCGTAGTAACCATTACCTTTTTCATCATACTCTCATACATCTCTATTATGTATTTTTTGCCAAGGCACGATCCCTTTAATCCTGTTGCCATTGTGCCCCATAACCTGGACGTTTCTTATGATTATGGATTTTTGAGAGGTATTGCAGGTTTTATGACTGGAACGCTTATGTATTTGTTATATCAAAACGCCCGTATTAAAAAAATATTCAGTGCTGATATACTTTGTATCTTCTTTGCAGCGCTGCTTGTAGTTATTATGCACTTTGGCGTATCAGATATTGTTTATATTCCTGCTTTTGCTTTGTTGGTTCTCTCAATTGTCAGCAATCACTCTGTGGTGAGCAACGTATTGAACAATCGCGTTTTTCAGTTTTTGGGCAGAATATCTTATTCTATTTACTTAGTTCATGGAATTATTATCTCTTTAATCATACCCGTTCTTATCATTTCCGGTGTGGGCTATCATGGCCCCGTAATTCTTTCTTTTTTAAAAGGATTTCTTTTTTGCGCAGGCTACCTTTTAATAGTGATAGCAGTATCTGCGCTTACTTATCGCACAATAGAGTTGCCTTGCAGAAAGTGGATAAACCGCAATTGGGCTAAAAGGCAGTTTAAACCTGTGCCTCTGGCTGTTGCTTGATAAATGTAATAATCATTTGACATAACTAACCGTCTGGTTAAAGGTGAAGGAACTTATAACTCATAACTCTCAACTATTCTTTATTCAACCATGATGCAATAATTTTGCGCAAAATTATTTATGTCCTTTACAAAAATTACCGAGCAGTCTTCGCATTATCGTCACCTTGAAAAAATGCCTGTTACGGAGATCATAACAAATATCAATAATGAGGATCTTCAGGTAGCGGAGGCGGTAAAAAAAGTTCTTCCTCAGATTTCAAAATTAATAGAAGCTGTCTCTGAAAAAATGATTGAAGGTGGCCGGCTTTTTTATATTGGAGCAGGCACCAGCGGACGTTTAGGCATTTTAGATGCAAGCGAATGCCCGCCAACTTATGGAGTGCCGCAGGGGTTGGTTATTGGGATTATCGCTGGCGGAGAAAAAGCCATTATCAATGCAATTGAAAATGCTGAAGACAATGTGAAGCAAGGTTGGAAAGATTTGAAAAACTATAAAATCACTTCTAAAGATGTGGTGATAGGGATCGCGTCAAGCGGCACAACACCTTATGTAATTGCTGCATTGCAAAAGTGTAAAGAAAAAAATATTGTTACAGGAAGCATTGCTTGTAATCCTGCTTCTCCTATGAGCGTGGTTGCTGATTTTCCGGTGGAAGTTATTGTAGGGCCTGAATTTGTAACAGGAAGCACGCGCATGAAAAGTGGCACTGCACAAAAAATGATTCTGAATATGATCTCCACCGCGGCCATGATAAAGTTGGGCAGGGTAGAAGACAATAAGATGGTAAACATGAGGCTTACCAATGCAAAAGTGATGAATAGAGGAACACGTATGCTCATGGAAAAGACAGGAATACAAGACGATGATGTGGCCAAAAAATTATTAGTGAAATACAAGAGCGTGAAGAAGGCGATGGAGCATTATCAAGCGAATTAAAAATCTGCATTTTCTATATTCTGGATTATATGAAGCATTGAAATCTTCTTATCAGTGAAAATAAATTACTTTATTATTTGGTAATTGATGTAAATTTAGTGAGCTAATTTAAAATCATAACACTAAACCTTCCGCTATGAAAATCAAACTTTTACTTTTTTTATTTTTTATCGCTTTTTACTTCTACGGATTTTCCCAGGATACCCGCGCCTTCGCGATCACAGGCCAGGCTAATAAAAATTTCAACTGGACAGATATCAGGAGCATTGATATGGCTACCGGAAACGCTGATGCGGTTTTGTTTGAAAACGGGAAGACTAAATTTTCTTTTACAGATGCAGAAACAAAAAAAACAGTTGATCAGTTTAAATTGCAAGGAAATCCTGCAACACTGAAGCTCAATGATTTCGAAGGTTCTTCAAATAAGATCTTATTGAACAATCCATCGCCAACCGCATTAATGAGCGCCGCTATAGCTTATGACAAAAAACATGATAAATTATTTTTTGCCTCGATGCATACGGGCAAATTAATATGGCTCGATCTGAGAGCGGGAACAGAAACTCCCTCATTTTATACAATTGAAAAACCTTTGGTGAAAAACGAAGATTTTAGTGATGAAGCATTCAATATAACCCGCATGGGCATTGGATCAGATGGAAATGGATACGCGCTTACCAATGATGCCAATCACCTTATCAGTTTCACCACAGGCAGAAAAACGATCATTACCGATTTGGGAAACCTCGTTGATGCAGAAACCAACAATGGAATTTCTATTCATAATAAATGCAGCAGTTGGGGCGGCGATATTGTTGCGGATGCCTTCGGAAAATTGTATCTTTTTACAGCAACTCACAGCGTTTTCGAAATAGATATTCCATCAAGAATCGCTACTTATAAAGGTTCTGTTCTCAATCTGCCTCCGGCTTTTTCTCTTAATGGTGCCGCGGTAATTGATGATGATAACATCATCGTTAGCAGTGCTAACACTTTTGATGGTTTTTATAAAGTAAGCATGAAAGATTTTTCAGCAACAAAATTAAATACCAAGGGACAAATTTATAATGCTTCCGATCTTGCAAGCAGCAACCTTTTAAAACAAGGACAGGCAGTGGCTGGCTCAGCCACTTTACCAAAGCTTGAAGTGATAGGAAATAAATTTATTTCTGTTTATCCAAATCCGGTAAGCGACGGCCAATTAAAAATTTCATTTGATAACAATGTTGCAGGTGAATACAAAATCGCATTAACCGATCTGCAAGGGCGCATGATTGAGAATAAAACAGTTTATGTAAAATTTCCCGGCCAGGTAGAAAACTTCAAATTGCAAACAAAACCCGTGCGCGGACTGTATCTTATAAAAATTACTGATTCAGAAAATCAAAGTATTTTTTCTGATAAGCTGATAATTAATTGATAAATAGTTTCGTGATCTCGCTTTGTAAAATATATTTTTATAAAAGAAGAAAACTATAAAATGGCTTATGAGGTTAAACGTCTAAAATATTTCTTCTCAAAGCCAGGCACAACAACAATATGAGGCGAACTTAACTGTAGCAACAAACTTTTGAACTATGATTAGTCGTATTGGTGTAGTAATAGTAATTCTATTTGCATTTTATAGCTGTTCAAAAGATAAGATTGATGGAAGTGTGCAAACTAATGCTGATTTGGCTAATGCTTTAAGGTTGAGCCCTGTTGCGATACAAATAGATAGTGACTCTTTATTTTTAACAACAAGTTTATGGAGAAATTTCATGCCTGAGACAGAAAAGAATGGAAGTGGGCTTTACTGCTCAAACAAACTTGCTCATAAAGATAGTATACCAATTCCGCCAGAATTGAAACTGAAGAATCTATATGTTATTAATGGAAATCAAATCTGGACAAGTCAGGATCCACAAATCAGTAAGGAAGAACCTTCTTCTATTAGAATATTTATAAATAGCGGGCCTAAATGGGGGCCTGATGTATTTGTAGATGTAGTTTGCGAATTCGAAATAAATAAGAAAACCTACAGGATTATTGCAAAACAACAGGAAATTGATGCTGTATATTGAGAATGGAAACTTTCATTCAAAATTGACTTTCATTCAAACCCACGCCTTGGTTGCTGTGTAACGAACCATAAATTTCAAAGCCCCCACTTGGGGCAAGGTTAAGATTTATACGTTGGCGCAAGTGTCCTCCTGTGCCATTTACTGAAAAAATGCTGGAATCAAATCATTGATCTTTCAATTACGTTTAACCTTACCTGTTATATTGATAAATTGGAAGGAAGAAATTACTTTATCAAATGATAGAAGAACAATTTATAGATGACATAATCGACACACTTGCTAAAATGTAAAAACTATAAAATGGTTTATGGGACATTTTCGCAAAAAAATTTTTCCATAAAATATATTTATGTAGTTTTATTCTAAGATACTTTTAGCATGATATCTACAAAAAAAGTCTCCACAGCCGGGTTATTAATTGCCCTCGGTATTATTTATGGAGATATAGGAACGTCACCCTTATATACTTTTCAAACCATTCTCACTGAAGGCGGTGGAGTATCTAAAGAGCTGGTATTTGGCTCTATTTCCTGCATCTTCTGGACATTAACCCTGCAGACAACTTTCAAATATGTGCTTATCACACTCCAGGCAGATAACCATGGAGAAGGCGGCGTTTTTTCTTTATACGCCCTTGTAAGAAGGTATGGAAAAAATTTGGTTTACCCGGCTATTATTGGCGCGGGCACTTTACTGGCTGATGGAATAATTACACCGCCTATCACGGTTACCTCTGCTATTGAGGGCTTAAGTATGGTAAAAGGAATGGAACAGCACATAGTTCCCGGAAACAGCCTGGTGGTGGAAATAGTATTGGTTATCCTTTTACTGCTTTTTCTTTTCCAGCGGTTTGGCACCAAGGTAGTAGGCGCTTCTTTCGGGCCTTTTATGCTTGTATGGTTTAGCATGCTTGGCGTTTTAGGCGTTAGCCAGATAATTTATTACCCGGAAATTTTTGCCGCATTAAATCCCATTTATGGAGTAAGATTATTGACAGAGCATCCACACGGATTCTGGTTGTTGGGGGCTGTGTTCCTTTGTACGACCGGCGCCGAGGCGCTTTATTCCGATCTTGGCCATTGCGGAAAAAAGAATATCCAGGTAAGCTGGATCTTCGTTAAAACAACTTTAGTGCTTAATTATTTAGGACAGGGAGCGTGGGCATTGGTGCAGCATAAACAAGATTTAGGCGGGATCAATCCTTTCTTTGCAATTGTGCCTCACTGGTTTTTATTGCCAAGCGTGCTTATTGCAACTGCCGCTTCTATTATTGCCAGCCAGGCACTCATTAGCGGCTCTTTTACCCTCATCAGCGAAGCGATCAGTTTGGGCTTTTGGCCACGCGTGAAAGTAAAATACCCAACCAATATCAGAGGCCAGATTTACATACCGAGCATCAACTGGACAATATTTGTAGGATGCCTGGCAGTAGTGTTGTATTTCAGGACCAGTGAGGCTATGACGGCAGCTTATGGGTTTTCAATCACGGTTGCTATGCTGATGACCACTATATTGATGTACTATTTTTTACGTTATATAAAACATTATCCTTTCTGGATTGTCGGGGCGATTATTACCATTTTTGTTTGTGTAGAAACAAGCTTTTTTATAACCAACGCTGTTAAGCTTTTGAAAAGATTATTTTTTCTTGTGTTTGAGATCGGGCTTATCACTACGATGTATGTTTGGTATAATGCAAGAAAGATTACGCTTCGGCTTTTGCCTTTTGTGAACATAAAAGATTACCTGCATTTATTGGCAGATTTAAGTCATGATAAAAATATCCCTAAGTACGCAACACATTTGGTTTACCTGACAAAATCCGGAACCCATAAACAGATAGAAAAAAGAGTCATTGATTCCATTTTCGGTAATAATACCAAACGCGCAGACATGTATTGGTTTGTGAACATTACGAGAGCGGATGACCCTTATACATTGGAATATAACGCTGAAGAGTTGTTGAAAGATAAAGTGATGAGACTGGATTTCCGTATTGGATTCAAAATACATCCGCGGATAGGAGTGATGTTTAAGAAAGTGGTTGAAGAAATGATCAGCAATAAAGAAATTGAAATTGCCGCTGCCGATACTTCGATACTTAAAAACGTAGTGAGCGATTTCAGATTTATTATTTTGGAAAGATTTCTTTCTTATGATAATGAATTTTCTTTTAGAGAAGGTTTTATCCTGAATACTTATTTCAGTATCATAAAACTGGCCCGCTCCGATAGCGAAGCTTATGGATTAGACAGCGATCAAACCGTGGTTGAAAAAGTACCGCTGGTTGTGGCTCCTATATCTAATATCAATCTTAAAAGAACTTCTTTCAAAACCAGCAGTGAATTGAAGTGAGCTTCTTTTTTATTAGCAAAAACTATAAAAAGGCTTACCAGTTATTTTCTCCATGAACAATTATTAGATAATCAATTTACATTGTGCCCTCAAAATATTTATCGTGAAAATAAAAATTGAATTACTGATATTAAGCGCTTTTCTTTTATCCTGCGGAGCAGGAATTCAACATGATGCGGCTAATCAGGAAAAGGTGCCGATCGAGGGAACATGGAAACTTATTTCCGGAACTACCATACAAAAAAATGATACGGTAACTACTAATTATACGAAAGAGCGTTCATTCATAAAGATCATTAACGGCACGCATTTTTCTTTTTTAGAACATGACCTGGATAAAGGGAAAAATAAAGATTCTGTCTTTACGGCTGGCGGCGGCAGCTATTCTCTTAATGGAAATTCATATACCGAACGCCTGGAATATTGCAGCGACAGGGCATGGGAAGGCCATGATTTTAATTTTACTATTAAAATTGAAAACGATACACTGACTCAAAGCGGCATTGAGAAAATTGACAGTTTGGGTGTGAACCGGATAAATATTGAAAAATATATAAGAGTTAAAAACTAATAATTGACATGAACAAAATTGAAAAAAAAGGATTTAAATTAATTGGTGTAGCTTTGAAAACAAAGACTTTCAATGCAAAGGGGCAGTCTGCCATTGATTGCGGCAACTTATGGCAAACATTTGGACAAGAAAATTATGCAGAAAAAATTCCCGGAAAGGTGAGCAATGAAGTATTTGCTGTATATCATGATTATGAAGGCGATCATACAAAACCCTATTCATATTTTATCGGATGCAAAGTAAAAGATGACACAGAAGTCCCGGCTGGTATGGATAGTTTAATAATTCCGGCAGGCGAATATCAGTTATTTATTGCTAAAGGAAAAATGCCGGATTGCATTGGCAATGCCTGGAGAAAAATATGGGATTCAGTTATTCCAAGGTCTTATAAAGCGGACTTTGAAGTGTATGATGAAAAAAGCAAAGACTGGAATAATGCGGAGGTGGATATTTTTATTTCAGTTAAATAATATTCTTTTTAAAATGCGCTGAAACAGCTATGTAACTATCATATACAAACGCTTTTATTAAATGGGACAAAACTATAAAATGGGTTCTTAAACATGTTCTGTCAAAATAATTTCAATCCAACCGCAAAAGCCAAAGAGCCGAAATCACCTTTTGTTGCTTTATCACGTTTAAAAATATTTATGTAAGAAATCTTGCCTGTCCATTTTTGTTTTTTAGAAAAGTAAAATCCGAAGGAGGGTTTAATTCCTAAAATAGTTCTTCCATTTATGAAACTTGGGCCGGTCAAAAATGATATGTAAATATCATTCGATGGATGAAATGATAAACCCGCAAAAAGATTCGTCACGTCGCGGAAATCATTTATTGCATGGCCTGTAGAATCTAAGCGCAACAATTTATCATCCTCAAGATAAATATCATGTGCAACTTCTATTGTTAGTTTAAATTTTGTTTTGATATTCAAAAAAGCCTGTATTCCAAGCCCCGCTCCCCATGGATTATTTCCTAAGGTAATGTCATAGAGTGTCTTATCGTATTGCGCAAATAAATAAGTTGATATTTTTCGTTGAGTTTGCCCAAAGGTTTGTGTTAGAATGAAAAATACTAAAGTTGTTGTGAAAAATTTCTTCATAAGGTTTGGTTTTAGATTTTAAGATCAGCCTGAAAGTTTAACCACAGTATAAATTACCGGCCCCGAAAATACAAAAAACTACAAAATAGCTTTCCTGGAAATGCAAAAATTCTATCAATCAATCATGCTTCAATCCCATAATTAACCAATAATTTTGCATTGGAAACCAAGATAAAATATTGAATGCAGGATATAGAACCATATGAAAACTGGCAATATTTGTATTCATCAGAAAATGATGAGCGCTCTCCTTTTTTTGGTAGAGAATACAGCCAGTTTGAATTCACCAACACGATTTATAATTATTACATCCATCCTTTGTGGGATGAATTTGGGAGCGCTACATTATATCTTAAAGTTTTAATGGCGGATTATGATTTGAAATATGTGATCATAGAATTAATTGGTGAATGGAACGATGCCATTGAAAACGACATCATGCGCCTGAAGCGCGAAGTGATTGATGAATTTTTAAGACAAGGGATTTCAAAATTTATTTTAATAACAGAAAACGTTTTGAATTTTCACAGCAGCGATGACAGTTATTATGAAGAATGGTTTGAAGATGTTGCTGATGGCGAAGGCTGGATCGTTATTTTAAATATGCCGGAAGCAACGCAATATGATTTCAAAAAAGCGCGGTTGAATAATTATATAGAGATTATCGGTCTTGCACCCTGGCGCACAATGAAGCCGGATGTGCTATTTAATCAGCTTGATAATATTTTATTGAGAAGGCTTAGGTAGTCAATGGTGAATGAATGGTAAATGGGCAATGATTATACACCAATAATAAATTTTCTCATCATGTTAAGCGCCATTACAGAAGTTACTTCGATGTTTTTCGCACGCTCAAAACGTTGCTGAAGCTTTTGAGTAAAACAATTGTCTTTATTTCCTACAGCAATCCAAACAGTTCCTACGGGTTTACTCTGCGTTCCTCCATCAGGGCCCATTATCCCTGAAACAGCAATTCCATAATCAGTATTCAATTTATTTAAAAGCCCTTCAAGCATTTCTTTTACAACTTCTTCGCTCACCGCTCCAAACTTATTTAAAGTCTCGCTTTTTACATTCAGCAATATTTGTTTAACATCGTAAGAATAACTTACTATGCTTCCTTCAAAATATCCTGATGAGCCGGCAACAGAAGTGATAAGGCTCGCGATTGCGCCGCCAGTACAGCTTTCCGCTGTTGATATTGTTTTTTTATTTCGCAATAATAATTTCCCCAAAACAACCTGCATAGATTCATCTTCATCTGTAACCATGTATTTTTTTACAAAAATTTTTAATTGAGCAAACTGATCATCAATTATTTTTTCAGTAATAATTTTATCAAAACCAGAAGTTGTCAATCGCAACCTTACCATACCATAATTCGGAAGATAAGCGAGCCGTATTTCTTTGGGCAAATTGGTTTCAAAATCTTCAATAACCTCTGCAAGTGCAGATTCGCCAATGCCTGCGGTGAGAATAGTTCTGTGAATAATAACCGGCAATTGGAATTGTTTTTGTAAATAAGGAATTACATCTTGCATGATGCCCTGCATTTCATACGGAACCCCCGGCATACTTATAAATATGGTGTCATCCTTATGAAAAACCATTCCTGGCGCGGACCCGCGTTTATTTTGTATCACTTCACAAACATCCGGAACTTCAGCCTGCAATAAATTCACCTGGGTGATTGATTTTTTATAAATTTTTTCAAAAAGATATTTTACATTTTCCAACGCATCTTCATTGACAATCATTTTTCCGTCAAAATATTTACAAAGAATCTTTTTTGTGATATCATCAGAAGTAGGCCCAAGGCCGCCCGTAATCAAAACAACATCTGCTGCCTTCGTTTCCATATCAAGCGCATTCAAAATCTCTTCAGCAATATCACCAACAGAAATTCTTTTTTTGACCGCAACACCGATTTTATTTAATTGTTGCGCCATCCATGAGCTGTTAGTATCGATCACCTGGCCGATTAATAATTCATCGCCAATGGTAATTATTGAAGCATAAATATTTTTCATCACACGAATAATTTTTCTCGTTTCCTGATCTGTTATTCTACTTTTGAAATTGAAGCTTTCAAAGTTCTATTTACAACTTCAGGAAGGAATTGCGAAACATCTCCGCCATTGCGCAATACGTCCCTTATTAATGTGCTCGCTATCGATGTATATTTTGGAAGGCATGTCAAAAAAATAGTCTCTGCGCTATGTTCCAGGCTTCTGTTCATGTCTGCGATCGCTTTTTCATACTCAAAATCATTCACATACCTTATGCCCCGCAAAATAAAATTCGCATTTACTTTTTTGCAGCAATCCACCGTCAGCCCATCATAAGCAAGCACTTCAATTTTGCTTTCTTCTTTATATATCTCTTTTAACCATCTTAACCTTTTTTCTTCAGAAAACATAGCAACTTTACTACTGTTTCTTCCTAAGCCAATATATAATTTATCAAATAAAGGGAGCGCCCTGTTTATGATATCAGTATGGCCAAATGTAACAGGGTCGAAGGTTCCGGGAAAAAGGCAAATTCTTTCCATAAGGAATTAATTGTTTTATTAATAAATCTTTAATTCTATTTATTACTCAGTAAATATAATACAGCCATCCTTACGGCCACCCCATTTTCCACCTGTTGCAAAATGATTGATTGCTTTGAATCTGCTACATCGCTGTCTATCTCAACTCCTCTGTTGATCGGCCCGGGATGCAGGATTACAATTTCTTTATCCAAGCTGTCCAATAACTTTTTATTAACACCATAAGCGAGGTTATATTCTCTTAAAGAAGAAAACAAAATCTGGTTTTGTCTTTCCAATTGAATGCGCAAAATGTTTGCTACATCACACCATTGCAATGCTTTTTTAAGATTATATTCTACACGAATATCAAATGCACGGCTTATGTGTTTTGGAATTAACGTAGGCGGCCCTGCGACCATTATTTCGGCTCCTGCTTTTTTTAATAAATAAATATTGCTGAGCGCAACCCGGGAATGCATAATATCACCCACTAAAACAATTTTTTTCCCTTCCAGGCTTCCCAGTTTTTCTTTAATGGAAAAAGCATCCAATAAAGCTTGCGTGGGATGTTCATTGATTCCATCTCCGGCATTAATAATCGCGGCAGAAATATGCTTAGCAAGAAAATGCGGCGCTCCGCTTGCGCTGTGGCGCATCACCACCATATCCACTTTCATGGAAAGAATATTATTTACTGTATCTAATAAAGTTTCTCCTTTGGAAACCGAAGAACCGGATGCAGAAAAATTTAGCGTATCTGCGCTAAGCCTTTTCTCTGCTATCTCAAAAGAAATTCTTGTCCTGGTTGAATTTTCATAAAATAAATTGACAATCGTTATATCCCGCAGTGAAGGCACTTTTTTGATAGGCCTTTGCAAAACTTCCTTGAACTGCGTTGTTGTGGAAAGTATTAATTCAATATCGCTGAGATGTAGATCTTTAATGCCGAGGAGATGTTTGGTGGATAGTCGCATTAAAGATCAAAGCTAATAGAAAAAAATTAAATTGGAAAAACAGCTGATCAAAATAAATACCTTTTTGTAAGTATTTTCCGTTTTAATTTTAAAACAATTTTATTTTGAGAAATGATTAAAATATAAAAATTCTACTTTTTGACTTATAACAATTCTTTAATTTTTTTTTTGAAATATCACTTTTCTTCTTTTAGCCTTGCCACTATTTGAAAAATAATTTACGCTCTTATAAAAATAATTTTCTGACAACAATTAAATGCCTGCATGTATTCTTACAGAAAAAATATTCACGGGGCCACGATCTTTATTATAACCGGGATGAATCAAGAACTGGTATGCCCCGGATAGATACAAAAAATTTTTTTTTATTGACGCAGAATAATATAATTCCGATAATTGCTCCGGGCTATAATTCAAACTTCCATCACCGAGTTGAAATCCTTTGCCCCCATGTTCAAGGTAATTCCTGTGCGACGATGAAATTCCGGAAACTACGTAAGCCAGTCCCACATTGTCATCCGGCCTTTTCCATTTATTCCCATTTGATGAAGCACCGGCGCTAATAGTCTGATCTATTTCTGTAAACGCCCAGGTTTCATTATTACCATCGTTCCACCCTGTCCGAAAAAATATTCCTGCATCTTTAGTAATGCTTTGCTCGGCGTTAATTCCAAAACCATATTTGGTGTTGCCATATTTCCTGGTTGCAGTGATATCGGGAGCAATTGGATCTAAAGAAATGCTTTTATTATAATTTCCCATGTTGGCGGTATTGAAAAAACCAAGCAACCTTATTGCCCCAGGTTTTCCTTTCAACTGCAAACGATGAGTATATTCTAAATTATGAGCGCTGGCTTTATTTATCATCCAATTCATTTTTATTCCGTTCGCTTCCAGTGGCTCCAATGAAACCGTATACCTGATTTCATTTTCCGGAGTTACGTATTCCAAAACGACGCTGGGTGTGTATCCGCGGGTATTTGCCGGATAATCCCATGCTCCATTATCCATCAGGCTCCAACTCATGAATTGTGTTCGTGGATCGTGGCTGTAAATATTATCATCGAGGTAATCTGTTACATCAATTTTGCCTATAGTTACGGCAAAATAATTTGTGGGAATATTACCGGCTAGTTGATTTTGATCCGGACCCCGGTATTTAATATTTTTATTTAGAAAAAATAATTGGCGATAGAAAAGCCTTGCTAAAAACACAACCGGCTTTGGATCTCCAACTCTGAAGGTTTCCCCATTTGGTGCATCAGCAATGCCAAAAGCCTGGCTCAATGCAGCTCCGCCTGCTAATTCAGGATTAATAAAAAAAGTTCCACCCTTCCAGAGCTTAGCTCCCACATATAAAGTAGAAGTAATAGAAGTTTGAGTTTCTTCATTTGGCAATAAACTGTTTGAACCTGTATACTTCGCTTTGAAGGCAGGCTTGTGTTGTGTGATGACTGTATTTTGAAAATGAAAAGAAAATTTTTCGTTTAATGAACTGTCAGCCTGTTGAGCGTGGGAAGTGAGAGCACTCAAAAATGCGCAACTTGAAATAATCATTTTATGCAACATAGCTCTTGTTTATTTTTTTTAAACGAGTGCAAAGCTATCTTTTAAAAAGGAAAATTAATTAAGCCGTTGTTCGTGAAACCGCTTTTTACGATGTTTCGTTTATTATTCGAAAAAAAAAGATGTGTTGCATTTATGAAGCCTCATAAATCAATTTATAGTTTTTTCTTTTTTTTTAAATCATCCAAGATCCGGCATGTTATGGATTTACAAACAGGATAGAATCTCTTAAATTTGCGTTTCAATAATTAATAATTTTATAATCAATATATTCATGGTTCTCCCGATTGTTGCTTATGGAAATCCGATTTTGAGAAAAGTGGGAAAAGAAATTCTTCCCGCATATCCCGGATTAAATAAATTGATCGCTGACATGTGGGAAACCATGTATAACAGCAAGGGTGTGGGTTTGGCTGCACCTCAGGTGAATAAAGATATCCGTTTATTTATAATGGACAGTATCCAGATAATTGAAAATCTTGAAGATGATGAAAAAGATAATTTCCCCGGAGACACGGGTTACAAAGGCACTTTTATCAATGCGATAATCAATGATGTGGAGGGCGAAGACTGGACATATAACGAGGGTTGCCTTAGCATTCCAAAGATCAGGGAAGATATTTCAAGAAAAGAAAAAGTCACAATAACTTTTCTTGATGAATCATTTCAAACGATTACGAAAACTTTTGTTGGCGTTACGGCTCGTGTTATTCTGCACGAATATGACCATATAGACGGAAAATTATTTATTGATTATCTGAAGCCATTAAAGAAAAGCCTTTTAAAACGCAAGCTGGAAGACATTTCAAAAGGAAAGGTTTCCGTGGATTACAGAATGTCTTTTAGTAAACAATTTAGATAAAATAAAGCCGGAAAACAAAAACGCATTGCACTTTTATAAAATTCCTGATTAATGTTGCTTATTCTATTGGCTTAATATTTTTTCGGCCCGAAAGCAATCATATTTTATTTTCATTAAACTGATTCTATAACTCTGCGCAGTAATATTCAATTATTAGAATAAACATTTGACCAATGATTTTCTTCATCGCTTTAAACATTTCATAATTAAAACATGAAAAACTATAATTAAGGTTATATGCCTGATTACAGTGTTACCTCCTAATTTTATGATGATAATTCAAACACAACAGTATTTAGCATCTCTAGAAGATCTGATAGAAAAAATTTGAATGAAGATTGTTTTAAATTTACAATCAGTATCATCATCTTCTCTAAACATTTTTTATGATAACACCCATCAACACAGCCTTATGTTCTTTCGGAATGAGCGGCGTGGTCTTTCATGCGCCGTTTCTTGTTGTGAATCCACGCTTTAATTTTTATGCAGATTGGGAAAGAACCAAAAACATCGCTGAAGAAAAATTTCCTGGAGTAAAAACCTATCGCACACTGGAAGCCATGCTTGCAGATGATTCTATAGAATTAGTAATTGTAAATACACCAAATTTTACTCATTATGAATACACAAAAAAAGCTTTACACGCAGGCAAACATGTAATTGTTGAAAAGCCTTTTACCGTTACTGTTGATGAAGGAAAAGAATTGATTGAGCTTGCTAAAAAACAAAATAAAAAAATATCAGTTTATCAAAACCGCCGCTACGACAGTGATTACAAGACAATAAAGAAAATACTCGATCAAAATTTATTAGGAGACCTGGTAGAAGTAGAAATGCATTTTGACAGGTTCAAAGAAGAATTGAGCCCAAAGCTGCATAAAGAAATTTCCGGGCCGGGCACAGGATCACTCTATGATCTTGGATCGCATCTGATTGACCAGGCTTTACAATTATTTGGAATGCCGAAAAAGATCTTTGCAGATATAAGGATCATAAGGCCGAAATCGCAAGTGGATGATTATTGGGAATTGATATTATATTATGAAAAACTCCGCGTTCGTTTAAAATCAAGTTACGTAGTAAGAGAAGCTTTGCCAGGATATATTTTGCATGGCCTGAAAGGTTCATTTATAAAAGCAAAAACTGATGTGCAGGAAACCTTGTTGCAGGAGGGCTTTACACCAGGCGGAAAAGATTGGGGCAAGGAACCGGAAACAGAAAAAGGATTGTTGCATACAGAGATAAATGGAAAAGTTGTAAGGGAATTCATTGAATCCGAACAGGGAAATTATGGAGATTATTATAATGCCATTTATGAAGCAATACGCAATGATAAACCGTTACCGGTAAAAGCGGAAGAAGGATTGGATGTTATAAAAATTATTGAAGCTGCTTATAAAAGTAATGAGGCACAGAAAGTTATTACGTTATAACTATCGGATTGCGGAATTGGGTTTAAATTTATTTTAGGCAAATAAAAATTAAAAGTCGTTATAACCCAAAATATAGAAATTGCTATTTCAACTGTATTATGAATTAATTTTGAAAAAATAATCAATAAATGAAAAAGATATTATTGTATTTAGCGCTACCTGCGATTTGTATGTTTTTTTATTCTTATGCATGTGCGCAAAAGAGTAATGGAAAAAATACGCTTATAAAATATATTGACAAGTCTAATATGGATCTCAGCGTAAAGCCGGGAGATAATTTTTATTTATATGCTAACGGAGCCTGGTTGAAGAAAAACCAGGTTCCCGCTTCGAAAACGCGATGGAGCAATTTTGAAATTTTAGCCCTGACGAGCTCAGAAAAATTAAGAAGCCTTGCCGAAGCGGCGGCTGCTGCTACATCTAAAAGCACAGTTGCGCAACGTGTGGGTGATTTATATGCCAGCGCGATGGATAGTGCCGCGGTTGAAAAATTGGGTTACGCCCCCATTAAACAACAATTAATTACATTAGGTGAGCTTGCTGATAAATCACAGGTTTTAAAAGAAATTGCTGCCCTTAGGGTTACTGGCTCAGGAAGCCCGCTATTTGGATTTTCTGTATCACAGGATGATAGAGATGTAAATAAATATATTCCACATTTAACTCAAGGTGGAACTACTCTTCCAGACAGGGATTATTATTTTAATAACAATTCAAGAATGCAGTCTGTACGCAAAGCCTACCTCAGTTATATGACTGATATGTTCAAACTAACAGGAGATAACGCAAACGAAGCGGAAAAGAAAGCAAATTCTATACTTTCTCTTGAAACAGGATTAGCTAAAGTGCAGATGAGCAGGGTAGAAATGAGAGATCCTGTAAAAACCTACAATAAATTTTCTTTGCCGGATCTGCTAAAACTTACTCCCGGTTTGGATTGGAAAACCTTATTCACTACTATGAAGGTTCCCAATGCAGACAGCGTTTTAGTAAATAATCCTGATTTTTTTAAAGCTGCAGACGCGTTGTTCACCGTTGTGCCGCTTGATACCTGGAAAGCCTATTTGCAATGGAATGTAATTAAATCATATTCAGGTTTTCTCAGCTCTAATTTTGTGGAAAGATCTTTTGAGTTTTATAAAGTATTGAGTGGCCAAAAAGAAATAACTCCAAGATGGCAGACCATGACCAACCTGGTGGATCATACGATCGGAGAATTAGTTGGCCAACTGTATGTTGAAAAATATTTTACCGCTGCTGCAAAACAAAGAATGCTTGCTTTGGTTAAAAACGTTCAGCAAACATTTGCAGACCGTATTAACCGGGTTAATTGGATGAGCGATTCCACAAAACAGTTGGCACTTGTGAAATTGCATGCCATTGTAAATAAAATTGGTTTTCCTGATAAATGGGAAACGTATCCAGGCGTAGTTATTAAACGTGATAATTTTTATGGCAATATTCAAAGCATAAACAATTTCCGTTATAATAAAATGGTAAACCGCATGGGCAAACCTGTAGATAAAACTGAATGGGGAATGACGCCACCCACCATTAATGCTTATTATAACCCGGGAAATAATGAGATTGCATTTCCAGCGGGAATTTTACAATTTCCTTTCTTTGATTTCGGAGCTGATGATGCCGTCAATTACGGTGGTGCCGCGGCAGTTATTGGCCATGAGCTGACTCATGGGTTCGATGATGAAGGCCGGCAATATGCGGCAGACGGAAACCTGAAAGATTGGTGGACAAAATCGGATGCAGATCAATTTAATGAAAGAGCTCAAAAAGTAGTAAATCAATATAATAGTTTCACTGTGAATGATAGTTTGCATGTAAACGGAAAATTAACCCTCGGCGAGAACCTTGCCGATCTTGGAGGATTGAATATTGCTTATGAAGCATTCAAAAAAACGGATGAAGGAAAAAGCGATAAGAAGATAGATGGTTTCACTGCAGACCAGCGGTTCTTCCTGAGCTGGGCACAGATTTGGAGATCAAATATTCTCCCTGATTATGCAGCTCAAATAATTCTGACAGATCCTCACTCTCCCGGCATGTACAGATGTAATGGCCCAGTGAGTAACATAGATAGTTGGTACAAAGCGTTTGATGTAAAACCAGGAGATAAAATGTACAAACCAGAAGCAGAAAGAATCAAAATATGGTGAAATCCGATGTATTCAATTCTTTAATTTCACCATATTTCTTTTCCCATGTGAATCAATTATTTCCAATTGATAAATACCGTGTGCAGCATATTTATTCAATGATATGTTTGCAATACTATTTCCACCGGGGTGACCAATTTCTTTTGAAAGTATTATTTGTCCTGATGAATTTATGAATTTAATTTTATAAATTCCTGCAGCCTGATTTTTTAATTGAATGCTGATAATTCCATTCTTTATAGCATTCGGAAATACAGTAATTGAAGGATTTTCTTTAGTAGTATAAACGTGAACAATCTCTCCGTATTTTATCTCACCATTTATTCCGGTGCTTTTTATCCGATAATAATTATAACCAACAAAAGGGTTTGAATCTACCCAGTTATAATTACCGGAAGTGGTATTTGTTGCCGGTTGATTTTGAGCAGAAAAAAAACTGTTTCCATCGCCAGATTTTTCAATTGTATAATTGCTGATCTCACTTTCATTTTCTACTTTCCATTCTACAATAATATTAGCATTTTGTTTATAAGCCTCAACAATAACGAATGTAACAGGGAGAGAAATTCTTTCATTAAATAAAATCATAAACCTGTCTGTTGCTCCTGAAGCAGGATCATCTGTTACTGAAAAGTTTATAGAGCTGCTATCTTTAAGATCGAAAACAGTTCTTGTTTTAAGATATTGATCAAGTAAAATTGCATCCAGTTCACTTCTTATTTTCTCTGGAACAAATTTTAACTGATAACTTTGCTTTGTCAAATTCCGCATGTTATAAAAAATGGTATCGGTTTTTTCTACAGGTTTCCTGGTTTCTACGGCAAGCACTTTGCCTTCTCTTGATAATCCAAAATTTTCTCCACTGTTTTCAATTTTTAAAGCGTCATCACTATCAATTGAATTTGAAAAATCGGGGCCAAAAACAACTGCATTTCCATCGCCAATATTTCCTGTTTCTGTAAATAAATAAGTTTTCAAAATTTCAAATTCGTTTGTTTTCGGTTCTTTGTGCACGAGACGGCTTTCTTTTGCTTTACATTCTTCAGAAAAATTTATTGTGCGATTAAAGCCCGAGTTATTATGAACAAAAAAAGCCTGTCCCGATTCAATAAAATTTGACTTCACATTCGGATCATAATATTGTGTTGAGCTCCCAGGTATACCGGGTACCGGTTTATAACCCATGCTTTTTGAAATAGTTTGATATCCTCCGACACCATAAGATCCATAAAGCATAGGATCCCAGACATAAAAAGCCTGATCAATACCTGCCATCAAACCATTGCTAAACATATATTCCAAATCAATCCGCGAAGCGTAAGGATTGCCGATTGATTCATAACTATTTGGCAAAACAGAAATAGATTGAGGAAAATATTCAGGGGAATATAATTTCCCTTTTGTGCGCAAAGTCGTTGGCTTCGCATCCTGGCCGGCGGCATTGACAGTTCTATCACCGCGAACAAAAAGCATATAACCCTTTCGATCCTCAAGATTGATATTTGTACTTGCTATTCCGATCCATTTATCTGAAACCGCATCATAAGTTTTCATAGACGGGCTCAAAGAGTAACCATCAAATCCCTGGAGACTCCAATTTGCCGCATCATTATTGGTGATCCAGGTTCCATAATTAGCAAGACTCATTTTATTTTCCTGCCAGGTAGATAAAATACTTTCGCCAAAAGCGGGCGTAGCAATGAATTGCCAGGATTTTGGATGTTGGCCATTTGATAACAATCCTGTATGAATGTATCGCTCTACCACAAATCGTCCCGAATTATAAATAATTTTCGCATTTGCAGGAATTTTAGAAACGTTTGCTGTATTGTTTTTATCAGAACTTAGAATAATATTTCCTGTATTTAAAATTGCTTTTGAATCCGGGCCTGATAATAATTCTTTATAAATCCCCAGATCATTATTTATCTGAAAACCAACTATGTTGTTATTAGTAATATTATTGAATAACATTACTGGATTTGTGCTTTTATAAATTTGAGTAGTTGTTCCATTCAGTAATACAGTTCCATTATTATGAACAAAATTGGCTGTACCGGTTTTGGTAAGATCTCCTTGTATATTTAAAATCCCCGGTGGCGCAGTTTTATTTCCCGAACCGGATAATAATAAATTTTTGTAAGGCTGTTGGTTAGTGATGTTTTGATTTACTCCATCGCTTCTATTATATTCTATTGTAGAACCATTTTCAAGAATAACAACAGGCACATCGGTGATACAAGTATTATTTGCACCTGAAAAGCCATTTATATTCTGATGCCGAAATGTTCCCGTATTGGTAACCGTTAATTTACTTCCACTTTGCATTTTAATCGGAGTTGATGCGAGTGAACTATTACCAACATTGGTACCGCTTACAATGATATTACTATAAGCAATTGGATTGAGTGAACTCATGCCCAACCTGATATCCTGCATGGTTAAATTATTGGAATTAGTAAATTCAATGACTGTCCCAGTTCCTAAAGAATAAGTGCCTTGTGCATCGGGTTTAGTTAATACACCTGCATTAATGTACCTGGAATTACCGGTCATTGTAAAATCAGTGCCAGGGCCTCCCATCGCATTTATTCCAACGTTTAGGACTGCATTATCCGAAATTAATATATTGCCTGTTATTGAAGTTGGTGCAGAAGAAACAGTTTTCATTCCACTGTTTGAAAAAATAAGATTCCTATAAGACTTGTTTCCACGAAGGGTTTGATCTCCTGCGCCGCTTAATTCAATGGCTCCTCCATCAAGTTTGTAGGGAAAAGTAACGCCTGCCATTCTCGGAATATTAGCCTGTCCGCCTGCAGAAGATAATGAAGAAATCCTGTATAAAGTGCCTGGAGACATATACAAGGTTCCTGAATTGTTTTCATTTATGACTCCATCAATAAAAGCGTTTGTAGTTTCTAAAAATTGTCCTTTGCGAATATCTAATTTTCCTCCTGTTGGGCTTGCGGTAATGGCATTGGTCAAAGTAAATGTTTGCGATAATGTTGTTGATAAACTATTATCTGCCATTTCAATAATAACTTGCCTTCCGGAACCCGAAGTGCCAAAAGCATCACCGGTAATTTGACCTTCTCTTCCAATATACCAAAATGTACCTGATGTGTTGATAGTTTTATTTGTGGAAGTGTAAAGAACATTTCCTGCCGATGCTAATTGCAGGCCCTGCGGAGAACTTATTTTCAAAATGCTACCTTGGTCAGATGCAAATTTATTAGTACCTCCATTAGTTCCATTTCTTTTAATTACCAAAGCCGAAATCCCATCAGGCGCCCAGTTAAAATCCAAGGCTGCATCTTTTTCAACTGTTATAGTTGCAGTGTTGTTTGCAATGCTGTTTGTGTTTAGATCATGGCCTTTTAATTGAATATAACTGTTGGTTTTTACGTTCATATTAATTGCAAGTGCTGTTGGTGCGATATCCACCAGTAAAGGATTTGATAAAGATCCGCCATCAAAATTGATATACATTCTTCGGTCCTTTGTAGAAGCAGCATCGTTTGTGAATGAAACAACAGATGCAGCAACAGTTACACTCTTTTTAAAAGTTACAAAACCATTAACTGTAGCAGGTTGCGTTACAGCGTGGTGCAATTTCAAGGCGTGCGAACTTTTACATTCAAAAACACCATTAATAATAAACTGATGATTAAAATCACCCGCGGTATTACTTGTACCAAAACCAAATGGCCCTTTATTGATAGTCATATTTCCATTTACAATAAAACCATTTGTGCCTGTTTCATTGGAGGCGCCTGTTATAAAGTTTGGTGAAGAATTATTGATGTACAGATCATTCTCGCAAAGATTTATTATACCTGTTGATCCGCTAATGATAGTCCAGGTTGATGTCGGGTTTACTTCTAAAATTAAGTTACCAAACTTATATCCGTTGGCATTATTTGAAATAGCCGATGAATTGTTTATTAAGCTTTTTTCTGTAGCCAGAGCATTCCATTTCCAGTTTTTAATAATAACAAAAGATCCGTCTTCAAATGCTTCAATTCCCTCCCACATCGGATGAATATTGGAAATAGAATTTTGATCAAGAATCATTGACCCGCCATTCCTGACAAGTAATTTTGTAGTATTTCCTAATTTTATATCGCCGGAAATAATCAATTTTCCACCGCTTTGAACTTCAAGCATTTTATTGAACTTCAAAAAATTTTGTGTTGGTGTTGCAGCATCTTCAGCAAGGATTAATTCGCCACCATTCAAAATAATAATATCATTGTAACTATTGGCAGAACTTGCTCCACCATTGATTCCTGCCTTATCAATAATAATTCTTGACGGCTTTACAGATTGAGGAGAAACGGAAGTTACAGTCCAGATTCCTCCATTGCAGATTTCCCAATAATATGGGCTACTTCCGCCTTGCGAAAAATCCGCATTGTTTAATAATGGCCTGTAATCACCATCCATAAAATTGAAAACAGAATTCGCAATGATCACTTTTTCTTCATGAATAGGCGGAGAGGAAAATGATTTTCCAATCGCTTCATCGCCTATACAAAAGACTATCATTAAAAATAAATTTTTCAAAGAAAAATATTTTGAATTTATGCAATTAACCTGTTTTGAATAAGTGTGTAAAGCAGGCGTACCATTAACCTTAAGAGTGTAATTGTTTCTCATTAAAAATGATTTTTAAAATTAAAATATGAGTGCAAAAAAAGACTTGGCCTAAAGTTTTGGATAAAGAAGGAAGTCTTTAATAAATATTGGATAAAACTCTAAACAGTGTTACAATAATACAGATTATGTTTTGATAAAAAAATTTACAAATAATTTTTTTTGGGTGAATTCATGCATATTTTATTACTGGATATTTCTAAATATAAAATCAGCAAATGAATACCTACACAAACGATTTATAGTTTTCTCTTATTAATTTGTATCAATGATTTTTAATTTTTTCGGTAACCTTTATATATCTTAATTGCAATTAATAAAATGACCGAAAAAGCAACCAATACTCCTACGGCCCATACAACACTCAGTAATTGTTTTACTACAGCAAGCATTACTATAGAAATAAGAAAGATAGTGGCTACTTCATTCCATATTCTTAGTTGCTGAGAAGACCATTTAAAGATTTCTTTTTGCTGCTGGCGAAAAATAAAATGCAGCGTAATGTGATAAATAAATAATGCAGCCACAAAAAAAAGTTTTACTAAAAGCCACGTCGGCAGGCTATCATAGAGTATTCCCATCCAAACTCCAAATATCAAAGTCAGAACTGCCGATGGCCAGGTGATCCCATACCACAACCTTTTTTGCATAATACCATATTGTTTCAAAAGAATGGATTTTTCAGGTTCAGGTTTTTCATTTGCTTCAGCATTGTAAACAAATAATCTTACGATATAAAAAAGCCCGCTAAACCAGGTAACTACAAAAATGATGTGCAAAGCCTTAATGTAGAAATACATGTTTTTTTAATTGTGAATGATCGATGGTGAATGGTGAATATGTGTGCTTTGTCCTTGACCAAATAATGTTAACTTTTATAAACTGATATTACTACTATTATTACTTTTTCATTTTGTTACTTTTCTTTTCGCAATCCACATTAGTTTGTGTAAAATTATATGAATTCCCGGCTTGTACCTTTTACACTTACCTTACTTTGTTCTATTTCTTTTACTACTTTTTTCTTTTACTACTTTGTTTTATGTTTATAACTAAATATTCTTCGTTGCTTAAACGATATACTTACTTTTATTTTTGACATAATTGACACTTTGAGGTCAACATATTTCAGGCTAATACAATACAAAAACCTAAAAGCTATAAAATGACTTATAGGGTTTATATGCTCAAGGCCTAAAGCTGACCGCCGATTACCCTTTTTTATTCCTAATTTTGAACCTTCAATAAACGATAAATATATTTATATGAGCGTGGTAGATTTAATAATGCCAAAGTTAGGAGAAAGCATCATGGAAGCTACTATTCTCAAATGGCATAAAAAGCCGGGAGATAAAGTTGAGCAGGATGAAACTGTGCTTGATATTGCAACCGACAAAGTGGATAGTGAAGTGCCTTCAACTGAAGAAGGAATAATTGCTGAATTACTTTTCAAAGAAAACGATGTAGTGCCTATCGGTACTGTAATTGCAAAGATTAATACAGGCAACGTTGTAGCCCAAACAACCTCTCCAAAAGAAGTAACACCTTCAAATTATGAAGAGGCCAATGTTGTTGATGAAGTTCCTTACCAGCCAGAAGAAAAAAAATCAACTAGCAATGCTACAGCGGGAATCCGTTTTTATTCACCGTTGGTGTTGAATATTGCATCAAGCGAAGGCATTTCGATGAATGAATTAGAGCATATCGAAGGAACCGGCCAGGATGGGAGAGTAAGCAAAAAAGATATTTTGGCTTTCCTTGAAAAGAGGAAGAATGTGCCTCAGCAGAAACGCGCTGAATCAACGCAAGCGACTGAAGTGCATGAAGTTCCCGCAACTACTGTGAAGCAAGAATATACACCGGCAGTTTACACTGGAAATGTAGAAATCATAGAAATGGATCGGATGCGCAAGCTGATTGCCAAACACATGATTGATAGCCAAAACACAAGCGCTCATGTTACCAGCTTTACAGAATGCGATGTCACTCATCTTGTGCAATGGCGCGAAAAAGTAAAAAAAGATTTCGAAATCCGCGAAGGTGAAAAATTGACGTTCACTCCGTTATTTATAGAAGCAATTGTAAAATGCATAAAAAAATATCCATTAATCAACAGCAGCGTCGAGGTTGACCGCATTATTATAAAAAAGGATATTAATATTGGTATGGCAACTGCAATGCCCAGCGGAAATTTAATTGTTCCGGTAATTAAAAACGCTGATCAGTTAAATTTAACCGGGCTCACAAAACAGGTGAACGGACTAGCTAACTCTGCGCGAAATAATAAATTAAAGCCAGATGATACCGCTGGTGGAACTTTCACGCTTACTAATGTTGGCACCTTTGGAAGCCTCATGGGAACGCCCATCATCAATCAGCCGCAAGTAGCCATCATGGCTGTGGGAGCAATAAAAAAACGGCTGGTAGTTATTGAAACTGAGCAAGGCGATAGCATTGCCATCCGTCACATGATGTATATATCCCTAAGCTATGATCATCGTATTATCGATGGAGCTTTAGGCTCTACTTTTTTAAATGCCGTTGCAAAAGAGTTAGAGAATTTTGATCGCAAGAGAAGTTGGTAAAAATTTGAGGAATTCAAATTACAGAATTTAAATTTCCGATTTAGATCGTCTTCGATAATGTATTTTCAATTCTAAATTCATAACTCAAAATTCAGAACTCCACTTATCCCTGTCATCAGGACTGAACTTCCATGGTGCGAAATTATTTTCAATATTATTAAACATTCCATTCCATTCTGCAGGTGCATTGCTTTCTTCCATCACTAAAGAGCGGCGAAGTTCAAAAATAATATCCAATGGGTTGATGCTCACAGGGCACTCTTCCACACAGGCGTTGCACGAAGTGCAGGCGCGTATTTCTTCGGTAGTGATGTAATCGTGAAGAAGTTTTTTTCCATCATCTTTAAATTCACCATTTGCTTTAATATTTTTTCTTACATCTTCCATTCTGTCGCGGGTGTCCATCATTATTTTTCTGGGGCTTAATAATTTCCCGGTGATATTGGCCGGGCAGGCAGCAGAGCATCTTCCACATTCTGTGCACGTGTAGGCATCGAGTAGGTTTTTCCAGCTTAAATCAAAAATATCTTTTGCCCCGAATTTTTGCGTTTGTGCATCTCCGTTAGTTGGAGCGAGTTCTGGTTTAAAAATATATTCAACCTCTTTTTCAACACTGGGCATATTTTCCATCTTCCCTTTTGGCATAAGAGGTTTATAATAAGCGTTTGGAAAAGCAAGAAGTATGTGAAAATGTTTACTGTAAGGCAAATAATTTAAAAATGCGAAAATGCCTGTAATATGCAGCCACCAACAGGTACGTTCAATTACAATTAATGAAGAAGCTGAGAAATCTTGTAACCCTCGCGAAAGAAATCCTGATAAAATAAAATTCCCATGATCCAGGTAGTGCGGATTTCCCTGTAATTGCAAAGCCCTGTCTGCGGAGTTCATGGTTAAAAACAAGCTCATCAAAATGATCTCAGTGATCAGGATCAGATTAGCATCCGTGCGCGGCCATCCATCCAGTTCATGCTTCATGAAGCGTTTCAATTTCAGAATATTTCTTCTTATTAAAAAGACAACACATGCCAGTAAAACACCAATTGCCAGTATCTCAAAAAAATCAATAACGAAAATGTAGAAGCTGCCAAGCGTTCCGGCAAACATGCGGTGAGTACCAAATATTCCATCAAGAACAATTTCTAAAACCTCAATATTAATAATTACAAACCCCGCATAAATTACAAAGTGCATAATACCGACCAACGGATAGCGGAACATTTTCTTTTGGCCCAAAGCCAGCAACAGAAGGTTTCTCCAGCGCTCACTCTTGTTATCATTCAATTCTTCATCATGGCCTAAACTAATATTGGCATAAATCTCTTTTGCCTTTTTTGAAAAAAGAAAAATAGCAAATCCTGTTAAAAGAATGAATAAAATTTGTTGAATTATCTCCATAGAAAATAGGATGCTAAGATAGTTGAATCTGCTAAAGTTTATTGGTTAATTTGTGGTAAAATTGCGTGCGCATTATACATCGTACATTAAATATATCATGGATAATAATCACTTTATTCTCTCAAAGGAAATAGCGTATAGAAAAATACAACGGATGGCATATGAAATTGTGGAAAGAAATATCGGTGAAAAACAAATAATTCTTGCCGGAATAAAAGAGAATGGATTGATCATTGCTAACATTCTTCATTCAATTCTGAAAGAAATTTTTGCGGGTGACATGACATTAATAGGAATTTCAATTGATAAAAAGGATCCCAAAAATATTTCACTTTCTAATGAGATCTGTTTTGATGATAAAGTTATTATTATCACAGACGATGTAGCCAATACCGGAAAAACTTTATTGTATGCGTTAAAGCTTTTTCTTAATTTTTATCCTAAAAAAATACAAACATTGGTTTTGGTTGAAAGAAGCCATAAGGAGTTTCCTGTTTCACCAGACTATGTCGGGCTGTCCATTTCTACCGCTTTATCTGAAAAAATTATCGTGGAAACGAAAGAAAAAAACATAGTGGGAGCGAGGCTACAATAAGCCAAGATTGCAGAACTTTAGACGCGAGTAAAAAACAGTAAAACATGAACCAAATCATTGATTAAATAGTTATTTCATGGTCAATCCTAGCAATTAAAATACTTAGCATTTCATTTTTTCTTATTTCAAATAAATCAAAAAAGAATATCTTCAAATCATAAATAAGCTATCATGGAACCAAAAACAGAAAATAAGATCAATGAATGGCTTGCCGGAGATTATGATGAAGCCACAAAAAATGAGATTAAGCATTTGCAGAAAGATGATCCCGCGCAATTGGAAGATGCATTCTATCAAGACCTGGAATTCGGCACAGGCGGGCTTCGTGGCATAATGGGTGTAGGCACCAACAGGATGAATAAATATACGATTGGAATGGCTACGCAGGGTTATGCTAATTATTTAAAAAAATGTTTCGCTGAAGTGAAGGTAGCAATCGCACATGATGTGCGCAATAACAGCCGCCAGTTTGCAGAAATTGCCGCAAATATTTTTGCTGCAAATGGGATCAAAGTTTATTTGTTTGAAGCAATACGGCCCACGCCGGAATTGAGTTTCGCGATTCGCACATTAGGTTGCCAGGGAGGAGTTGTGATCACAGCTTCACATAATCCTAAAGAATACAATGGCTACAAAGCTTATTGGAATGATGGCGGCCAATTAGTGCCACCTCATGATAAAAATGTAATCACGGAAGTAGAGAAAATTAAAACGCTGAATGATGTAAAATGGAGCGGAAATGAAAATAATATCACAATCATCGGGAAAGATATGGATGACGCTTATCTTGAAATGGTAAAGAGTTTGAGTGTAAATCCGGATGCATGCATCAAACAACATGATCTTAAAATTGTATATACACCCATTCACGGGACTGGGATCATGTTAGCGCCAAAAGCGTTGGCTGCGTATGGGTTTGATAATGTTCAAATAGTGGAAGAGCAGGCTACACCTGACGGCAATTTCCCTACAGTAATTTATCCCAATCCTGAGGAAAAAGAAACTATGAGCATTGGCCTGAAAAAAGCGAAAGAATTGGATGCAGATATACTATTAGGCACTGATCCGGATGCAGACAGGGTAGGAGTTGGCGTTAAAAATAATTATGGCGAATGGGTTTTATTAAATGGAAATCAGACGGCGCTTCTGGTTTTCAATTATATTATCGAAGCGAGAAAAAATAAAGGAATTGCGAAGCCAAATGATATGGTGGTAAAAACTATTGTAACCACTGATATGATTGATAAAATTGCTGCCAAAAACAATATCTCCTGTTATAATGTACTCACTGGTTTTAAATGGATCGCGGAACTGATCAGAGAAAAAGAAGGAAAAGAAAATTATGTTGTGGGCGGAGAAGAAAGCTTCGGATTAATGGTCGGCGACAAAGTCCGCGATAAAGATGCTGTAAGCGCCGTGGCGATCATTTGTGAAATGGCTGCAGTGGAAAAAAATAAGGGACGGACTTTATTTGAAAAATTAATGGATCTATATGTACAATACGGATATTATTATGAAAATCTTATTTCGCTTACTAAAAAAGGAATGAACGGATCCAAAGAAATCGCTGACATGATGCAGGGCTTTCGTGATAATCCGCCGAAAGAAATTGCAGGAAGCCTTGTGAAAGAATTATTGGATTACCAGTTGCAGGTGAAAAAAAATATTCCTACCGGTGAAACAGAAAAAATTGATTTACCCAAAAGCAACGTTTTGCAATTTATTACAGAAGATGGAAGCAAAATTTCTGCAAGGCCCAGCGGCACAGAACCAAAAATAAAATTTTATTTCAGTGTAAATATGCCTTTGAAAAACCAAGATGATTTTGATAAAACAAAACAGTTACTTGATAAGAAAATTGAAAATATTATTTTATCTATGAATCTAAAATAAGATTGATTATTGTGTAGAATGAGCAAAAATTTAATATAATATTTTGATATATAATAAATAACTAACGTTTAATTTTCTGGCATCATTTTGGCAATCTATGAGTTAGATTGTGTGATCTTAATACAATCTTTTCATCATCCTTTGATTAATTACCACCTCCGATATTTATGAAACATCTCCTGATTTAAAGTTATTTTTATTGAAAAACCCGAAAGCTTTAGGGCAACGTTTAACCGTTGCCCTTTTATTTGATAACTTTCTTGTGTAAAGCTAAAAACTACTTTTTTAGTTGTTAGTACTTCCGTCCCGCACTTTCACTTTTTTCTTACCACTATTTTTTCTTTGATATTCTAAAACTTCTTTAGGTACAATCTTTTTCATGGGCTCGTCTGATACCACATCAGCTGGTTTTGGCTGATCAATCAAAAAGCCGCGATCATATTTTTCTAACTTTATTATCCTGCCGGTAGCAGCATCGTAGTAAGTCCAGTCGCCGTTCTTTACACTATATTGTTCAGCTTTTACAATTTTATAACTAAGAATTTCGTTGCTTCCTGTTCCATAAACAGGAATCGTGTCATAAGGTGCATCAGGGTTATAAGCGCGCCAGTTTTCTTCTCTCACTAAATCGCCAAGCGGTGTAAAATATCGTGACATACCGTCTTTCCCGCCATATTTGAAATTTTCCTGTGCAAACAAATCTCCGCTTAAAGTATAACTTCTCCAGGCGCCTTCTTTTTTATCATTGTAAAAAATTCCTTCTTGTTCATAGCCAGGCTCGCCGCGCAAAGGATCTACATGTATCACCCATTTTCCCTGTTTCATTCCCTTTTTATCAATGGCGTTAAGTGTGTCTCCTTTTACCGAAATTTTAAAGGTTTTGTATTGCGCATCGGCTTTAATTAAAAAAATTTGTGATGCTATCAAAATTATTAACGGTTTTATTACTTTCAAAAGAAGAGAGTTCATAATAAAATTTTTGAATGTTTTCAATATCAAATTTAATAAAATAAGAGTTTATTCTTTTCAGTTGATCTGCCATTTAACTTTATGTTTTTAAAAAAGTAAATATCGAAAAGCTACTTTTTGACTTTTCCAATAATTATAAATCGTAAAGTAGCATAAAAAAACCTTCCACTTTCGGAGAAGGTTTTTGATAAAAAGATTTCTTAATTACTTTACAGAAATTTCTTTTAGAACGACTTTCACTTCTTCTTTTTTAGGAAGAGTCAAGAACAAAATACCATTTTCATATTTCGCGTTGATTTCATCAGCATTTATTTTTTCATCCAAGGTAAATGATCTTTTGAAAGATTGTGTTACAAATTCTTTTTTAATAAATTGTTTGGTTTCGTCTTTGTGCTCTTCGTTTTTCTCAAAGGAAACTGTCAGGATATTTTTATCAACAGTGATTTTGAAATCTTCTTTTCTTCTGCCGGCTACATTGAATTCCAGCTGATAATTGTCGTTGGTTTCGCAAATATTCACAGCAGGAAAATTCATAGGATTATTTTTTGCAACAGGCAAATCGCTCAATAAATTATCCAGAAAGCTGTCTAATGTCTTTAAAGTTGGCTGATTAAATTTTAGTGTTGTCATAATTTTATTTTTAAGTTTTTTAAATAATTTTAATTGAATAACTCAAAAGAAATACCAATACGTTTTTTCTGAAATTTTTGCGAATTATTTGAGTCAAAATGACCTACGTAATATTTTATTGTGCCAAGAATTCATTTTATCAGGCACATTGCCTGTCTTTTAATAAATGAATTATTAGTAAATTTGCAAACTAAAAAATCATATTATGTATCCAGAACAAATAGTAATTCCGATGAAGGAAGAATTGACTGAAAATGGCTTTGCAGATTTAAAAACAGATGATCAGGTTGAAA
>JALYVO010000080.1:711-3128 GCA_030853195.1 Bacteroidota bacterium | reverse complement strand
AATCTATGTTGGCCAATTACAAAAAAATGGTATTGACACAGTATGTATTTACCAGGACTATTGCGTTGGCTGTATGTATAGTTTTAAAAAAGATGAGGATAAATGTGACTTTAATGGTTGGCTATTTCTCCCTTCGTACATTATTTGGTTAGACAAAGGAGTTACGTTTATGACAAAAAAAGATAACTGCTTTGACTATTCAACCATTACTCTTTCCAACACAAACTTTTGGAAATTCTATTTCTCAAACAAGGACACAATAAATAATCAAGAAATAAAAATGCCTGAATTTGTTGAAATTAAAAATGGGAAGGAGCAGGTATATTTTTCTACCATTGACCATTCATATCATCAAACAATTAAAATGTTTGTTGGACAAAATTCTATTGACAAAGACCTTAACGACTATTATTTTTCAAAAGAAATTGGTGTACGACCAGACAAGAATATTAACTATGCGTACAATATCAACTCTCCTTTAAAAAAACTTCAAGTAATATTAGGACAGACAATAAAAGACGAAACTAAAAAACAACCATTGATAAAAACAAGACGTTAAAACTGCAGGTAACAAAAGTATTTGCAAAAGCAGGGCTGGACGTTGTTATCTTCGGCTGTAGTTCGCTATCAGCTTCAGTTTCGGCTGGACGTTAGTAATTTGGCTTTTAGTTGTTATCTTCAATTTCAGTTTTTCAATCAGCATTTGTTCCGGGCTGGACGAGCAATGAATCCCCTGCCTTCGCAAATACTCTAACGTTAGCCGTTATGCTATCGCCGGTTCAATAATCTAACGCAACGCTAAGTTTTCTATGATTCCGCAAAATGATTTTTTATTGGTTTATACACTTGCCAATTGATAGTTTTCCACAAACGGGCGCTGGTCTCTTAACACTGCAAATATTCTCAGGAGCAGCTTATTGCGGATGGCATTAATGATACTCATCTTGTTTTTTCCTTCCTTCACTTTTCTCTCATAATAGGCTTTGATTTCTTTATCCCAGCGCAGAGCAGACATGGCGCATAAATGCAACAGGCTTTTCAGTTTGTGGTTGGCAAAGGGGCTTACGCCCGGCTTAAAGCGAACGCTGGTTCCTGAACTTTTACTGAAGGGAACCACACCGCAATAGCAGGCTAACTGTTTTGCATTCCCGAACATAGTAAATCCTTTTGTGTAAACAAACAAAGAAGCGGCTGTCTGCAAGCCAACTCCTTTAATGCTGCACATTAATTGAATGCTTTTATTGATGGTTTCATCACTGGCAATGTAAGATTGAATAGAAGCCTCAATCTTTTCTTTTGCTTTGGTAAGTCCTTTGATGGCTGGCAGTTGCAGCCGCTCTAACTCCGCAGCTTCCCCGGCAGCATTGCAGCTCTTCATTTCTTCAATGGGAACACTCAGTTGTGTGAGTGCATTCACAATCCGGTCACGCTGCACAATCATATTCTTCAGCTTTGAAAGCCTTGTGTCCACCGGCTTCCAGAATCTTGCCCGGTCACTGAAGCGCATGCAATATTCAGCGATAATTATAGACGATGCTTTATCATCTGTTCCTCTTTGCAGTCCCATACTTCGTTTTATTTTGATAGCCATTTCTACCCAAAGATTTGCTTTCAAACCTGCCAGAAAATCTATGATTCCATTGGTGTAAAGACCGGTATGCTCCATGCAGATCAGTGTATCCTGCAAAGGCACCTGGTGTGATGCAAGCCAGTTGGCAAAGGACAAAAATCCTTCCGTTGTCTGGCTAAAACAATGATGATGTACCAAACCTGTTTGGGAGAAAAGAAGCGCTGCATCAAATGTTTTTTTAGAGATGTCGATGCCTGTAAATGCTTTAAATTTGTTCATAACAATTTCATTTTAACGATGCAAAAAAGCCTGAAAATTTTGAACAGTATCAAGACCTTAATAATGGGTCGTGAGCCCTAATTTCTATCTGATTCTTTGTTCAAAAAAGCTACCGGAGATTAAAACTTGGCTTAGGTCTTTAGTCCTTGCCCTAACATAAAGCGCTCCGGTGGCTTTCAGGTTTTTTAAAGTTAGTTATTCACTTTTTAAGGTGAATCCTCAAAAGAAAAAAGTAGCAAAAAAGAAAAGTAGTAATAATAGTAGTTTTAATTATTGAATCAAAACAAAACTAAAGGCATTTCTATGTTTACGCTTAAACGGTCGGCATACAAACCTGCTTCTTTCAGTAACTCATCGCTTGCGCCTGGAATTGCTTTTAAATGAATGTAGCCATTGAAGTTGTGTTCGGTGCGCAGCTTTTTGGCAATGCGCACCAGACGTTCCATTGTGTAATCGGCATTTTTAAAAATACCGGAAGAAAGAAACAAACCTTCTATGTAGTTTCTGCGGTAAAAATTTATGGTTAAATCCACCACTTCCTGCACGGTAAAAGCAGCGCGTTTTACAT
>JALYVO010000080.1:0-701 GCA_030853195.1 Bacteroidota bacterium | reverse complement strand
GCTTTCAGGTTTTTTAAAGTTAGTTATTCACTTTTTAAGGTGAATCCTCAAAAGAAAAAAGTAGCAAAAAAGAAAAGTAGTAATAATAGTAGTTTTAATTATTGAATCAAAACAAAACTAAAGGCACTTTGCGCACACCAATTTCTTTAATGCGGTTCTCGGCCATGTAAGTTGCCAGGCCAAACAAACCCAAACAAGAAATAAAAATGGTTAAGCCGGCAAACAAACCTGCCAGTGTTCCTGTGCGTTGTTCTTCCTGGAATTTTAAAGCATACGCTGCATCAACAAACTTGTAATCGAATGGATATTGCGGGTTGTATTTTTTAAACACATGCTCGGCTAATTGCAAAGCTTCGGCAGTTGATTTTTGAGGATTGAGTTTGAAATGAATGACATTGAACCAGGAAGCCGGACCAAGCACCACCAATTGCTGCACTTTTTCGTAAGGCGATTCGTAAATAAAATCTTTCAGCACACCTACCACAAGCCATTCCTTTCCATCCGATTTTACGATTTGGCCAATTGGGTTTTTAAACCGCATCATTTTTACAGCCGTTTCATTCAACAACATCGCGGTGCTATCGGAAGGATGATTTTTAATATCAATGTCTCTGCCCTGTAATAAGGTAACGCCCATTGTTTTTACAAAATCGGCATCCGATGCCATTCTTACAAAGTCTATTTTTTCATCGCCCGGCTTC
>JALYVO010000063.1 GCA_030853195.1 Bacteroidota bacterium | reverse complement strand
AATTGTTCAGCAATTGTATCATAATAGGTGATAAAGGTTACATTGGCCGGCAGCAGCAGCTTAACTTATTTGAGACAGCAGGAATTCAACTGGAAGTGCCTTTAAGAAGTAACCAGAAAGAACAAAATGAATTTAAATTGCTTATATATTCAATGGATAAATTGTAAGGAATGTTGTGTGACACCCGCCAGAAGAGGGGGAAAATGCATTGCTTCGAATTCAAGAACTACACAGATTCAATGATTAAAGTACCTTAATTATAAAAAAATACATGATAGAAACACGCCTCGATTTTCTGCCAAAACTGCTGGTGTCTATCGGAGCAGTGCTAACTGCAAACTGATTGCAAAAAAATAAAAAAAAATGCTAGTACGATTCCCACAAATCACAAAAGGCCAGACAGACAAATTAATGCTGGCGATTGAGAACACACCTTTTGCAAAATATAACAGAATGCAAAAGACAATAGGCAAACAAAATGGCTTTCTTACTGAGCACACACTTTTTTTTATTTTGCAAGGAAAAAAACTTTTACATTTTCACGATGATACAATCACAATTGACTGCAACCAACTTGTTTTACTGAAAAAGGGCATTTATACCATTTCAGAATATATTCCCGAAGGAGGAGAGTTTGAGGCATTAATGATTTTTATTCCAGAAAAATTCTTAAAAGAATTTTATTTTAATACACTTGAGTCAAATGCTCCGACACCTACAGACACACCATTTGCTATCATCACCTCAAATGAAATCTTGAATAGTTTCAAAGTTCAATACTTAAACTATTTTGGAAAATCCTTCAAAACCTTAAGACAAATTCTCAGTATAAAATTGCATGAAATTTTCTTAATACTTCTTTCTTCAAAAAGCAAAACCGAAGTTTTAAACTTCATTCATTCATGTGTAAGCTTTGAGCATCTAGACATAGATTTTATTATTCAGAAATATTTGTTTCAACCAATCACACTTAATGAATTGGCAAATCTTTCAGGTAGAAGTTTAGCTTCCTTCAAAAGAGATTTTCAAAAAAAATATAACGCTTCACCAAAACTATGGATTAATGAAAAGCGTTTATCGCATGCGAGTATATTATTACAGCACACAAGTAAAAATGTTTCTGAAATTGCCTATGAATGTGGATTTGAAAATGTTTCTCACTTCAATAAACTCTTTAAGAAAAAATATAGAATTGTTCCCAATGCCATGAGAACCGAAAGAGTTATTATTTGAGCTAATTGTATTATCTTCCAAATGTTCATCAACATAGTTTTGCAGAAAACAAAAATGGACAAAAAATCTATCACCATTGTTCGTGATTACTATAATATATGGACAAAAAGTAAGTTTGAAAAAGCAGCAGAATTTCTTGCGGGAAATTTAAAAGTCATAGTTCCAATTAACGACTATCTCACACAACAATTTTTTTTAGATGCCGTAAAATTTTGGCTAATGTTAAGGCATAAATTTTAAATCCTACTTTGCAAAAAATAAGTATTTATGAGCATCAAATTAGAACGAAAAATAAAGGCAGACGGCAAAACAATCTTCAAAGCAATCACAACTAAAAAAGGTTATCAGGGTTGGTGGGCTATTGTTTGTGATGTAAATTGTAAACTTAATCAGCAGTCTTCTATTCGCTTTGAAAAAGAGGACTTGACAGAAGAAATGATTTTTAAAGCTATTGAAGTAAAGAAAAATGAAAAACTTGTTTGGCTTTGCCTGGCTAATAATGTTTTTCCATCCTGGATTGATACTACGCTAACTTTTGAAATCAATGGCAGCGGAAATAAAAGTCGTTTCAATTTTATGCAGACAAGTGCAGACAAGAACTGGAAAGAACACCCCGACTACAACGGAAGTTTAGCAGGCTGGAATTTTTTCTTTGATAGTTTAAAAAATTATTGTGAAACAGGTGAAGGAGAACCTTGGGGATAGTTTTAAAAAAGGATGAGTATGGCATATAACGAAAAACTTGCAGACAAAATCAGAGATGCACTGGTAGAAGTTCGGAACATTGAAGAAAAGAAAATGTTTCGTGGCATAACTTTTATGGTGAATGGAAAAATGTGCGTAAGTGTTAGTGGAGATGAATTGATGTGCCGCTTTGACCCTGCATTGCATGAAGAAGTAATGGAGAAAAAAAATTGCAGGCCTATGATTATGAAAGGAAGAGAATACAATGGATATTGTTATGTAAGCGAAGACGGAATGAAATTTAAAAAAGATTTTGATTATTGGATTAACCTTGCACTTGACTTCAACAAGCGGGCAAAGGCATCCAAAAAAAAGAAAAAATAACTTGCCCCGACACAGACGGAATTAGAATTTTGATAACCGACAATAAACAAAAAATATGATAAAAATTGAGAATTTTAAAATAATTGGAATTTCTGTCAGGACAACTAACCAAAACAAAAAAGCAGTTGAAGATATTGGAAAACTTTGGGGGCAGTTTTTTGCTGAAAATATTTTAGCAAAAGTGGAGAACAAAATAGGCAATGAAATTTACTCAATTTATACAGACTATAAAAGTGACTATACAGACGAGTACACAACTATTCTTGGAGTTAGAGTAAACAATTTGGACAATATACCAGATGGACTTATTGGAAGAGAATTTCAGGCCGACACTTTTACCAAGTTTATTGCAAAGGGAGAAATGCCAAATTCAGTTGTAGAAATTTGGAAAGAAGTTTGGAGTAAAGACAAAGAATTAAATAGAAAATATACTTACGACTTTGAAGTTTATGGAGAAAAATCTCAAAATGGAAAAGACTCAGAAGTAGAAATTTTTATTGCGACAAATTAAGTTGAACAAGGTCTAGCTAAAAGGACAATAAGCAAAATAATTATTATTGGCAAGTAACAGAGTTATGGAACTGTACAATTAACCACTTTCCGTTTCGCTTTTCTAAAACGCCAGTGTAGCGCTGACCATTAATTTGCATGGGATGCCCGGCATATTCTAAATCCATATCGCACATTTCCGAAAACCATGCAAAGTTGCCTGTAGGATCAACATTGATAACCTGATTTTTTATATTCATTTTTGTTTTTTCCATTACCGCTAACATTTTCGTAAGCGAATCCTGCAATGCGTTCCATCCAACAAAAATCAAATTGGCGTTCATACCATAGTTAACCATTTTGCTGTCGTGCGCTACAATGCCGGATAACAGCTTCATATCCTTTGTTTCAAAGGTTTTGTAAAACTCATCTACTACCAGCTTAACTTTTACTTTTTCAGCTTTGATATCAATTGTTTGCGCAGAGCAATTTGTAACGTAAAAAGCGGTAATAATAAACAAAACAATGGCGAATTTCTTTTTCATAATATTTTATTTTTTTATGAAATTAGAATCCATATTATCCACTAAAAAACTTTTATGATACTTGCAATAATTTGTTACGTAATCAGTCAGGTTTGCATGATAGGAGGAATAATTAAAGGTTTGATTATATAAATACAAGCAGAACATTTTAGAAAATTATAGGCTTAAAATAAAAAAATTTATTTGACAAGATGCTTTCCTTAAATGATTGATATACAGTTTTTCGTGGCAACTGATAATAATAGTTATGACGCATTTCACATTCACGAATCAAAGCAATATATTTATCCTGTCCAAAACCGGCATAAAACAATGTTGATAAAGAGATACATATTTTATATACTTTTTTTATTAGCCTATACTGGTGCTTTGATACTTCAAAAACCGGATTATTCTGTCAATGGAAGCTGGCTATCTTACCTGCCTACTTTTCTTGTGCATTTCTTTCTGCTGATACTTGTAATAATATTACACAATGCTGTTCTTGTACCTCGTCTGTTGGAAAAAAAACATCGCATTTTGTATATAGTTGGCGTTGCGGTTTTAATTGTTTTATATGCTGTAATTGCTGGCTGGTATAATAAATATATCAGGAGCTTTCTTTTTCATAATGATAGCCGGGGAACTGTTTCTGAATTGAGGGAAAATATTATTTATGCCGCCTGTTTTATTATTATTTCTTCCATGTTATACATTACTCAAAAGTGGTCGGAACAAAGGGAACAGGTTAAGAACATAGAGATAAGCCAGTTGCAGACAGAACTAAAATACCTGCGTTCCCAAATTAACCCGCATTTTCTTTTTAACGGTTTGAATACTATTTATGGATCTATTGATATGAATAATCAGGAAGCAAGAAATATGATGTTGCAGTTTTCTAATTTGCTGCGCTATAATTTATATGAAGCAGATGTGGACAGTATTCAATTAAGAAAGGAAGCAGATTACTTGCAAAACTATGTGGCGCTACAAAAAGCAAGGAGTAACGATAATATGCATGTAACATTGAAAATAAACTATAAAAACAGCGAGACTAAAATTGCACCCCTTATTTTTATGGCATTCGCAGAAAATGCTTTTAAACATGCGTCAAGAGATGATGATGCAAACAACTCCATCAGTATAGAGTTGAATGAAGAAGATGGCAGAATTGAATTTACCTGTGAAAATACTTTTGATGATGCAGAACCTACTTCCAGCGGTATTGGACTTGGTAACGCAATAAGAAGATTAGAGCTATTATACAAAGACCATCACAATCTATCAATTAAAAAGGAACAAAACATATATAAGGTTAACTTAACGCTCATATCATGAAAAAGCTTAGCTGTATAATTGTTGACGACGAGCCTGTTGCCCGCAAATTATTACAAGAGTTTGCAGAGCAGGTGCCCTTTCTTACACTGCAAGGCAGATTTGAAAATGCAATAAAAGCAGAAGCATTTCTTAAGGGAAATAGCATTGACCTGATGTTTTTAGATATAGAGATGCCAAAGATTTCAGGGCTGCAGCTGCTTCAAACAATAGACAACAAACCATTAGTGATATTATCAACTGCATTTCCTACTTATGCTTTGGAAGGATATGAATTAGATGTTATTGATTATCTTTTGAAGCCTTTTGCTTTTAGCAGGTTTTTGAAGGCAGTGCAAAAAGCCAAAGACTATTATCAAATAAAAAACATAGCAACAACATCAAAGCCTTCCTACATTTTTATTAAAAGCGATAAGCGAATTGAAAGAATAGAATTGAATGACATTTTGTATGCTGAAAGTATTGGTAATTATGTAAGCATTCATATTGAAAATAAACGGTTCATCGCTTATCTTACAATGAAAAGTTTAGAAGCACAACTTCCGACGGGCGAGTTTACCAAAATTCATCAGTCTTACTTAGTAAACAATTCAAAAATCATTGCTATCGAAGGCAACGAAATTAAAATTGCGAATAAATCATTACCAATAAGCCGCAACTACAAGGAAACAATAATGAAGATTGTAAATCAGCGGTTGTTAAAACGGTAAATAAACCTTTAAGCTTCAGGCTCAAGAAAACAGCAACCAACAAGTGCATTTGCATTACAAAAAATTTTAGTTTTGTTCTTTGGTCAAATGAATCATATTATTACAATAACCGCAACGAAAAAGATTGTAGCTATATAAATAACATTTCATGAAAACATTGTTTTTAATTAGCGTTGTTTTATTACTAAATTCTTCACATACTTTCTGCCAGCGAATCAAATGGCAACAAACCAAGGTTGAAAAAATAAGCCATTTAAAAAAGTTAATGGATTCTCTTTCAGTTCCAGCTGTGTCTATCGCTATAATAAATAACTACCAGGTGGCATGGGCAAAAGCTTATGGGATTGCAGATAAGCAAACAAAACGGTTAACTAACATTAACACTTTATTTCAAGCGGCCTCAATGAGCAAGACGGTAAATGCAATCTTAATCCTTAAGCTTGTACAGTCTGGTAAACTATCATTAAATAAAGATTTTAGAGTCTACTTGCGTAGTTGGGTTTTTCCTGACAATCAATTTTCGAAGGGAAAATTAATTACGCTTCGGGATATATTAAGCCATGAAAGTGGGATTGGTGTTCACGGCTTTGAAGGTTATTCACAAGGTAAAACTTTACCTAATCTCACTCAAATATTAAATGGAACTTATCCCGCCAATAATGAACCGATAGAACCTGTTCAACTTCCGGGAAAAGAATATTATTCTGGAGGAGGTATTATGGTTGTTCAAAAAATTCTTGCAGACAATTTTAAAGAATCTTATGCGGACTTAGTCAGGCAAAATATTTTTACTTCATTAGTGCTGAAGGAAAGCAATTACAACCAACCATTGATTAATAAAGAAAGTTCTACTGCTGCGAAGGGATATCATAAGGATAGTGCTGGGGTTAAAGAGGTAACTTCTGTATATCCCGAGCTTGCTGCAGCGGGATTATGGACAACTCCATCTGAGATGGCTAAAATTATAATTGCTTTACAAAAGTCGTTAAGTGGTAAAAGCGAAACTTTATTGCCTTATAGTATTGCTGTTGATATGACAACTCCAGTCAGAAATTTCGGTGGTATGGGCGTAGCTCTAAATGAAATAAATGGTTATAAATACTTTTACCACAATGGAGAGAATCAGGGTTTTTGCTGCGAATATATGAGCAGCTGCAAAGGAGGTTACGGCATCGTAGTTATGACTAATGGGGAAAATTTACAAATTGTGAAAAGTATCATAGAAGCTGTCGCAAAAGTATATAAGTGGCCGGGGTATAATTAGAATTTTTTACCCCGGCTATTCTTAGTAACCTCATTACAACAGACCTACACTTTTTTCAGCCATTGCGGGTGTTCTAAAAAAGGTTACTGTTTGCACAAACGCCAAACATCGTCGTTTCTTTTTGTTCTTTAAAATTTTAAATTGGAAAGGTCGAGTGGCAGACTATGCGAGTGGTTTTGCAGCTGAGCAATCACCAACAACCAGCAAGGAAATTCATAACTTTTCTTGTGGTGAAAAAACACACAACGGATGAAAAAACAATCAGGAATATTTTTTCTAATAATAATATTATGAGCCAGCTTATTAAAATCGGTCGGTTTTTTTACGGCATCGGTATGATTGCTGTAGGAGTACATCAACTTCTTATCAAAGATTTTCGTCCGGAAATTTTATCTCCATTTCCTGTATGGGCTCATAAATATACTGTTTTCCCGATTCTTGCAGGAATAGCTTTAATATTCTCAGGAGTTATCATATCAGGATTGTTTAAAATTAAATTTATCAGCACAAAAAATACATGTCTTTATTTAGGATTTTGCTTTCTTGCACTTATCATTACATGTCAGCTGCCATATATTCTAATCCTTAGCCCTGATAAAATTTCGCGTTTGGATGTTTGGTTTGGTGATGCTGAGGAATTAGCATATTGTGGTGGTGCATTTGTAATGGCCGGCTCGTTTTCAGAGAGCAGTGTTAGTAAGCGCAGAAAGAACCTCTTTGAATTATTATTAGATAAACTGATTGTGTGTGGAAGGATTTTTTTTTCCGCTCTTATGATTTTGTTTGGATCTACTCATTTTATCTTTACTGATTTTGTGTCCACAATGGTACCAAAATGGATTGCGATGCCGCTTTTTTGGACATACTTTTGCGGAGCAGCACTTATTGGTTCAGGCATTGCCATAATTTTAAAAATTTGGATAAAGCCGGTCGCATTTCTTTTAGCAATCATGCTTTTTCTTTTTTTTCTTTTTTTCCACGTGCCTGACGCTATTGCAAATCCCTATATATCTAAAGGAACTGAGATCGTACGTGCAATTATAGCACTCGTTTTCTGTGGAACTGCATTAGTTATCGCATTAACAAATGATGCTAAAAAATGAAATAGAACAAAACAAATTCCCTCTATCTTGCGGGGGGCACCGATCATCGGCGGTTTCTTTTAGTTTTGTAAATATTCTATATAGATAAGCGAAAGACCAAGAGCAAAAAAATTATGAAAATGTTATAGATGAATTTGGGTTTTTAACGCATTGGATTGCTTAGATAAAAGGATACATCTCTAAACTGATATTGGTGATTGCCGGGCTGCAAGACTATCCGCACAGCCTGCCCCGCTATCTTGCGGGGAACACATCGGTAGTTTGTTTTTATTCTTCAAAATTTTTAAATTGCAAGTGGAAGGCCTGCAAGTGCAAAAAAGGCTTAAAATTTGTGCGCTCAATATTACGCATACATTTGCGTAACTTTTTATCTTGTAATAAATCATAGCCATCTGAATTTCTATTTACCTGATATTACCCTCCAAAGTTTTATTGACTATTATTGGACTGCCTCTTCCAATATCAGCACAGTAATTCAGCAGCATGAAATTATGACGCCACGACCATCTGTGGAATTGATATTTAATCCCACTACCACACCAGGTACATTTTTAATCCGCGGCGCAAATTTTATATCTCGAAAACCTTTTTCATACATGGGAAAACAGGGAGATGATAATCTGATTTTTGGCGTAAGTTTTAAAGTCAATGGCCTCCGCCCATTTTCCTCATATTCTTTAAAAGATTTTACCATAAAGCCCTTGCAGATTTATGGTAATACTGATGAGAATATTATTCCTGAAGAGATACTCGGAAAGTTGCTTAGGGAATTATCCGAGCAAATATTTGAGGCTGATAATATACCAAGAAAAATATCACTTGCAAATTCATTTTTCATTCACAAGTTGGGAACTGCTAACTGTATTGATCACTTTACTGATCATTTAATTAAAGAACTTATCTGTACGAAAGGTTTAATGACCATTAATAAGTTAAGTAGTAAATATAAAATCAATAAAAGAACAATTGAGCGCAGGATTTTAAACGTAACTGGTTTTACACCAAAAACATTGAACAGGATCATTCGGTTCAATTTTATATTAAAATCATGTAAACATTCGGGACCCAAAGAATTACCGAGAATTATCGATGAATTTGGATACTATGATGCTTCCCATTTCCAGAAAGATTTTAAAAGTTTTACTAATCTTTCACCCTCGTCTTTCTTTACTAAAAACTATCATGTCTTCCAGGATTGAAGAATTTTTTAAGGCGTGGCTTAAAACAAGTGTCGCTTTTTTACTTTCTTAGGTGTAATTAAATGTTTTGATTTGCAAAATGTTCCTGCGTAATTACAGACAATTATTGCCACTTTATGCACAACTGAGTAGCGGCGAATTTTGAGCAAAGTTAGATTTGTAAAAGTATAAGTATGGGTAACAATAAATTTGATGTAACTACAGATAACATCAACAAAAATCTTATTAGACCTGATGAAACTTTTTCTTTGGTTTTGGTTTTTAAAACATCTGTTACAGAAGCAGAATTAATTTTGCCCGCATTGAATAAAATGCTTAAATATTCAAAATGGAATTTTGATCTTCAGGATTGCGATCACATTTTCAGAATACAAAATTGTCCATTATAACCATCCAAGATTATTTTATTATTTGAGCAATAAGGTTTCACTTTCAAAGAGCTTGAATGAATTTTTTCAAAGAAAAAAGCAATGACACAAAAAGACACATTTTTATTACAAATTCAACAGGTTCATAGATGGTTGTAAACACTATTTCATTATCAATTACAAATCTATTTAAAATTTTTGAATTAATCACCTATAGGTGATTGTACACGTGTTTTCGTAAACAGACTTTTGCAATTACCAATGGGTGATTGATGCGAAGTCCAATTCAACAATATATTATAGATCGTGTCCGTGAAAAACGGCAGGCGATAGGCATGTCGCAAGAAAAACTGTCGATTGCTTTAGGTTTTGAATCGCAGGGTTATATCAGCAAGATTGAAAGCAATAGTGAAAGCTATGATGATCATTATAACATAGACCACCTTAACGAAATTGCAAAAATATTAAAATGTTCTTCACGGGAATTTTGGCCAGAGAAACCAATGTAAAATTATTTTTAATTTCCTATGATTGATGTCCTGCGTGTCTACGCTTTATGAGAATGATTTATCAATATTTAATGCTTGTCAGAACTTTTGTGATGATCTCTTCTTTATTTTCTTTACCTTCATGAAGTATAAATGCATGATAGAATTTATATAAAAAATTGTCTCCCTCCTGTCGTGGTAAAGCCATAACCTTTTTTTTGAACTTTTCATTTTCGTTCCTAAATTTTAATACCAAAAGAGTCATTTCAGATTTGGTAAAGAAATCAAAACGATTAAATTCCTGATTCATCTTAATCTTTAAATTTTTAGCTTTTTAAAATTAATGCTTCCCTCTTAATACTATAAAAGTCTCACAGTAAAAGGGCAAATTTGGAATTCTGATTTTGACAATACAATTTCAAAGAGACAAACAAATGCTCATGCAGTCAATGTATATTATTCTTTGTCTGTATTTATTTCCCTTCACCAATTTAGTTTTATCAAAAAAATCCTGATTGCAAATCTTTTTGTCCTCCTTGCAAATCTTTTTTATTATATCAGGTATTTTTTTTGAGATGTTATTGTGGTTTTGAAGGAAAGAAATTATCAATTGATGATGGCATTTTAGCAAGTAAAAAGATTCGCACCAGAATATCTTTATGCACGATTAAATTCGACTTTATGATTAAAGCTACATATCAGGACAAAGACAGAGTGGTAAATATTCTTGCAGAATCGTTTGATGATAACAAGAGTGTAAACTATATTATTATACAGGACAAAAAAAGAAACCAGCGAATAAGAAAGCTGATGGCCTACTCTTTTGATATTTGCTACTTGTTTGGAGAGGTTTATTTAACCAATGATAAAAGTGGGTGCGCATTAATTCTATTGCCTGATAAGAAAAAGTATAACCTTAAATCAATTTTGCTGGATATAAAATTGGTAGTCTCTTGTATTGAAATCTTCAATATTAAGAAAGCAATGAAGCGCGAATCGAAAATAAAAAAACTTCATCCTAAAGAATTAATGTATTACCTATGGTTTATTGGTGTTGAGAATAAAATGCAAAATAGTGGTATTGGAAGTTCTTTAATGGAGGAAGTAATAAAAGATAGCCAGTTAAAAGAAAGATCCATTTTCCTTGAAACTTCTACCTTAAAAAACATTTCCTGGTATGAAAAATTTGGATTTAAGATTTACAATGAACTTGACCTTGGGTACCAATTATTTTTTATGAAAAGAGAATAATTAAACATTTATTAATATGCTATTACCAGGAACACAAATGCATATTATCACATTCATTTTTGTCTGTATAGAAATAGTGATTTTTTTCTACCTGGTTATCTATAGATTAGCACGGCCCGATGATAAAACAGCCGTCCTAAACATTGTCTTAATTTTCTTATTAATAACTTATAATGTAACAGGGGGTTTGTTTCCTGATCCTAATTTACCAGGTTCAATTTTTATTCAGGAAATTATTGCATACGGCACAGGATTTATTACCCCTTGTTTTTTTCCTTACTATGTTTATAAAGCCTTTCGTTTAGAGAAGATGAAATTTCATGTGTATACAGGAGTCTTTTTATTTTTAATGTTACCGTACTTCTTTTTTGTAACCATATATGCTGCAACAAATAACCTGGAGATTGCAAAGAATATACTTGTCCTTCCTGTGCTATATGCTTTATGGATCATCTATTCACTTGCAAACGCTATTAAATATAAATATGGAAATATCTTCAGCAGCAAAGAATCTAAAGAAGAAGTAGCAGTTCTCTTTTTTAGTATTACACCATGGATTGGTTTGCCGATTGTTTCTTATTTTGATTTAAGTCAGACAGTGGAGGCTTCTATAACTAATCCGGGATTCCTATTTCTGTTAGCCCGTATCCCTCCGGCTAACCACATCCAAATTAATTCAAAATTAAATTCTATACAAGTGGCTTCCAATTGTGCGGCAGCAGTTCTTCAATTTTATTGATGGAATGATCACTGATTCGGCGCAAAACATC
>JALYVO010000079.1 GCA_030853195.1 Bacteroidota bacterium | reverse complement strand
GTGGCTGATCGATTTTATAATGATTTGGCTTTATTAAACATTTGGGACAGCAAGGGCGTTTTCTTTGTAATACGTCATAAGGACAACCTTCAATACAACGTAATAAAAGAAAACTCACTGCCGCAAAAAAGACATCAGCATATACTTAAAGATGAAATCATAGAACTTAGAAATGACGGCTCAAAACAAAAATATCCGCACCAATTAAGGAGAATAGCTGTTTGGGATGACGTAAATAAACAAACGATAGAGTTGATAACAAATCACACTGACTGGGCTGCAAGTACCATTGCCGAACTTTATAAGAGCCGTTGGCAGGTGGAAATATTTTTCAGGGATATAAAGCAGTTACTACACATTAAATCCTTCATCGGGACCAGTGAAAATGCTGTCATGATTCAAATTTGGACTGCATTGATTACCATTCTTATCTTAAAAGCATTAAAAGCAATGGCAAAATTTGGATGGCATTTATCTAATCTGGTAGCTTTTATCCGACTGAATTTATTTGTAAAAATAGAATTGCAATTGTGGCTTGACAAACCCTTTGATGAGCCTTCCATAGACGATGAAACTCGAATTGTACAGGGTTTATTATTTTAAAACCACTATCGGTTACCTGTAATTCAATAGAATCAATAACTTTATTCCAAATTAAAAACGTTTAGGACAGTATTGATCAAAATCCTGCAATTAAATTAATCGTAAGCGCAATCATTATTGTATTGAATCCAAAAGAAAGCAGTCCATGCAATAAAGCCAATCTCCTGAATTGTTTAGAAGTTATCTGCACATCAGAAACCTGGAAGGTCATTCCGAGCACGAAAGAAAAATAAGCAAAATCAAAAAAATCAGGCAAATCATCATCAGGAAATTCCAAACCTCCCGCATGAGTGTCCGCCTGCAATTCATCGTCTCCGTAATAAACATGAGCATAGCGGATCGCAAAAATAGTATGGATCAAAAACCATGAAAAAAGCATTCCGGCGATAGCGATCGCCAGTGAATAAGTTTCATTGTGGCCGGAAAGTTTTTTGCTTAAGATCAATAATAACACCGCAAAAAAACTTGCGAGGGTGGAAATTAAAATTATTATAAAAATGACCGTCCTGCTGGTGTCCTGAACCCTGGCCTGTGTACGGATTTGTTGTGGCCTCGTAACCGAAAACGTAATCCAACTCATTAAGATCATGCAAAGGCTGAAAGTATCCCAACCAATCAGCACATTGCTCAATAAATTTATTTCCCTTGTTTTAAAAATAAAAAAAACAATAACACCGAGCGCGAGAGAAATTAATAATTTAGTGATCGAATGAATCCGCACGAAAAAAGCGGTTTTGTAGTTTTCTGCAATTTTTTCCTGCATGAAAAAGTTTTTATTTTTTTTCAAATGTAAACAGAATGCATCATTATTAATTTAGCTGCTTAAAAAAATATTTTTTGAAGTGTACTATCTTTGCTTGTTATTTTAATCAGCTTCTTTGAGGCCTGACTCATCCTATAAATGTTTCATGAAAACCAGATAAATAAAGTAAGGCATGGCATCATTACACAATCGAGTTTCTCAAAAAGAGCTGAAGCAAAAATTGCTGGCAGAAAAAGAGCTGCGAATCACTTTATCTTTTTATACTTATGCTTTTATTGCGGATCCAAAAGATTTTCGTGATGAATTTTATAAGAATTTGATTGAGCTAAAAGCTTTCGGGCGTATATATGTAGCGCATGAAGGCATTAATGCGCAGATGAGTGTTCCCGAAACTAATTTTGAACTTTTTAAAACTTATCTTAATACAATTTCATTTTTAAAAAATATTCGTTTAAACATTGCTGTTGATAATGATGGCAAAAGCTTTTGGGTTTTAAAAATAAAAGTGCGTAATAAAATTGTTGCAGATGGAATCAATGATCCCGATTTTGATATGAGTAAAAAAGGGAAGTATGTAGATGCGGAATCTTTCAATAAACTCACATCCGATCCGGAAACAATTGTAGTGGATATGCGCAATCATTATGAATATGAAGTAGGCCATTTTGAAAACGCGATAGAAATTCCTTCCGACACTTTCAGATCGCAGCTACCCATGGCCGTTAGTATGCTGGAAGAAAAGAAAAATAAAAACATTATCATGTATTGCACCGGGGGCATTCGCTGTGAAAAAGCCAGCGCATTTATGCTGCACAATGGTTTTAAAAATGTTTATCATCTTGAAGGTGGAATTATTCAGTATGCCAACAAAATAAAAGAAGAACATTTGCCCAATAAATTTCTTGGAAAAAATTTTGTTTTTGACGACAGGCTGGGAGAGAAGATCGGTGAAGAAATAATAAGCCGTTGCCATCAATGTGGCGCTGAATGCGATACACACACGAATTGCGCAAACGAATCCTGTCATTTGCTTTTTATACAATGCCTGGCCTGCTCAGCAAAATTTGAAGGATGTTGCTCTGCAGAGTGCAAGTCAGTAAATCACTTATCCGAAGGAGAAAGGAAACAAAAAAGGAAAGGAGTGAAAAACGGAATTATGATCTTTAATAAATCAAGAGAGAGAATGGACGGATTGAGGAAAAGCTGATAACTGAAATCGCACCTGAGGGTTGATAGATTATTATTGTCGCTTATCTAAAAATTAATTCTATTGAAAAAATCACTATTTGTTTATTTGGCTAAAGCCTGACTGATACTGCTATTAACCTCCAGCTAAAGCTGGAGGCAAATGAAAAGAAAAACATTGAATTAGATTTAATGAAACTGCTATTAATATCCAGCTAAAGCTGGAGGCAAATGAAAAGAAAAACATTGAATTAGATTTAATGAAACTGCTATTAATATCCAGCTAAAGTTGGAGGCAATTAAAAAGAAAAACATCGAATTAGATTTAATGAAACTGCTATTAATATCCAGCTAAAGCTGGAGTCAATTGAAAAGAAAAACATCGAATTAGATTTAATGAAACTGCTACTAATATCCAGCTAAAGCTGAAGGCAAATGAAATGAAAAACATTGAATTAGATTTAATGAAACTGCTACTAATATCCAGCTAAAGCTGAAGGCAAATGAAAAGAAAAACATTGAATTAGATTTAATGAAACTGCTATTAACCCAAAAAAGTCATTAGGGTTTTATGATGTATTTATTTCAAAGGTTTTATTGCAGTTCCATAATCCTGTAAACCATTCCCTTCGTTTCATTGCAAGTGATAGTTTGAGCAATCTTTGGTTACCGT
>JALYVO010000041.1 GCA_030853195.1 Bacteroidota bacterium | reverse complement strand
GCATCCCCAGCATGATTTTTTTTGACATAATAATTGAAATTGAAAAGGGTTTCAATTTACTTCATTGAAACCCTTACCTGAATTATATCTCAAAAGATTTTACCAACTATTTTTGTCCTCTTTGTCTAATAATGCCGATCCATATTTATCATTTCACGGTTTTGTACAAATTAATGTTTTCTATAAAAAATTATTTCACAATGAGATGCTATTTTTTTATCAAATAATTTGGGAAATCTTCAACTCTTTCACAACAAAGTTGATCCATAACCTGTTGCAGTTGAGTTTTCAAAATAGCTATTGTATGATTGGCTCCATCATCACCCAAGGCAGCAACTCCATACATAAACGTTCTTCCTAAAAAAGTAAACTGGGCTCCGGAAGCAAGCGTCCGCGCTATATCCGGGCCAGAGCGTAAACCGCTATCCATCATAATTTTTATTTTATCACCATATTTTTCTACAATTCCTTTAAGTGAATGAATCGCCGACTGGCCGGCATCTAACTGCCTCCCTCCATGATTAGAAACTATAAGGCCATCTATTCCTAATTGAATCGCCTTTTCAGCATCTATCTCATTTACAATCCCTTTTAAAACTAATTTCCCTTTCCACATATTTCGGATAGCAGCGACTTTTTCTTCATTCAACCTGCCATTAAAAGTTTTGTTCATAAATAAACCAAGATGATGCATATTCATACCTTTTGGCATATAAGGCTTTAATACCCGGAACGAAGGCTGGCCATGGATAAGGGTTTTAAGAGCCCAGTTTGGCCTTTCCATTATTTGGAGAATATTATTAAAAGTCATTCTTGGTGGCATAGCCAAACCATTTTTTATTTCTTTAGAACGGTATCCGAAAGAAGGTACATCACTAAGAATAACAAGAACGGGGCAATGTTCTGCCGCACGTTTTATTATCTTGTCTCTCAGTGAATCTTCGGCAGGATGATACAATTGAAACCAGGCTTTCCCTTCTGTGATCTCACTGATTCGCTCAATATTGCTGGTGCTTACTGTACTCAATACAAATGGAATATTATGTTCAAATGCAGCCCTGGCCAATATTTCAGGAGAATTGGGCCAGATCAAACCTTGTAAGCCAACAGGAGCAATTCCAAATGGCGCATCATAAATATGGCCGAATAATTCTGTTTTCATATCAGCACCTTCATGCCTTTTTAGATATTGAGGTAATAACTCAACTTCACGGATTTCTTTATTGTTTTTGTGAAGGTTTATTTCTTCATTGCAACCGCCATCAAGATAGTCAAAAGCAAATCCCGGAATTCTTTTTTTTGCTTTTTTCCTAAGATCCTCTACTGACGGGTATCGGGGATTATATTGAAATTTCATTCAAGGTTTTTAATTAGGTTTTACAATTTTTTTTTAAGCCCATTCAATCTGCGTAATCGTAAAAGTTTATTTATTAAAACTACATTTAGGCTTATGCAGAATAATGATTAACCGAAAAATATTTTAGTTCAATAATATCATTGGGCAAAGGTTTTTGATTCCATGCATCATGGATTGCGAGCGCGGCACCCACGGCAGTTGCCTGCGCCATAGAGGCGGCAAAAACTTCAATTTCAGGAAATCGGGAAGCAAGCAGATTCATGTAAATTGAATTCTTACTAAAGCCTCCATCAACAAAAATTCTTTTGGCATTCGTTCCTTTCAGCACCAATTGAGTTGATGTAAATTGTTGCGATACAATATCCAGCATCAATTGATGATAAGCTTCTTCATCATTAATAAATTCATCCATATTTCTTTGTGCAAACAAAAAATCTTTCAAGGGATTTTTGCCCTGAAAATTCTCATGTATATTTCTTTTCTGAAGCATGGAAATAATTTCAGCATTAAAATCCATAACACGATATCGCGCTGCGTTTTGTGTAAAATGTTCGCCGATTCTTTTCACCTGCTGCTCATGTTCATAGCCTGCAAACAACCTGGAAGCCTTAACTGGCTTGCCTTCGTATGTCATGTAACAAAGGCAATCATTCTCCAATTCTTCTTTTGTTAACGGAGAATGATTAAAAGGGTTTAATGATATGCACCATGTGCCTGTAGAGATCAAAATAAAAGGTTCCTGGAAATTTACAAGATATGGTATCAAGGCAGCAGAACTATCATGAAGCCCTATGCCTACAGAATATTTGTTGCCGGGAAAAGATGCGGGAACGACCTTATTGCATGGAAGGATTGGCGGCAGTTTATCAAAAACTCCTTCCTGCTTTACCCAATAATGATATTCGTTCTTTTGAAAATCCCAGAGATTGGTATGGCATCCGATGCTCGTGATATCGCTGCAAAGATTTGCAGAGATCAGGAAGCTCAGGTATTGCGGCAAATGCAATGCATATTTTATTTCGTTGAACAGATCAGGTTTTTCATATTTGATCCGGAACAATTGCATTCCTGAATTCAGGCTTCCCAAAACCGGCGATGCTGTGCGAAATGAAAATTCTTCTTCACCTCCATAAGTATCGTAGAATTGTTTTTTTAAAGATTCAGGATATTTTTTTAAATAATTATACAATGGCGCAAATGCGCGCCGCTCCTCATTTAGGAAAACAAGGCTTGCTCCATAGCTGCAAAAATTTATCGCTTTAATTTCCAAATCTTTTAGCCTGAAAACTTCGCGGAGTGAATCGAAAACAGATAAGCCGAGAGTGTCAAGATTTTCACAGGCATCTCCATCTTCATCAACCGTTTCAAAAAAACGTGCAGACCTTTCAAAAACTATTTTATAATTCTGATCAAAGAGAAATAGTTTTTTATTGGTTTTTCCTACGTCAAAAATTGCTATTACATTTTGTTTGCGCATGAGTTGTGAATTGCGAATTAAAAATTAAAAATTAAACTTTTCAAGCAGATGGCTTTTTAAAAAATCGAATTTCTACTTTTTGGTTTATATCATCTAAACCTCTAAACCCTCAACCCTCAACCCTTCTTACAATCCTGTTGCCATTGTTTTCAATCCTCTTTCTTTAATCAAATGCTCCCGCACTTTTTCACTTCGGTAAATGGACAAAGGATTTATTGCGCCTTCGGCGCGTAATCTAGCTTCGGCTACAAGTGGCCGCACGTCAGTGTTGAACGCATGCTGAATTATTTCTTGGGCTGTAACTACATCATTATTATTTTGAGCTTCAATTAATTTTTTTCTATCAACTAACAATGCTTTCGCATAACTGATCATAATGGCTTCTAAAGATTGCAACAAATCTTCAAGTGGATCTTTTATATTATGGGATGCATCAATCATCCATCCTAAATCTGTTGCATGATTCATTTTCTTTGCATCCATTCCTTCCACCAATTCATTAAAGATGAGAAACAACTGGTAAGGCTTGATACTACCAACCGTAAGATCATCATCGCCATATTTTGAATCATTAAAATGAAAGCCGCCCAGTTTTCCTTCCATTAATAACAGGGCAACAATCTGTTCAATATTTGCATTGGGAAGATGATGGCCTAAATCAACAAGAGTGTACGCTTTTGGGCCAAGCCTGGAAGTGTATAAATAAGATTGCCCCCAATCGCCCACTGTCATTGAATAAAAGTTAGGCTCGAAGGCTTTATATTCTACGAACATTTTCCAATCATCGGGAAGCGCTTTGTATACTTCCTCCAGACTCTCCAACGTATTTTGAAAAGCTTTTCTGAAATTCAATTGACCTGGAAAAGTAGAACCATCACTTAGCCATACTGTAAGAGATTTGGAACCAAGTTCAATCCCATAATTTATCACTTCAATATTGTGTTCAATCGCTTGTTTGCGCACTGCTTTATTCACATGTTGCATCGAGCCAAACTTGTAACTCAATTTTTGATCCGGCTGATCCTGGAAGGTGTTTGAATTCATCGCGTCAAAACGCAAACCATTTTGTTTTGCAAGTGATTTTATTTCTTCAGCATTGGAAGGGATATCCCATGGAATGTGCAATGAGATTGCATCTGCAGAACGAGTGAGTGAATTCAGTAAACCAATATCTTCAATTTTTTCTTCCAGCCTGCGAGGCTCGCCGCCGCCTCCAAAGCGCCCGAACCTTGTGCCACCTGTGCCTAATGCCCAGCTTGGAATGGCTATTTGAAAATCAATTAGTTTTTTGATCAGATCTTCCGAATCAGGCAAACTACTTTCAAGAAAACCGTAATTTTTCTTATGCTCATTTAGAGAGCTGTTATTCATTTCCTGGATCAGTTCTTTTCTTAAAAACATTTTTTTATATTTTTATTTCTATTGAATGTGCTTTGAAACTTGATTCTCAAAATATCAATTTCCTACTTTTTGACTTATGTGGTTCAGCAAATTATTTTTTCTTTTTGAAAAAAAACCAAAAGGTTAACAGATTAAATAATCATCAACGTTTTGATTATACTGATTATGAGAAAAGATTTATCTGGCAAACGCCGCAGCCACGCCACCATCAACATTCAATATATTTCCTGTAGATTTATCAAGCAATCCTCCTACAAAAGCAAAACACGCATCGGCAATGTCTTCCGGCAAAATCGTTTCATTCAATAAAGTTCGCTTCGCGTAATAAGCAGGCAGTTCCTCTACAGTGATTCCATAAGCTTTTGCCCTTCCCGCTGCCCAGCCATTGCTCCAGATATTACTTCCACTTATCACTGCATCCGGATTAACAACATTTACCCTGATTTTATCTTTGCCCAATTCGGCGGCGTTTAAACGGCTCAAATGCAATTGAGCAGCCTTTGCAGCGCCATAAGCCGCATTGTTGGGCCCGCTTACCAATGCATTTTTACTCACAATATTTATTACATCGCCGGCCAGTTGCTGCTTTCGCATAATTTCAACACCTTTTTGAGTGACAAAAAATTGTCCTTTCACTAGCACGTCATACAGTAAATCCCAGTCATTTTCTGTATGTTCCTCAATTGGCTTGGAGATCGAAAGGCCGGCATTATTGACTATTATATCAATGCCTCCAAAGGCCAGCACTGCATTCTGGAATGTTTCCTGAATGGTATTCATGTCAATCACATTCAATATTCCGGCAATAAAAGTATCTCTGCCATACTGACTATTAAATTCTTCTTTTGCATGATTCAATCTTTCAGCATTATTATCTGAAAGAACAATACATGCTCCTTCATCGGCGAATTTTTTTGCTATCGCTTTTCCAATACCACCGGCGCTGCCTGTTATTAATGCAATGCGTCCGCTCAATGGCTTTGGCTTTGGCATCCTTTGCAGCTTTGCTTCTTCCAACAGCCAGTATTCAATGTCGAAAGCTTCCTGCCGTGGTAAGGAGGTGTATTCAGATATTGCTTCCGCCCCTTTCATTACATTGATTGCGTTGATATAAAATTCTGACGCTACCCGGGCAGTTTGTTTATCTTTTGAAAAGGTGAACATCCCGACTCCCGGATATAAGATAACAACCGGATTAGGATCACGCATAGAAGGACTATTGGGATGTTTACAGGTGTTATAATAATCTGCATACATTTCCCTGTAAGCCTCAAACAAAGGGGTAATTTTTTCTTTTACATTTTTAATATCACTGAAGTCTTCATCCTTGTCCAAATTCAAAACCAAAGGAGAAATTTTGGTTCTTAAAAAATGATCCGGGCAACTTGTGCCCATGGGAGCCAGTCTATGCAAATCATTTGCGTTGATAAATTCCAGCACCCGTTCATCATCTGTAAAATGCCCGATAGCGCCCCTTTCCCCCGATGAAGTGTTTTTCGCGAGATCGCTGTTAGAACAAAAGCCTCTTAACACAGGGGCGATTTCTACGGCTTTTTTTAATCTTTCTTCTTTGGGTAAAGATTTTATTTTTGAGCCCCCAAACACTTCCCTTTTTTTGCCATAATTCTTCTCTAAATGTTCTGAGCAACGCTCAATTACTTCCAGAGTATTTACATAACTTTCGTAAGCCGTATCGCCCCACGTAAATAATCCGTGCGATCCCAGCATAATCCCCCGGATACCGGGATTTGCAGCCAAACATTCTTTCAACTGAAGACCCAGATCAAAGCCAGGCCTCTGCCAGTTTACCCAGCCGATCTTCCCATTAAATAATTGTTTAGTTATGTTCTCTCCGTCTTTTGCGGATGCTATGGCAATAGCGGCATCAGGATGTAAATGATCAATATGTTTGAAAGGAAGAAATCCATGTAAAGGAGTATCGATGGATGGCGCTTTTGAAGCAAGGTCGTATATACAATGATTAAAAAGCTCTACCATTTCATCTTCGTGATTTATGCCGCGATATATTTTTTTCAGATTACATAATCTATCTACATACAGCGCTGCCAACCCATTGCGTTTCATTGTTCCGAGGTCACCACCACTCCCTTTCACCCACATTACTTCTACATCTTTTCCGGTTAAAGGGTCTTTGGTTATTGCCTTGCAGGAAGTATTGCCACCACCATAATTTGTCAACCTCAGATCAGCTCCCAGCAGATTGGAACGATACACCAATAATGCAACTTCATCCCCAGCCATTTCTGCTGCTTTGGCTTCATCCCACAGGAAGCTTACATGTTTAAATTTCATTGATTGAATATTTCACGTTTTAAAATCTGCATTTTTATTTTAAAGAATTACCATATCCTACCAGGATCACAGAAAAAATTATAGTAGCAATTCCAATAGTTATCAGCGTTTTTGTTTTTTTACTTACCCCCTTCCATTCTTTTAAAATAATTCCCCACATATTGGCGATTAAAATGATAAATGCCATGTGAAGGATCCAGCTACTGGCGCCGTTTCCCAATTTACTTTCGCCCATGCCATAGAAGAAAAACTGTAAAAACCAGATAGTACCTGCTAATGCAGAAAATAAATAATTTTTTGAAAGCGGTGTTTTTTTATTTGTATAATCATGAAACGATTTGTTGCGCATATTCAGTATCATGCACCAGATAAAATTTGTAGCAAGGCCACCCCATAATAACACTACGAACGTAACATTATTTTGAAATAGAGGATTCATTCCATGAGCAACAGCAGATTGAGCCATTGGCTTCCCAGCCTCAATACCAAAATTAAAACATGCACTCATGATGCCTGAAAAAACAGCCACGATCAATCCTTTGGCTAAATTGAATTCTGCAATAGTTTTCTTCTTTTCCAGATCCGGCAATTCTTTTTCTTTCATCATTCCCGCCCTCCCGCAGATATAAATTCCAACCAGGCAAATGACTATACCTGCAAGTACAATGCGCCCCCAGGGCGTGGTCAACAAATCATTGAAGGTTGTTTTGCCCGGTGTTGGCACATAGTTGTAATAAATAGATGGAACCAATGCACCAAATGCAGAACAGAAACCAAGAACTACAGAATTTCCCAGCGACATTCCCAAATAACGAATGCCAAGTCCATAAGTCAGTCCTCCAATACCCCATAAGACACCAAAAAGGATAGTATATTTTATGATATCAAAAGAAGCAGACTTAATAATTTCGGTAAAGCCCGGAATGGTAAGCCATGCGGCCAGCGGTGGAACAATCAACCACGAAAATAATCCACCTATTATCCAATAACTTTCCCAATGCCACCCTTTCACTTTTTTATAGGGCATGTAAAAACTGCCGGCTGCCGAGCCTCCGATAAAATGAAAAATAATACCAAGTAAAGACTGCATAAGCGGCGTATTTTACAAAAAATTATTGAAGTGTAAATATAAAACACATTAAAATGCAGCTATCCTGTGCTATGCTGTATTAATCCATGTGGTGTTGGCAAGTTGCTATATTTGTAATGATTTCTTTGCATTGAACTCTTCTTCAAACAAATATATTTAATGGAATATTTTTTCAGATTTATTGATATCGATATTTTATCTATTACGCCCAAATATTTGCAGATTGCCCATTCAATAATAAAAGCAGTATCTGGCGGCAAGTTGCAGGACAATGATATATTACCTTCAATCAATGATTTCAGCAATGAATTGGATGTATCAAGGGATACTGTAGAAAAAGGCTATCGTCATCTTAAAAAAATAGGCATATTGGATTCTGTAGCGGGCAAAGGTTTTTTTATTAAAAATTCTGCATCCCTTCAGGTTTATAAAATATTTTTATTGTTTAATAAATTAAGCACTCATAAGAAAATCATTTATGATTCTTTTGCAAGCACACTTGGCAACTCGGCCACTATAGACTTTTACATTTATAATAATGATCTTAATTTATTCAAAGAACTTATCAAAAAAAGCGTTGATAATTATTCTCATTATGTAATTATACCACACTTAACACAAGACAGTGAAAGCTTTGCAGACGTTTTGAATCTTATACCAAATGAAAAACTTATTTTGATGGATAAGACCATAAGCTCTATTAATAACAATTGTAGTTCTATTTATGAGGATTTCGAACATGATATTTATAACGCTTTGGAAAAAGCCCTTTCGCAGCTACAAAAATTCAATACAATAAAAATAATTTTCCCATCATATACTTATCATCCAAAAGAAATTCTTACCGGCTTTTCCAATTTCTGTAATGAATACGCTTTTGATCACGGTATCATTCATGATATAGCAGAAGAGACAATTGAGGATGGAATTGTTTATTTAAGTTTAATGGAGGATGACCTGGTTACGTTAGTTGAAAAAATTATAGACTGCAAAAAGGAAGTAGGGAAAGATGTTGGCGTTATTTCCTACAATGAAACACCATTGAAAAAAATTATCCTCAACGGTATTACAACCATTTCAACAGATTTTATGCTAATGGGGAAAAATGCTGCACAGCTTATTTTAAATAAAGAGCGGGCTCATTTAGCGGTTCCTTTTTATCTCACACTAAGAAATTCTTTGTAACAACAAAAGGCATGATAGAAGAAAAAAATTGAAACCTCTTTTAAAAAATAGTAAATATTGATTTTAACTAAAACGATAATCAAGGCTATTCTATCCTGAATATTTTTTTGTCTTCATTAAGTAAAAGCTTAGTAATGAATGGGCCTTCGTCAATTATTATCATAAGATTTTTTGCGTCTTTTGGAATCTCAAAAACAAGTTGCGTTTCCAGGGATTGATGCAATTCAAGTTTTTCATCAATAGGTATTTGCCTGCCGGTTGATTCTTCGAGCGCCTGTTGGCCTTCTTTTGAAAACTGCCATGAGCGGCCTTGTTCATCAATTATATTCACTCTGGGCTCCGATGGTTTCTGCGCTATTCCTTTTGCCTGGTTTGACACTTTGATGTGCAATATGATAAATTGCCCATGTGGAATCAGTAAATGATTTTCCTTCCCTAAAGTTTTGGGCTTTTCGATTTTTGTAATGGTTGCACACCAGTCATCAAAGCAAATATCTGTTCCCAAAGGAACAGCCCTTTCAACACTTTTGTAATAAAAAATAACCCACAAAAAGAAATAAGCCGCAATCACAATTACAATCATCCTTATTGTAGAAAAAACACGTTCGTGTTTAATTATGTTGATTATTAATCCTATAAAAAGTATAAGTATTGTAATAACTGTTGCTAAGAATATAAGGGTTGCCATTTTATATTTGAATCGGGAAATTTTTTATTAGTTTTTGAAATCCGTACTGTAAAGTTATAGTTAGGTTGCATAGTGATTTCGCCTTAGATTCAAAAACTATAAAATAGCTTATCACATCAAGGATTATTTCTGCTTTTATTTTTACATTTTCAAATCTTCCACTTTCTAAGTTTATATTTCTTAAACCTTATTTTTGCAAAAATTTTTTAAATGCAAATTTTGCTTGTATTACACAGTCTTGTGCGTTGGCTTATTTTAATATTTGGGTTATGGACATTGATCAGCGCTTTCAGTGGACTGGCCTCAAAAAGGGAATATAAAGCCGGCGATGGCAGAAGCAATTTCTTTTTTATGCTGGGCATGGATATACAATTATTGATCGGGCTTGCTCTTTATTTCAGCGGAGTTTGGTTTGACAGGTTGAAACATCTTGGCGAAAATATGAAAGATCCGATGGTTCGTTTTTTTACGATGGAACATGAAGTTATGATGATCATAGCATGGATATTGGTTCATGCCGGAAGGATTTCGGTTAAGAAAGCAACAACGTCGCAGGCGAAATTCAAAAGAACGTTGATATTTTTTGGAATTGCGTTCCTCCTTATACTAATTGCAATGCCGTGGCCGTTTAGAGATGCAGTAGCGAGGCCTTGGTTTAGGTGGTTTTAAGTGTGAATCGTGGGTTGTGAATTATTTCTAAACTTTCCAAGCATTTAAATCTTCTAAAGCTTCTAAACCTTCTTAACTCAAACTCTAAAATCTCAACTCTCATAAAATAAATGATCGAAATAAACGAAAAACCAATAATATTAGTGACCAATGATGATGGCATAACGGCACCGGGCATACGCAGTTTGGTGGAAGCTGTTAAAGACCTTGGCGAAGTGGTAGTAGTTGCGCCTGATAAGCCGCAAAGCGGGATGGGACACGCGATTACTATTGGCATTCCGCTGCGATTAAATAAAGTGGAAGATATGTTTGAAGGAGTTGAATCATGGCAAACCAGCGGAACGCCTGTTGATTGTGTAAAGCTTGCCGTTGATAAAATTTTACACAGAAAACCGGATATCTGCCTCAGTGGAATCAATCATGGCGCCAATCATTCTATAAATGTAATTTATTCCGGGACCATGAGCGCGGCCATGGAAGCGTCTATTGAAAGCATTCCTTCTGTTGGATTTTCTTTGCTCGATTATCGTTTTGAAGCAGATTTTACTGCTTCAAAATTTTATGTACATAAAATAGTAAAAAGCTTATTGCAAAGAAAATTGGATAAGCATCTTTTGCTGAATGTAAATATTCCCGCTATGCCGCTTGAATTGATAAATGGTATAAAAGTGTGTAAACAGGCTTACGCGAAATATGATGAAGATTTTGATGAGCGCCTCGACCCGCATGGGAAAAAATATTATTGGCTTACGGGAGAATTCAAAAACTTTGATACCGGTAAAGACACTGATGTGTGGGCGTTAGAGCATAATTATATAAGCGTGGTTCCGGTGCAGTTTGACCTTACCAATTACACTTTAAAAAAAGACCTTGAAAAAAACTGGGACATAATATGATCTTCAAAAAAGACAATTTTATTTTCGGGCTTACCCTGGGTTTTATCGCGCCGCTGATCGGTTTTATGCTTTTCAAATTAGTTAAGTTTAAAGATCTTTCTCTGGATGAAATGTTTCAATGGATGAAATTCAATCCTAATCTAATTTCAGTATCCATCAGCGTTTCATTGATGGCCAATGCAATTTTATTTACAGTTTATATTAATGGCCACCGTGATAAAACTGCGAAAGGAATTTTTTTAATCACGGTTCTTTATGCAATTATTGCAATGATATTTAAATATTGGTAGGTTGAGGGTTGAGGAGTTTACGAAGTTTGAAAATTTAGTTTAATTCTCAATTTTTACATCGTACATTAACATTGTACATCTAACGTAATCCATGAAATATTACATCATAGCCGGCGAAGCATCAGGAGATTTACATGGAAGCAATCTCATAAAAGAATTGCAAAAACTGGATTCAAATGTTAACATTAGATGTTGGGGCGGCGATAAAATGCAGGCCACAGGCGCCACGCTGGTAAAGCATTACAAAGAACTTGCTTTTATGGGTTTCGCGGAAGTAATCAAAAATCTCCCGGCAATTTTAAAGAATTTTAAATTCTGTAAAAACGATATTTTGGCTTTTCAGCCTGATGTAGTTATTCTTATTGATTATCCCGGATTTAATTTGCGCATGGCGAAGTGGACGAAAGAAAATAATTTCAAAACGATTTTCTATATTTCACCGCAGGTGTGGGCATGGAAAGAAAGCAGGGTAAAAGCGATTAAAAAGTATATTGACAAAATGATCGTGATCCTTCCTTTTGAAAAACAATTTTATAAAAAATGGAATTACGAAGTTGAATATGTGGGCCATCCTCTTGTAGATGTAATAGAAAATTATAAAAAAGAACACCCCGAATTAAAGCCTTCTTTACATACGATTGCATTGTTGCCCGGCAGCCGCAAACAGGAAATCACCGCCAAACTTCCTGTGATGCTCGAAGCAACTAAAAATTTTACTGACCACACTTTTATTGTTGCCAAAGCGCCTTCCGTTGAAGATGATTTCTATGAGAATTTTATTCATGGTTATGAAAACGTAAAAGTAGTTTCCAACAATACATACAACGTACTTATGCAGTCCACAGCAGCTTTGGTGACATCAGGCACGGCGACTTTGGAAACGGCTTTGTTTGAAGTTCCTGAAATTATTTGTTATAAAGCAGGCAAAATTTCTTACGAAATCGCAAAGCGGCTGGTTAAGCTAAAATACATTTGCCTCGTGAATTTGATTATGGATAAAGAAGTGGTAAAAGAATTAATACAGGATGATCTTACTCCAGAAAAAATAACTGTTGAATTAAAAAAGATCTTATTTAATCCTGAAAAAAGAGAAGGCATGAAGCAGGATTATCAGCAATTAAAAGCGTTACTTTCAGAAGGCGGCAATGCTTCTTTCAATGCGGCAAAAAGTATTTATAATTTTGCAATTGTAAAAAACAACACGACTTTCATTCACGAATTAAATTAGTTCAAAAAAAATTAAATTTCAGTTTTGAAGGCATTTAATACCTCGGATATTTTACAAAAAAAAATCTACTTGTATCTTCTCAGCATCTGCACAATAATAATAATCATAGCCAATAAAAAAAGCAGAATAGACAGCCTGTTGATGAAATGCATGTATCCAATCCATTTGCTTTTTGGAGCATCCGGATCTTTTTTTATAAGCCATAAATACTCTCCGATTTGTCGCCATACGCCCATAAAATAATGTTTTAGATTTTCATCATTCCCAACAATATTTTTCAGAAATTTTCTATCTGCAATTTACCAATCATTAGATAATCAAATTAAGGCAAATCTATGATGAGCCATTTCGTAGTTTTTCATGAACTTTATAAAAGTTAACTTCGTAGATTAGAATAATTCCCTCACCGGTATGATAAAAAAAGTAGAAAAAAAACATCCTTTAGCCATCCGCTGGTTTCACTGGATCAATTTTCCTGTGTTGGCTATTATGATATGGAGCGGCATATTGATTTATTGGGCCAATGATGTTTATAAAATTGGCTGGGGGAATAAATCTATTCTAAAATTTTTTCCTGATAATTTTTATAAAGCGCTTAATATACCTTTTCGGCTGGGAGAAGGGATGAGCATACATTTTGTGTTCATGTGGCTTTTCGCGATCAATGGTTTTATCTATGTTTTGTATCTTATTTTTTCCGGCGAATGGCGATTGATTTTTCCGAATAAAAAATCTTTCAAAGAATCTTTTCTTGTAGTATTACACGATCTACACTTAAGAAAAATCGCGCCGCCGCAAAAGAAATATAATGCCGCGCAAAGAATTGCTTATACTGCCGTAATTTTTATGGGAATTGGTTCTTTGTTAACCGGGCTTTCAATTTATAAACCTATTCAATTCCATACATTAACTTCTATGTTGGGTGGATATGAATGGGCACGTATAGAGCATTTCACGCTTACAATTTTATTTACATTGTTTTTTTTAGTTCATATAATCCAGGTAATACTAGCCGGGTGGAATAATTTTCAAAGTATGGTTACCGGCCTTTTTATTTTGCCTTCTGATAAGAAGATTTTAGCGCCTGCAATCGTTCCTGTTGTGGAAAGTCAAAAAGTAGAAATCGATGATTTTCCAGAGAGTGAAAAAGACGATATGGATGAAAATGTGACTGAAAAAAATAATTCGCAAACTGATGCGCCTGATCAAAAAAAAGAAACCGATGAATGATTCAACAGAAATATTGGTCTCTGCAAAAAAACTCAGAAATAAAAGCATCGTCGCTTTTATAGTGTTTTTTATTTTTATCATTGCCGCGATCTTTACCTGGAAATGGATTCACAAGCAACCGCAGATTGCAGGAGAACCGGAGCCTTTAAGGAAAGTTTTGGCCTTGAATGAAACTTTTTTTTCAACATTTTTAAAAGACAATCACCTCGCTCCAACATACCCGCGTTCCGCTGCGGTTAAACATGTAAGGGTAAATGGCGATATTGGTTTAAAAAGCGCTTTTGATACTTCAACGTGGACATTGAAATTAGTGAGAAGCCCCGGTGACACTTTATTAATAAGCCTTGATGATATTAAAGCGCTGCCTAAAACCGAATTGGTCTTCAATTTCAAATGTATCGAAGGCTGGAGCCAGATAACAGATTGGGCCGGAGTTAAATTCAGTGACTTTGCGGCGAAGTATAACCTCGATGCACAAACGAAAATGAAGTATGCAGGATTAGTGACTCCGGATAAAGAATATTATGTAGGTATTGATATGCCCAGCATGATGCATCCTCAAACTTTGTTATGCTATGAAATGAATGGGAAACCACTTCCTTTAAATCAGGGTTTTCCACTGCGTTTGATCATACCTGTTAAGTACGGAATTAAACATTTGAAAAGATTGGGCACTTTATTTTTCAGCAATGAGCGGCCGCCTGATTATTGGTACGAACAAGGCTATGATTATTATTCGGGTTTGTGATTGGTTTTCTTGGTTTTTTTCTTGCGCCATGAAAAATAATCCCTGGTAAAAAAAAATCAATAAACTATTTTTTGGTTTGTTTGGATTGATTAAAAATTTCTTTTTCTTCAGGCAAAAAGTATCAAAACATTTTATTTAACTTATTGATTCGGCTGGTTCCTGCTTTGTCCATTTATGTAATGCTGAAGCAAGTTTCCGGTCGTTGCTCAGTCGCGGCACTTTGTTCTGGCCGCCGAGTTTGCCAACACTTTTCATGTAGTTGATGAAGCCATTTTTTTGAACCACCTGTATTTTTAAGGGCTGAAGAATATTTCCTTTGATTAGGTCATCGTAATAGATATTTTTCTTTCTCAAAATAATATCAATTCTTTCTGCGAAGCGATCAATATTTTCAGGCAAATTTTCAAATTCAATAAACCATTCGTGAAAGCTTTTTTCTCCGGTTGTGGAAATATTTGGAGCCACAGTAAATTCTGTTACTTTAATATTTTCTAACTCCGAAGCTTTGATTAATGCGTCTTCAACTTCTTCACCGATCACATGCTCCCCAAATGCTGAAATAAAATGCTTTACTCTTCCTGTTACGAGAATACGATATGGATTTAATGAGACAAACTTTATAGTGTCGCCAATGTTATATGCCCACAAACCCGCATTGCTGCTGATGATGAGCACATAATTTTTATTTAAGTCCACTTCTTTCAGAGTATGCCTTATTGGATTTTGTTTAGAAATTTCCTCTACAGGCACAAATTCATAAAAGATGCCACTATCTGTATTTAGCAATAATCCTTCGGCTTTCTGGCTGTCCTGGAAAGCAAAAAATCCTTCGCTCGCGGGAAACAATTCAATGGTATCAATCTTTTTTCCAATACTTTCAAAAAGCCTCACCTTGTAAGGATCGAAGTTTACGCCGCCCTGCACCATAACGCTGAAATCAGGGAAAATATCTTTTATTTTTTTGCCTGTTCTTTTTTCCAACTCATCGAAATACATCTGAACCCATGGCGGAATTCCGCTGATAAGTGTCATCTTTTCATTCAGGGTTTCATCTACAATTTTACACAATTTTTCTTCCCAGTCCTCTATGCAATTTGTTTCGAAAGATGGCAATTGATTCGATCTTAAATAACGTGGAATATGATGATTTACAATGCCGCTCAATCTGCCTGTGGGAATCCCACCTACTCTTTCCAACTCAGGCGAGCCGCTTAAAAAAATCATTTTACCATTGGCAAATTGAGTGTTACCAGTTTGCGCCATATAACATAAAAGCGCGTTTCTTGCAGTGTCAATATGGTTTGGTATGGAATCTTTTGTAATCGGGATATATTTTATTCCACTGGTGGTGCCGCTGGTTTTAGCAAAATAAATGGGCATGCCTTTCCATAAAACATTGTGCTTCCCCTGTTTTATACTTTCGATATATTGTTTAAAATCTTCATAATCCCTGACTGGGACATTTTTTACAAAATCATCATGTGACTTTATTTTATCGAAATGATGTTCTTTGCCAAACTCTGTTTTGGCAGCCAGTTTGATCAATGAATTAAAAATGCTGTCCTGGTCGGCAACAGCAGTCATCATTGATTTTTTTATTTTCTTATAGATATAGCTGGCATAGGGTTTTGCCAGGAATGATTTGATTTTAATCTTCATTGTTAAAAAGCTAATCGTTATTTACAAACTTACATTAAAATTTACACTCGGTTTTCAGGAAAAACCGGATGAGTTTTATTTCATAAACAATTTGTGAGGCAAAAGCATAAAAGGTCCTTGATAAGCAGAAATATAGTTATTTCAGTTTTATTTAAAATAAAATGGCCTGTTTTTGCAGGCCATTTTATCAATAAATAGAAATTCTTATTTCACATCGAAACTTACTTCTTTATTTCCCCACAGCAGAGTCACGTCGCCCGAAGGGCTAATCTTGAATGTCATTTTTTCTGTGGATGTATTTTCATTAGTTACTTTGGTATTCACGCGTAATTGATCATCTTCAAGCTTATATTTGAAAGCGCCCCACTGGTTCCATGTTTTATTGAAAACAACAGTTGCCTGCTTGCCATTGAAAACTGTAAACAATCCATATTTGCCGGCAGGTAATTTATTTCCATTAATCATTACATCTTTGTCTGCCTGAAAAACTGTTGCTTCATTAGCGCCTGTGCGCCACACTTTCCCTTCCATGGGTTCTACATCTTTACCGATGGTTCTGCCTTTTATTGATGGCTGGCTGTAATCAATTGTAACAGTAGCGCCGCTTGCTATTTTCTGTGACACTGTTGCCAGAGGGCTTGGCCGTTTGCTTTTATCTTCTGCTGGCTTTTGTGCATTTACCTGGGTAGCAAATAAACCTGCGAGTGCTACCAGGGAAAGAAATTTTTTCATTGTATTACTTTTTTTTAGTGTAAAAATTTTAATATTTAATTCAAAGATTACACCAAAAATACTTTAATTGATGTTAGCATATAAATGTTTAGATAGTTTATGATAAGTTTAGGTAGTTTAGTATTTTAAAAAAAATAATAACCAATTAACCCTGCAAAATGCTAGAAGCTAACTTTGAACCATTTCCGGAATTACAAACTGAAAGACTTCTTTTGCGAAGAGTGAAAATAGAAGACGCTGAAGAAATACTAAAGCTTCGCTCAGATGAAAGTGTGATGAAATATATTGGCAGGCCTATCATGAAAACATTAGGGGAAGCAATAGATTTTTTCAACTTAGTAAATGAATCTTTGATCACCAATAATGGAATTACCTGGGCAATTACACTGAAAGAAAATCCAGGTAAATTAATTGGCACTATCGGACACTGGCGTTTAAAAAAAGAGCATTACCGGGCAGAAGTGGGCTATATGCTTCAGCATGATTACTGGCACAGAGGAATCATGAAAGAAGCGCTGTTAAAAGTAATTGATTATGGTTTTGATGAATTGAACTTACATAGCATAGAAGCAAACATCAACCCTGCAAACGCAGCATCAGCAGTCATTTTAGAAGCCACCGGTTTTGTAAAAGAAGCTTATTTTAAAGAAGATTTTTTCTATAACGGAGTTTTTTACGATACAGTAATTTATTCAAAACTGAAATCACGAACTTAAACTCTATATGATGAAATTTTTCTAGAAATGAAAATTATCAATCAATATTAAACACTGGTATCGTTTATAGTAAAAAACTACAAAATGGCTTTGCTATCGTCTGATAGGATGCGTACTCAACTAAAAGCGGACTTAACACCTGAAGTCAGGTTCTTTTATTACGGTGGAAATTTGTAGCAGAAAAATAAAACTGTATATTTGCAAATAATTATATACTCCTACTTAGCAGACTGGATAATCTTCCTTACCGATCAAAGCTCATCAAGTCATAGGTTCTGAGCATATTTGAAATAAACTTTCAAGACTACATTTTTCGGGGAAGTTATCATTTACATTAAAACAAAATAAATTGTTATTTAAAGAATTACATTTAATAGCGCCCATTTTAAAGGCGCTCGAAACAGAGGGCTACACTATGCCCACTCCCATCCAGGAACAATCTATTCCACAGATTTTGCGCGGAAAAGATTTATTAGGATGCGCACAGACCGGAACAGGAAAGACAGCTGCCTTTGCAATTCCTATTCTACAAAATTTAATGCTGCAACAAAAAGAAGATGCTTTCAATCATAATATAAAAGCATTGATACTTACACCAACGCGTGAATTAGCAATACAGATCGACGAAAGCTTTGAAGCCTATGGAAAATTTACCGGTCTGAGGCATACAGTAATTTTTGGAGGTGTTTCTCAGTTTCATCAAACCAATGAATTGCGCCGCGGCGTTGATATTCTGATCGCAACTCCGGGAAGGTTACTTGATCTTATTTCACAAAAATTTGTAAACCTCCAGGGAATAAAAATGTTTGTACTTGATGAAGCAGATCGTATGCTTGACATGGGTTTCATTCATGATGTGAAAAAAATCATAGCAAAGCTTCCTGAAAAAAGACAAACTTTATTTTTCTCGGCAACCATGCCGCCGGAAATTACAAAGCTTTCCGCTTCCATACTCACAAATCCTGTAAGAGTGGAAGTAGCAGCGGTTTCATCCACTGCTGATAATGTAGACCAGCATATTTTTCTTGTTGAAAAAAATGACAAGCGACAATTGCTGATCCATCTTTTAAAAGATAATAAGATTCATAATGCATTGGTATTTACAAGGACAAAATATGGCGCTGATAAAATAGCGAAGGAATTATATCGTGCTAATATCAAAGTAGATGCTATTCATGGAAATAAAACGCAGGCAGCAAGACAAAAAGCATTGAGTAATTTTAAAGAAGGTAAAATACGTGTGCTCGTGGCTACTGATATAGCTGCTCGCGGAATTGATGTTGATGACTTAAGTCATGTAATCAATTTTGAATTACCGAATATACCGGAAACTTACGTTCACAGGATTGGCCGTACAGGTCGTGCTGGTAATTCAGGTTCTGCGTTTTCTTTTTGTGATATGGAAGAAAGAGCTTTCCTGCGTGATATTCATAAATTAATTGATCAGACAATTCCTGTGGTAGAAGGGCATCCTTATGCAAGCAATATGCAATTTGTACAAACTCCTGTGGCCCAAAAAAACATAATGAGCCGCAAACCAGCGTCGCACAGCGGTTTCAGAAGAGCAAGAAGCTGGAGCCAGGGAAGATGAAATTTGCGGAGCTTAAATGTTACACTTTAATTTTTATGATAAGGATCATCCAAATTTCAATGGTTAAGCGTCTCTTTTTAGACTAAATTTGCATCTTCAAAATCAGTGAAATGAAAACTTCCAGTATAATTATTTTGGTACTTATCGCTGCTGCTATCGGAGCGTTATTAATGTATTCTGTAGATTTTTCAACTTACGATACCATTGGTTCTGCAAAAGAAAAACAAGGGAAATATGTGCATTTAATAGCAAGGCTCGATAAGTCAAAACCAATTCAATATGACGCCATCAAAGATCCGAATTATCTTTCATTTTACGCTACAGACAGCCTTGGCGGCAGCACACAGGTAATTTATCGCAATACAAAACCTCCGGAATTGGAACAGAGTGAGCGTGTGGTTTTGAAAGGAAAAATGCAGGGAAATGTTTTTGAATGTGATAATATTTTATTAAAATGCCCTTCAAAATACAAAGACGATAAAAAACAATTGGAAAAAACGGTTACTCAATATTAAGGTTACAACATGACTTTTGAGAATGAACATTTACTGCCGGGACAAGTAGGTCATTTTTTTGTATTACTCGCTTTTGTATCTTCTATAATATCTGCTATCTCATATTTTAAAGCGTCAGAAACGACGCCTGAAAACGAAAAGCGCTCATGGATCCTTTTTGCACGGGGCGCATTTTTTATCCAGTTCTTTTCTCTTTTAGCTATCTTTTTTTGCATCTATTATGTCTGTTCACACCATTATTTTGAATACTTATATGCATACAAGCATGCTTCTAAAGAACTGGAACCAAAGTATCTGCTGGCCTGCATTTGGGAAGGCCAGGAAGGTAGTTTCCTGCTTTGGTCTTTATGGCATTGCGCGCTTGGGAGCGTAGTTATTTTAACTGCTAAAAAAAGAGAAGCGCCGGTAATGGGTGTTATCAATACTGCGCAGTTTTTTTTGATGCTAATGATCCTTGGCATTTATTTTTTTAATGTGCGCATCGGCAGCAATCCGTTTATGCTCACAAGAAATGAGCTTGAAGGCCCGATATTTAGCCAAACTGATTATTTGAATTATATAAAAGACGGAATCGGATTAAATGTTTTGCTTAGAAATTACTGGATGGTAATTCATCCACCGGTATTGTTTTTAGGATTTGCAAGCACCGTGGTTCCCGCAGCTTTTGCTTATTCTTCTTTGAGCACCAAAGATTGGGGCGGATGGATAAAACCCGTGCTGCCATGGGTTTTGTTTAGTGGCTGCGTTCTTGGCGTTGGAATTATGATGGGTGGAAAATGGGCTTACGAATCTCTTTCTTTCGGCGGTTATTGGGCCTGGGATCCTGTGGAAAACGCCGCTTTGGTTCCATGGATCATTCTTGTTGCCGGATTGCATTGTATGGCCGTTTATAATTCCACCGGTAATGCTTTAAGAGCTTCTTATCTATTTAGTATTCTCACCTATTTCTTTGTTCTCTATTCTACTTTTTTAACGAGAACCGGCATTCTCGGCGATACTTCTGTGCATTCATTTACTGAAGCCGGAATGGCGATGAATATCCTGATTGGCATTTATGTTATTGCAATTGTTCTTCCTCTGTTTGTTTTATTTTTCAAAAATTATAAAAAAATTCCTGCCATACAGAAAGAAGAAAATATTTCTTCGCGTGAGTTTTGGATGTTCATTGGCTCGCTGATACTTTTTCTTTCCGCTTTATTTATTATTTCAGTTACTTCACTTCCTGTTTATAATAAAATTTTCCATACTAACCTTGCAGATCCGCAGGACAGGGAATTCACTTACAACAAGGTGCTGGTGCTGGTTGCAATTATCGTCGGCCTTCTCACGGGGATTTCACAATTTCTTAAATATAAGCAAACCGGAAATCAATATCTGATTAAAAAACTTGCATTGCCATTGAGCATTGCGTTGATTATTTCCGTGTTGCTTTCTATTTTTTATCCTATAGAATTTACAAAAAAAGGGTTCGGATTTTTGATCGCTATTTACCTCGGTTTGTTTGCTTGTATATTTTCTGTAATTGCCAACGCATCTTATTTAAAAACCGTTTTAAAAGGAAATTTAAAAGCCGGCGGCGCGGCTATCGCACATCTTGGCTTTGCGTTAATGATTGGCGGAATGCTGGTCTCATCAGGAAATAAACAAGTGATAAGTGATAACCGGAAAACAGGATTATTTATTCCTTTTGACAAAGACCCGACAGGAAGAGGAACGGAAAACCCGATGGAAAATTTAACCTTGTTGAGAGGAGTTCCTACACAAATGGGCAAATACGCAGTTACTTACCTGGATGATTCCGCTTCGCTGGAAAAAAACAGGACATTCTATAATCTTCATTTTCAAAGAACAGATTCCGCAAGCGGAAAAGTGCTTGAAGATTTTATTTTATCGCCAGATGCATACCGGATGAAAGATAATAATCTGAGTTCTAACCCCGGCACAAAGCATTATCTAAGCCATGATGTATTCACTTATATTTCCACCATTTCTGCGCATAATGAAGATAAAGACACCGCATCATTTAAAATACATGAAATGGCCATTGGCGATTCTGTATTTTATTCAAAAGGGTTTTTTGTTTTAAACAATATTCTTAAAAACCCTGATAATGAAAGGTTCCATTTTTCTGCTTCGGACACCGCTCTGGTGGCGGATATTACCGTTTATGGGCAAGACAGCTCAAGGCACAAAGCTTATCCCGCGCTTACCATTCGCAACCAGGAAATTAATTTTATTGATGACACAGTTATCACCCAAAATATTTACTTGAATATTTCAGGGATTTCCACAAATAAAAAATTTAAAATAGGATTGAAACAAACTAGTAAACTTACCGATTTTATCACTCTGAAAGCTTATGTTTTTCCATACATTAACTTGGTTTGGGCCGGCCTTATCATTATGGCCTGCGGATTTATTGTTTCTCTTGTAAGAAGATTAAAAGCAGCCAATTACATCGCTGCGCTGTCTGTAACATTGGTGCTTATTGCATTATTCTACATGTTTTTATTGGCTAACAATTAAAAAAAGATTTGTTATAAACCAAAATGTATATTTAACCGTTTATTTAAATGATACATAGACGTTATAGTCTAAAATGTAGTTTTTCTCATTTTTAAATTGTCCACTTTATGCAATTTTTACAAAAGAACAGTTGTATTGATCCGTATAAAAATTAAATTTACAGGCGCAATGCGTAGCAACTGTCACATATTCCGCTTTAGTTTTTCACTGCTGATAATGATCTTTATCTTCGGCAATAACTTTGCAAATGCCCAGTCCAAACCAATCCCACAGTATGGAATAAATGATACCATTGTAAGCTTTGCGGTAATTTATGAAGGCGATACCATAGAAGCTAAAGCCCTTGCCGGTGTTTATGTTTGGGGCAAAAGAAAGAAAGAAGAATGGACAAGATTGAGAAATGCCATTTATGTAACTTATCCTTATGCGAAGCGTGCAGGTTTTGTTTTCAGTGATATAGAAAGGCATATCGCTGGTAATCCCAATAAAGAGGAAATTAGTAAATATATCAATAGCCGGGAAAAGGAATTAAAAAAAGAATTTACTGATCCACTAAAAAATTTATCCGTGTATCAGGGAAAGGTTTTGATGAAATTGATAAACCGGGAAACCGGTGGAACAAATTGCTATGATATCTTAAAAGAACTCAAAGGAGGATTTACGGCCAGATTCTGGCAAACCGTGGCTTTTCTTTTTGGTAGCGATCTGAAACAGCCGTACGATGCCGTAAGCAAAGATGCTGAAATGGAAATAATTGTGAAAGAAGTGCAGCGTTTATATGGATATTCTGGATGATTTGGAAATAGTCACTGGTAAATCGTGAAGGCTAAATGCGCAAATTGAACATTTATCTAATACAGGATATTCTCAATATGAAATCATAAAACCTTGCCGAATCCACTCTTTTCACTTATCTTCGATGCTATTATTTAGTTATAACGATTTCTGTTATTGAATTTTTAAATGAAGTTAGATCTTTTAGCCTTTGGTGTGCATCCGGATGATATTGAACTAAGTTGTGCCGGCACCATATTAGTTGAAAAAAAGAACCGCAAAAAAGTAGGCATAATCGATCTTACCCGTGGTGAATTAGGAACACGTGGAACTGCGCAAACAAGAGAAGAAGAATCTAAAAATTCAGCAAAAATATTAGAGGTAGATACAAGAGAAAATCTTGAAATGGCAGATGGTTTTTTCAGGAACGATGAAGAGAACCAACTAAAAATAATATCAGTTCTTAGAAAATATCAGCCTGAAATTATTCTTTGCAATGCGCCAGACGACCGCCATCCTGATCACGGACGCGCTTCTGAGCTTGTTGCTGATGCCGCATTTTTATCCGGGTTGAGAAAGATAGAAACTTTCGATAATGGAAAAAAGCAGGAAATATGTAAGCCGAAATATATTTTTAATTATATCCAGGACTTGTATATCAATCCTTCTTTCGTAATCGACATTTCATCAGTTATTGAAAAGAAAATAGAATCAATCAAGGCATTCAAAACCCAGTTTTACATTCCGGGAGAAAACTCCGGTGAGCCTCAGACTTATATTTCGTCGCCTGAATTTCTTGAAAGCGTGATCAACAGATCCAAAATGTTCGGAAAAATGATTGGCGTAAAACACGCGGAAGGATTTGTTTCTAAAAAAATGATCGGTATGAATTCTTTTGATGCATTCATTCAACACGTTACCTAAAGAAAATTAAAAATTACAAATTAATAAATTAACAATAACAAACAATGACCACGCCTAAATTCTTGCAAGGTAAAGGTGATTTTCACATCGAATTAAAAAAACGTGTAAATCAGTATTTTGCCGATCACAAACGACCGATGACCGGCAATTTCTCACTGCTTTTTAAAGCGGCGCTCTTCTGCATGGGTTACGTCTTGATATATGTTCATCTTGTATTCTTTACACCTGGTATTTGGATTGCGATTCCTGAATGCGTTTTATTTGGTTGCCTTACCGCAGCCATCGGTTTCAATGTAATGCACGACGGCGCTCATGGAAGCTTTAGTAATCATAAGATACTGAATAAAGCAGCAGGTTTTTCATTAAATTTTTTAGGTGCCAGCGCAATTATGTGGAACATGAAGCATAATATTATTCACCATACCTACACTAACATTGATGGCGTGGATGATGATATAGAAGCGAGGCCTTGGCTTAGATTCGCGACAACTCAAAAAAAATTAAAGATGCATAAATTCCAGCATTATTATTTTTGGTTTCTTTATACTTTGTTGCATCTGTTATGGATATTTATGACAGATTACAAGAAATATTTTAAAGGTAAAATTGGTACAGTTGCCATAACAAAAATGACTATTAAAGAACATATTTCATTTTGGATTGCGAAAGTCACTTATGCATTTATGTTTGTTGCATTGCCAATTATGCTGCTTGGCTTTTCCAAATGGCTTATCGGATTTTTAATTATTACTATGATCACCGGATTCGTAATCAGTATCGTCTTTCAATTGGCTCACACAGTAGAGCACACTGAGTTTCCAATGCCAAGTGTAATGACAGGAAAAATTGAAAATGAATGGGCTATTCACCAGATCAATACTACTGCAAATTTCGCTACGAATAATAAATTAATATCATGGCTGGTTGGCGGCTTAAATTTCCAGATTGAGCATCACCTGTTTCCGAGAATTTCACACGTACATTACCCGGCTATCAGCAAAATTATTAAACGCACATGCATGGAATATGGAATTAATTATATTGAATATCCAAAAATGAGAAACGCTATATATTCTCATGTTATGTATTTAAAGAAGCTTGGACAGGTACCGTGAATGATTATCAATTATTAGTAATTAGAATTGAATGTCAGGGTTTTGCCTTTTAAAAGCGTGACAAGCCCAAAAATAGATTTCGGCAAGAAAATTGTGTATGAAAGTTTCTCAATTAGAAATTAGATTACCAAGGAAAATTCATTTCTATTACAGATATCTCATCTCAGAATTATTAATTTTTTAATATGAATATTAATATCAATTTTCAAGATTTAATCCCGCAGGATTTTAATGATAATTCCAGAGTTTGGGTTTACCAATGCAACAGGCCTTTCATGATGAGTGAAGTGCTTGAAATAGAAAAAGTATTACAAAATTTTATCAAAAACTGGCACAGCCATGGAAGCGGCATTGAAGGTTATGCAAATTTATTTTTTGGACAATTTATTGTTTTCATGGCCGACGAAACTCATACAAAAGTTGGTGGCTGCAGCACTGATGCTTCTGTGAAATTGATTAAAAAACTTGAAGAAGATTACCAGGTTCATCTTTTTGACAGGCAAATGATGGCCTTTATTGTTAACGAAAGAATTCATCTGGTGCCTTTATCTCAGGTGAATTATTCAATAGAAAATGAATTTATAACTTCTGACACCTTTTATTTCAACAATACCATTCTTACCAAAAAAGAATTATTAAATGGTTGGATAATTCCGATAAAAGAAAGCTGGCTTGCACGCAGAATACCCGTAAATCATCTTTAATATAAGCCAATATCTTTCCAATCATTTTTCAAAAATAAAATTCTCCCCCAAACACCATTATGGCATTCTGCCAAACTGTCGGCAATTTTAATTTACTATCTTTGTCCCTTGTAAATACAAACAAATGCTGGATTTTGCGGTAGACCAAAAACAAGATGAAACGCGGGAGGATAAAGCTTTTGCTCCAAAAAAATTTGTATCCAATTCTTTGACCAGAAAATTTTACATCGAAAGCTACGGATGTGCAATGAACTTCGCTGACAGTGAGGTAGTGGCTTGTATTCTTCACGACAAAGGATTTCGAATCACCCCCCATTTTCAGGAAGCCGATATAATTTTCATAAATACATGCTCCATCCGAGAAAAAGCGGAAGCGACCGTGAGGAAAAGATTAACTGAGTTCAGGAAAGTCAAAAAGTATAATTCAGGTTTATTAATTGGAGTGCTAGGATGCATGGCGGAAAGATTGAAATCAAAATTTTTAGAAGAAGAAAAATTAGTTGATCTTGTCATCGGCCCTGATGCATACCGGAGTTTGCCTGCGTTAATTGAAGAAGCTGAAAGTGGTCAAAAAGGAGTGAATGTATTGTTGAGCCGCGAAGAAACTTATGGTGATATTTCTCCAATCAGGTTGAATAGCAATGGCGTCACCGCTTTTGTGAGCATTATGCGGGGTTGCAATAATATGTGCTCATTTTGTGTAGTCCCTTTTACGCGTGGCCGCGAGCGTAGCCGCGATGCGGATTCAGTAGTTAGGGAATGTAACGATTTGTTTAATAATGGGTTTCGTGAAGTAACATTATTAGGTCAAAATGTAGACAGTTATCAATGGAATAATTCTCATGGAAATACAATTTCCTTCGCACATCTGTTAGAAAAAATAGCGCAAATCTCTCCTTTGCTTCGCGTAAGATTTTCAACTTCTCACCCAAAAGATATTACCGATGTAGTATTATTTACAATGAAGAAATACGATAATATCTGTAAGTATATTCACCTGCCTGTTCAAAGCGGCAGCACAAGAATTTTACAAATGATGAATCGAACTTATACGCGCGAGTGGTATATTGCTAAAGTTGAGCGCATAAGAGAAATTCTTCCCGGGTGTGGGCTTTCAACAGATTCAATTACCGGATTTTGCACAGAAACAGAAGAAGACCATCTGCAAACATTGAGCCTTTTTGAATATTGCGAATATGATTTAGCCTATATGTATTTTTATTCTGAACGCCCTGGAACGCTTGCTGAAAGAAGGTTTGATGACGATGTACCACTTGAAATTAAAAAAAGAAGATTGCATGAAATAGTGGCACTACATCGGATTCATTCTTTAAAAAGTATGGAAAAGCAAATTGGAACAATAGCTAATGTATTAATAGAAGGAAATTCAAAAAAAAGCGATAGCGATTGGGGCGGAAGAAACGACCAAAATAAAATGGTAGTATTTCCTAAAACAAAAAATTATAAAAAAGGAGATTATGTAAATGTGTTGATTGAAAGTTGCACAGCCGGAACTTTGATTGGAAGAATAAAATGAATACGATGAATATATTAATTAAAGGCTCTTTAGATAAAATAATTGGATCATGTAAAAAACACAACGTGAAATCTTTGGAAATATTTGGTTCTGCTACAAGAAACGATTTCAATGAAACCAGCGATGTTGACTTTTTATATGAATTTGATAATGTAAAAATTGCAGAACTAGATTATGCCGATAATTACTTTGAATTTCTTTTTTCGTTACAGAATATTTTAAAAAGAAATATTGATTTAGTACCTAACGAAAAATTGCAAAATCCATATTTATTAAATAAAATCAATAGTGAAAAAGTAAAGATTTATGGCTAAAGATGCAAATGCTTTTTTATCAGATATTCATACATCAATAGAAATTATTGAAAAGCATTTAACAAATATTGAGAACCGGGCTCAATATCAACACAATTTTTTAGTCACTGATGCAGTGGAAAGAAGATTAGCTATCATTGGTGAAGCACTGAATAAAGCATTAAAATTAAATTCAAACATTAAAGTTTCACATCAAAAGCAAATAATTGCTTTAAGACATATTCTGGTGCATGATTATGATCTTGTAGATGATAATACAATTTGGGCAACGGTAAAAATTTATTTGCCTGTATTGAAAACTGAAGTAAAGAATTTGTTAATAGAAAAACACTAATGGAGCAACAAGCAATAAAAAGCAGATTCGGAATAATAGGCAATTCGCAGTCTCTGTTATATGCGCTCGATGTAGCGATACAGGTTTCTAACACAGATCTCAGTGTGTTGATCAATGGGGAAAGCGGTGTGGGAAAAGAAGTTTTTTCTCATATCATCCATTCACTTTCGGCGCGCAAGCACAATCCTTTTATCGCTGTCAACTGTGGCGCTATTCCCGAAGGAACGATTGATTCAGAACTTTTCGGTCATGAAAAAGGCTCTTTCACAGGCGCCGTTGACAGCCGCAAAGGATATTTTGAAACCGTAAACGGGGGAACTATTTTTTTAGATGAAATCGGTGAAATGCCGCTCGGCACACAGGCTCGCCTTCTTCGCGTCCTCGAAGCTGGCGAATACATCCGTGTTGGCTCTTCCAAAGTTCAGAAAACAGACGTGAGAGTGATTGCCGCGACTAATAAAGATTTACTTGAATACACACACAGCGGCAGGTTCCGTGAAGATTTATACTATCGCCTGAATACAGTGCCAATAAGGGTTCCGCCATTGCGCGATCGCAAGGAAGATATCCCTTTATTATTTAGAAAATTCGCGGTTGATTTTGCTGAACGCTATAAATCTCCTCCGGTGCAACTGGATGAAGATGCGCGAAACGTATTGATTAATTATCCGTGGCCGGGTAATGTGCGCCAGTTAAAAAATATGGCAGAACAATTATCGGTTCTTTCAAAAGATAAAACGATTAACGGCAACGAATTAAGAAAATTTTTGCCTGATACCAACTTTACAAGATTGCCTGTGCTTGCCTCTGCACTGCATGGCCAAACAGGAAACGGGCAAAAAGAGTTCGCAAATGAAAGAGAGATACTTTACAAATTATTTTTTGATGTAAAGAAAGATGTTACTGAATTAAAAAGAATGTTTTTTGAAGCGCTCCAAAATCCTGGTTCCATGAATGGAAATCAGCACTTTCAAAATGAACATTTGCTGCATGAATATCAAAATGATCACCATGCGCCGGCAATCGCTGCCAGCCAGCCGGTAGTGCTTAACAAGATTGATGAGCACCAGGAAGTAGAAGAATCATTGAGCATTATGGACGCTGAAAAAGATCTCATTATAAAGGCGTTAAAAAAACATCGTGGAAAAAGAAGAGATGCCTCCAGCGACCTTGGTATCAGTGAGCGTACGCTTTATCGAAAATTAAAAGAGTATAATATCAATGAGTAGGTTTTGTAATTGTGATGTGCAATCGTGAATGCCGATTGTTAAATTATTTTATTGTTTACCAAACAAGTGAAAAAGTAGAAATTGATTATTAATTTTAATTGATCAAAAATATATAATTAGTGAAACTAATATCTGCAGCAGCATCAAAAAAAATAAGAAAGTTATAAAATAACTTATCAGAAAAATTTGTAGACTGAACTAATTCCCGGCAATTCGTAATCTTGAAACAATAATATGAAATTAAAATCAACCATAAAACTTATTGCAGCCCTAAGCTTTTTGCTGCTAACATTTTGCTTCGCAACATGCAAATATTCTACAAGAGATACCGCCCCAATTCCAACAGAAATAAAAACATTTCGAGTGAGTCCGTTTGAAAATAAGGCACGCTATGTAAATCCGCAAATAACCCCTCAATTAACTGAAAAACTAAAACAGAAAATCATTAGCCAGACAAGGCTCAGGCAAACGAACAATGATGATGCGCATTATGATATAAGCGGTTATTTGTCAGATTACAGCGTAACTACAAGTGGCGTTGCAAATCAGACTGCCGGCACAAACCGCATTAATGTTACCTTTCACCTGATATTCAGAAATACTCTTGATCCTGATCCAAAGAAAAGCTTTGAAGCAGACCTTACGAGCAATTACGATTTTCCGGCAAGCCAATCTTTGCAAGAAGCAGAAGCAAGCAAAGGTGACCTGATCATCAAAACGGTTACTGATGCAATCTTCAACAGAATTTTTTCAAACTGGTAATAAAAAAAATTCATGAACACTGCCATCAATTATGCTCAATTTTGATTCAAAATTTGCTGTCGATTTAACTACACTTGAAAAAAATGTAAAAGATCATCCTGCAAGCTCTTTTGCAAGATTTTTACTTTTAAGTCATTATAAAAAAACAAACGACACGCAATTTGAAAACCTTGCCAGGCAATCCGCTTTGCATTTCAATAATCTTCATTGGATGCAGTTTCAATTATTACAAACTGATTTAAAAGTAAAGGTATCGGGTGATATTGATTACCCGGAAGAAACTGGTGACATACAATCAACCATTGTTGAAAATCTAAATCCTATAAAAGAGAATAATAAAGAATTTTCTGAAGAATATCAACACCAAGAATTTTCTGGCGATTCAACAGAATTAAGTATTGATCATCATCAGGAAGAGCCGAATGGAGCAAATCTTGCTTTTGTACCAAAGGAAGAAATCCTTGAAGCAGATCAGGAGAATAACAAATCTTCGTTCGAGAACACATTCGGATCTGACGCTGCATTTGAAGAAAAAGAAGAAATGCAGCAAAATATTAACTCAACTGAGTCTCAAACTTCTGTCATAGCATCCCAAACTTTAAATGATTCGGAATTGCTTGTGTTTGAACCACTACATACTGTAGATTATTTCGCATCGCAGGGAATAAAAATAAAAGAAGATGCCTTGATGAATGACAAGCTGGGGAAACAAATGAAAAGTTTTACGGCCTGGCTCAAGAGTATGAAAAAGCTGCATCCCGGAAAATTACCCGAACAAAATGAAGTGATCGAAAAGATAATTCAGTCATCCGCAGAGGAATCAAATGCAGACGCAGAAGTACTTACAGAAGCTATGGCTGAAGTATTGATCAAACAAAACAAAGTAGAAAAAGCCAGGGAAATGTACCAGAAATTAAGTTTGCTCAATCCCTCAAAAAACGCTTACTTTGCAGCCAAAATTGAAAGTTTAAAACCGGATTAATATGTTATTTCTTTTCGGAACAATCATAATTATTGCTTCAGTAATTCTAGGAATTATTATTCTAATTCAAAACCCAAAAGGGGGCGGCCTTTCTTCATCGCTAGGCGGTTTTGGAAATCAATTGATGGGTGTGAGGCAGACTACTGATATACTTGAAAAAGGAACATGGCTTTTTGCGGGCATCATCGGATTATTATGTATCACTTCCGCTTTATTTATTCCAAAAACCGGGGGAACTAATTCACGCGATAATCTTATTAATAATGCGCCTGTCGGAAACCCAACACCTCAGCCCAATAATACCGCACCTTTGCAAACAACTCCGCAAACACTGCCGCCTGCACCGGCAACGCAAAAATAATTGAACAAAATATTTTGACACCCTGTTTGAAAAGACAGGGTTTTTTATTAAATTGAATGTTACTAGAGATACTTCCACCCAAACTTTATGAAAACCAGGAAAGCAATTTTGTACATTTTGTTGATTTTTATTTTGATGTCAGCTTTTTGCATTTGGAAAATTTTCGGCCCAACTATCAATAATTCAGGCAAGAAATTTTTATACATCAGAACTAACAGTTCTTATCAGCAGGTAAAAGACAGCCTTGTAAAAAATAATTTTGTTCACGGTGATTTCTGGTTTGATAAAATTTCACTTTATGCAGATTATCCAAAAAAAATCAAACCTGGCAAATATAAAATTACGGAAGGAATGAGTTTGTACCATCTTCTAAAAATGCTTCGCAATGGCAGGCAGGTCCCTGTTAATCTGGTGATCACCAAACTAAGAACCAAAGAAGATCTTTCGAAAAAAATCGCAAATAATTTTGAAGTGGATTCGCTTACTGCAATTAATTTTTTGAACAATAATGATTCACTTAAACAGTTTGAAGTAGATACAAACACCGTGATGACAGATGTAATTCCGGACAGTTACATTTATAACTGGAACACTTCGATGGGTAACATCTTTAAAAAGTTTTATTTAAGGAAACAAAGATTCTGGAATCACGAAAGACTGGAACTGGCGGCAAAACTTAATTTTACACCAAAGGAAATTTATACGATTGCGTCGTTGGTTGAAGAAGAAACAAACAAACAGGACGACAAAGGAAAAATAGCGAGCGTATATATTAACCGGCTGAAAAAACGAATGAAACTGGCTGCTGACCCAACCGTAAAATTTGCAATGAAGAATTTTGAACTGAAAAGAATCTATCAAAAATATCTTTCGTTTCCATCGCCTTATAATACTTATCTGAATAAAGGATTGCCGCCGGGCCCGATTTGTACGCCATCAATAAAAACAATAGATGCGGTTTTGAACGCGCCTGAAACGAATTATTTATTTTTTGTTGCCCGTTCTGATTTTTCAGGTTTTTCAGATTTTGCAAGCAATTATGAGCAGCATCTCGCAAATGCTAAATCATACCAGCAGGCATTGGATAGTGTAATAAAAGCAAAGGTGCCTAAAATTGAAAATTAATTAGTAAAGTAGCTTTAATAATAAAGGATTGACAAAAGCAACACGCATATTTTATAAAATTCATCCTGTCAATTATTTAGTAAGGAAGAGTAAGAAATGGTCTCCGCCGGGCTTTCAGGGCTTCACAATGTATGAAGTGTTCAAATATTTTTTAAAAGATTTTAATGTTCCTTATTTTACTGAAAGGGCATCTGCGATTTCATACAACTTTATTATGTCTGTTCCGCCTACTTGCCTTTTTCTTTTCACTTTGATCCCAACTCTTCCTTTTGTTTCAAAACACTCGTTAAAAGTTCAGTTGCATAGCCTCATTCGAGACATCATCCCGGCCCGCGGCTATAATGCAGGGCTTATTGGGTTTGTTGATAGCTTTATCGATGACTCAAAAATTGGCCTGATTTCTTTTACTTTTATATTGTCACTTTTTTTTGCCTCGAGCGGTGTGATAGGGCTAATGCGCTCATTCAATAAGGACTACATTGGTTTTGTAAAAATAAAAGGAATAAAAAAAAGATGGAAGGCCATCAAATTAACTTTGATGCTTTTTAGCTTACTGCTGAGTTGTTTTTTTCTCTTATTGCTTCAAAGAAATATTTTAAAATGGATTGGCATCAATAATATAGAAGTGAGAAACCTAATCCTTTATGGAAAGTGGATTTTTATAATCGGGCTGATATTTTATTCTTACGCATTCATTTACAGATATGCCCCTGCAACAGATAAAAGATGGAAACTCGTTTCGCCGGGAACAGTAATAGCTACTTTTTTGAGCATATTAGTAACCATTGGTTTCACCTCATTCGTAAATAATTTTGGGCGATACAATTTCCTTTACGGATCAATAGGATCTATAATGGTCTTCATGATCATGATCTTTCTAAACTCCATGGCGGTATTGCTTGGCTTTGAATTTAACCTAAGCATTAATTCTTTAAAAGCAATCTCTGAAGAAAACGCCAGTAGTTAATTCAATTATTTATTTAGGTAATCCATTGATCTCAACCAAAAAAAAAGACAATGTGGTCAAAAATGGTGCAAAAATTCATCAATAAGTCATAACAGTATTTGATTTCAGAGGATAGTATTGAAACCGGTTTCAATACTATCCTTTTTTTGTGCATAAAACTGCATGAGAA
>JALYVO010000040.1:4681-33866 GCA_030853195.1 Bacteroidota bacterium | reverse complement strand
AAAAGTTTAGGATTAGGTAGAATAGGCATAAAGTCTTTTTAATATTGGATACGGATGAGGAATTTGATTCATCATATTATTCACTATTTTATGAAGAATAGTCTTTCTGTTATTTCTTCGGTTAAATCTAAAAACGTATTCATCGGCGTAGGCAAACAAATGTTGTGTAGAACATTTATGATGAATGCCTCTTAACCAGTTTTTGAACTGCATAATTTGTTTATGAAGCTCTTCCAGCGATTGGCCCATGTTGGATATTACGGTTTGTATTTTCATCTCTTTTTTTAAGTGTTGGTAAGAGCGGTGATGATCGGTTGTAATGGTTGCCTGTTCATGTATCATATCTCTCAAAGCGTATTTTAATGTCAAAGCTTTAAAGTTCTCAATGTGCTGCATACGAATATTACCTGTTCTGCCATCGGGCAATTTTTCTGCAGCTAATAGAATGGCTTCTTTGCTTTGCAAACTTCTGCCCCTGTTCTTATTGGTATAACCGCCAACTAACGTTTCATCGGCGTCCACATTGCCTTTGAGCTTATCATTATTATCTTGTTTCATAGCTACCTGAACTTTACGCTTAAACAGCCACGCTGTCTTTTGCTGAACGCCAACCTCGCTACCCAGTTTTGTTGTTGACATCCCTTTCTTCTTGGCCGTAAGCCTGAATACCATGTGAAATGCTTTTAGCATCGGCATCTTTATACCATGAAAAACAGTATTGGCTGTAACGCTTTCACTGTATCCACATTGACGGCATTTACGATGATAATAAGTTTTGCCTTTGTAATGCTTTTGATGCCCACATCTGCTGCATGAAAAACCGTTCCCCCATTTCTGTTCTATTAAGTACAAATAGCAGCTTTCATTATCATAAAACCGCTTACCAAACCCAATAGCATTGATCCCTTTGAACATAACTAAATATTTTAGAACAAATGTACTAATTTATTTAGTTTTAAAATAACCCTATCTTTACTTTGTTCCCGTTCTACCTAATCCTATAAATTTATCATAAATAATATTCAAATCAAAATCCATAAAAGCACTGGTATCGTTTTTGACAATATTCGACTTGTTTATTATCGAAATTATTTTTCAAAATATCAAAATGAAAGTTTTCTTTTTCTCAATCCTTGTTTTCATTTTTATTACTACGACTGCGAACGCTCAAAATTTTCATCTTGATCTTTTCGCAGGTACATCTAATTACCAGGGAGATTTACAGGATAAGAGATTTACTTTCAATCAGGCTCATTTTGCAGGAGGCTTGGGAGTATCTTATGATCTTACTGATCATTTTTCCTTAAGAACAGGAATCTATTTCGGAACCGTATCAGGCGATGATAAATTGGGAAGAAATAGACTCAGGAATTTAAATTTTACATCGAAAATAACGGAAGGTATGTTAGGAATTCAATATTATATTACTCCACTTGCTGATCATGTCCTTACCCCTTATTTGTTTGCCGGTTTAGCAGTCTACCATTTCGACCCCTATACAAATGATACTTCTGCGAAGAAATATTACCTAAAACCTCTAAGCACAGAGGGCGAAGGTTTTATTCCTGGCATTAATAATTATAGCCTTACCCAAGTAGCAATTCCTTTTGGTGGCGGAGTGAAATTATCCTTGACAGACAATATTAATGTTGGTTTGGAGGTGGGATTCAGAAAATTATTTACCGATTATCTGGATGATGTAAGTGGTAATTATGTTGATCAATCTCTTTTGCTTTCTAACCGGGGGCCAAAAGCCGTTGAGCTTGCTTACCGTGAAGGCGAACTAAAAACTGGTTCTACTACATATCCTGCCGCCGGCACACAGCGTGGAAGCCCAAAAAGTAGAGATTGGTATTATTTTACAGGATTGACCCTATCTTTCAGGTTAGGTAATGGTCAACATTCAGGCGCTATGGGCAGCCGTCGTTCAGAATATGGATGTCCGGTGAATGTGAGGTAGACTTAGAATTCAAAATAATACCTTAGACATAAGTATCAATTATCTTTGCCATCACATGGCCTATAAAAATCTACAGGAATTTATTGATGTTCTTGAAAGGGAAAATGAATTAATAAAGGTAAAGGAATATGTCAATCCATATTTAGAAATTGCAGAAATTACAGATCGTATAAGTAAAAGTAAAAATGGCGGCAAAGCATTGCTTTTTGAAAACACAGGTTATGATTTTCCTGTCCTCATGAATGCTTATGGAAGCGAAAGGAGAATGTGTCTTGCACTTAACGTGGGTAATCTCAATGATGTTGCCAAAGAGATTGAAAATTTATTTCACTTACTTTCTTCTCCTAAAGAAAATTTTATTGATAAATTAAAGCTGCTTCCGAAACTCGGGCAATTTGCAAGTTGGATGCCCAGAATAATTAGTGGAAAAGGTGAATGTCAGCAAGTGATTATGACAGATCCGGATATTACTAAACTTCCGGTTATCACCTGCTGGCCAAAAGATGGAGGCCCCTTTGTTACGCTTCCAATAATCCATACAAAAGATCCTAATAACAATTCCCGGAATGTAGGCATGTATCGTATGCAGGTTTTTGGGCCAAAGCTTACAGGAATGCATTGGCACAAACATAAAGTTTCTGCGAAGCATTTTAATGAATATAAAAAAAGCAGTACTAGAATGCCCATTGCGGTTGCGCTTGGCGGCGATCCTGTTTATGCTTATTCAGCTACGGCTCCTTTGCCTGAGAATGTTGATGAATATATGCTTGCTGGTTTTCTAAGAAAGAAAAAAGTAGAGTTGGTAAAATGTATTTCTCAACCAAATGTGGAAGTGCCTTCTGATGCGGATTTTATTATAGAAGGTTTTGTTGATCCTGATGATGAAATGATTTGGGAAGGGCCATTTGGCGACCATACCGGTTATTACTCTTTACCAGATTGGTATCCCAAATTTCATATTACCGCCATTACCCATAAAAAAAATGCTGTATATCCTGCAACCATTGTAGGCATTCCCCCACAAGAGGATGCCTGGCTTGGAAAAGCGACTGAGCGAATTTTTTTAGCCCCTATTAAGATGACTTTAGTTCCAGAAATTATCGATATGGAAATGCCGGTTGAAGGCGTTTTTCATAACCTGGTAATTGCCAAAATCCAAAAAGATTATGCAGGGCAGGGACAAAAAGTAATGAATGCAATGTGGGGCGCCGGGCAAATGATGTTTAATAAAATATTGGTCATTACTGCCTCTCCTGGTCCTTCAGATCGTGATGAGAAAGAAGATTTCACGATTACCAATTATGAAAAATTGGCGAGGTATATTTTTAGAAATTTGAATCCTTCTACAGACATTTGCTTTTCGCAAGGCCCGATGGATGTGCTGGATCATAGTTGCAGTAAAATGGGCTTTGGTGGAAAGATGTGCATTGATGGAACTTTCAAATATGAAGAAGAAAAAGATGAGCTTTTTTCAAATGAAAAAACACTTTTTTCTTCTAAAAATGCTGACGAACTTTTGAAACTATTTTTTGAAATAAAGCTTTTGAATTTTTCACTTATTGAAAAAGAAATTCCCTGCCTCATTATCTCTGTAGAAAAAAATAGAAAAGATCATGTGAAAGAATTGCATGAATCAATTTGTAATATGAATTTTATTGAAGGTATAAAAATGATTCTTTATGTGGAACATACAGTAAATGCGCATGATCTTCCAACTGCACTTTGGCGTTTTTGTAATAACCTGGATCCTATGCGTGATCATTTAATTGGAAAAAAAATTTCTTCGTCATCTGCCGAAAAATATGTTGCATGTATTGGCTTTGATGGAACTTTAAAAACGAAAGAGTTTGATGGATTTCAGCGCGACTGGCCTAATATTATTATTGCAGATGATAAAACGATCTCTTTAATTGATGAAAAATGGGAGCGGCTTGGATTGGGAGAATTTATTTCTTCTCCATCATTAAAATTTAAAAGTCAGATGTATGGAGAAGAGGCGGTAGCAGATACATCGGGTTAATATTTTTCAACAAAAAATGCTAACTAAAAGTAGCAAAAATTATTGCCTAATCAATCAATGAATTTTTCATTGCAAAAAATACCAGCCCCACAGAATTTTTTACGCCAAAGCGTTCCATCAACCTATCTTTAATAGCCTCAACTGTGCGTGCGCTTATATCCATTTTTTGTGCAATTTCCTGTGCAGTATACTCCATGCAAACTAATGATAAAACTTCCTTTTCTCTTTCACTGACAACTATTTCATTATTAAGATTTGGATGAAACTTTTGCCTGGAATAATTCTTTTTAATAAGAACACGGTTAACAAAATTATTCAAATAAAAACCGGTTTTCATCACGTCCATGATTGCCTGTTTTATTTCGGAAGGCTCTGTGCTTTTTAGCAAATAACCATTTGCGCCACTATCCATAAGGTGACCAACAAAGCGCTCGTCTTCAAACATGGTAAGAATGAGAATTCTTATTGCAGGAAAATGTTTATTTAAATATTTGGTAGTTTCAATGCCATCTTTAATCGGCATTTTCAGATCCATTAATACGATATCAGGCTGTTCTTTTTCTATTTCTTTTATTAATTCTTCTCCATTCTCAGCTTCGTATATGAATTTGATATTATGGTAGGTTCTTAATGATAATATCACACCCTTCCTGAAAATTTTATGATCATCGGCTATGGCTACATTTATGGTTTCGTTTGTCATTTCTTATTCTTAAAAGTAAGATAAAGGAAGCATAAGTAAAAAAACATTTAATTATTTGATTGGCTCTCTTGGCACTTCAATGGTTACTTTGTAGTATGTACGGGTGGTATCAATATCAAAAGATATTTTTCCTTTCAATACTCTTATTCGGCTTTGAATATTTTTCAGACCTAAACCTACTGAATCGTGTTCCAGTTTATCGTAGTCCGCCTGGAGAATACCTTTGCCATCATGATGTATTCTGAAGTAAACTAAATTTCCCTGGGCATTTTGTGTTAGATGAATAAATCCCGCGTGACTGTGTTTGATAATATTTGTAACCAGTTCCTGGATTATTCGAAATACTAATAACTCTTTTTCATCATTCAATCTCTCGCGGTTGTCATGAAACCTTGCGCTGGCATTGATTACACCTGACCCGTTGATCTTTTCAAAAAGATCTTTTATGGCAGCCTCCAGGCCGAAGTTTTTTAATGTGGGCGGCATAAGGCTATGTGAAATATTTCTTATCAATTTTATCGTATCGTCAATAATTTGCTTGACACTGAAGATAGATTGTAATTGAACTTCCTCCTCCTGGTGAATCAGATTTTCATTCAGGTAGAGCCGGGCAGTGGCTAGCAGCGGGCCGGCGTCATCATGAAGATCAGCGGCAATACGCTGTCTCTCTTCTTCCTGAAAACGGATAGAAGCGCGCAATAGCATTTGCTGTCTTTCTTCTTCCATTTTTTGAATTTGATTATTGAACCTGATCACCCTGCGCTGATGTAATACTACAACTGATACCAATGTAGTTGCCATTATAAACATACCAAGCGTACCTAATACTACAACGTTAGTGGAGGGTAATGTATTTTCATTTAGTTGTAAAAAAAACATTTATAATGGCAGTTAAATTTTTTGTTTAAAAAAAATTTCATCATCCAGTTCCGGAGGTGAGGGAGCTAATTTAGTAGAATTGATATTTATTTTCATGAACATTGCCACAGAGAGCAAAACATTTTTTAGGATATTGAATGATATATTTATAATGAAATATAACTTGTGAAACGGAACGTTAGATTCCATTTTTTCCATCATAATATATAAAAAAAAGGTACCAGTAAAATAAATAAAAAAAGTTATGATAATCCAAAAATTGAAGGTAGAATAGATCAATAAATCGGTAGAATTCTTTAATTGTAAATACAAATAATAGATGCAGAAAATAATAATAATAATTGATTCAATTCCGGATGTAAAGGAATCAAATGATGCGATCTGGTTAAAGTAAAATAGGTGTATTAATGCAAACAATGTAAATGTAAGCCAAACATAACTCACAAACTTTTTGAATCTTACTGCTGGCAAAATTAAATAGTAGAAATAACAAAAGAATGAATATTCAATGACAGTAAAAATCGAAAAAAGAGTAACAAATCTTGAATCTTTTATACTTTGTAAATAATAATTTAATCCCTCATTTAGTATACAATAAAGAATATAAAAAAATATTACCCTTACTGTTTTTTCTTTGTTATTCCTCTTGAATAAAATAAAAAACAGTAAGGGTAATAAATGCGAGAAAATTCCGGTATATAATATTGACTTTAAAATAGCAATTAAAATTTAAAACCAAATATAAATAGATTAATTAAATTTTAATAGATGATTTAAACTATTCAACAGCAAATCAGTTGCCGTTTAGGATAGACCAATCGATAATGATTTTATCAGCAACAATAGCATCTTGGTTTACAATATCACCTGTGATGGTAACAACAGAGTATTGAAGAATATCTTTGCCGTCTTCATCTACGCCTGTATACACTAAATGCTCTTCGCCTTCAGAAAGACATTTTTTGAAATTGATTCCTACACAACCTGGCTGATTAAGTATTTGATCGAGGATGTTGCGGCCAATGTAGTAGCCAGGAGTTGCATCAGGATTTGCTTCTTTGAAAGCATTTACTAATTGGATACCTTCAGCTAGACCGATGTTTTCGCCTACTTCAGAAAGATTTTTGGTTTCGATTGCAAGAGTTGTCATAATGTGTGGTTTTTATTAGTTGGTTAAAAGTGGTTTTGATGATTAATTACAATGCTAAATTGGCTAGAATTTTTTTTTCTTGCAACAGCCATTTTAATGAAAAATATCTTGTACTTTTGCTGAAACTCTTTCCTGATAAGCTTTGTGACAGTTTTGTAGCGTAAATAAACGATTTTAAGAATGAGTAATTTTACTATGCAAACATAGTGATATTACCATCCAAAAAGATGTTTTTATCATCAACTAATAATGCTTGAATCAGGAAATTTTAGAATATGCCGGACGAAATGTTCCATAGAATTCCGGATATTAATGAGAGTATTAAAAACTTTGCCTGAAGATAATTGGAAAAGAGGATATTGGAATCCCGCTTTTCGATCTGTGGATTTTTGGTTGAAAGAATTTGCCGCACAATACAAATATATTCAATTTTGTTTTAGCAAACATAAAGATTAGGTGCAAAAATAATTTATATTTGAAGGTTACCAAGATAAGTTTTTTTCCGGCTAAAGATTAAATCCTTTTGAAAAATAACATTACTATGGAAAATAACGTATTATTGACTCATAAATTTTATAAGTATTTCATAATTTTTTATTTTAAGAAGTAATAGATTAATAAATCATTCGTTATAGAAATAAAATTTACACTTACTCTAAGTTCAAAGAATTCAATGTCGCTATCTACTATGATCAAAATCGCTATTGCTGATGATCACAAGATTTTCAGAGATGGGATCAAAATGGCGCTAAGTCCTAGAGAAGACCTGAAGATGATTTGGGAAGCTGAAGATGGTAAAGACCTTATTCACAAAATGGCTATCAAACAACCTGATGTATTATTGATGGATATCAGGATGCCTGAAATAGATGGCATCAACGCCATTGAAATTCTGCGCAAGGAATATGATGAACTTAAGATCATTGTACTTTCCATGTATGACGATCAGCAGATGATCAGTAAAATGATGGAAATGGGTGCTAATGCTTATTTAACCAAAACTACGGATCCAAACGAAATATACGAAGCCATTCTTACATGTATGAACGAGGATTTTTATTTTAACCACTTGGTGAACAATGCAGTGATGGGTAAATTAATGCAAAAGAAAAGTGCGCGTAAGCATTATGGTTATAATATTCCAATCAATTTCAATGAAAAAGAAATAAAAATTTTGCAATTGCTTGGAGAAGATAAAACGACTGAAGAAATTTCTAAAATAATTTTTTTAAGTCCACGCACGATAGAAACCATTCGGCAGAATATGAAAAATAAAGTAGGCGCCAAAACGATCGGAGGCTTAATTATGTACGGAATGCGAAATAAAATGATCGAATAAAAGATTGCCTGTTAATAATATAACTTTTTTCTATTTTTTGGCTTATCACAACATTTTGTAATTTTTGATGGAAACATTCAGGAGATTTTGTTTGCCACGTAATAATCGCTCATGACCTGATGTATTTTTTCTTTCACTTTTTCATAATCTTCATCCATATTTACCATGACCGGACACAAAAAATGAATTTCCATTTTAGCAGGAAAAAAATAAAATGATTTGCCGGGAGGCAAAACTTTTTTTGTATTAAAGAGTAAAGCGGGCAAAATAGATGTTTCCGTTTCCACTGCAAGTTTGAAAGCGCCGGGATGGAATTCCTTGAGAGGCAATTCGCTTTTATTTCGTGTACCTTCCGGGTAAATGCACATGTGCATTCCCAGTTTCAAAACATTTTTCATTTTATTAAAACTGTCTCTGCGGCTCAATTTATCATTTCTGTTAACCAATACAGCACCGCGTTTATAAATTAATCCGAATAATGGAATTTTTGCCATCTCGGCTTTTGCAATCGTTTTATTGGCGCCCGGAATGAAGGGAGTGGTCACAGGCACATCCATCAGGGAATTGTGGTTACATACTACAATGTATTTTTCGCTTTTTTTAAAATTATCTTTTCCAATTATTTTCAAACTACACCCGGACAAAAAGAAGAATATCCGCATCCAAATTTTTGAAATCGCCCGGAATATTTTCGTGCGTTTAGGTTCGGAAATTAGACCGATGATCCACATCAGTAGCGCTACAGGAAGTAAAGTGATCACAAAAATGATTAGCGCCCAGGTAGCAAAAATTTTTGCAAAAAAATTTTTCAAAATTGGTTTTTTAAATGGGCTTAAAGTTTCCAATCTATAGGTTCCTTTCCCTGCTTCATAAGTAATGCATTCGTTTTTGAAAAATGCTTACATCCAAAAAAACCTTTATCAGCGCTGAATGGGGATGGATGGGCGGCTTTTAGAACAAAATGTTTTGTTTCATCAATCAATGATTGTTTTTCCTGCGCAAACTTTCCCCATAGTAAAAAAATAACGCCTTCTTTTTCATTGGATATCTTTCTGATTACCTGGTCCGTAAATTGTAGCCATCCAATACCACTGTGGCTCCCTGGCTCATTCTGGCGAACGGTCAATGAAGCATTTAATAAAAGTACACCCTGAGCAGCCCAATTTTCGAGATTGCCATTTTCAGGAATGTCAATGCCAAGATCACTTTTAAGCTCTTTGAAAATATTTATTAATGAAGGAGGTTTGGCAACGCCGTCAGGAACAGAAAAACTTAAGCCATGAGCCTGGCCTTTATTATGATAAGGATCCTGCCCAAGAATTACTGCCTTTACTTTTTCAAAAGGAGTTTTTTCAAAAGCATTAAAAATTAACGGGCCCGGGGGATAAATTATTTTACCTAAAGATTTTTCAGCTTTTAGAAAAGTAATGATATGCTGAAAATATATTTTTTCAAATTCTTCTTCCAGAATTTTTTTCCAGCTTTTTTCTATCTGAACAGTCATAACTTCAATTATAGATTTCCAGCTTTTTTATATCAGAAGGCTTATGTGGCCCTAAGCTAAGTGACCCCGGCACGACTCGAACGTGCGACCCACAGCTTAGAAGGCTATTGCTCTATCCACTGAGCTACGGGGCCTATTTATGAAACTAACAAACTCCGGAAAATTTCGCAAATATACTCAAATGATTTTTTTGATAAGGCAAATTTGGATCTTAGGCAATCCGAAAGAATTTTTCAATTGCTAAACCATGTTTTCTTCAAGAATTATTATTTTTTCAAATAAATTTTCATACTCCTGGTTGGCGTTTATTAATTGCTCAGAATTTTGTTGATAATGTTTTTCAGCTTCGGTGAATTTTAGTCTGTCAGAATAAATTTCAGGTAGAGCAAGATCTGATTCCAACTTTATTTTGTCGATATTTAATTTGCTGATTTTTTCTTCTAATTGCTGAAAATTTTTTTTGGTTCTTTGCAATTCCTTTTCCTGCTCTTTATTTTGTGAAAAACCGGTTGAGGATTTCCTATTGACAGAAGCGATTATTTTTTTTTCAATAACAATTTCTTTCTTTTTTGCAACTGTGTTTTCAATAACTTTTCTTTCTTGTTTCCATCGCTCCCATTCATCGTATGTGCCTACAAATTCTTTTATCTTATAATCTTCAATTTCCCAAATTTTATTGGCGGTTTTATTCACAAAATACCTGTCGTGGCTTACCAGAATATAACTTCCTTCATATTTATTCAAGGCCTCAATTAACAGATCAACTGAATGAATATCTAAATGGTTGGTGGGTTCATCCAGCAGCAGGAAGTTGGCTTTGCTAACAATCGTTTTTGCAAGCGCCACGCGCGCTTTTTCGCCACCGCTTAAAACCTTTATTTTTTTGTCAACATCATCGCCGCTAAATAAAAAACATCCTAATAAAGAGCGAAGCTCAAGTTCCGTTTTACCACTTCCTGAATAATTCATTTCTTCAAGAACGGTATGATCAATATTCAACGCTTCCAATTGATGCTGCGCATAGAATGCGTCTTTTACATTGTGGCCTTCTATTCTTTCTCCTATAAAAGGTTCTACCCCGGCAACCATGCGCAACAAAGTTGATTTCCCTTTTCCATTGGCGCCTATTAAGCCGATTTTATCATATCGGTTTATTTCTGCCTTTGCGTGTTCCACAATTTTCAATTCTCCAAATTGTTTAGTAGCGTCTTTTAATGTACAAAGAATTCTTCCCGGAGTAACACCGACCGTAAAATTGATGCGCATGTTTGGCCTTTCCAGATCAGTGTTTTCTATGCGTTCAATTTTATCTAACCGCTTCATGATGCTCTGTGCTTGCGCGGCTTTTGAAGCTTTTGCCTTAAACCGTTCAACAAATTTTTCCTGCTGGCGTATATAATCCTGCTGGTTTTCATAAGCGCGTTTTTGCAATTCTATCCTTTGCATTTTTTCTTCTAAATAATAAGAATAATTGCCGGTATAAAAATGTAATTCCTGCTGATAAAGCTCAACTATTTTAGTAACCATTCTGTCGAGGAAATACCTGTCATGAGAAACAATAACAACAGAGCCACGATAATGCTGTAAATATTTTTCAAGCCATTCAATTGATGGAAGATCTAAATGATTTGTAGGCTCATCAAGCAATAAAACATCCGGATTCATCAGGATCATTTTTGCAAGAAGCACTCTCATGCGCCAACCACCGCTGAATTCTTTGTAAGGCCTTTGCAGATCAGCATTGGGGAAGCCAAGCCCCTGCAAGATCTCTTCCGTTTTATGATGAATATCGTAACCGCCAAGAATTTCCAATTCATGTAATTTATCCGCATATAAATGTGCTAATGTTTCATCAGAGCTTTGTTCAAGTTCGATACCTATCTTTTCAATTTCCTTTTCCAAAGCCTGTACTTTTTCAAAAGCACTAAGGGCAACTTGTAAAATGGAATCGTCCGTATCAAAGCTCAAAAGATCCTGGTGAAGAAAACCGATAGTTGTTTCTTTTCCTTTTTCAACTGTGCCAGCGGAAGGAAGAAATTGGTTGGTAAAAACCTTTAAGAGTGTTGATTTTCCTGTACCGTTATATCCAATAAGGCCTATTCTTTCATTCGGTTGAATATGCCACGTGGCATCTCTCACAATTACCCTTGCGCCAAATTCAAAAGTCACGTTCTGTAAACCTAACAGCATATAATAAAAAATAAAAATAAAAAATGAGAAGACTATTTTTAAAATAAACGTGCAAAAGTAACTAAATAATGGCCTCGGCGCAGATTCACGAAGCATTTTTAAATAATAAATAGGAAAGTAGCTATGAAAGCGAAAAAGTAGATTTTTGGCTTTTTGATAACCTTCGATAGAGAATGCGCAATTTTGTTATCAGTTAAATACAAGCGTCAAACAGCTTTTCTTTTAAAATTGCAATGTAAAAACTGTTCCTTCTCCTATAACTGAATGAACCTGTATATTTCCTTTGTGCAACATCATGATCTGCTTGCATAAACTTAAGCCAATTCCACTTCCGTTTTTCTTGGTACTGAAAAAGGGAATGAAAATATTTTCCATAATATCTTCCGGGATACCGGGCCCATTATCTGAAACCTTAAGTAAAATTTTTTGCTTTTCTGATAGCGATGCTGATAAGAGGATTTTTGCTAATGGCCTGTCTTTTACGGCTTCCATTGCGTTTACCACAAGGTTTATAAGAACTTGTTCTATAAGGCTAGTATCTGCCTCAAGTGCCAGTGCGGTATCTTTCAATATAATATCCATCTCGATATTTTTTTGATCAAGCGTAGGCTGCATTAATTGGTAAAGGCTTTCGAAAAGATCTCTCACCAAAATTTTTTTCAAATTGAGCTTTGTGATCTTATTGAGGTTACGATAGGTTTCTGCGAATTTTAATAAACTTTCGCTGCGCCTTTTTATAGTTTCTATTCCTATTTCAAGATCATGCACAGCGCCATTTGTGTTATCGAGATGTGGCATTGATTTTTCCAGCCTGTTTTTTAATGTATCTGCTAAAGATGATATCGGGGCTACCGAATTCATAATTTCATGAGTCATTACACTCAGCAATTTTTGCCAGGCTTTTGATTCTGTTTCATCCAGGGCTTCATTAATATTTTGAAATGCAATGAGCATGAATTTTTTACCATCAGTTTGGAAGGCCGAAGCAGATAACAATATTTTGAAAGATCTTTTTTCAAGATGCGCTGTAGTTATTTTTCCTTCTGTTGGTTTCAATGAAATTACATCATTGTATAATTGCTGATCTCGTCTTTTTAACGAATGGATAGTTTTTAAATAGGGCAGTTGCAACATTTTTTTTAATGATTCATTCATCCATATTATTTCTCCGTTTTCCAAATCGTAAGAAAGGATGCCGGTATCAACCAACTCTAATATTTTTTGTAAATATTGATAAGAAGTTTCCTTCTCTTTACTTATCACCTTTAAAGTGGTATTGATCTCATTGAAACCTTTTCTTAGCGTTTGTAATTCAACAGGAGCATGCTTTACATCGAAATACCGTGAATAGTCACGGTAATGAATTGATTCCACAAATTCCTTCAGTTCATCCTGTGTTTTTTTTTGAAAACGAAATAATTCTACTAACTGATATATTATAACGGGAATAATTATAATTATATAAAGATGCAGGCCTTTCACCAATAAAAATGACAACCCCATCAGCGTTGCAAACAACAATAATATTCTTATAAAAATTCTTAGTTCTAACCGTTTAAACATAATAACCTCCATCCCCGATTGGGAAGTTAGAGAATGAGATTATAATTTTAAATTTAATTATCATCTTTTGGCTTTTGCCAACACTTGTAAGCGAAAGCCCAATTTATGCATTATTCCTTCACAATCTTCCCATGTTATTCCGAAAGCTTTCACATCTGCACTACCAATCCGGGCAAGAATATTTCTGATTGTATGTGAATTATCTTCTTCGAAATTATTGTTCATCAAGGCTTCTTCAGCCCAAAATACTATTTCTTGTAGCGTCAGGTGATGTTGAAGATAGGATAGAACCTTTTCTGCTAGCGTTTTCTTTGTTATCATTCTATTTTTATTTTTTTATGTCCAGTATCAATCGGATATTTTTGATGTATCTCTATTAAATTGTTTTTATGATCATAAATCTCCTGCCAGAATTTTAAAGTGGTTTCATCAGCATCAGTCTCTTTTAAATATTTTGCAATCCATCCGTGCTTACCGGAAATTTGAAAAGAATAAATTCTCCCGCCATCAATTTTCTCTATCCATTCTTCAAATTGTTTTTCATTACTTAATCTTTTCTGCTGGTCCATAATAAAATTACAATGTTTTTTGAAATTACCTTTTCAGGCAAATGGCTTTAAATATCATACTTGCTCAATCTCCTGTACAAAGCAGTTCTTGTGAGTCCAAGCTCTTTTGCAGCTCTGCTTATGTTCCCATTGTGTTTTTCTATTACTCTTAAGATCGTATTTTTTTCAACAGCATTCAGGTTCATATCAACAGGTTCTTTTTCCGGGAGAGCTGCAGATTCAATGGGTGAAAAGATAAGATCTGATGCGGAAAGCTCTTCACCTTCAGACATGATGACCGCTCTTTCCATGGTATATTGCAATTCGCGTACGTTTCCGGGAAAAAGATATTGCTTCAATTTTTCAATTGCTTTTGTGTCAAGGGTAGATTCAGGTTTTAAATATTTTTTAGCATAAATGGCAGCGAAATGTTTCGCCAATAAAATAATATCGTTATCTCTTTTCCGCAATGGCGGCACAATAATTTCAACAGTATTGATTCGATAAATAAGATCTTTTCTAAAACGATTTTCATTGGCAAGTTCTGTGATAGGCAGATTGGTGGCGCATACAAGGCGTATATCAATATTCACGGATGCGTTGCTTCCAAGGCGTGTTACCTGGCGGTTTTGCAAAACGCTTAATAATTTTGATTGCTGCTGTAAAGAGATATTTCCGATTTCATCCAAAAATAAAGTGCCGCCATTTGCCGATTCAAATCTTCCTACCCTGTCTTCGGCAGCGCCGGTAAACGAACCTTTTTTATGCCCGAATAATTCACTTTCAAAAAGCGATTCTGTCAAAGCGCCAACGTCTACTTTTACAAATGGTTTATTAGCGCGAAGTGAATGTTGGTGAATAGCTTTGGCGATAAGATCTTTCCCAGTGCCATTTTCTCCAAGAATCAAAATGTTAGCATCTGTATGTGCAATTTTTTCTATCTTAAAAAAAATATCATTCATCACTTCTGATTTTCCGATCAATTCTTTTCCAATTACCGGAGAGAGTATCGAGCGCGTTCCCAGTGCGGCTTTCTCTTTTCCTTTCAATGTTTCTTTTATGGTTTCAACCAGTTTTTCATTGTGCCAGGGCTTCACCATAAAATTAGAAGCTCCTTCTTTTAATGAGCGAACTGCGAGATCAATATCGCCATAAGCGGTTATCATGATAACACATATATTTTGATCAAGAGATTTTATTTTTTTGAGCCAAAATATTCCTTCATTCCCTGTATTAATGCTGCTGTTGAAATTCATATCTAATAAAACCAAATCAAATTTTGTGGCAGACATTAAAGAGTGAATACTTTCTGGCGTTTTTTCTGTTACTACGTTTTTTGCTTCGGTTTTTAATAAAAGTTTTACCGCCGTGAGAACATCCGTATCATCATCAATAACTAATATGTTGGCGTTTTTTAAAATCATTTTTTATTTATTGTTCAATTTTTGAATAGTGTGGTTAATATAAAAAGCATCAATAGTTTATTTTTTCTTTTGAATAATTTTTTCATAAAAGATACTTTTTCCGCATGCAAGTTTACCATAATTAAATTATCAAAATATAAAAATCTACAAAATGGATTACCACGCTGGCGTGTGTTTCAAAAGCGGATAACGTTTGTATCGAAAGCGGACAGTTTGTTTTTGAGTAAATTTTTTTTATCGTTGAAAAGCAATCTTTTATGAGTTGGCACACGATTGTATAATATGATTACATCAAAATGATTACATCAAAATGATTATCAATTTTATAAAAATCAAAATTAGAAATTAAATAAAACTGAATAATTATTTTGTAACTAAGCAAGACTACGGACGTATTCAAAAACCAATCAATCATAATCTCACAAATCGTAAAACTAAAAAAAAATGAAAATTCTATTAAATAACTTGTTAGAATCACTAAACAAAAGTGAAGTAAGAATTCTTACTACCGAAGTGAAAGAAACGCTTGCCCTAAATTTTAAAAAAGAAAAAACTAAGATTTTCAGTTCCGCAGAATTGTGGAATCTCCACCGCCGGAGAAAAAATATAACAGGGAGAAAATTTTACTTTTAAAAAATAATAAAAATTATTCATTAATAAAATAAGAATCATGAAAGCTCAATCAAATAATTTATTAGAAACACTTACTTATGAAGAAATAAAAATTCTTACAGACGAAGTGAAAGAAACATTGTTTCTGAATTTCAAAAAACGAATTCCCAGGAATTTTGCTGCATCTCAAATGTGGAAAATTCAGCGCCAGCGCAAACAGATCAGCGCCAGAAAATTTTATGCATAATAAAATTGACAATGATATATTTATTAACAGGCCAGAACTGTTGTATCAATAATGAACGCGGGCTGTATCAAAACCGGACACTGTTGATGAAATTATTTTTCTATCTTATTGAAAAACAATCTTCTGAACTATGGCATGGCTTTGAATGTTGATAAGGATGAGATAAAAAATGTTGGAAAGAAAAAAGAAATAGATAAAAATGGATAGAGTAATTGAAAAAAAGAAGTGGTCCACAAAAAGGATATTAATTATTGCTGGTATTGTAGCAGTAGTTGCTTTGATCGCAGGAAGTTATTATTTCACGTCCGGCAACAGCAAATTGAATGTAGATACAGAGCGGATCACTGTCAGTGAAATCAAAAAAGGGACTTTCCAGGAATTTATTCCTGTGAATGGTGTGGTGCTTCCGCTTACAACTATTTATTTAGATGCGGTGGAAGGCGGCCGAGTAGAAGAAAAATATGTGGATGATGGAACAGTATTAAAAAAAGGCCAGCCGATTTTGAGATTATCCAATACAGATCTGCAATTAGGATTGGTAACGCAACAAACCAATGTATATAATTTATTAACACAGATGCAGATTTCAAAGAACGCTGCACAACAAAATACAGTCAGTAAATTAAATCAAATGACTGATGTGGAAAGCCAGTTTAAAGAAGCTGAGCGTGTGTATAATTTAGATAAACATCTATATGCCGAAAAAGTAATTGGCTCACAGGAATATCAGCAGGCGGTAAATAATTATACTTATTTTTTGCAAAAGAAAAAGCTGACGGATAAGATCCTGCAACAGGATTCTGTTTCCAACCTGCAACAGGTAAACCAGGCCAGGCAATCGTTTGAAGGTTCGCAAAATGCGCTGAATGTAATGAGGCAGAAAGTGGGAGACCTTATTGTTCGCGCGCCAATTGATGGACAACTGACATCCTTAGACGCAGAAATAGGACAGTCAAAAAACAAAGGCGAGCGCCTTGGGCAAATTGATGTTTTGGATGGATATAAAGTTCGTGTGGATATCGACGAGCATTATATTTCCAGGATATTTATCGGGCTCAAAGGAGATTTTGATTTCAATAATAAAACTTATAAGCTCGAAATAAAAAAAGTGTTTACACAAGTTACTAATGGCCGCTTCCAGGTTGACATGGAATTTATTGGAGACGTGCCGAAGGGAATCCGCCGTGGGCAAACATTGCAGATACGTTTGGCATTAAGTGATGAGACACAGGCCGTGCTTTTACCAAAAGGCGGTTTCTATCAACAGACCGGCGGAAATTGGATTTTTAAAGTGAGCGATGATGGAACAAAAGCATACAAAGTGGACATACAACTGGGACGTCAGAATCCTGATTATTACGAGGTGTTGCAAGGTTTGAAACCCGGAGACAAAGTGGTAACAAGCAGTTATGACACTTATGGAAATATGCAGGAGTTGGTGTTGAAGAAGCCGTGAGCAATGAGCTTTGAGCTTTGAGCCGTGAGAAAGAAACAGAGAGCGATGAGCTTTGAACCGTGAGAAAGAAAATCAGCTGAAATTCAAAACTCAAGTTCAAAGCTGACAGCTAAGACTCACAGCTTTTCACTATATGCGAAAATCATTTTTCTTATTTCAACAGTTTCAATTTCCAACTCGTTAAAAATAGGCTCATTGATATAAAAAAGATCTTTACTTAATATTAGCTGATAGTGAAGCTCAGAAATGGAACCAAGAGCAATTTGTAAAAAATTAGATAATTGTGGATTAGAATTCCGGCCACAACCTTCGGCAATATTAGTTGGAACGGAAGATGCAGATCGGCGCATTTGTGATGTTAAACCAAATAACTCTTCCTTGGGATAATGTTTAGTTGTTTGGTAGATTCTCAATGTGAGTTGATGGCTTCTTTGCCAAAAAGAAAGAGTTTGAAAATTTCTCATAAAAAAGTATTTGATTAAATAATAATAATGATGACAAATAAAATATACAAAAATAATTGAAAACTCTGGCTCAAGCTCAAAGCTCAAGGCTCACATCTCAAATCTTAAAAATAAATCATGATCAACATTACCAATCTGGAAAAAATTTATCGCACTGAAGAAGTGGAAACGGTAGCACTTAACAAACTTTCATTCAATGTAAAAGAAGGAGAGTTTGTTGCTGTAATGGGGCCATCTGGATGCGGCAAATCCACGCTGCTAAACATTCTCGGATTGCTTGATGATCCGGATAGCGGAAGCTTTTTATTCAATAACATTGAAGTGGCTCATTTTAATGAAAGAAAAAGAGCAGACCTGCGCAAGCGAAATATTGGTTTTGTTTTTCAGAGTTTTAATCTGATTGATGAGTTAACAGTTTTTGAAAATGTGGAATTGCCATTGATCTATCTCGGGATAAAAAGCGATGAAAGAAAAAAACGCGTGGAAGCGGTTCTTGATAAAGTGCAGATCATGCATAGAAAAAACCACTATCCCCAGCAATTATCCGGCGGACAACAACAGCGCGTAGCTGTTGCGAGGGCGGTAGTCAATAATCCCAAATTAATTCTTGCAGATGAGCCCACCGGAAACCTGGATTCATCAAATGGCAACGAAGTGATGCAAATGCTCACCGAATTAAATGAACAGGGAACTACAATTATTATGGTTACGCATAGTGAGCATGACGCGCGATACAGTCATCGCATTATTAGAATGCTGGATGGACAAACAGTTACAGAGAATATATTGGTATAGTTGTGAGGTGGAGAGGTTTCAGAGAATTTCAAGAAGTTCAACTTCGGATATGTTGCTGAAATCTTTTCGGTTGAAAGTTGCGATATGTTTAATTCCATTATCCAACATAATTGAAACTATTTCGATGTCAAATACCTGATTGCCTTTGGGTTGATATTTTTGAATCAGTTCTTCTAAGATTGAAAGACTTTTCGCTGTCGGAAATAAAATATTAGCCTTATTTTTTATTTCTTCATAATAATTTGAATAAGACGCATAAGAGATATTACGTTTTGATGCCACAGCGAAAAACTTACTGATGTTCTTTGATGTTATGAAAAAATTATAATTAGAATTGGACAGAATAGATTTAGCTGGTTGATTAAAAGTGGAACTTTTATCCATTACGTAAATCCATACGTTGGTATCAACTAGCAGATTGATCATCATGGGCAAAATCACGAATGTTAACAGTATCAAGTTCACCACCAAGATCAAATTCTCCCAAATGTTCCCATTGCCTTTCAATAGGTTTTGAATCGGCAATTTCGCGGATAATGATTTCTACATTTTTGCCCAACATCGGTTTTGCTTCTTTGCCAAGTTTGATGGTGTCAGATTCAAGTTTTTTTCTAATTGTAATGGAATTTATAGCTGCCATAAATAATAATTGACGTAATAAAGATACGGATACAAAAAAATATGTTTAAAAATTATTCCAAAATAAATTTTAGAAATCTTTCGAAAAACAGAGGATATAGTCTTTTTATTAAACTTTAATAAAAGCAAATGATCAAAAATTATTTCAAAACCGCGTGGAGAAATTTGCGGCGAAACAAAGTTTCATCTATTATCAATATTTCAGGTTTATCTGTTGGCCTTGCAACAGGTATTATCATATTGCTCGTAACTGCAGACGAATTCAGTTATGATAGATTCAACCGTAATCTCAACGATATATATCTTTTGATGAAAACCCAGAGCATGAATGGAGATATAAAAACAAGCAGAGTAACGCCCGGACCATTGGCACCAAGCCTGCGAAATGAAATACCTGAAATAAAATATGCTGTTAGGGCAACTGAAGGCGACCAGGAACTTATAAGATCCGGTGATAAAAATATTTACGTGAATGGAATATATGCCGAGCCTGATTTTTTTAATATGATGACTTTTTCCTCAAAGGAAGGCAATCCTGTTTCAGCATTGCAGGAACCCGGCTCCGCGGTGATAACGGTTAGCACAGCAAAAAAACTTTTTGGCAACGAAGATGCCATGGGCAAAGTATTTATGTTGAATAATACGAATGCTTTAAAAGTAGCTTCTGTTATTGCTGATGTGCCACAGAACAGCAGTAACCAATTTGATGTGGTGTTGCCATTTCATCTTTTTGACATCAATAACAATTGGTTAAATAAATGGGATGATAATCGCATACAAACCTGGATACAGGTGAAGCCAAACGTAAATATTGCCTCATTAAATAAAAAACTAAAGGATTTCTTTTTGCAAAAACAGGATGAAAAAAATATTGAATTATTTGCCTATCCACTTGCAAGCCTGCGGCTTTATGGCAACTTCAAAAATGGAAAACCTAATGGAGGGCTGATTGATGTAATAAGATTGATAGGTATTATTGGTTTATTCGTTTTGCTTATAGCCTGTATCAATTTTATGAATCTTGCAACAGCACAGTCAGAGCGCCGGGCCCGCGAAGTAGGCGTAAGAAAAGTATTGGGCGCATCCAAGCGTTGGATTATTTTTCAATTTTTAAGTGAAGCGTTATTACTTTCATTTCTTGCGCTCTTGGTTGCTATTTTACTGGCGACTTTGGCACTGCCTTATTTTCTGCAGCTTATGGGAAAGAATTTCACGCCTGATTTTTATAACTGGCATATCTGGTTGTTATTGATATTTCTTGCTTTGACAACAGGATTGGTAGCCGGTAGTTATCCTGCTTTTTGGCTTAGCCATTTTAAACCAGTGAAAGTGCTTAAGAATATTGTAGCAAAAGAAAAGGGTGGTGGTTTACTTCGCAAAGGGTTGGTCACTTTTCAGTTTATAATTTCTATATTCCTCATCATTGCTATAATTGTAATTTTTAAGCAATTAGATTTTTTGCAAAAAAGACCTATAGGATACGACCAGGAAAATTTGATTGATATAGATGCAAGAGGTGATTTGAAAGACAAATTTTCTTTAGTAAAAAATGATCTGTTAAAAATCCCTGGAGTTAAAAATGTTTCAGCAGGCACAGATAACCTGATAAGGTTCGGAGGAGCTTTTAATGGATTAGAATGGCCGGGCAAAACAGCAGGCCAGGATTTTTTCATTACTTCTACCAGTGTGCAATATGATTGGGCAAAAACTGCCGGATTTACTATCGCCGAAGGACGTGATTTTAGTCCGGAATATGGCGCCGATTCATCCGCTTGCCTTGTTAATGAGGCTGCAGTAAAAAGAATGGGATTAAAAGAACCTGTTGTCGGAATAAAATTGGGGAATAATAATGTGATTGGTGTAGTAAAAGATTTTGTTTTTAATCATCCGTTTTCATCCACTGAACCCATGATCGTTTACTTAGACAAAGGAAGTGTGAATCATTTTTTTGTAAGAATCTCCAATGATGAAAAATGGAAAGAAAATCTAGCCAGGATAGAAGCAGCCATAAAAAAGATTGATTCAGATGTGCCTTTTGAATTTCAGTTTGTAAAGGAAGAATATCAAAAAAATTTTGCAGAAATACAGTCTGGCAGCCAGATGGCAAGTTTATTCGGAGGCATGGCCATATTCATTTCCTGCCTTGGATTGTTTGGCCTTTCGGCATTTTTAGCTGAACGTAGAAGCAAAGAAATAAGTATCAGAAAAATTCTGGGAGCATCAATGGGCAGCTTGTGGTATTCATTATCAAGAGATTTTTTAAAACCTGTTTTTATTGCTTTTATAATAGCAGCGCCAATTGCCGCATGGTCAATGCAAAAGATGTTATCGTTTATGGATTATCATATTCATTTGTCGGGATGGATGTTTGTGTTGGCAGGAGTCCTGGCATTTTTAATCTCAATATTTACTATAAGTTTTCACGCGATTAAAGCGGCAGTTGCGAATCCGGTTGACAGTTTGAGAAGTGAATAGGCAGCCCACGGCCCCGAAGGGCAGAAGTAGAAAAAATAGAAAGACTATAAAATCGCTTATATGATAAAGAATTATTTCAAAATAGCGTTTCGAAATTTGATGAAATACAAATTCATCTCGTTCATTAATTTATTCGGGCTAACGGTGGGGCTTACCTGCTGTTTGTTGATCACCACTTATGTTCTGAATGAATTAAGCTACGACCGGTATAATAAAAACGCAGAAAATATTTATCGCGTTACCAGGAGTTTTAATAATCAGGATGGTGTTGTTTCTCTTAATTTAAGTACCATATCGCCTCCATTTGGGTACTACTTCCCAACTGATTTTCAGGAAATAAAAAAAATGACAAGGTTGTTAAACGCGGGAACAATTTCTTTTAAGTATAAAGAAAAACTCATCAGCGAGCCTAATGTTTATTTCGCAGATGAAAATTTATTTAAAGTTTTTACTCTAAAAGTTTTAAAAGGAAACCCAAATACAGCTCTGGAAGATCCTTTCAGCATAATGATGAGTGAAGGCGAGGCGAAAAAATATTTTGGTAATGATGATCCTATGAATAAAGTAATACGGAGCAATAACCAGTTTGATCTGAAAGTAACCGGTATTTATAAAGACTTTCCTGAAAATTCTTTTATGCATCCAGGCGTGTTGGTTTCTTTCAATACGTTAAAAGATTCAGCGGTTTACGGGGCAGAAAACATGCGGACTAATTGGGGAAATAACTCTTTCTTTACATTTTTACTGCTTCCCGATCATTATGATGTCCAAAAAATGATAACGCGCTTTCCCGTCTTTCTTGATAAGAGAATGGCTGGACAATATGGCGCAAATCAACCTTCAAAATTTACAAAGCTTGGCTTGCAAAAACTTACTGATATTCATTTGTATTCCCATACCGATTATGAAGCAGAGCCCAACGGCGATATTTCCCGTGTTTATATTTTTAGCGCTATTGCTTTATTTATTTTGTTAATCGCCTGTATTAATTACATGAACCTTTCTACCGCCCGTTCTGCATTACGGGCAAAAGAAATCGGAATACGAAAAGTAATCGGCGCAAGAAAAAAAGAATTAATTTTTCAATTTCTAAGCGAATCAGTTCTTATTGCCTGGGCAGCCATTTCAATTGCTTTCCTTCTTTTATATTTTGCATTGCCCTGGCTCAGGCAACTTTCCGGGCAAGAGCTCTCAGTAAGTATTTTATTAAAATGGCAGGTATTAGTTCCGCTATTTTTAACGCCATTTATTGTGGGCATTTTATCAGGCTTATATCCTGCTTTATTCATGTCTTCATTCCAACCTGTAAAAACTCTGAAAGGAATATTTAAAGCAGGTGGTGGCAATATTTCTTTTAGGAAAATTTTGGTGGTCGCCCAGTTTACCATTTCGATCATACTTATTATTACAACGATTATTGTTTTCCAGCAATTGCGCTATATGCAGAATACTTCATTAGGTTATGATAAGGAACATATCATCACACTGCCCTACTATAATTCGATTAATCCACAATATGATGCATTCAGAAATGACTTACTGCAAAAGTCAGGTATAAAAGATGTTGCGCGCTCTTCACGTATTCCAACAGGAAGGTTGCTGGATGCTCAGGGCGCCTCTACAATGGTTGGAGATTCTTTGCGGCCTGTAACAGCTGATATCAAAAATGTGTCAGCCGATTATGATTTTATTCCAACTTATGGAATTCATTTAGTTGCGGGAAGAAATTTTTCCCGTGATTATAGTATGGATACTTCCAATTTTATTTTGAATGAATCAGCGGTGAAAGCCATCGGTTGGAAGTCGCCGCAGGATGCAGTTGGAAAGGATTTTAAATATGGGAATATGAAAGGAGAAGTGATTGGGGTCATCGGTGATTTTCATTTTGAATCCCTTCAACATCGGATTGTTCCTATCGTTTTGATCAATCCCGCAACTACTCCATCCAATTCGTCTTTCAACTATCTTTCTATAAAAATTGCAGGTAATATTCCGGCATCATTAGCATCCGTTGAAAAAATATGGAAAACATATTTGCCCGAATTACCTTACCAATATACTTTTCTTAACGAAAATTTCGACAAGCTTTATCAAACAGAACAAAGGCAGGGAACCATTTTTACCGTGTTTGCCTGCATTGCCATATTCATTGCCTGCCTCGGTTTGTTTGGCTTATCGGCTTTTGAAATTGCGCAGCGCGTAAAAGAGATCGGCGTCAGAAAAGTATTGGGAGCCAAAGTAAGTTCCATTGTTACTTTATTATCAAAAGATTTTTTAAAACTGGTGTTGGTCGCTACCATTATTGCTTTTCCAATAGCGTGGTTTGCCATGTCGCATTGGTTGCAGGGTTTTGCTTATCGAATAAATATTCATTGGTGGGTATTCATATTATCGGCAATTCTTGCGTTGATTGTGGCATTGTTTACAATAAGCTTCCAGGCGATAAAAGCAGCGGTGGCGAATCCGGTGAAGAGTTTGAGAAGTGAATAAATCCATTTGCAAATGAGCCAATTTGGAAATTTGAAAATTTGAAATGAAGAAACAGACATTAATAAATCTTACATCATAAATCTTATCTTGTGTTAAAAAACTTTTTCAGAACCGCCTTCAGAAATATTGCCAGGCAAAAGGTGTTTTCTTTTATCAACATTGCCGGCCTGGCCCTAAGCCTTAGTGCTGTATGGATCATCTCGCTATATGTGGCCGATGAACTAAGTTATGACGGATATCATAAGAATGCCGCCAGGATTTACAGGCTGGCTTCCCATGGCCGGTGGGGAGAAGAAAAATTTGATGTAACGGGAACATCCGGACTGACCGCTGCAGCCTTTAAACAAGATTTTCCTGAAGTGGAAAATGCTGTGCGAATAGATCCGGAAGGCGGAGGTGTTCTTGAATACCAAGAAAAAAAGATTAAAGACGGCGGCATCTTTTTTGCCGACCCTTCTTTCTTTACAATTTTCACCTACCACTTTATTGCGGGAAATGCTACATCGCTCCAAAAGTCCAACACAATAGTTTTAACCAAAACACTTGCCGGCAAATTTTTTGGGAACGCCGCAGATGCATTGAATAAAACAATTTACATTGACAAAAATCCTACCCTTATAACTGGCGTTATCGACGATGTGCCCAATAATTCTCATGTTATTTTTAATGCTGTTCGTGCTATGCCGAAGGACTACCAAGCTAACTGGCAAAACTTTAATATCTATACTTACATACTATTAAAATCGAATGCCGGTATTGAGCAGTTGCGTGCAAAGATGCCTGCGTTTGTTACCAAATATCTTACAGTAAATTCCCGGGATATTCACTACAGGCTGGAACTGCAGCCTTTGACGTCCATTCATTTGCATTCGCATTTAAGTTACGAGCTTGGTGAAAATCATGATATAAAATACATCTATGTTTTATCCCTGGTAGGCCTGCTTATCCTCGCTATTGCATTTATCAATTATATCAATATTACCACGGCACGTGCATCCGTTCGCCTTCGGGAAGTAGCCGTAAGAAAAATAATTGGTTCAAGTAAGGGCAACCTGGTTGGTTTATTTCTTACCGAATCTATATCCATCATTCTTACTTCTGCCCTGATCAGCATTTTTTTAGTTGCGCTCATTATGCCGTTGGTAAATGATGTTACGGGGAAAGATTTAGTGCTATGGCGGTTTGGCGTGCTACCCAGTATAATATACCTGCTTGGTTTCTCAATCATCATAGCTCTTATTGGTGGCCTGTATCCTGCATTTTTTCTTTCAAAATTTAAAACTATTCCTGCTCTGAAAAATCAATTGGGAGATGTGAAAGGACAAGTCATTTTCAGGAAGTCTTTAGTATTATTTCAGTTTGCCGTTACCGTGGTATTGATAACTGCATCGGTAGTTATGTATATGCAGCTCCACTATGTGCTCAACTCTGATCTTGGGTTCAATAAAAACCAAATGCTCACCTTCCATATTGATTCAAGAAATGTAAGAGAACAAGTTCCGGCACTTCGTGAAGCACTGTTGCAAAACCCAACCCTGAAAGCTGTTGCCTCTGCAGGTAACCCGATTGGAAACAATGATATCGGCATGATGGACTATAGTGTGGAGAAGAATGGTGTGTTGAATGAGCACAGCAATCTCGCTTATGCATTAACCATCGATCCCGACTTTATTCCTGCTATGCAAATAAAAATGCTGGAAGGCAGAAATTTTTCTAAAGACATGGCAACGGACAATAATAATGCAGTTGTGAATGAAACTTTTCTTAAAAGACAAGGATGGGTCACAGGGATTGGAAAAAGATTTTCAAGAGGTAAAGACTCAACAGGAAAAGTATCGTTTGTAAATATTATTGGTGTTGTAAAAGATTACCACATTTATTCTTTGCAACATAGCATAGAGCCAATAATTATGATGCTTCCGGAAAAAGCTACAGACAGAGACAACATGTATGTGCGTGTGGATTCAAAAAATATTTCTCAATCTCTCACCGCAATTGAACAAACATTCAGGAAATTTGATCCTTCTGCAATATTCGATTATCATTTTCTCGATAAAAACTTTGCAGCGCAGTATGATGCAGAACGCAAGCAAGGACAAGTATTGCTTGCCTTTACAATTCTCACCATTGTAATCGCCTGTCTTGGGTTATTTGGTTTGATCACATTTACTGTTGGCCAGCGTGTAAAAGAAATAGGTATAAGAAAAGTATTGGGCGCAAGTGTCGGCAGCATTACAACGCTATTAACAGCAGGGTTATTAAAAGTGATTTTTATATCAATGCTTATAGCCATTCCCTTATCATGGTTTGTAATGACCAAATGGCTGCAGAACTTTGCTTACCGCATACAAATTCACTGGTGGCTTTTTGCATTCTCCGGTGCTATTGCTCTGCTGATTGCTATGGTAACGCTAAGCTTTCAATCCATAAAAGCGGCAATGGCAAATCCTGTGAAGAGTTTGAGAAGTGAGTAGATGAATGATGAATAGGTCAATGGAAAAATATGAAAAAACTATAAAATCAGTTATATGCTTACAAACTATTTCAAAACCACCTTCCGTAACCTCTGGAAAAACAAAGGCTATAGTTTTTTAAATATCGGCGGGCTTGCCATTGGTATTGCTTGCGCAGGCTTGATATTTTTATGGGTAGAGGATGAACTTAATTTTAATGATTATTTTAATAACAGGGAAAATCTTTATAAAGTAAAAGACCAGCAAACCTATGATGGCAGCACGTTTACGTTCGATGCTACTCCCGGGCCATTTGCCGCAGGCATTAAAGCAGAAATACCCGGAATAAAAAATACGGCAAGAACAACATGGGGTAACAATATTCTATTTTCATTAAATGATAAACCAATTTCAGAGAAGGGGTTGTATGTGGACGCACCATTTCTGACAATGTTTCAGCTTCAATTTGTGCAGGGTAATGCACAGCATGCATTCGATCAGTTGCATTCATTGGTTGTTTCAGAAAAAATGGCAATAAATTTTTTTCATACTACTAACGTTGTCGGTAAAAAGCTGCGGGTTGATAACAAACAGGATTATGTTATATCAGGTGTAATCAAAGACCTTCCCGAAAATGTTTCTTTTAGAATGGATTGGCTGGCGCCATTTAAAATTTACGAAGATCAAAATGCATGGCTGCAGCAATGGGGAAGTAATGGCGTGGTTACTTATGTGGAAACACAGCCAAACGCAAACGTAGACGCGATTAATAAAAAACTTTACGGCTACGTTCAAACAAAGCAAAAAGAAGCCAGCGCAAGAATGTCAATCTATCCCATGAAACGATGGAGAATGTATGACAGCTTTGAGAATGGTAAAGAAGTGCCCGGCCGAATAAAGTATGTAAATCTTTTTAGCCTTATTGCATGGATCATTTTAATTATTGCATGCATCAATTTTATGAACCTTTCAACAGCACGCTCGGAGCAGCGGGCAAAAGAAGTAGGTGTAAGAAAAGTAATGGGCGCAGCCAAAATAAAATTAATAAGTCAGTTTATTGGTGAATCAATTTTTACTTCAATGTTATCTGCAGTTGTTGCCATTGCACTTATTTATATTTTCCTGCCAGCGTTTAACAGCCTGGTTGAGAAACAACTATCTGTTGACATCATCAATCCTTTTCATATTGCAGCATTATTAGTGATTGCTTTAATCTGCGGATTGGTGGCCGGAAGTTACCCTGCATTTTATCTTTCCTCTTTTAAGCCGGTATATGTTTTAAAAGGAATCAAAATAAAAAATAATGGCAGCGCCGGTTTAATAAGAAAAGGCCTTGTGGTGATACAGTTTTCAATATCTATAATACTTATTGTTTCTACCATAATTATTTATCAGCAAATAAATCATGTAAAAGACCGCGATCTCGGATATAATAAAAATAATCTTGTTTACATGTATATGCAAGGCAATATGAAGAATCATTTCAATGCTGTAAAAAATGATTTACAAGCTACAGGTGTTGTTCAAAATGCTGCACTAAGTAACAACCAGGTATTACAATTAGGAAGTAACACAGGCGATTGTGCATGGGAAGGGAAAGACCCGTCCAGGCAGGTTTTGATAACTATTGAAGGCGTTAGCCCTGAATATATTTCCACAATGGGAATGCATCTTACGGCAGGCAGAGATTTTTATCCTGATGTAAAATCAGACAGCAGCAATGTTATCATTAATGAATCACTTGCTAAAATTATTAATAAGAAAAATATTCTGGGCACGGTACTTACTCAGGGCACTTCTAAATATACTGTTACAGGTGTAATAAAAGATTTTGTGTATAACGATATGTATGCGCCGGCATCGCCATTGGTATTATTTTCTGATACTTCCAATTGCAACTTTTTATCAATCCGGTTAAAAGCAAATGCGGATTTACCTGATGCTCTTGTTAAAATAGGAAAGGTTATTAAAAATGATAATCCGGGTTACCCATTCGATTACAGTTTTGTTGACCAGCAGTTTGGCCGGTTATTCAAAACAGAAACACTTATTGGTAAATTAGCAGGTGTGTTTTCCATACTTGCGATATTCATTTCCTGTCTTGGTTTATTTGGTTTAGCCGCATACACAGCAGAGCGCAGAACAAAAGAGATCGGCGTGCGAAAAGTGCTGGGAGCCAGTGTTTCAGGCATCGCAGGTTTATTATCAAAAGATTTTATAAAACTTGTTATTGTGTCTTGCATTGTTGCCTTTCCTATAGCCTGGTGGATGATG
>JALYVO010000040.1:0-4581 GCA_030853195.1 Bacteroidota bacterium | reverse complement strand
CTTATAGTGCTATCAATATTCTCGGATTAGCTGCCGGTTTATCCAGTTTTATCATCATCCTTTTATATCTCAATTATGAATTGAGCTATGATAAATGGAACCCGGAATTAAAGAAAGTGTATAAAATCTCTCTACGTTCAGAAGCTGATATCCTGCAGGGCACCCCCGCCCCGCTGGCGTCTTTTTTAGCACAAAATTATCCTGATGCTGAAGCCGGAACAGCTATTATGCCTGCGGGAGATTTTGAAACGTTGCTTGCTGCCAATGATAAAAAAATCTATCAAAAAGGTGTGGTGACAGTTGATTCATTATTTCTCAAAGTGTTTCCCTATAAATTAGTTGAAGGTAATACCGCCACTGCACTCAATAAACCTAACGCCGTTATTTTGACTAAAGAGCTAAGCCGTAAATTATTTGGGAATGCTGATCCAATGGGTAAACCGATAAAAATATACAACGCCATTGATGGTGAGGTGACTGGTGTGATGAAAATGCCGCAAACCCCTTCTCACCTTGATGTTCAAATGCTGATGCGGGATCCGTATGGAAGACAAAATATGTTTTGGGAAAATTATTCTTATCAAACTTACATAAAATTAAAACAGTCGGTTGCTGAAGTAAAAATTGCAGATGACATTAACAGGCTGTATTATAATGAACGTTTAAAGAACAGTGATAAAATATCGTTTGAAGCTTATAAGCAGTCAGTTCAAAAACAAGGTCTTTTTATTGATGCCGTACCCGATATTCACAACTTTCCAAAGCATGGCTCAAGCAATTTTACAACCGTTTCCATACTACTGATATTAGCAGTTTTATTGCTGTTAGCCGGTGCTATCAATTTCAGCAATCTCACTATTGCAAAATCAATGGGGCGTGCAAAAGAAGTAGGCATAAGGAAAGTATTAGGCTCTGACCGAAAAAAATTGATCCTTCAGTTTATGTCGGAAACAGCGTTTCAATGCCTTATTAGTTTGTGTATTGCGATGGTAGTTGTATATGTTACCTTGCCTTATCTTAACAGATCATTCAATATCTCCTTAAGCTTTTGGCAAAATAATGCAGCATCTATCATTGCTGAAATTGTAGTGTGTTTATTGTTGGTTATATTACTCTCAGGCTTATATCCATCTTTATTTCTATCCCGTTTTATTCCGGTAAAGGTTTTAAAAGGAGATTATTCTACAGGAAGCAAAGCAAGGCTCTTTCGGAATAGTTTGATTGTAGTGCAATTTATGGTTTCCTCTTTTTTTATTTTTAGCACTCTTGTAATAAACACCCAAATGCATTATATGAAAAACAAAGACAAAGGTTTTTCGGATACACAAGTACTGCGCATTGATGCCACGCAAAAAACGAGAGACAAAGATTTCGATGCGGTAAAAAATACATTATTATCTATACCCGGAGTAATACAGGTAGCGAAAACTACCGAAGTGCCGGGTGATAAAGGCTTGGATACATCAACTATTAATTTTAAAAGTGCAGGAAAGGAATATCACTTGGCTTCTGTAAAAATAAGCGATGATTATTTTAAAACATTGCAGGTTGCTTTAGTTCGGGGAAGGTTGTTTACAAATGATTACTCAGATCAAAATACACGTACCGCTATTATTAATGAAACGGCAGTAAAAAAAATGAATTTAGCTAATCCTATCGGACAAACAATTTCTTTTCCATATTGTGATAGTGTACCTGTGGAAATAGTTGGTGTTGTAAAAGATTTCAATGTTCATGGATTTGAAACAGCGGTTCAGCCTGTTGTATATACAATAGGAAACAAAGCCTGTATGTTTCAATCGGGTGGCGCTATATTGGTAAAGCTAAGCAGCAATCACGCGCAACAATCTGTTGCTGCTATAGAGAGTATCTGGAAAAAAATAGAACCCGATTTCCCTATCCGCTATTCTTTTCTTGATAATAATTTTCAACAGTTATTTATATCTTATGAAAGACTTCAAAAAATCATTACTTTTTTCACCATTGTTGCCATTATGATTTCTGTCATGGGCTTATTTGCTTTAACTGCATTCTTCGCAAGGCAACGCACTAAAGAAATAGGTATAAGAAAAGTCTTAGGTGCAACAGTTATAAATCTTGCTGCATTGCTCACCAAAGAATTTATATACCTGGTTCTTTTATCTGTTCTCATCATTACACCTGTTGCATGGTGGGCGATGCACGGGTGGTTGCAAACATTTGTATACCGGATAGATATTCGTGGGTGGTTTTTTATTACTGCTGATTTGATAATAATATTTATTGCATTGGCAACAGTCAGTTTCCAATCTGTGAAAGCCGCGATGGCCAATCCGGTTGACAGTTTGAGAAGTGAGTGAGCAGCCCCGGCCCCGAAGCGGAGAAGAAGAAAAAATAGAAAAACTATAAAATCACTTATATGGTTAAAAATTATTTCAAAATCGCCTGGCGCAATCTAAAAGCTCATCGCTTATTTACTTTGCTAAATGTTGCAGGGCTTTCCGTTGGCCTTGCTATTTCTGTATTACTGTATATGTTTATTGTGAGCGAAATGAGCTTTGATAATATGTACAAAAACGAGAAGAATTGCTATCGTGTTTTGACAAGCAGTAGCGATTATGCAAATATGTGTACATCGCCAAATGCAGTGGCGCCAGCGCTTACAGCTAATATTCCGGAGGTAAAATATGCCGCACGGATGTTGAAGCATGATTTTGGCACAAGCGCATTCATTAGAGCGGATAATAATAATTTTATAGAAAAATCCTTTTATTGGTGCGACTCTTCTTTATTTAAAATATTCAATGTGCCATTTATTCTTGGCAATCCGGCAACAGCGCTCACAAGGCCCAACACAGTGGCGCTTTCTGAAAATACGGCAAAAAGATATTTTGGAAATGCAAATCCCATCGGGAAAAGTATTATTGTTGATAACGATAAAAGCCTTGAAGTAACCGGCGTTTTCAAAGATTTTCCCAACAATTCAACGCTTGATTGCAATGTTATCGCTTCTTACAGTTCTACCCATTTTTCAAAAAATAACAGTTGGAGTAATGCCAGTTTTGAAACTTATTGCCTGCTAAATGATCATGTTAATATTTCCGGCGTAGAAAAAAAGATACAGCAGTTATTGGATAAAAATGTTCCAAAAGATGAGCAATGGTTTTCTTTATCGCTGCAACCTTTAAGCAAAGTGCATTTATATTCTGAGGGCTATACTCATTCTTACAGTAGCCGCAACGGCGATATCAAAGAAGTGAGAAATCTATCATTATTGGTTCTGTTGATTTTGATAATCGCGTGCATCAACTATATGAATCTGGCTACAGCGCGATCACAAAAACGGGCTAAGGAAGTGGCCATTAATAAAACGCTGGGAGCAACTATGCAAAATCTGGTTTTTCGCTTTTATGCCGAAACAGCATTGCTTACTTTAATGGGTTTATTTGCGGGAGTACTGCTTGCTATTATTGCACTTCCTTTATTCAATAATATTACCGGTAAAAATCTGGATATAAAGACTATCGGCAATTTTAAATTCTTTGGTGGATTGTTGATAATGTGGTTGGGCATCACCGTTGTATCCGGCTCGTATCCTGCATTGTACCTGTCCAGGTTTTCACCAAAATTAGCGTTGCAGCAATCTGTTCAAAAAGGAAATGCATCTGCATTCGTCCGCAAAGGGTTGGTGGTGCTTCAGTTTGCTTCTTCTGTAATTCTCATTTTTGGAGTGATCGTTATTTACCGCCAAATGCAATTTGTGCGAAATAAAAACTTAGGATATAATCCTGAAAACGTGATTGCCATTAATACAGTTGCTTCGAAAAATAATCAACAGATAGATGCTTTGATGAATGATTTAAAAAACCGGAGTAATGTTTTATCAGTAACGAGGGCGCAAGGTTTCCCAGGGATGGGTGTGAGCGGCAGGTCAATTTATAAAAACGAAGAAGATAAAAATGGACTGTATATTCAAACCAATCATAGCGAAAATGAAATTCTAAATGTGCTGCAATTAAAACTTATTGCAGGCTCAGGCCTGCCTGCAATAAAAGCTAACGGCGATTCTACTGTGCAGGTAATATTGAATAAAAAAGCGGTGGATTATTTAGGAATAACGCCACAGGAAGCCATTGGCCGAAAAGTAAATATGCAATTAGGCGATAATGCCTACATAAGCGGTGTGGTAGATAATTTTAATTTTGCTTCTCTGCATGAACCAATGGGCGCTTATGCTTTCAACAATGGCAAAATGGAACCTGAAACATTTTTATTGGTTCGTTTTAAAACCGGTAATTTATCCAACACTATCAGTGAATTTAATATCTTATTCAAAAAAGCAATTCCCAATTCGGCCTTTGATTATACTTTTTTAGATAAATACCTGAATACTTTGTATGCTGCAGAACAAAGAATGGCAACAGTGGTTTTAATCTTTTCTTTTCTCGCTATAATCGTTGCCTGCATGGGATTATTTGGTTTGGCCGCCTTCACTGCAGAGCAAAGGACTAAAGAAATTGGCGTGCGCAAAGTGCTCGGCGCAAGCGTTACAGGTATTGCGGCTTTACTTTCAAAAGATTTTTTAAAGCTGGTAATCATCTC
>JALYVO010000062.1 GCA_030853195.1 Bacteroidota bacterium | reverse complement strand
ATGGTTTATTACAACTTCATTGGGCGGTAAAATTTCAGGAATACTTGCTGGCTTTTGGGATAAGTTTGATAATAAAGCAGTGTTTTTTGCTATCAGTGTAATTGCAGCACTTGTGGCAGGAATTTTACTTTTCCCCCTAACCAAAAGATTAAATAAAGTTGTAGTTGAAGCCACGGCTTCTAATGAATAAGCTTGAAAAAAAAGCATTAGCTAAACAAATGAAAAAATAGATTTTAACTATTCTCACATAGATTTGCAATTTCTTCTTTTATAAAAGAAAACTATTTTTAAGCCTATTACAACAAGGTCTTTATTCTTTTTTACCGACTCGTTTTTGTAAGTCTGCGATAGGCATAGAGATCATTCTTCCAATTGGTTTTTCGCCCCTGTAGGTAATTACTTTGAGCATTACCGCGTCTTTTGGAGCAATTAATGGACCCGTACATTTTGGATAAAAATTATCTGGAAAAGAATTATCGAAACTGTAATAGATATCCAGTCCTTTTATTTCTGTGCTTAAATCAATTTTTAATTGCTGATCATTTGTTTTGCTGACATTAAAAATCGGGTCATACATGCTTGGCGCATATTTTATTTGTGCAACATTGAACCTTTCAAATTGTTTTTCAACTCTTCCGGAAAAATCATCCCAGTTGCGTTTTTCTTTTGGAGACCAGAGCGCTTCTGAAATGGCCATTGCGCGGGGCCACACCATGTATTCCATGTGTCGCATATTATAGACCTGCTCTGTCCATAAATTGGCCTGGCCGCCTTTAATATATTTTCCATCAACGCCAGCGGGCACAGGCTCAAACTGGTACGCTTTGCTTAAACGCAGAGTAGCATATACATGTGGCTCAATTATAGGATCGCCCTGCATGTAATCGAGGTAAGCAAAATCAGTCGGGCTCATCACCACGTCATGTTTCATTTTGGCCGCTTCTATGCCGCCTTTCATGCCCCGCCAACTCATTACAGTGGCGCTGGGAGCCAATCCACCTTGCAATATCTCATCCCATCCCATAAATTTTTTACCTTTTGATTCAACAATTTTTTCTAACCTTTTTTCAAAATAGCTTTGCACTTCATCCATGTCTTTTAATCCTTCTTTCTTCATTAATGCTTTGACCGCATCGCTTTTTTCCCAGAAATTTTTCGGGCATTCATCTCCGCCAACATGAATGTACTCAAATGGAAATAACTGAGCTACCTGCGTTATTACTTTATCCAAAAATTCATACACTTTTTCATTGGCAGGGCAAAGCGTGTTATCAACCAAAGCCACTGGTGGCTGGCCGTGCGACCAATCCATAATTTCTTCACCGGAACGGACATGGTAATTCTCTGCGCCCGGTGTGCATGATAAATCCGGGTAAGAAACAACCGCAGCAAGACTATGGCCCGGGACATCGATTTCCGGCAAGATATTTACAAAACGATCCTGTGCATATTTAACCAATTCTTTAATATCATCCTGGGTGTAAAATCCGCCATAATTGCGTGGTTCATCAGGAGTGGGTGCAGAAAAAGTTCCAAAATAGCCTACTTTTTTTACGTTCCACGCACCTACTTCAGTGAGCCTTGGCAAACCTTTAATTTCTATCCGCCATCCTTCATCATCGGTGAGATGCAAATGCAATAAATTGTATTTGTATTTTACCATTTCATCAATGAATTGCTTCACTTCTTCTTTGGTAAAAAAATGACGGCTCACATCAAACATCAAACCTCTCCAACCAAACCGGGGATTGTCTGAAATGCTGCACACAGGCACATTCCATTCAATATTTTTTGCAACCTGTTTGCCTTCGATTTCTTTTGGCAACAATTGAAACAAAGTTTGCACACCATAAAAAAGCCCCGCAGGTTTATTGGCAGATATGATAATTTCATTAGGAGTTGCGTTCAATTTATACCCTTCATTTCCTAACGATGCATCTTTGATCAATGAAAGTTTTATACTGTTGGTACTTTCTTTATTTACGGAAATCTTCGCGGGATAACCTGTTGCGACCGATAATTTTTTTGAAAGAAATTCTGCAACCCGCTTTGCTGCTGGATCGGAAGACAATAATTCAATACCCGTTTTATTATTGATCACAAAATTTCCGCTGCCTGATGTTACAGAAACAGGTTGCGGCACTAATAGTTCAGCAACATTATTTTTTTGGCTAAAACCATGCATGCAAAAGAATATTAAACACGAAATGAAAATAATTTTTCTCATTAATTTAATTTTATAGTTTTTGTAAATTTCAGATGGAAATGAAGATAGGTGATAATAATTTTATTGAAAATTTTAATTAAATATTTTGGAAATATTTTAAAAGTTTATTTCAGCATTTTCAATTGTTTTATCAAATCATCAACCGGCGTATGTTCTTTGTACGAAACTATTAATTTGCCGCGCTTATCAAACAAGGCTGTAAAAGGCGTGTGTTGCAAATTATAATGTACCCTGAAAAAAAATACCGGGGTTTCTGTTCCCACTTTTATGTTGGGATATTTCGATGTTTCATATTTTTTTTCAAAGCCAGTCAATTCACTTGCTGCTTCGAAAGTGGCCATTACAATCTGCGCTTTTTTGAAATCATCTATTCTTTTAAAAAACTCATTCATCAACACCTGACAATGTTCGCAATCGGGCGCGAAATAAATAATGATCAAAGGTTTTTGATGAGATAATTCTTTTGATGAAAACATGCTTCCATTTGAAAGCAGCATTTTAAAGGCAGGAACAGTTTTAGGAATTTTATTCTGAGAATAACATAATGTTGCGGAAAGCAAAAATGCGATAATCGGGAGAAAAAATAATTTGAGTTTATTCATTTTATTAGCGTTGTATTTTATTGATGAAAAATCTGTTATTTCTACAAAATCGCTTATATAGCAATCGTCACACTTTAATATAAATTTTTCTTTTATTCAGCCACCAGCCAATGCTCCAGCAAACGAGCATGTAGCAGATCGCAAACATGAAAGATCCAAAAGGCCCTGGCGCAATTTCCTGAAAAAAAGTTCTGTTGATATTTCCATATAAGTTTTCGCGCGGGCTTGTGCGAACCATAAAAAGCGCCACTACCATAAGCTCTGAAAGAATATAAATAAATAAAGGGTTTCTCCCGAAAATGACAAAAAAGTGAGACCATTTAAACTGATCCCATTTTTTCATTTCAAGAATGTAGATCAATGATGATATTAAAATAAGATCAATGCCCGTAGTAACGAGTACAAAGGAACTGCTCCATAATTTTTTATTGATAGGAAAAACAATATTCCAGTATAAAGCTATAAAAATAAACAACGCGCCCACCAGCATCAATTTTGCTAGGCATTCAAAACTTTTATCTTTTTTCTGGATGAACCGCCCTGCAAAAAAGCCGATAACTACATTTACAGTAGCAGCCAAAGTCCCGAGCCAGCCTTCAGGATCGAAAGGAATTCCTTCACCATGATAAAGATGATCATTTCCCATTAAAAATTTATCAAGATACAGGCCGGCATTGCCCATCATGCTTAAGGGCTGTGAAGCGCTTCCGAAAGAAAGCAGTAATATCCAGTAACCGATCAATAATAACACGCTAACGATCATTGCTTTTTTCGCGGATAAATAATGCACGATCAATGAACCGAAAAAATAACATAACGCGATGCGCTGAAGAACGCCCATGATCCTTGTATTCTTTAAAGGTGCTGAAACAATGTGCCCTGCGGGATTCAGATCAAAAAAAGGAAACCAATACATTAAAAATCCAATCAAAAAAATCAATAAAGTTCTTTTGAAAATTTTGGTTAAAAAAGCTGCATTGCTTATTTGCCTGTATTTATGTAAAGAGAAACTCATTGCATTTCCCACCGCAAACAAGAAAGATGGAAACACAAGATCGGTAGGTGTGAAGCCATGCCAGGTCGCATGTTCCAGAGGCGGATAAGGTATAGCGCCGCTGCCGGGAGTGTTAACGATGATCATAAAACAAATGGTCATCCCCCTGAAAACATCTAAAGCGAGAAAGCGTTCTTTTTGTAAAGTCATAATGAAAAATTATGTTCTAAGAAGTTGTTTATAAATCAAATTCGTTTCCGATTGCGGTTGGTGGAGACACCAACCGCGGCGCACCCACCCCCGTGACCGTTGTTCCCGATGGCCAATTTGTTAGATAATCATTCGCACTTTAGAGATCATCTATCGGTTATTTGTGTACTAATAATTGCATCGCCATCCGGCGTAAACAGTACAATCCCTTTTTTTTGTTGCAAAATTTTATTTGAATCCAGGTAAACAAAGTCCATGGTATATCGGATCTGTTTTTTAAAATTCGTATCCGCTTCATTTTGCACTACTTCTTCTTTAAACGCTGTAATGTCGAAATCGCGCGCTCTCCGGAACTTGCTTTGAATTTCATCTTTGGCCATGATCTGTCTTTTGTCACTGTCGAAGCGATGATTTTCGCAGGAAAAAATTCCCATTATTAAAAGAATAAAAAGAAGGATTTTCATGAAGGATTTTTAAAATGATTTCCTCGAATTATTTTTTTAAAAAGTGCCTGTGAGGAATGAATGGCAGTGATCCGTAAATCATAATGCTTTTCAAATGTAATTGTTTTTTTAAGATTTTTTCTCAATCTAAAAATACCGGATTTCTATATTTTGGTTTGTCAGTGAATGAACTCCGAAACTTCTAAAATAACTCAAAAGCATTCAGACAAATAGAAAAATTCCAGACTTACAATGCTTCATGCGTAAATTTGATTTATTGCACATAAGTCCTCATGAAAATATTTCAGCTTTTTATTCTGTTTATTTCTTTGTATAGCGCTGTAGCAGCGCAGGATACAACAAAACTAACTTCCCGCTCTTTTGATACATCTTTGTTTGCAAATGATGATACGCTTACGCGAAATGATTATTTGATAGGAATAGGAAAAGTATATGAAACGCTTAATAAATCAACAGTAATATCGCAATCAGTTCCTGTTATTATTGCTATCAACCACCAGATGGATGAAGATGATTCTGCATTAAATATTATAAAAGCAAGATTGGCCCCGACGAGCAGGATACAAAATATCCGCAGCATTCAAATGTTTGCTACCTTATTAGATCAGCTGAATGATGACACAAAAAAATATAGTGATAAGCTAAACCAATTTGATAAAGGACTAGATGTAATAAAAACCGAGATTTTTCAATTGAGAGAAAAGGATACTGTAGTGCGCCGGATATTTCGTAATCCTCTGTTGATGGCCACTTTTAAAGACCAATTATTTCAATTGCGCGCGAAATGGAGAACCGCTGACAGCCTTATAAAAAAAGTAAATCATAGCATAGATAATTCTTTGGCCCGTGCATCCGCTAACCTCATTGCAGTAGAAGAATTGCAGAACTATGCAGAGGCACTTTTGAAGACAACAGGACTGAGGATCTTCGGTAAAGAAGGAAAATATTTATGGGAACCACATCAATCAAATATTTCTTCTTCAGTTGTGAATGAATACAAAAAATCCATTGCAGACGAAAAAAAGATAACGCAATATTATTTTGCACACACACGAAATCAAATTTATCTTTTGATCGTACTTGGATTGATTTTCTTTTACTGGATATTTTATAATTTCAGAAGCCTCAGGCATATTAATAAGCTTGATGGGTTAAAAGATTTACACTTTCACTTTGTAGATAAATTTCCGGCCTTTGCTTCGTTGATATTTATGCTGAACCTTGCGCCTTTATTTGATTTGAATGCCCCGCAAATTTATATTGAAACAATTGTTGTGTTGTTGATGGCTACACTCACGGCATATTTTTGGAAACACTTGCTTAAGAGTTTATTTTACTGGTGGATATTGTTTGAGATAATATTTTTATTATTATTATTTTCAAGGTTATCAGGACTACCATTTTATCTACAACGCTGGTGGATATTGATTCTCAACGGCGCATCTTTTGTTTTGGCATCGTTTGTCCTTTTGCAGTTCAGAAAGCATTATAATCAATACAAAATCTTTTTTATAACCGCCGGGATTTATATTTTATTCAACCTTTTGGCTTTCGCCTGCAATTTATTTGGCAGAATTACTTTGACAAATATTTTTGGATCAACGTCCATTTTTGCTTTTGTAGAAATGACAGGTTTAACGATTTTTATCCAGACAGTGAAAGAGGCTTTTCTTCTGCAAATTCAGAGCAGCAGATTACGAAAGAACTATCCTGATTCATTCGAATATGAAAAGATAGCAATGGGAATTTTACGGCTTTTAAGATTGTTGGCGGTAATAACCTGGCTTGCTGTTTTTACCTCCAACCTGAATATTTATTCGGCCATTACTGATGATATCATGAATGTACTTACCACTAGCCGGAACCTGGGAAGTTTTTCATTTACGTTCAGAGGAGTTATTTTATTCCTGTTAATAATCTGGTGTGCTAATTTTTTACAAAAATATATCGCCTACTTTTTTGGAGATATTGGCGACGATACTTCTTTTGATAATAAAGGCCAGCGATCAAGATTATTGATCACACGCCTTGTGTTATTAACCGCAGGGTTTTTACTCGCTGTGGCTGCATCCGGGCTGCCTGTTGATAAGATCACCGTAATCTTAGGCGCTCTGGGCGTGGGTATTGGGCTTGGACTGCAAAGTATAGTCAATAATTTTGTATCGGGAATTATATTGATATTTGACAGGCCTTTGCGCATAGGAGATACAGTGGAAATCGGGGATAAAAAAGGCCGTGTAAAAGAAATAAGTGTTCGCTCCAGCACGTTGTTAACTCCCGATGGAGCTGAAGTAATTATACCAAATGGCGATATACTTTCTCATAATATTGTTAACTGGACATTAAGCAATAATCATATCAGAGTCGATGTTACATTCACCATAGACAAGCTGATTAATTCTGAAGATATTCGCGCTGATATTACAAAAATAATTCAGTCGCTAACCGGCGCTCTTGTGCAAAAAGAGCCTGAGATCCTGGTCAACAATATTACTTCGCAGTCCGCTCAGCTAAAAATATTTTTCTGGTGTAAAGAAATAACTAAAATAGATTATGTGCGCAGTGATGCTTACGCAGCTATTTACAAATATTTACAAGGCAAAGAAATTAAAATATTGAGTTGATAAAAAAAACGTTGTTTATTTTTTTGGAACCTGCAATTGAAAATAGCTAAAAACTATTTTTTGGATTATCAGCCAGTTAGGCTTTCTTCAGAAAATGTTTAATCTAAAACTTATTTTTCCACATCATACTTTCTACAGGTTTGTTGGGCTGATTACTGTATTTCGCATTTGCTTTGTTATTATATTTTACATTTACTTCCCCTTCGAGCGGAAAATAAATGAGCTGGCCTATTGGCATTCCTGCATAAATTTTTACCGGGATTTTACAGGAAATTTCTAACGTCCAGTGACCGCAAAAACCAATGTCACCTTTTCCGGCGGTGGCATGAATGTCAATACCAAGGCGGCCTGTGGAAGATTTCCCTTCAAGAAACGGGACGTGCGCATGTGTTTCGGTATATTCAAGTGTAACTCCGAGATAGAGTTGATGCGGCTCTAAAATAAATCCCTCATCCGGAATTTCAAAATGCTCAATCTCATTATGTTTTTTTGCATCAAGAATTTTATCTTTATAAATAGCAAGGTCTTTTCCAAGATGAACATCATAACTGTTGCTGCCTAATTTTTCACGGTTGTATGGATTAATGACAATGGTTTTTTTGTCAATCTCTTCGAGAATTCTCTTATCCGATAAAATCATTTAATGAGGTTATTTTTATGCTTGCAAAATAATTCATGAAACTTCAAAAATTCAGTTAATTTAATTTGAATGCCATTGTTTTATCAACATAATATCAACGATTCTACCAAACTGGCGGTGTGGCACATCACAGAAACTGAAGTTTTTTTTTTAGAAAAAGTAACTCTTCAAAATAACATTCGCCACCCGCATAAAAGATTGCAACACCTTGCAGGGCGCTATCTTTTACAACTTTTGTATCCTGATTTTCCTTTGCATTTAATTTCAGTTGCAGGATCTAAAAAACCATTATTAAAAAATGAGGAATTTCATTTTTCTATTTCTCATTGCGGCGATTATGCAGCATCAATTGTAAGTAAAACTAAACAGGTTGGGATTGATGTGGAATTAGTAACGCCAAAGATTGAATTGATAAAAAATAAATTCCTGGATGAAGAAGAATTAAAGTTATTATCGTCTGCAAGTTGTCAATTATCAATTGTCAATTATCAATTGCTTACTCTTTTCTGGAGCGCTAAAGAAGCCATTTATAAATGGTATGGAAAAGGCTCAATAGATTTCAAAAAAAATATAATAATTGATAAATTATTTTTAAAAGATGAACATGGATTTATCGATGCACATTTTATCAAAGAAAAAGAAACCGGGTTAAAAATAAATTTCAATTTCTTTCAGGATCATTGCCTGGCTTGGGTTATGGAATAAACAGAAAAACTATAAAATGGCTTATCTAGATTTTTGAAAAAAGAAAATTATGCGTTTTCTAATAAATCCTGATCGTCCAAAAGACTAAGATGAATAGAATCCTGGCCTGCGATTCCTTCAACAGAACCTTTTACGTGTGCTGCATTCAGCAATACTTTTTCCAATTGTTTTTCCCGGGCTTTCCATAATTTTTCCATTGCGTTTCTTTCATTCACAATGCTCATTTTCATTGCCACAAAGCCTTCGCGTATAGCTTTCCATTGCTCGCTGAATTCATTGCTTGTTAAATAATCATAAAGCAGCTGCATTTTGTCACCTTTGTTTTCATGTTTTTTTGAGGTGTTATATACACGTATGATTCCATCGCGGAGCACATTGGCAAGCGCTTTTACTTCCGAAAAAGTGCATATCCATATTCCCTCTTTCAATCCAAAACATTCTAATTCTTTAGGCATTTTTTTAGTAACCAACACGGCAATATCAGCGCCGGTGCTGCGCATATCCCGTTTAAATTTTTCTATCCAGTCGCTTCCGAAATTTTCTGTCCGTTTACTTTCATAAATTATCTTACCACATTCCTGTCCGAAATTATTTCTTACTAATTGAATACAATCTGCGCCTTTGATACCTTTCCCTACTTCTGAAATAATATCAAAAGGAAAATTATTTCTCAAAATTTCTTCAAGAGCCGTTTCCTGAACTTCGCCTTGCAATTGCACAGAACCCTGATCTGCCTTTCGTTTCATTTCATCCGCCAATTTTTTTTGATCGTCCAGCTGCTTTTCAAGCTCTCTTAATTTCATCGAATAGGCAGTTTCTTTTATTTCACTTTTATCTTTTTCCTGCTTCCTGATTTGTTCGATCAGCACCAATCTTTCTGCAGCAATTTTCTTCTCCAGATCAATTTCCATCTCTTCCGCTTTTGTATTTAAGTCTTTCTCCTTCTTTAAAAATTCCAGCTCTTTTTGCCTTGCCTGTTTTAATTTTTCTGCATTGTCGTTACAAGAATCCTGCAAAAGCTTTATTTTATTTTCAAAATCATTACTGATAGATTTTCGGAGTTTTTCCTGGAGATCAGCTTCCATTTTCTGTTTCTCTTTCTCTATTCTTTCAGTAAACAATCTATTTTCATTCTCTTTCTTTTTTTCAAAATCTTTTTGTTGTTCCTCAAGAATTTTTTGTTGGTCAGCAAATTGTTTTGATAATTTTTGCCGGTCGATATTCAATTTTTCATGATATTCTTTTTCTAAAGTTTTAGCGATCGCATCTTCAGGAGCAAATTCATTTTTACAAGAAGGACATACTATTAAAGTGGCCATATTCATTAATTTAAAATGCAAGTAATTAAAAAATCCCTCATCAATTTACAGATGAAGGATTGTGCGGCAAAGGAGATTCGAACTCCCACACCCTTTCGGGCGCTACCACCTCAAAGTAGTGCGTCTACCAATTTCGCCATCGCCGCAATTATAGAATTTTTCCAAATTTTTTAACATTATTTAATTATTCAATTCCGGCTGCAAATTTAATAAAACCCATCAACTAAATCAGCTGTTTAATACAATTCTAAAGGTTGTTCCTTTTCCTGATTCAGTTGACTTCACATACAATTGGCCATTATGATATTTCTCAATAATGCGTTTGGCGAGTGAAAGGCCCAAGCCCCATCCTCTTTTTTTAGTGGTGAACCCGGGCTTAAAAACTTTACCCATATTTTGTTTGCTGATTCCTTTGCCAGTGTCGGAAATATCAATAATAGCCCGGCCAGGCTGCTGCTTTATTTTGACATTGATAAATCCTTTGCCATCCATCGCATCTAATGCATTTTTTAAAAGATTTTCTATCACCCAATCAAACAACGGCCCGGATATTTTTGCCATTACTTCTCCTTCAGGTTTATCTATATTAAAATTTACTTTATCAGTTGATCGTCTTTTTATGTAAGCAACCATTTTTTCTACCTGTTCTGTAATATTTTTTTCTTCAAGCTTCGGTGTGCTGCCTATTTTTCCAAACCGGTCACTTATTAATTTTAACCGGTTGACATCTTTTTCCATTTCTTCAGAAATTTCTGTATAATGTTCATGTTCTTTCAGCATTTCTACCCAACCCTGGAGTGAGGAAATTGGGGTTCCAAGCTGATGCGCCGTTTCCTTTGCCATGCCTGCCCAAACCTGGTTTTGCGTTGATTTGTTTCGTGTTGAAATAGCATACAGAGTTATAAAAATAAATAGCGCGACCACCAGCAATTGAACGATAGGATAATATCTTATTTGCTTTAATAATTTAGAATCTCCATAATAATATTTATCAGCTACATAAGGTTCTTTGCTTAATTGAAGAATGATAGGAGAATGCGCGGACTTAAATTCCTGAAGCGTTTTTTGTAGATAGTTTTTTGAAGTTATTTGTAAAGAATCCAGGTTTCTCGAATCTATAATACTGTCATTTTCATTGGTCCAGATAATGGGGATATCTGTATTCTGTTGCTGGATTTGGATGGCAAGGCTGATATTTGCATTTTGGGGTGCAGAAGCTATAAATTTATTGGCTTCTACCCATTGGCTTATTTTTTTTCTTTCCTCAACTTCTATTTTTTTAGATAAAAAATTGGAATAAAAGATAGTGCCAATTACAATGGCAACAGCGATGAGCGCCAGTCCTGTTCGTGGATTGAAAAGTTGCCTTAGCATTGCAATGATTATCATCAAATCTAAAATGTATTTGCGACAAATAGAAAGACTGAAAACTAAATTCTTCTATGTTTGTGCTTAATTAATCAAAATCAATTGGCCTCATTACCTTCTGTCGCTGTTGTAATTCTTAACTGGAACGGAAAACATTTTCTGGAAAAATTTCTTCCTTCTGTAATGGCATCAGATTATGGAAACTTTGATGTAATAATTGCTGACAATGCTTCAACGGATGATTCTGTGTCTTTTTTAAAAAAATATTATCCTGAAATAAAAATATTATTAATTAAACAAAATGAAGGATTTGCGAAAGGATATAATACAGCACTGAAGCAGATTACAGCAGATTACTATGTTTTATTAAATAGTGATGTGGAAGTAACGGCGGGCTGGATATCGCCGGTTATTTCATTGATGGAAAACGATAAGGATATCGCTGCCTGTCAACCCAAAATATTATCTTTTAAAAATAAAACTCAATTTGAATATGCCGGGGCTGCCGGCGGATGGATAGATTTTTTAGGATATCCATTCAACCGGGGGCGTGTTTTTGATCATTGTGAAAATGATCTTGGGCAATACAATGATCCTTGTGAAATTTTTTGGGCTACCGGTGCCGCTTTATTTCTGAGGCCTTCAGTATTTCATGAATTGAATGGCTTTGACGAATATTTTTTTGCACACCAGGAAGAAATAGACCTATGTTGGAGAATGAAAAGATCGGGATATAAAATTTTTGTTGAACCCGCTTCTGTCGTGTATCATGTTGGTGGTGGCACATTGCCAATGGGAGACAGGAGAAAGATATTTCTCAATTTCAGAAATAATTTAGTGATGCTTGCAAAGAATTTATCTCCTTCGGAAATGATTTGGAAAATACCCTACAGAATTGTTTTAGATAATATTGCGGCATTCCGGTTATTGATAAAAGGAAACCTGCCTGGTTTTATTTCGATAGAGTCGGCGCACTTTAATTTTCTTAAATGGATATTTATCAAAAAAGAAAAAGAAAATCTTGCAAAAATAAAAATGGAAGAGCTGAGCGGCGTTTATGTTGGCAGTTTAATATGGAAATATTTTATTGAAAAGAAGAAAACATTTTCTCAAATTATTCAGCATAAAAAATGATATTTGAATTCAATCTGTTATTTTTGCAAGGCAAAATATAAAATATGGAACACGAAGAAGCAATTGACAATAAGGGCACAGATTTAGCCCATAGTTGGGTTTCGTCATCACGATTTTTATTTTATTGCCAGGTAATAATTTTTGTAGCGCTTGTAATTGGAGGATGTTACACTATGTATGAACACCGCTATAAAGGAAAGCCCAAAGTAGAAGTTCCCGGAAACACGCAATACAATCCTCAATACAAATAAATTTTGCTTACAAAGCTGTAAATCCTATTTTTGCAATCCATTTTTAAGTTCTTATCACAACGCGGAAGTAGCTCATTTGGTAGAG
>JALYVO010000078.1 GCA_030853195.1 Bacteroidota bacterium | reverse complement strand
CATTTTCTCATGCAGTTTTATGCACAAAAAAAGGATAGTATTGAAACCGGTTTCAATACTATCCTCTGAAATCAAATACTGTTATGACTTATTGATGAATTTTTGCACCATTTTTGACCACATTGTCGGTGGCCCGCATTTTTTAAGCATATAACGACAATGCATTAACTATCAGAAGCCTGAACAAAAATGAAAAATACTGGTTCGCAATAGATTTTCGGTGAAAACGGAATCACGCGCGACCGTGTTCAATACTTGCTTTCGGTGAAAACGGAATTACGCGCGGCCGTGTCCAATACTTGAGCTTATACTCCTTAGTGTATTACATTTTATCATCTTTCTTTTTATCCATCTTCATCTTACTCATTTTTCCGTTCATGTACATACAATCGCCATCTTTCATCATCATGGTCTTGCCATCCTTCATTTTCACATTGCCATCTTTCATTACCATAGTGCCGTTTTTCATGGTCATGTCTTTATCCATTTCCATTGTTTTACCATTCATCATCGTCATCATTTTTCCATCCTTCATCATAACACAATCTTTGCCTTTCATCATCTTTTCAGACTTCATGTTATCCATTTTTGAATCTTGTGAAAATGCAGCTGTGCTTAAAGTAAAAGCAAAAATTAATACCAATAATCTTTTCATAATTTGTAAAATTTGTGGATACGAATAGCTAAGCTAATTGATACCCGGTTAAAAAAAACGATTGAATATGTACCCAAATGCTTAATGCAAGCATCAGTATTTTATACTTTTATTTGTCAGTAATAATCATAGCAATTATACAGGATGTAATGTACGCTTTAATCTCTTTAAGAGTTTGCTATCAGTAAATGTTATATATTGATAATACAAAAGTTATACTTCCGTGATATTTCGCCGTATGTCGCAGTAGGTTAGAAGCCTTGAGGATGCTCTAAAGTCCATTTATTACTTACCTGGCATAGCAAATATCTTTGGATCTACATCTTTATTTACTGTGATTGTGGTGTAGTTAATTGAAACGTCGTAGCCCATGTTGGTAACGCCAATTGTAGAAGGCACTATAAAACCTAAGTCAGTTTTTTTATAATTAGAATAAGTAGTAATGCTGTTCATATCAGTCCCGTTCATTTTGAACTGGGTATCCGACTTAAGAACATAATATGAGGCAGGGTCAATGTAATATATAACAACAATGCCAGGCTGACTTAGCTTTATTTTATAAGTGTTCACGCCATTCACCATTTCCCTACCTGCGAGTGAATCTGTAAAGCCTTCTGCTTTGAAGTCAGCGAGTGCGCCACCAACAGTGATTGAAGATTTACCCCGCTTTACCATATCGGGAGGCAGTTGCGTAGGATCTGCCTGGCCTGCAAGCGGGTTTACCGACCAGGCGCTTGTATCAGTAAAACACTGGATAATATCAGACCCATTTACATTAGTCACACTTTTAAAACCCTTACCACTTAGAATGGTTGTGGTGGTGGGGTAATCATTGCCCATGGCTGTTGCGTTGCCTTCATAGTAAATGGATTTCACTTTTGCAAGTACTTCCTTTCCCCCGATCGCTTGAATGTGCTTGTTAATAATATCATCTGCCGTTTGCGCTTTTGTAGCAATAGTAATTAGCATCACGCTTAAAACAATTATAGTTGTAAATACTTTTTTCATAAAAAGGTTTTAAGTTAAATATCCAAATATACTGAGTATAATAATATACTCAGTTGACTTTAAAAATAAAAAGGCCATTCTTTAATAGAGCGCTCTTGCATGTCAGCTTTCTCCTTTGTTCAGTTCACATAAGTGATTTAGTAGTTTTTTGATATTTTTTGTTTATAAAAGTTCTGGTTGCAAAATAGTGCCTTGCTCAAAAGAGAAATTTTCTGTTGTCATTTATTTTAATTCTTTATATTTCTTCGAAACTATATCAAGCAACTGGATAAATTTATTTACATCTGGGTCGTAACCATACCCTTCAGGCGCCAAACGCTTTTCATTAGCATCTAAAAAGAAATAATAAGGTTGTGTATTGGCATTGTATTTTGAAACCTGCAGGTCTGCATTTTTATCGCCGAGCGTAGTTATTTGCTGGTTCAATGCTTTAGAGAAATATTGTTCATTGGGTTGCAGATCCACATTATGCACATCCACATAAAGAGAAACAATTACAAAATTCTCTTTCAGTCTTTTCATCACTTCCGGGTCGCTCCATACTTGCCCTTCCATTTTGCGGCAATTCACACAATTTATTCCTGTAAAATCAAGCATCAAAGGTTTGTGCAGTTTTCTTGCGACTGCCAATGCTTCATCATAATCAAAATAAGTAACCATATTATATTTCGTAACTACATCGGGCTCATACATTCTCATACGATCATAATATTTTACCGGATGAGGCAAGCTTGTTTCTGTTGAATTATTACTAATATTTTCTGTTGCTTTTGAACCTTGTGAAGAACTGAAATCCTGTGTACCCATTGGCGGCACAAAAGCGCTGATACCTTTTAGCGGCGCGCCCCACAAGCCGGGAACCATGTATACCGCAAATGAAAAAGAAGTGATTGCAAAAAATAATCTCGGAATACTTATGTAAGGAATATCAAAATCATTTTTAGGCAATTCATCATCGTGATGAAATTTTAATTTACCCAAAAGATAAAATCCTAAAAGAATAAAAATCACAATCCATAAACTTATAAATACTTCGCGATCCAGTAGCCGCCAGCCTTTTGATAGGTCTGCGTTGGATAAAAATTTCAAAGCCAGCGCCAGTTCAAGAAAGCCTAAAGTTACTTTTACCGCATTCAGCCATCCTCCGGCTTTTCCCAATACATTTAATTTTCCAGGAAAAAATGCGAAGAGTGCAAAGGGCAACGCAAGCGCTAATGAAAATCCAAACATGCCAATGAGCGGGCCCCAATAATTTCCCCTGGCGGCCATTACCAAGAGATTGCCAATGATAGGCCCGGTGCACGAAAAGGAAACCACCACAAGCGTAAGCGCCATAAAAAAGATGCCCATAAAGCTTCCGGTGCTTGCTTTGTTATCTGCTTTATTTCCCCACGAGCTTGGCAGCGCGATTTCAAACGCACCCAGAAATGAGATACCGAAAATCAAAAATATCAGGAAGAAAATAATGTTTGCAATCCAATTCGTGGCCAGATTATTCAATGCCGCAGGGCCAAATATTACGGTAATCAAAAAACCCAACAATGTAAATATTACAATAATTGATAGCGAATATGAAATCGCATTTTTAATTCCTTCTGCTCTGTTCTTGCTCCTTTTGGTAAAAAAACTTACCGTTACCGGAATCATGGAATATACGCAGGGTGTAACTAACGCGAGCAAACCACCGGCAAAGGCGGTAAGAAAAATCCACCATAAAGATTGGCTAGCAACTTTTCCTTCATTGTTTGCTTGTGTTAGTTGTGCAGCTTCATTGTTGGCGCTTGCTA
>JALYVO010000016.1 GCA_030853195.1 Bacteroidota bacterium | reverse complement strand
GCAAGTCATCAACCTAAAAATACTGCAACCGCCCAGATCATTCCTATTTCAAAAAAACCATATCGCATTCCACAATTTTTAAGACTGGCAGCGGCTGTTTTACTTATCTTATTGGTAGAAAGCGTTATTCTCGTTTATTCATTTTACAACAAATATCACCGTACGCTTAATGACCTTCAGCTTGCTCAGCAAAAGATTGAACAGCAACAAAAGTCTAACGTTGCGATGAGTACAGATTTAAATGTAATTACTGATAAACATGCGCTGCCCGTGGTTTTGAACGGAACGCCAAAATCTCCTGATGCTCTTGCAAAATTATTCTGGATGAAAAATACCGGGCAGGTTTATATTGATCCATCCAATTTGCCTGAAGTGCCCGACGGCAAGCAATACCAGCTTTGGGCAATTATAGATGGCAAGCCTCATGATGCCGGAATGATCTCTACAAAAAAAGGAATTTACCACATCCAAAAAATGAAATCTTTTGGCAAAGTAGATGCCTTCGCAATCACTCTCGAAAAAGCCGGTGGCAGTCTCACTCCTACTATGAGCGAATTGATAGTAAGCGCTAAAATGTAATTCTTTTTATTAGCTAATTTGCTTAACAAGCTAATGTTTAAAGCATTCTGCAGCCAACGACCTTTATTCTAATTGAGAATTTTACAACGTAACTAATATGTTACTTGGTCCTGATTAAAAGCAGAGATTTTTTTTTTGGCTGATTAATCAATTAGTTAATGGCTGAAAAACATGTAATGTTCATCTTCACTTTTCTTAGATTTTAATCAGCAAATATCACTGTGTGCTTTATTGTAACTTATGTTTCAACTATCTGATTTCAGGTTGTAGAATCACTAGTTGATTTCAGTATCATTCAATAACTAATAGAATAATCAACGGATTATCATATTAAATAATCGGCAATTTTTTTTTAAAAAATTAAAACCATTTTTTACACAGTTGCGTAGATGCTTGAAATAAATTATTAAACCACAAAAATTAAAATGAAAAAAATTAAATTATTAGGATTGTTTATCCTCAGCGCATTTGTTACAACTAACAGTAATGCACAAACGAAAATGTTAGGTGGCGCAGCCATGTATCCGTCAAAAAATATTGTAGAAAATGCAGTAAATTCTAAAGACCACACAACGCTGGTCGCTGCTGTAAAAGCCGCAGGTCTTGTAGAAACTTTAGAAAGTGCTGGCCCGTTTACCGTATTCGCACCCACCAATGAAGCCTTCAACGCTTTGCCAGCCGGAACAGTAGATAATTTGGTAAAACCAGAGAATAAAGCAAAGCTTACCTCTATACTTACTTATCATGTGGTTTCCGGAAAACTAAGCTCTATGGACTTAATGAAAATGATAAAAGCTAATAATGGCAAAGCCACTTTAAAAACGGTTAATGGTGAAAATCTTTACATTACCATGAAGGGAAAACATTTAATGGTAACAGATGAAAACGGCGGTATGGCAAATATTACTATAGCTGATGTAAACCAAAGTAATGGTGTAATTCATGTTATTAATAAAGTGCTTTTACCAAAATAAAAATTATCCTTAACTTAGAATGAATCATACTGAAGCCGGCATTTGCCGGCTTTTTTTTGAATAACGGGGAATCGTTTACTTTGCAAAAATATTTTCCGGATTTGGAGAGTATTTGTTTTATAAAATTATTTTTCAGGCAATGTATAACGAAAAAAAAGTGGTGGTAGTTCTTCCTGCATACAATGCAGCGCTGACGATGGAAAAAACGATTTCGGAAATCCCGGTTGATGTCGTCGATGAAATCGTTTTAGTAGATGATAACAGCACTGATAATTCAATAGAAGTTGCGCGAAAAATAGGGATAAGGCATATCGTTCAACATACTGAAAACAAAGGTTATGGCGGCAATCAAAAAAGCTGCTATGATAAAGCGCTTGAATTGAATGCGGATATTATTATCATGCTTCATCCGGATTATCAATATACGCCAAAACTACTGCTGGCAATGATTTCAGTGATCGGTAATGATCTTTATAAAGTTGTTTTTGGAAGCCGTATTTTGGGCAAAGGCGCTTTAAAAGGCGGAATGCCTTTATACAAATATATTTCAAACAGGTTTCTGACTTTATTTCAAAATATTATGATGAACCAAAAGCTTTCTGAATATCATACAGGCTACAGGGCTTATCATAAAGACATTTTTAAAAAAATAAATTATCATCAAAATTCAGATGACTTTATTTTTGACAATGAGATGGTTGCACAAATTTTTTATAATGATTTTGAGATCGCGGAAATCACTTGTCCTACAAAATATTTCGAAGAAGCTTCTTCTATCAATTTGAAAAGAAGTCTTATTTATGGATTAGGTGTGCTAAAAGTTTCAGTACTTTATTTTCTTACAAAAGCCAATATTTATAAATGGAAATTGCTAACCCAATAAATTATAAAAAACAAAGCAGCTTATATCTCACCATAATCATTTTATCGGGTATCGTTTTTTTTATTCCTTTTCTTGGTAAAGTGCATCTTTTTGATTGGGACGAAATCAATTTCGCGGAGTCTGCCCGCGAAATGATCGTTACAGGAAATTATCACAGGGTTCAAATTAATTTCCAGCCATTTAGTGAAAAGCCTCCTTTCTTTTTTTGGTTGCAGGCTCTTGCTATGAATTTATTTGGCATCAACGAATTTGCTGCAAGATTTCCCAATGCAATTTTTGGAATTATCACATTAGTGACATTTTTTTTTATTGGGAGAAAATACAAATCGCCGCAGTTTGGTTTTATCTGGGCACTCAGTTATCTCGGTACTTTTTTGCCACATTTATATTTCAAATCAGCGATTATAGATCCGGTTTTCAATTATTTTATTTTCATGGGGATTTATTTCATGTATTGTGATATTTCAGGACAGGTTTTTAAAAATAAATTTGTATACCCTTGTCTGGCAGGTCTTTTCATAGGATTGGCTACATTAACCAAGGGCCCTGTAGGTTTGCTGATCTTCTTAATTTCATTTTTTATTTATTTTATTTTTAAAAGGTTTAAAAACTTTCCGGAAATAAAGAAAATCATTTGCTTCGCTTTCTTTTTTACGGCAGTTTGCCTGCTATGGTTTGGCCAGGAAATTATGGAAAACGGCCTTTGGTTTTTAAAAGAATTTTTAGCAGTTCAGGCAGACCTTTTTTTGCATCCGGTTGCCAGCCATGGCGAGCCTTTTTATTATCATTTCGTGGTGGTTTTTATAGGATGTTTTCCAATTTCAATTATTGCGCTGCCTATTTTATTTGGCAAGGGAACGGGAGAAGCCAAAATATATTTTTTACGATTAATGAAAATCCTATTCTGGACGGTGATGATCTTATTCAGCCTTTCTACTACTAAGATTGTACACTATTCCTCTCTTACATATATGCCTCTCGCTTTTTTAGCAACGGTTTATTTAGATAATCTTTTGGAATCCGATTTAAAGATGAAAAAATGGATGCTCGCTTTAATTGTTTTTATGGGATTTATTTTTTCATTTTTGCTCGCCGCACTTCCATACATTGCCAACCACCATGAATTGATTTTGCCTTATTTGAAAGACCCTTTTGCAGCTGCCAGCCTTAATGTAAACGTGAAATGGAGCGGCTTTGAAAGCTTTATTGGTATTGGATACTTTACTGGTGTTCTTGTAGCAGCATGGTTATTTTTAAAGAAAAAAAACCGCATTGCTATCTTGTTTCTTTTTTATTCGACGGCAGTTTGCCTTTTTATTTATTTACTGTCAGTAGTTCCTAAAATTGAACAATATTCTCAAGGTTCCGCAATTAAATTTTATGAAAGCTTGCAGGGAAAAGATGTGTATGTCTGGCCGATTGGCTTTAGGAGCTATGCGCAATATTTTTATGCAAAAAAGCCTGCCACCCCGGTTTATGGAGAAGCAGATGAGCAATTTTTATTGAAAGGAAATATTACCAAACCTGCATTCTTTGTGGTGAAAATAACCAACACCGGATTTGACAGCACCTGTAATAATTGCACTTTGATAAAACAGGAAGGTGGTTTTAAATTTTATAAGAGAGAAGCAGTTTTCAGATGAAATCAAAATTAAATTAAATAACATGATGTAAAGTACGTTAGCACACGTAATTGGTATGCAGATATTAGTACACTATTCTACTCTCATTCAAGTTCGTCAGGCAAAATAGGAAGTTCCGCTTTATGAATAATTTTTTTAAACGCCTGGCTTTGAATCATAAGGGTTTACCAACTAAGCCATGGCATGGGATCGCACGTAATTATCCTCACCGGCTATAGGTTAGAATTTCTTAAAAGTAAAGTGGTTTTAATTTTATTTTATTGTCTTTCAATTTCCACTCAACAACCGGCGAAGGAACTTTAAAAATATTCAGCCACGAAGGATAGGGGGTTTCTCTCTTTGTAGTGAAGGCTCCGGTTACGCCAAAAAATAATTTCCTTTGTCTTTCAAATGAAGGAATAGGTTTTCCATCAACAACAGTTGGATTTGTTACCGCCCCTGTCATGCCTTCTGCGCCATAGCCAAAATCTGCATCGATCCATTTTGGAAAATTTGTTTTTCCTAAAAAAGAAGAAACATTGAATGCAAGCCAATAGCTCTGGCCATTATAATCTTTAAGCATTCGTTGCGGTAAATTACTACCTAATTCGTTTGGATGATATTGGGCATAAATGGAGTGGTGAAAAGAAAAACGCATTTGTATTTTTTGCTCTTTCCAGACAGATTGCTGCGCGGCAAAAATTGCAGTGCCGGCAATATTGGCCAGCATATCGCCTTTAGAAAATCCCCATTCTGCGGAAAAGCCATCTGAAATTTCAATCATTGACATGTAGGCTAGTGCAGTGGCTCCTGCGATCCATATTGAGGAATTTTGTCTCACGCCGCTCCATCTCATCAGGTTATACTGAATAGCAGCAATACTATACGCCGAGGTAGCATGGCCCACTTTATCCATCTGCTGCCATTCACCATTATCATCAAAAAAATGAAAGCGGCTTTTTGGATATTTTTTGTACCATAAATATTGTAAGCCTATGGTGGCGAGCGTAGCAACCGCTGTTTCGCTTATTATCACTGCATTGAAACGTTGCTTATGAAAATTTCCTGTAGCAGGCAGAAAGCCTTGCTCCTGCAATCTTTGTCCAAAAATGGTATCAGAAATAATCAGAAAAAGTAAAACCCCAAATATGATTTTTAAGATGTTCATTAATTTTTCTATTGCAATAAAATATCACTGAATTGAAAATTGTGAAATTCTACTTTTTCGCTTATGAGAAGTTTTTTATTTTTTTTATTTTGAAAAATAAATTCTACTTTTTTGTCTATATGGGTTATCAATTATACAAAATTATCAAACCTTCTTGCTATTTTCCCCAGCATTATTTTCACTTTCTTCATGTTTATGTTTTGGATCAAATTTTCTGTAAGCCCTTGCAAAAAAATGAGGAAAAATTAAGATTGAAAAAAACATAGCACAAATTATTCCCCCGATTACGACACGCGCGAGCGGTTGGGAACTTTCAGAACCGATTCCATGTGAAACTGCTGCAGGCAACAATCCTATTGCCGCCATCAAAGCAGTCATAACCACCGGGCGCACTCTTGCGTTTACACCGAGCCTGATTGCTGTATGCAGAGTTTGATGCTGCCCTTTTCTCATCATTTCAAGATTGTGTTTGAACTCTGTGATCAGCAAAACGCCAAATAAAATGCAAATACCAAATAAAGCGATGAATCCAATACCTGCGGAAATACTAAAATTAGTGCCTGTTATAAATAGCGCGGCTATACCACCGACAATTGCAAAAGGTACATTTAAAAAGACCAATCCCGAATCTTTGAAATTTCCAAACATGGTAAAAAGCAGAAGAAAAATCAATAACAAACTTATCGGAACAACTTGTTGCAATCTTTTGGTAGCTCTCTGCTGGTTTTCAAAATCACCTTGCCAAACCATAGAATATCCGTTTTTTAATTTTACTGTTTTATCTATTTTATCCTGGGCTTCTTTTATGGCGCTTCCCATATCTCTTCCTCTTACAGAAAATTTCACTGCGGAATATCTTTCATTGGCATCACGGAAAATGAGGCAGGGACCGGTTTTCGTAGAGATCGTGGCGATTTCTTTAACGGGCACTTTAGAGCCGCTCTGCGTTGGCACCATTAAGTTGCCAATATCTGCCTCCGATTTTCTGTATTCTTCGGGTATGCGTAACCGTATGTCAAATTTTCTTATTCCTTCGTACAATTGGGTAGCTGCTTTTCCACCGATAGCCATTTCAATTACTGCATTTGCATCAGCAGTAGCCACACCATAAAGCGCCATTTTTGTTTGATCGAGATCAATATCCAGTTCAGGTTGCCCGATGTTCCGGATCACTCCAAGGTCTTCTATTCCTCTTACATCTTTCAAAATATTGTACACATCGTTTGCTCTTCCTTCCATATAATCTAAAGAGTCGCCAAATATTTTTACGCATATTGATCCTTTTACTCCTGAAACTGCTTCTTCAATATTATCGGTAATTGGTTGAGAGAAATTAAGGTCTGCCCCGGGAATTACTGATAAACTTTTATTCATTGTATCAATCAGGCTTTCTTTGGAAATTTTTGGTTTCCAACTGCCTTCCGGGTACAAGATCACATCAAATTCATTATTATAAAAGCCTGCCACATCAGTTCCATCATCCGGCCTCCCGGTTTGTGAAACGATATTTTTTACCTGAGGAAAGGCGATCATTTTTTCACGAACCTGCTTCGCCACTTCTACTGATTTATCCAGAGAAACACTGTAAGGCAATTGAACCCTCAGCCAGATAGCGCCTTCATCAAGCTCAGGTAAAAATTCTGATCCTAAAAATTTAAAAGAAAATAAGCCAATTGCAATAACGATCAGGGAAATAATAATTGAAGTGCGTTTATGCTTTGTTGTGAACGCAAATCCTCTCAACATAAAACCTGAAATATGATGCACGATCGGGTTGTGTTTTTCACGAACATTTTTTCGAAGTAACATACTTATCAATGCGGGCACTAAAGTTAAGGTGATGATCAAAGCCCCAAGCAGAGCGAATCCCAGCGTGTAGGCAAGTGGAGAAAATAATTTTCCTTCTACTTTTTGAAAAGAAAAGATCGGCAGCAGAGCGGCGATGATAATCAACTTCGAAAAGAAAATTGCCTTACCCAATTCTGCTCCTTTATTTTTTATGATACCAAGTTTGGACAATTTATTGAAGCGCTCCATTCCTATATCTTTCGCCTTTTGATCGAGGACTACAAAAATTCCTTCTACCATGACGACTGCGCCGTCTATAATAATTCCAAAATCTATAGCTCCAAGCGATAAAAGATTTGCAGACATTCCCATTAATCTTAAACAAATAAAGGCGAATAGTAAAGACAGAGGAATTACAATAGCTACAATAAGTGTTGTACGCCAGTTGAACATAAACAAGGAAACAATCAATGTTACCAGCAAAATCCCTTCAACAAGATTATGCAACACGGTATCTGTTGCGTAATGGATAAGATCTTCGCGGTCATAGTAAGGAACTATTTTAGTATCCTGTGGTAAAACCTGGTCATTGAGTTTTTGAACTTTATCTTTCAATCCTTTCATTACTTCAGTCGGATTGGCGCTTTTGCGCATTAAAATGATGGCTTCCACCACATCCGGTTCATCTCTGCTGGTTCGTTTTCCCGCAGAATCTATCGCATCCATTCTTCCCACATGGCCAAGACGGGGAAGATTAGATATCTCAACATTAGCCACATCTTTTACCAGGACCGGAATGCCGTTTACATTTTGAATAATAATATTTTTAATTTCGTTGATGTCGTTTAATAAACCGATTCCACGTACAACATAAGCCTGGTTGTTGATATTGATCACATCGCCGCCGATATTAATGTTGCTTTTGGTAACGGCGTTATAAACATCAAGCGGTGTAATGCCAAGATTACTTAGTTTACCGGGATCAACTTGTATTTCATAAGCCTTTGTTTCTCCACCAAAGCTCACCACATCCGCCACACCCGGCACGGATCTTAACTGCCGGTCAATCACCCAATCCTGCATTGTTTTAAGTTCTCTTGTGTCGCGGATTTTGCTTCTTAAAGTATACCTGTAAATTTCTCCTGTAGGGCCTGTGGGTGGCTGTATTGAAGGTGATATGCCGGGTGGCAAATCCGCATTTGATATTAGGTCATTTACCTGGATTCTTGCCTGGTCATTGGTAACATCATCTTCAAACACAAGTTTTATGTAAGAAAGCCCAAAAATGCTTGTAGATCGGAGGCTGATTTTTCTTTGCACCGGGTTCATTGAAATTTCAATAGGAATGGTAATGAATTTTTCAATTTCTTCTGCGCTTCTTCCAGGCCATTGGGTAATGATGGTGATCTCTGTATTAGTAACATCGGGGAATGCTTCTATTGGCATATTTTTAAAAGTAATAATGCCTGCTATCAGCAAAGCCAGGGTAGCAAATAATATAAAATATTTTCGCTTCAACGAAAAAGCTAATACTGATTTAAGAATCTTTAACATGAGTTGTTTTTTTGCTTTTAACTATTCAATGCCTCATAAATAAGTACTACGTTTGAGCCGATAATTGTATCGCCTGCCTTTAGGCCACCTGTTATGTAACTCTTATCTGCATTAGTACTGATAATCTGTACGGGCATAATTCTTACATCAGAATTACTTTTATAAATCAAAATATAATACTGACTGTTATTAAAAGTGAGTGCATCTGATGGAACACATAGGCCCTGCTGATTAGTTTGACTCATAACAGTTACACTCGCAAACATCTGCGGCTTTAGCGCATAACCCGGATTGGATAGTACTACTCTTATTTTCATCACCTTATTAGTTGGATCCAGCACATTTAAAATCTGATCAACTTTTCCTTTGAAAACTTTTCCCGGATATGAAAGTGTGGTGACATCTACGTTGTCGCCAAGATGGACATTTGAAATGTTGGATTCATATACGTTAGCCCAAACCCATACGTTTTCCAGATCTGAGATAGTAAATAAATCATTGGCGTTATCAGTGCGGATCGTCATGTTGTTATTGATTTGCTTCTCAACAACAAATCCACTGATCGGAGCCCTTACAACGTAATCACCCTGTGTGCTTCCGCCATTGATCTGCAATACTTCTTTAGATCTGGTTAATTGAGATTGTGATTGCTTGTACATTTGCTGCGCAGTAATAAAATCTTTTTCAGACATCAATCCTCCTTTATACATATCCTCAGCAGCATCCATATTTTTTTTTGCAATCAACAGGTTGGTTTGCGAGCTCACAAGATCGTTGCCGTATCCGGCCATTTCACCACTTCGTATTACACCTAACTTTTGACCTTTTGTAACATGGTCTCCTACTTGAACTTTCACGCCAGAAATGTTTCCACTTACCATAGGAAAAATTCTTGCAACCTTGGAGTCGTTAAAAGAAACCTGGCCGGTAAGAGTTAAGGAATTTATTACAGGGCATTCTGAAACGGTATCAATTTTCAATGTTTTGAATAAGGAATCAGAAATTACATATTTAGCTTTTTCCTCTGGCTTTTTTGTATCAGTATTGCAACTTGAAAATAAAGTTAATCCTATCAAAAATAGGGTAGCAGTAACTGTTATCTTTATCATTTTATTTATATATTTTAAATTTGCACGCATTAAAAAGTTTCGGTATTATCAAGGGTTGAAAATTATTTTTCCAACAGAGAAATTTAGTTGCTCAAGGGCGCTCATTTTATCAAAACGAAGTTGATTTAACTGTAGTACATTTTGTTTGTACGATTCGTAAAAATCCAGGAATTCCAGCATCGTGATATTTTTCTTTTGAAAATTGATAAACACTTGCTTATTCAATTTTTGAAGGTCTGCGTCGAATTTCGGATCGAAGCTTAACAGCAGCTTTTCGGATCTCAGTGCGGAAATATAATTTATGGTAACATCGCTTTTTACCCTGTCTATGCCGCTTTCGTATTGTATCTTATTTACATCAACTTGTATTTTGGCATTCCTGATATTTCCCTGGTTTCTATTAAATAATGGAATTGGAACGCCTATTCCGATTGAGTTATAATCCTGCACATAACTTCCCAATCTGTCATAATTGGCATTGACTGTTATGTCTGGTTTAGCATAAGCTTTTTGAAGCGTGAGATTATTATTGCTAAAAACTATATTAGCGCTTAAGGCTCTAATATCCGGGCGATTTGCAATCGCAGAATCTATTAAAAGTTGGTAGGAAGTTTGCGAAACAACTTCCTTGTTGAGGTTGGAAGTATCGGCCAGTGGCACAATAAAATTATTCGGGTTAGATCTTATCAATAATTTTAACTCACTTTGTATGCCATCAATGTTTGTTTGCAGATTATTGTACTCTGCCTGTAAAGTATATAACTGAGATTTTATTCTCAGCACATCTTTCAACGCGATGAATCCTTTTTGCTCTTGTTCTTCAAATGCGGGCACAATTGTTCGAAGAGAGCTGATCTCAGTCTGATATAATTTTGAAGATTGCTCTAAAAAATAAATATTGTAAAAATCATTTCTTAATGTATATCTCAATGTTCTGATCAGATCATAAAACTGAAATTCCTGGATAGCAATGCCAGATCTTGCCAATGCTATAGATTTATTTCTTTTTCCCGCGAGCCTTATTAACTGTGATACCTGGAAGCTTCTTTCAGGATCAAAGAAATGGTGGGTTACCGTATTGAAAAATGCGTTTGAAAAATCAAACTCCGGGTTGTCATATAATTTAGCTGTGATAACGGTGGCACGGGCTGAATCAATACTGTACTTTTGAGCTATTAGAGAAAGATTTTTAGTAAGAAAAATATCCTCAGCCTGCTTCATGGTCAACTGCACCGTATCTTGTTTGTTTAATTGCAAAGTGTCTTGTGCTTTTGAATAATGCGCACACAGAAAGAAAATAAAAGATAAATAAATCTTTTTCATCTAATCTTTTTAAAGTGAAAACAATGAAAAACTATAAAATCAATGGTATAGACATAACGATTTCTTTAGTTTTTTAATATAGCGATCTGACTATTTAGATTATATCGCCGAGATGTGATTTAAAAAAACTAAGATTTAGGCGGAGGAATGATAATATCGTAAGAGACAGTTGGAATTTTTGAATGAGAATATTCGGCAAACAAATTTGTTCTATTTTCAGAATAATCTTTGCTCGTTTGTGTGAAAAAAGGTTCGAAGGTAAACTGAAAACTGGAAACCATGTGAAGGTTTTGGCCACTGTCATCATTTTCATCATCTGCGGTGTGATCCAGGCCTATCTTCACCATAACAAATTCAAAAACGCTGGTAATATCATCAAGTTGATTTCCGTTGGCATCGTACACATCCTCCTCAGGGCATTGAGGTAGAAACATGGAAGTATTCATGTGTGAAAGCAATAAAACAAATGCCAAAAACCTTTTCATTTGGCTGCAAATATATTGCAGGAAATAAATGATGACTAATTAAATGTTTCTTAAAACTTTGTAGAATCTTTATGGTAATAAAATTTTATAGAAGCGTTCGATGGGGCTGAGACGACTGATTTTACCCATTTTTAGGTTTTAATCTCACAAACGCTTCCATGGCAGCGTATTTGGTAAGCCCGAGTTTGGCATATAATTCCGCAGTGTTGGCATTTCTTTCTTCGGCGCGTTGCCAGAATTCACGTTCATCACTTCCCAGGAAGGGAACGCTGTCTTTTTGCGATTGATGAATAAAAATTCCATAACGTTTTTTTCTTACTTGTTCAGGGCTCATAGGTACGGCCATTTCTATTTCAGAAATATCCCATTCTTCCCAGGCGCCTTTGTAAAGCCAGATATAACAGTCTTTCAGCCAGTCGTTGTCTTTTTCACTTTTAATTATATCCAATGCCGCTAGAATAATATCGAGACAAACTTTATGTGTACCATGCGGATCTGCAAGGTCGCCGGCGCAAAATATCTGCTGCGGTTTCAATTTGCGCATAAGCATTACTGTTAGTTCCACATCTTTAGGCCCCAAAGGATTTTTTTCTATAGTCCCTGTTTCATAAAATGGAAGATTCATAAAATGGATCTGGTCATCATTCAACCCAACATATTTACAGGTAGCTTTTGCTTCGCAACGTCGTATCAGTCCCTTTATTTCCCTTATTTCAGGACTGTCAATTTCACTTGATTTTTTTTGTTTGAGATAGGAAGTTGCCTTATTAAAAATATTCTGGCTGACATTATTATCCATATTGAATATTTTTTCAAACCCAACAGCAAAGTCAAGATTTCTGGTAACAAATTCATCAGTGACAGCAATGTTTCCACTGGTTTGATAAGCCACGTGCACATCATGACCCTGGTCATGAAGTCGCATGAAAGTGCCGCCCATGCTGATAATATCGTCATCAGGATGTGGGGAAAATATTAAAACCCTTTTTGGAAAAGGCACGCTTCTTTCCGGATGATTCGGAATATCAGCATTTGGCTTTCCGCCTGGCCAGCCTGTAATGCTATCACGCAACATATAATACACCTCAAGATTAATTTCATAAGCATCTCCTTTTTCTACTAAAAGATCACTAAGCCCAAATTCATTATAATCGTGATTGGTAAGGCTTAGAACCGGTTTACCAAGTTGAAGCGACATATCAATTACCGCGCTTTTGATAATTTTTGGCGTCCATTCACATTCACCAGTCAGCCATGGAGATTTGAATCTTGTTAAATCTGATGCAGCAAATTCATCAAGAACGAAAGAACAATGATCATGATTTTGCAAAAGCGATGCAGGAATTTCTTCTGTAGGTTTTCCTTCCACTGCTTTTTTAATTACAGGAGCTTTTGTTTTTCCCCAGGCCATTAAAATGATGCGGCGCGATTTCATGATGGTGCTGATGCCCATCGTGATCGCCATGCGCGGAACTTCTGAAATATTTCCAAACTCATGTGAGTTGGCCATGCGCGTGGAATTATCTAAAGTGATAAGCCGTGTTTTTGAATAAACCGGAGAGCCGGGCTCATTGAAACCGATGTGGCCATTGTTGCCAATCCCTAAAATCTGCAGATCAATTCCTCCTGCCTCTTCAATCTTTTTTTCATAATTGGCGCAATGTTCTTTTATTTTTTCTTTTGGTATTGTGCCATTGGGCAAAAAATAATTTTCCGGATCAATGTCTGTTTGTTCAAATAAATATTTGCGCATAAAATAATGGTAGCTATTGAGCGCATCTGCTTCCATCGGGTAATATTGATCAAGATTAAAAGTGATCACATTTTTAAAGCTCAATCCTTCGTCATTGTGCATTCTTACCAATTCTTCATAAAGAGATTTGGGAGTAGATCCTGTAGCAAGGCCAATTACAGCTTTTTCGCCCTTGGCATTTTTTTCTTTGATCAGAACGGCGATGGCCTCGGCTACATATCGGGAACCTTGCTTCGGCGTGGCAAAAATTTGTACAGGAATTTTCTCAAGAGAATCAGTAAGGTCAATGGTTGTAGACATGAAAATTGGAATTATGAATTAAGAATTAAGATCTTTATTTTTTGGCTTACGCGGCTGTTGTCTCAAAATTATTTTTAAGTTTTTTAGGAAGCGGCAAAAATATTGAAAATATTGTGATGAAGGTAATTGCGTTTGTTATCGTTTTTTCACCAACTTTGTTATATCTATTCAATGAACTAATAAACTAATTAACCAATAAACCAATAAACCAATTAACCAATCTATTAATAATGCCCAAACTAAGATTTTTGCTTCTGATGTACCTTTTGCTAATTAATTTCAAAGTTGCCTTTTGCCAATCAAATCAATTTGCAGTTGTTGCTTATTATTCGGGCAGAGCCGAAGAATTGGACAGTTTTTCAATCGAAAAATTAACCCATATAATTTTTAGTTTCTCTCATTTGAAAGAAAATCAACTCCACATTAACAATGCAAGAGATACAGCAACGATTCAAAAGCTGGTGAGTTTAAAAAACACGAATCCTAATCTTAAAGTGCTTATTTCACTGGGCGGCTGGAGTGGTTGTGCCACTTGTTCTGAGATATTTTCTTCAAAAAAAGATCGGAGGATTTTTGTAAGATCAGTAAAAAGAATCAGTAGGTTTTTCGGCACAGATGGGATTGATCTTGATTGGGAATATCCCGCCATCAGTGGATTTCCGGGCCATAAATATCAGCCTGCAGATAAAGAAAATTTTACGGCCTTAATAATACAATTAAGAAAAAAAATGGGGAAAAACTATGAAATCACTTTCGCCGCTGGTGGCTTTAAACAATACATTGATGAATCGGTTGAATGGAAAAAAGTGATTGATGATGTGAGTTTCATAAACTTAATGACCTATGATTTAGTTAGCGGATATGATACCACCACCGGCAATCATACTGCTTTATTCAGTACAGGCCGTCAATCCGGCTCAACAAATGCAGCAGTAAATCAACTTATAAATTTAGGAGTACCCAAAAATAAGATTGTGATTGGAGCTGCTTTTTACGGCAAGGAATGGGAAAATGTGGCCGATACGGGTTATGGGATTTACCAGCGTGGCAAGTACAGAACGAACATTACTTTTCGAAATTTTGATACAGGAATGTCTGCCGATAGTGGATTTATTTCTCATTGGGATAGCACAGCGAATGCGCCATATGTGTACAATCCCGTTAAAAAACTTTTTGTCACTTACGATGATAAAAGATCCATCGCTTTGAAAACCAAATACGCGCTGGATAAAGGCCTCGGTGGTATTATGTTTTGGGAGCTCGCCTACGATTCTTATAAAAACGGTTTACTGGATGTTATTGACAAGGTTAAGAAAAATTATGTTTCTAAACCCTAAATTGAACAAAGAACGACATAAATATGAAAGTAGTTTTTTGATTTTTTTTAATAAACTCCATTTGATATTTATTATTCTGAAAATATTTGATAACTATTTTTTCTCTACCTGCGCTAAATTGGTTTTAGAATAATTTGCTCCCCAAAGCTCATAGCGTTTATACATATCCGTTAGTTCTGCTGAAAAATTATTCCAGTTCTTTTTTTCTTTCGGCGACCAGAGTACTTCGCTCAGCGCACTCATGCGTGGAAAGATCATATATTCTACCTTTTTTGTATTGCTTATATATTCTGTCCAAACATTTGCCTGTGCGCCCAAAACATATTTTGCCTGATCAGCACTTAATTCTTTTGGCACCGGTTCATAATTATAAACAGTTTCCAATGGAAGGTATCCCCCAATAGTAACGCTGTCTTCAGGTTTATTTTGAGCATGATCAAAATAAACATAAGATCCCGGTGTCATTATTACATCATGTTTATCTTTCGCTGCAGTAATTCCGCCCTCCTCACCGCGCCAACTCATTATCGTAGCGTTCGGAGCAATTCCGCCTTCAAGTATTTCATCCCACCCGATTATTCTTTTTCCTTTGCTGTTTAGATATTTTTCTATGCGCTGAATAAAATAACTCTGCAATCCCTCTTCATCTTTCAAATTCTTATCCTTAATTAATTTTTGGCAAAAAGCGGAGCGCTTCCAGTTTTCCTTAGGGCATTCATCACCGCCAATGTGAATATATTTTGAAGGAAATAATTGCATCACTTCATCTAATACATTTTCAAGAAATTTAAAAGTATAATCAGAAGGATTAAATACATCTGGGAACACACCCCACGTTTGCTGAACCTGTTTACCATCTCGGCTTCCGGCCCATGGTGTTGTTGTTGAAATTTTAGTTGACTCATTTGGAAAACAACTTAATTCAGGATATGCCGCAATCGCCGCTGAAGCATGCCCCGGCATTTCAATTTCAGGAATAACAGTGATGAAGCAGTCTTGCGCATATTTTACAATTTCTTTTATTTGAGCCTGTGTATAGAAACCGCCTTCGCGGGTATTATCATTTCCTGTTCCCGGATAATGCCCGATAATTGTTCCGTTCCTGAATGCACCAATAGAAGTAAGCCTTGGATATCTTTTAATTTCAATTCTCCAGCCCTGATCTTCTGTTAAATGCCAATGAAAAGTGTTGAACTTTTGATAAGCGAGATAATCAATATATTTTTTAACGAAATCAACTCCGAAAAAATGCCTTCCCACATCGAGGTGCATTCCACGATATTGGAAGCGGGGATAATCTTTTATAGAAAGCTGTGGTATTTGATACGTGTGATTTGATTTTTCCGAAACTTGATCTGGTAATAATTGTAACAGTGTTTGTATGCCATAAAATAATCCTTCGTTTCCTGCACTGATGATCATTATTTTATTAGAACCTACCTCAAGAGTATAAGCATCCTTTCTCTTAGAATCTTTCAAAAGGTCAAATACAATCGCATTCTGTGATTTTACATTTTGCAAGGTATTTTTTACCGGAAGTGAAAAACCATATAATTTTTTTAAATAAAGATTGAGCATCTCCGCTTCATGCTTTGCATTTTCAGCAGCGATAATAATCGTGGAATTATTAATTGTAAAATTTCCTGTATGCATTGTCAATTCTACAGGTTTGGGAACAATAGTTAAGGCAGTTTCTGTTTGCCCAAAAGTAGTTGCTCCAATAAATAAAGCAATGATCAGTAACGTTTTTTTCATTTAATATTCTTGTGATGTGAAACGAATTGGTTTGATTAAACAAAAGAAATTCTTTAGTTTTTCAAGATAATCTTTTTTTGATTTTAAAAAATGCTTCATGAATTTTTCGGTGCAACAAATAAGAGTTGTTATAATCCAAAAAGTAGAATTTCCAATTTTTTTATTTAAAAACAGGAATCACTATTTTAGAAACATGCATTGCATCGTGATAAATGCGGATTGTTGCTTTTTGAAAATCATCCTCATTGGCGCTCGGAATTCTCAAAAATTTCTGTGGATTTCTATCAACCAAAGGAAACCAACTGCTCTGGACCTGCACCATTATTTTATGTCCTTTTTTAAAAGTATGGTCAACATCATTGAGGTTAATTTTTACTTCACTTATTTTTCCCGGCACAAAAGGCTCAGGTTTTTCATAATTGTTCCTAAACTTTCCACGCATTACTTCTGCGCGCACAAGCCTCTGAAAACCTGCCATGGTAGTGCCTTTTGGCAAGCTTGCCGCAGTGATTTCACTTTCAGGCAGCACGTCAATTAACTTTACAATGAAGTCCGCATCAGTAGTAGATACACTCACAAAAAGATCAGCAAGAATTTTACCTGTGATAGTAAGATCATCATCGAGAACGGTTGTTTCAAAAGTCAGCACATCAGGCCGGATTGATGCGAAACGCTGGTCTTCCACCATGTATTCATTGTTTCTTCTGGCAAAAATTCCATTTGTATACGGAACAGGTTTTGCCGGATCACTGATGTATTCATCGTAATCAAAATTCTTTTTAGAAGGAGTGCGCTTTGCTTCGTAAGAAAGTGTTTGATTTTCTTTGAGATAAAGCGAAACAGGCGTTATATTTTTTGGAGGCCATGAATCAAAATTCTTCCATTCATTGGTTCCTGTTTCAAATACAGTTGCTTTGGAGTTATTAAAATCTCCTTTATCCATTAAAAAATAATTAAAAAATTTTGTCTGCAAACTATCCTGGAAATACTTGCTGGTATTGGTTCCAAAATCATAAGTTCCAAATTTGTTCCAATCACTTCTTGCCCATGCGCCGTGTGTCCATGGCCCCATCACGAGGTAACTTTTATTTGCAGGATTTTGTTTTTCTATTGCTTCATAAGTGTGTAATGATCCAAAAAGATCTTCGGCGTCAAACCAGCCACCAACAACCATTACAGGGATTTTAATATTTTTCAAATACTGCCTGATGTTCCTGCTTTTCCAATAATTATCATAAGTGTCATGTGCGAGATATTCATTCCAGATATAACTTCTGTGATTAAAATATTCAGGAGATTGTGTGTTTTTTATTGGCCCGAGTCTAAGAAAAAAGCTATACACGTCACGAATATTTGCGTTGAACATTGAGGAGCCATAATCTTTAACAGGACCGTTTCTTTCCTTTCCAAAATAATTCATGAAATCAAAATTGTCGAGCAGGAAAAATGCGCCGTTATGATTGGCATCGTCGCCAATAAATTCATCAGTAACCGGAGCCTGCGGGCTTACTGCTTTTATTGCCGGATGTGCATCAGGCAAACTTGCAGTTGCATAAAAACCAGGATAAGAAATTCCATACAATCCTAAGCGCCCATTATTGTTCTGAATATTTTTTAATAACCAATCCACAGTGTCGTAAGTGTCACTGCTTTCATCCACCTCATGTTTGCTCTTTTTATTTGGAATGAAAGGCGTTACTTCAAGATTGACGCCTTCACTCATGTAACGGCCACGCACATCCTGGTAAACGAAAATGTAGTTTTCTTTTATTAGTTCTTTATTGGGTCCCAGTTTTCCAGCATAATTATTTTTGCCATAAGGCGCTACAGAATAAGGCGTCCGCTCCATCAGGAATGGATGTTTTTCCGATTGGTCTTTCGGAACGTAGATAATTGTGTAAAGCTTTATGCCATCGCGCATCGTGATGGTTGTATCAATTTTTGTAAAATTTTCTTTTACAAAATTTTCTTCTGAATTGGTAGATTGGCTAAAAGAAGAAGTGTAGATAAAGAAGCAAATAAATTGTAAAATATATTTCATAGTTATTTTTTATTTAGATAGGGCAGAAACTCACTTAAAGTAATGATGGAAGTATTTTCAAACTTTTTTAAAACAAGAAGGTCTTTATCACCGGTTATTAAAAAATCGACCTTAGAATCTTTTGCAAGAGACAAAAGGTAATTATCTTTTTTATCTCTGGAAAGTTTTACAGAAGATTTTATTTTATGGTATTCCACACTTTCAAAATAATAATACCAAAATTCTTTTTTCATTTTAGTATCAACATATTTTAGAATTTTTTCTTCATTTAATACTTTTTGTATTTCTGACTCAAGTTCGTCACATGAAATAAAATGTAGATTGGGATCAGTAAGAACTGAAAACAATTTGTTTTGAAAATTCATGATTATAAGACTTATCCACCAATTTGTATCCAGAATAATCTTATATTTTTTTCCTGGCATTCTTAGGTTTTCTTATATCTTGTAAGCTTTCATTAATCAATTGCATATTGGCTTTGATTTTAGGATTGCGTTTTGGTAAAGTAGCCAATTTATAACGTGCCGATTGAATACGTTCCTCTTTATTATTTATTCTTTCAAGATCAGTATCTATAAATTTTCCCTTTTCACCTTCATTTTTCTTTTTTAAGCTGGTTAAATACTTTACATTTTCGTCACTTACGATAAATGATTGAATACCCATTCGTTTGATGGTTTTCTTAACTGCATTAAGTTCTTCTTTATTTTTAGGCTCTAATAAAATGACTTCCATAAATATGTTTTTACCAATTTACAAAATTACTTCACAACCGGTAATATAATTTTTGATTCATGCGTTGCATCATGATATATACGAATATTTGATTTTTGAAAATCACTGTCGTCGGCTTTATATATGTCCATAAACTTTTGTGGATTGCGGTCTGCCAAAGGAAACCAGCTACTTTGAATTTGTATCATAATGCGATGGCCTGGTAAAAAAGTATGCGCCACATCAGGAAGTTCCCATTTAACTTCGGTTATTTTTCCGGGAAAAAAAGGCTCAGGTTTTTCAAAACTATTTCGAAACTTTCCACGCATGATTTCTGCCCGAACGAGCATTTGGTATCCGCCCATTGGATAACCTTTATCATTTCCCTTTTCTTCTTTATTATAAGTGAAATCATCAGGGAAAACGTCAATTAATTTTACCACAAAATCTGCGTCTGTTGTTGAGATAGAAGTCATTAAATCCGCGATGACAGGCCCCGCAAGTGTTACGTTGCTATTTAAAATTTCCGTTTCATAAGTTAATACATCTGGCCTGCGCGAAGCAAAACGCTGGTCATCATCCATATATTCCCGCGTTCTTCTTTCATGTACGTCCTGTGTATAAGGAACCGGATGAGATGGATCGCTTGTGTACTCATCAAATTGACTATTTGAATTTCGTTTATCCGTTACTGTTACATCCGGTTTGTTATCTAGGGATAATTTACCGCCTTCAGCGAGATAAAGGTTTTCGTTTTCAATATTTTTTGGTGGCCACGTTGCCAGCTTCTTCCAATTATTTTCTCCGGTAAAGAAGATAGTTGCTTCAGCTAAATCAGGATTCTCTTTCCCTAATAAATAATGATTGAAGAAAGGTATTTCAATACTATCCTGGAAATAAGCAGAAGTATTACTTGCAAATCTTACGTTGCCCATAAAATTCCCTTCGCGGCTCCACTGGCCATGATACCATGGCCCCATAACTAACTTGCTGTTTGTTTGCGGGCTTTGCTTTTCACAAGCTTTGTAAGAATTTAATGCACCGAAACAATCTTCGGCATCAAATAATCCGCCTACCCAAAGCATAGCGGGTTTTACATTGTACAATCCAACGCGGGCATTTCGTGCCTGCCACCATGCATCATAATTGGGATGCTGATAAAGCTCATTCCAAAACGGAATACTATCACCCATTGATTTTGCAAAGTTTTTCAAAGCGCCGGTTTTCAGGTAGGCATCATAGTTATCATCCGATTTAAAAGAAAACCCTGCGGTATATGTCGTAGAAGGCTTTGGATGCGGAGTGCCAAAAAAAGGATAAAAAGAAAATCCGTCCATCACAAAAAATGCTCCCTTATGATGAAAGTCGTCGCCCATAAACCAATCTGTAACCGGCGCCTGCGGACTAACTGCAACCAATGCAGGATGCCCGCTTAGAGCGGCTTCTGTAGAATAAAATCCCGGATAAGAAGTGCCAAAAACACCGACTTTTCCGTTGTTGTTTTTAATATTTTTTACCATCCAGTCTATAGCATCATACGTATCGCTCGCCTCATCTATTTGTTTACCTTTTTTATTTTTATTAAAAGGCCTTACATCCTCAAATTTTCCTTCGCTCATAAATCTTCCACGAACATCCTGCCTTACAAGAATGAAATTTTCCTTTGCGTATTTCATTACGTAAGAGCGCCAAAGAGGTAAAAATTTGTCGGCTCCGTAAGGCGCGCACGAATAGGGAGTGCGTGTCATCAAAAAAGGATGTTTCGAATTTTCGTCTTTCGGGATGTAGAAAGAAGTGAACAGTTTTATTCCATCGCGCATAGGAATATATTGTTCAAGCTTGGTATAATTATTTAAAAACCATGTGCTGTCGGCATTTTGAGAAAATGAAGATAAAAAGCACAAAAGAGAAATTGTCAGTGAAAGATATTTTTTCATTTAAAAAGTTTTAATCTTTAAATGTACTTAAAGAAGATTTTATAAGATTAAAAAATTAAGATGTATCATATTGAAATAAATTCTAAAGCTACACAAACATAAAAGTAGAAAAACGATATTTTTAATTATCAAGCATAGCAAAATGAGCATCTGAAAAAAACGATGCTCAATAGATTTTATCAAAGAAACAAACATATCGAAATGGAAAAATGTTGTTCTGAATGCAATTGAATAATTCCGGGAAACACAGCTGCTAAAATTATCAAAGAAATAAGCGTGGATGATGCGTGCAGACTGCCGAGTGGCGTTTTTTAAATTTTAAAAAAGTTTACAAACTTTAGCTTTCAGTCCGGGAGCCATGTAAGCCAAAAAGTAGTAATTCATTATTTTCTAATCGATTCAAAAAAGCTGAATAATTAAGCATCAATGAATATCAGAATTTTTGAACCATTTGTTTTTATGTGCCATCTGAATAATCTGCGCTTTGCTTTGGATCTGTAATTTTTGATAAACATTGGCAATGTGCTTTCTCACGGTAAGTGTACTAATATCTAAAGTTGCCGCGATTCTTTTAGCGTCCCAGCCATTAACGGTGTATTGCAAAATTTCTTTTTCCCTTTCAGTAATAATTGATGGAATAGAATCCGCTTGTATTTCTTTTTCTTTTTTTGGGGAATGGCTCAATAGAAACAAAGCTTTGCGTGCAATGGCAGGGCTCATTGGGCCGCCGCCATTTTGCACTACATCTATTACCGCCTCATTCAAAACTCCTGACGGCTCGTGTTTGAGCAAATACCCGGAAGCGCCGGCTTTTATGGCATCAAAGATTTTATCATCATCATCAAAAACGGTAAGTACGATAAAATGGATCTGCGGATAAGTAGATTTCGCTATTGCAATAGTTTCAATTCCCGACATCCCCGGCATTTCAATATCCATGAAGATAACCTGTGGCAGTTTTGAATCGGGCAATCCTTTAAGTTGCTCCAGGCATGCATAACCACTCGCGGCGGTAAACAAGACCTGGTAATCCGTTAATTGATTTATTTTTTGAAGAAATGTGTTTCTGTTGATTGCATTGTCTTCTGCAAGGGCTACTGTAAACTTCATAATTTAAAAATATAAAAGTTCGTTTTTTTTATCAGCCCAACAATAATCAATTTGTAGTAGATGAAATGATCACTGAAGTTCCGCAGGGAATATTTTGTTGCCAGCCAATCTGCCATCCTGATTGTTTGGCGCGGGTTTTAATATTTTTTAAGCCATTTCCTCCATCTGTCTTTGTCGTTTGGTTCTTCATTCCTTTTCCATTATCCATTATACTAATTTTCCAATCTTCGCCAGATTCGATTAAAATTTTTATGCAGTTTCCTTCACTATGTTTCAAAGCATTGTTGACACCTTCCTGCATAATCCTGAATAAATGCAAAGCGCTTGCAGGCGATATTTCCTGATCGTTTACAATTTTTTCTTCAATACTAATGTTTATACAAGGATGATTCGGTTGGATTTTTTGCAGAAAAATTTTAAGGCGGTCACTTACTGCTGTTAAAGAAATAGCTTCTTTATTCAAGGCCCAGATGGTATCATTTAACTGGTTGATGATAGATTGCGAATTATTTTTTAATTGAGTTAAAATGATTGGATTATTTCCATCGCCCGAACTTCTTATGCCGGCTACGTTGGATGCAATCGCCGCCGCGTATGCGCCAAGATTGTCGTGCAGGTCGCGGCTGATTCTTTCCCGCTCTTGCTGAATCTCGTGTTGTAATTGCAATGCCGTTAATTTCTTTTCATAACGACGATGTAAATACTGACGGACAACAAACGCAATGACTGCAATAAAAAAAACTATCACTAAAATTGTAAACCACCATGTTTGCCACCACGGCGGAGAAATGATAATAGAAAAAGATTTTTTGAAAATGCTGTGTGAAGAAAAAATAGGTGCGCAACTGATCTCAAGTGAATATGTGCCCGGCAGCAAAACATATTTAATACCGGTAGGTTGATTGGTTGTTTGAAAATTTTGTTCAAATCCTTTAATGCGGTAATGATAAACATATTCATTAGGATTCAAAAGGCCCATTGCAGCAATATCAATCTGGAGGTGGTTTTGATCATAATTTAAAATGATAGAATCATTTCGCCATGCATGTGGCGAAAAGTTATACAGGGAATCATTTACTACCAAACGTGTAATATTTATTTCAGGATGGTCTTTCAAATCAGATAAGGCTTCCGGATAAAATGCAGTAATACCATTGATGCCACCAAAATAATATTTTCCATTGGCTGTTTTGATAGCTGATCCGGTATTGAATTCATTTTCCTGCAAGCCAGACTCTTTGGTGTAGTTAATTATGGTGCCATCAAGGGGAACGAAGGATAAACCAAGGTTGCTGCTTGCAAAAACATCTTGTTTATTTTCAACCGGCAGCATTGCATAAATACAATCATTCAGTAAACCGGATTGGTTGGTTATTTTTTTAAGCAATTCACCAGTACTTGAATATACATACAAACCTTTATCAGTGCCCACCCATATATGTTTCAATTCATCTTCCGTAAAGCTTCGCACCGAATAATTCTCAGGAAGCTGAAAAGTTTGCAAAGATTTATTTTGTTCCAATTTGTAGATCGCTCCTGTGCCGGTTCCTACCCACAGGGTTTTATTGGAAGAGTAAATGAAACAATAAATTTGCCCGGCGGCAATATCCTTGAAAGGCAGTAATGGCTTTGCAGATTTTAATACTTCATTTTTAAAATTGCAATCAAAAATATTGAGTGCTGTTGCAATAAAAAGGGTACTATCGTTAATTCTTTGAAGGTTATTGCCGAAGTTCATAGCATGAGAATGTATAACATCCTCCAATGATTTATTCTGGAATAAGGGTTTAATTTTTTTTGATAAAAGATTCAAAATATACCAACCTCTGCCAAATGTTTCGATCAGGTAATTATCGCCAGATAATTTTTCAATCGCAATAATATCTTTCACATTTTCTGAGATAATTGCTTTTTCCCATAAAGCATTTCCTGAAGTATCATAAAGCTGGATTCCCCCGTTAAAACACCCTGCCAGTAAAAGATGTTTTTGTTCATCAAAATACATACATCTTATAAAATTATTTTCACTGTTTTGATAAACAAAATGAGCGAATGGGATATCAACATCCTGTAAACGTTTAATGTCATCATTTGTTGAAAGCCATATCCTGTTGAATCTGTCAGTGTAAATAGATCTTATAAAACCTTGCGCCAACAAAGGTTTTCCATTTAGGTTGGTAGATTCTTTTTGATAATTGCCCTCAGTATCAAAACTTAATAAGTGATTGTTCAATCCAACAAGCAATTGATTTTTATCAGGAAAAAAAACAAAGGAAGTTGTTATTTTTCCACTGATCGTTTTCTCCAATGAAATACTTCTCTTCATTTTGACATCCTTGATATTGATGATGGATAATTCATTAGGTGAAATAATAAAAAGATGGCTTTCGTTGCAGGCAAAAGAGTAAATGTCTGATGCGTTAATGTAATTTACCAGGTGTGTTTTGAAATCAACCTGCTGAATATAATCTTTGCCGTTATAGATAAAAACCGAGTTTTGATTTGTAGCGAAAGTGGTATTATTAATAATATCCTGCCAGCTGAAGACATTCTCTACAAAAGAATTATCAGTTGTTGAAATTGTTTTTATATTTATTCCCGAAGGAGAATAAATAACCAGGCCTTTATTTCGTTGCAAGCACCATATTCCTTCATTGGTTTCTTTTACAGGTATCAATGAAAAACTTTGATTGGAAGAATTTGGTAATGAAACAATTTTTTTGAATGAATTATTATGAGGGTTGTATTCCAAAATGCCATCTTTATAACTGATCCACATGGTGCCATTTTGTAAATTAAAAAAATGCACCGGCGAAGTGATGTTGATAATTTCCTTTTTGATAACAGGGTTGATGGTTTCTAAAATGTAGCCATTATATCGCTGCATACCGGTTTTTGTGGACACCCACGTGAAACCCAATTCGTCTGTAATAATATCAGATGTAGAGTTATTTACAAGCCCCTGCTCATAATTTATTGTTTTAACCGGCAGGCTTTTCAAATTCTTTTTGATAATGGGCTGGCTGAATAAAAGAAGATGCAATGCTGCAAATACAACTAAGAAGCAACTAGTTTTTAAACTCTTCATAAATAAAATAACTACTACAAATTAAGTATTGTTTTGGGGATAATGAAAACGAAATTTTACAAATGATATTGGGCTGAATAGTTTTACAAACATGAAATCCCTGTTATGACTGGTGACTGATAGGCTAGTTTATCCAAATAAAATAATTAAACAAGATTGTTTGTAAGAGTGGGTAATGAATTATTGATCTAAAACTATATAAGCTAAAAAGTAGAAAACTGATATTCTTCAAATGAGAAATTCGATGACGCTATAAGCCAAAAAATAGAAATCTGGTATTCTTGAATAGATAATAGGGGAGAACTAAAAGTTTTCAGAACTTAATTTATTTAAAAGTCTGGCATACTACAAATTAAGTATTTTTTGAGCCGATGCAATATTTAAGCTTTACAGTCTTAATCAATTTTTAATATCTATATAAAACTCATTGCTTATTTTTTCGCGGAATAGAAATACTATCAATCCAGCTTGGTAAAACCGGAATTATTTATAAACCAATCAAATAAAAATTACACTATGAAAATTCTTTACAAAAAAAAGGCTCCCGCATTTATCTTTCTTTCCCTGTTATTGCATGGTTTAAGGCAAAAACAATTTTTACCTAAAATGTTTCTTGCCGTGCTGGTGTTTTTTTTATCTGCAAATATGTTGCACGCACAGGTTACAGAAGTGGAACCTAATAATACTCCGGCACAGGCTAATACGCTTCCGATAAACAACATTGGCACTGGTGCCATAAATCCCGGAGGAGATTTGGATTACTGGAAAGTAACCACTACGGCAGATGGACAGTTAAACCTTACTTTAACTTCCACGAATGCGATAAATGTATCCGCTTATTTGTTTGATAATAACGGTACCACTATATTGGCAAGCAATACAACTGCGGGTACGGTAAATATAAATACGGATGGTTTAGCCGCCGGCACTTATTACATTCAAATTAATGCTTATTATTCAGGGCAAACACCTACTTATACGATTGCCGACACATTGATACCTGCACCAGTAGCAAACGATGCGGAGCCAGACAGTTCAAAAGCAACAGCAGTAACGCTTCCACTAAACTCCACCACTACGGGGCACATTGGTTATTATTATAATAATCATCGTGACACACTTGACTATTATAAGATTACTACCAACGGCGATGGATTGCTTCAATTGAAGCTCACAACCAATAATGTTAATGGTATATCCGCTTACTTATTTGATAGCAATGGCACAACAGTATTAGGTAATATTAGCACTAACGGCACATCCTATTTAAATACGGATGGTTTGGCTGCCGGTACTTATTATGTGCAGGTAAACAGCTATTATAATACTAATTTTGAACCTTATACTTTAACGGATAGTTTGTTTACACCTGCGCAGGCAAACGATAAAGAGCCAGACAGTTCAAAAGCAACAGCGCTAACGCTTCCATTAAATTCAACCACTACCGGTCACATTGGTTATTATTATAATAATCATCGTGACACACTTGACTATTATAAGATTACTACCAGTGCAGATGGATTGCTTCAATTGAAACTCACAACCAATAATGTTAATGGTATATCTGCTTACTTACTTGATAACAATGGCACAACAGTATTAGGTAATATTAGCACTAACAGCACATCCTATTTAAATACGGATGGTTTAGCTGCCGGTACTTATTATGTGCAAGTAAACAGCTATTATAATACTAATTTTGAACCTTATACTTTAACGGATAGTTTGTTTACACCTGCGCAGGCAAACGATGCGGAGCCAGACAGCTCAAAAGCAACAGCGCTAACGCTTCCACTAAACTCCACCACTACGGGGCACATTGGTTATTATTATAATAATCATCGTGACACACTTGACTATTATAAGATCACTACCAATGCAGATGGATTGCTTCAATTGAAGCTCACAACCAATAATGTTAATGGTATATCCGCTTACTTATTTGATAGCAATGGCACAACAGTATTAGGTAATATTAGCACTAACGGCACATCCTATTTAAATACGGATGGTTTGGCTGCCGGTACTTATTATGTGCAGGTAAACAGCTATTATAATACTAATTTTGAACCTTATACTTTAACGGATAGTTTGTTTACACCTGCGCAGGCAAACGATAAAGAGCCAGACAGTTCAAAAGCAACAGCGCTAACGCTTCCATTAAATTCAACCACTACCGGTCACATTGGTTATTATTATAATAATCATCGTGACACACTTGACTATTATAAGATTACTACCAGTGCAGATGGATTGCTTCAATTGAAACTCACAACCAATAATGTTAATGGTATATCTGCTTACTTACTTGATAACAATGGCACAACAGTATTAGGTAATATTAACACTAACGGCACATCCTATTTAAATACGGATGGTTTAGCTGCCGGTACTTATTATGTGCAAATAAACAGCTATTATAATACTAATTTTGAGCCTTATACTTTAACCGATAGTTTGTTTACTTACCGTTATGCTGCTGATACCGCCGCTGAGCCAAATGGCGCGCCTTATCTGGCTAAGACATTATTAGCAAACAGAACTACGCCCGGCCACATCAATTTTTATTATAACCTGCAGCGGGACAGCACAGACTGGTGGAAAATTAATTACACCGGCAACGATGGAAATCTAAATATTTATTATAATCTGGAGCCCAATATTAGTAGTGGAGGTATTAACAATGTTACCTTCCAGGTATATGCGGATACTACGGCGGGGCCAATTTCAAATATTACAACTGCAAATCCATCTACTACCGTAAATTTAACGGGCCTTGCGCAGGGATATTATTGGATAAGAGTTGTGCCTTATTATAACACACAGTTTGAGTCTTACGCTATCACCGATTCGTTTACCCAGGTAAACAATGCGCAGATAAGTTTAGCGAAACTTGCTTTACACAATACCTGCGGCAGTGATAGTTTGACGTATAACTTGAGCGGCAGTCATTCTCCTTACACGGTAAGGCTTTACCGCGATGGAACTTTGTTTGATAGTATAATAACCACTTCAAATACGGCAAGCTTCATGGGCTTGAATGATGGTAATTATTATGCAACCGTTTATGGCGATGGCGCAACAGACAGCGCTTATAGCAAGAGCAACTCATCACAGTTTTTACCGCCATATCCTTCTGGATTATCCGCTACCAATATTAGTACGGATAGCGCTACTATCCATTGGTCACCATTTAGCTGCGTGCCAAATTACCGGATTCAGTATAAGATCACAGGTACTTCAACATGGATGACTATCAACACATCGAACAACCCTTCAGGAAGCTACATTTTAACCGGCCTTATGCCAAATACAATGTATACTTTTCAGGTAGCTTCGTTAGATAACACCGATGGATTGGTGAGCCAATTTTCAGACACTGCCAATTTTAAAACAATGTCAGCCCTTCCGGTTACTTTCACAAATTTTGATGGTAAACTGCAAGATAACCAGGCATTACTTAACTGGAGCACGGCAACAGAAATTAACAACAAAGGATTCGAGGTTCAGAAAAGTATGAACGGCCAGGAATTTACTGATATAGGCTTTGTTGCCGGAAATGGAAATTCTTCAATAGTAAATAATTACAATTATATAGATAATAAAGTATTGAGCGGCTCCAATTATTACCGGTTGAAACAAATTGATCTTGATGGTAACTTTGATTATTCTTCAACCATTCGTCTTGATTTCAGGAAGTTCAACTGGACTGTTTTTGGAAATCCTTTGACAAGCAATAGCTGGCTTCAATTGCAACTCAGCCAAAAAGCGAATGTCGCCATCCAGATTATTTCTACTGATGGTAAAATTATTCAAACCATCAATAAAGGAAATATTTCCGAGGGCACTTATAGTATTCCGTTGCACCTTGGCAATGTTGCTTCCGGAATGTATATAATAAAACTGCTGGTTGGTGATCAGAATTTCTCGAAGCAGATTATCAAATAATACTTATCAGCTAATTATGATTAATCATCTGAATACCTCCGCAAAAACGGAGGTATTTTTTTTATCATTCACCATAAATCTATTGTATGAATAAAGTGAATCTGAAAGATTGAAGCCAGATAAACCAGAATATAGAAAATTGACATTCTGGAGGAAAAGAATATATGAGTTCAGGAAGGCCAACAGAAAGAAATCCTATTCTCTACTACAGATTGAGAATTGTTTGAGAGAGATGAATAACAAAACTTTGCATGATAAAATTATTAACATAAACGCAAAAAATTATGAAAACACAAATTCTTTTCAAAGCAATTCTTCCTGCTATTCTATTGGTAACTTTTATTTCCTGTAAAAAAAGTGATACTAAGACACAGAACCCGGGAACACTAAATGGAACCTGGACGACCACCAATTGGGGAGGCGTAAGTGGGAATGTATGTACTTGGACAGTTAGTTCAAATGCCACTACCGGTCTAATAACACAACTTGGCAGCCAGCCATTCAATTTCTCAACGGGCGACCAACTATATTTTAATATCGCAGCTTCAAGTGCCGGCAGCTACACTGCGATGGGTAAATACACTTATGGGGTTAATAATGCCCAATCAAGCACCAGGCCTTGCACACTTTCTTTATCTAATAACAATTCAACGCTCACCGCTGATTATCCACCGATAACTTCGGGAGTTAATGCAGGTTTTGGAGAGATTGTATATGTTTATCAAAAACAATAATCACTGATAATTTTAAAAATCATTCGTAAGTTTTTCAATAACCAATAAAATTATTTTTATGCAAAACGAAAAGGAATCTTCTGAAGAAACAATCACATTAATAGACATGACATCTAAAGATGAATCTATAATAATGGAAAAATGTTGTTCTGAATGTAATTGCACTGGCTACGATCAGGACCATGGTAATATCTGCAAATGCGGGCATAACTCTGAAAAGCATACTTGCTAAAAAAAGACTGAGTCGATTTTATAAGATAAAATTGAATAAAATAAAAGTGGTATAGTTGGTTAAAAAAAATCCCCGCATTAAGGCGGGGCTTTTATTAAAAATTTGAGCAAAGGCATTACTGCTCACCGTTCTCAAACGAAACTCATTCGTCAAAGATTGAAACCAGTTTATTTTTTTAATTTAGAAACTGCATCTCTTATATATTTTATATCCTCTTTTAATTGTGGAATATTATTTTCAGGATTGTCTTCATGCTCAATCGCTATCAACCCCTTAAAGTGCTGGTGGTAAAGTTCTGCTATCACGGCTTTTATATTGATAATTCCTTTGCCCAACACTTCAGTCTTTTCAGAAGGTTCGGGTTCTTTATTTCCTACATCTTTGAAATGTAATTCTATAATTCTTCCTTCCAGTTTTTTGAAGCATTCCATAACATCGAGGCCGGAATAAGCCCAATGGCCAATATCCGCACATGCGCCAATGCGATGGTTGCGTCCTTTTAACACTACCAATAAAGAATCAGGCGTCCAATAATGTGAAGGCCTCGGATGATCGTGAATAGCTACATTAATTTTATATTCATCACACAGTCGGGACACAAGTTCCATTTGATCTGGATGAGGTTCTGAAACAATATTTGTCAATTTCATTTCTTTTGCAAATACAAATAATTTTCGCCAATCTGCATCAGTTTCCGGAACCACTACGCCGAAAGAAACTAATTTCATACCTCTTTTATCAAGATATTGCAATATTTTTTTTCTGTCACTTGCACTCATTTTGTAATCCATGTTTCCTGCGATATTGCCGCCAATCTTTTGTCCCGGATAAGCTTCTACATATTTTAATCCCAGGCCTTTTATCTTGTCAACTGCATCAAAAAAATTATCATTTCGTAAAGTAAAAGTCTGCACACCGATTTGCCATCCTAATTTTTCAAGAGTTAACTGGGCAGTTGCTTTTGTGAAAGGAAAAATTAGCTGGATGCAAAAAAAAGTGATCATTAATTTAAATGAATGGTTCATGATAGTGAATTTTATTTTTAAAAGAAATTAAATATATCAAGATTTTGAAAACTATTCAAATGAAATATTCATTCATTTCACTACACTTCTTTGATAAGCCATTATGTAGTTTTCTTTATTTTTCTATTTCTGAAATATCAACAATCATTCTTTTTCCGGAAAGTTTCAATCGCTTATTTTTGCACCGCCTAAAAAAATAAATGTAATGAAATTATCTTCTCTGCTATCAAGATTTAACGAACCGGAAACTTTAAAAATGGCTAAGCTCGGCCGTGAATTAAGAGCAAAAGGATTTGATATTATTGATCTGAGCCTGGGCGAACCGGATTTTAATACTCCCGAACATATAAAAGATGCCGCTATAAAAGCAATCGATGATAACTGGAGCCATTACACGCCTGTAGCGGGCTTTCTTGATTTGAGAGAAGCCATTTGCAGAAAACTGAAACGGGATAACGGCCTTGCATACACGCCGCAACAAATAGTGGTAAGCACCGGAGCAAAACAATGTATCGCCAACGTTATGCTGAGTGTTCTTGATGACGATGACGAAATAATTATCCCAACGCCTTACTGGGTTTCTTATTCTGAGATCGCGAGAATGGCAAGGGCAAAAGTGGTTTTTGTAAATACCACTTCTGAAACCGCTTTCAAATTAACGCCAGCACAGCTTGAAGCAGCAATCACTGAAAAGACCAGGCTTTTTATTTTCTCTTCACCTTGTAATCCTACCGGGTCTGTTTATTCTAAAAATGAATTAGAAGCGCTGGCAAAAGTTTTCGAAAAACACCCCGATGTTTTTGTAATCAGTGATGAGATTTATGAATACATAAATTTTGCAAATGAAGAAGGTGGCGGCCAGCAAAGCATTGCTCAGTTTGAATCTATAAAAGACCGGGTAATTATTGTAAACGGCTTAAGTAAAGGATTCGCGATGACAGGCTGGAGATTAGGCTACACGGCTTCCAATCTTGAAATCGCCAAAGCTTGCGAAAAGATACAGGGACAAATAACAAGCGGAACCAACTCTATAGCCCAGCGTGCTGCCATTACTGCACTGGATTCATCTCTGGCTCCGACTTATGAAATGGTGAAAGAATTTAGCCGCCGCAGGAAAAGAGTAAAAGAATTAATTCACGAACTACCGGAATTAAAATGCATTGAACCTGATGGTGCATTCTATATTTTTCCGGAAGTGAAAAATTATTTTGGAAAAAAAGCTGGAGATAATGTAATCAATAATGCAAGCGACCTTTGCATGTATCTTTTAAATGTAGCACACGTTTCTACTGTAGCCGGCGATGCTTTTGGTGCCCCCGATCATATCAGGATTTCTTTTGCCAACAATATGGAGAATATTGAAGAAGGTTTTAAAAGAATTAAAGAAGGCTTGGGAAATCTGAAATAGTTAACTAATTAACTAGTTAACTATTTGACCTTTTAAAAACCTCTCATGTAATTGCAAAACCTGGGGAATTAATAATTGCTGTTCATTGTTCACTATAACATAGTCGCATAAACGCAGTTTAGTTTCTTCATCCATTTGCTTATCCATCCGGATGTTCACCTCCTCCGCAGTGAGTTGATCCCGCTCTATTGTTCGTTGTAAACGCAGTGCCATTGGCGCTTTGACACCAATTACATAATCAAGATCTTTTTGCGAATTGCTCTCGAAAATCAAAGCGGCTTCTTTTATAATATATGGCGCTTTTTGTTTTTCCATCCATTGCGCCGCGTCTTTTATAGTCGCGGGATGAACCAAAGAATTGAGTAAATCTATTTTTTGGCTATTATGAAAAACTTCGTCTGCTAAATATTTACGATCAAGTTTATCATCTTTGAAAGCGTGCTCGCCAAAATTTTTTTTGATAAGATTTTTCAGTTCTTCATTTTCTACCATCAATCTTTTTGCTGCAGAATCAGCATAGTAAACAGGTATGCCCAACACTTCAAAAATGTGTGCTACAGTGCTTTTGCCACTACCGATGCCTCCTGTTAGCCCTATTCGCAGCATGCTTTTCCGGAAATTATTTTATAGCCACCGGCGCTTTATTAAGATTGGCGGTCATTTCCATGCTCACGGCGCTTTTTTCCATTTTGATATAAGAACCGGGATTTATTTCGAGCAAAAAAGTGCTATCCTCATTCATCTTGTTTACAGTACCATGAATTCCTGCAATAGTGACGATCTTATCACCTTTCTGAAGATTGGTCATAAACAGCTTTTGTTGTTTTGCTTTTTTTGCCTGAGGCCTTATCATAAACATCCAGAATACTAGGATCATCAATCCTAAAAATACAAACTGAAATCCGCCACCACCCTGGCCGCCCTGCCCTAACATTAAATAAACCATTGCTAAATTCATATTTATTTGTTTTTGTCTTTTGCGAGTTGAAATTCTATTTTTTATTATTTATTATTTTCTGCAGAAACCACTTCTCCCAGCAATTGCAAAACCGGAAACTTCGGATATGCATTGGAAATTACTGTCACTTCTTTGTGCACAGAGCCCACTCTTCCTTTACTATTGAAAACTACTTTCAAAAATCCGGTTTCGCCTGGCTTTATAGGCTCCTCAGGTTTTTCAGGCACAGTGCAACCGCAGCTTGCAGTTGCGGAAGAAACAATCAGAGGCTTTTTCCCCATATTTCGAAAACGATAATTATAAACAACATTTTCTCCATCTGTAACTTTTCCGAAATTATAAACAGAATCTATCATCTGAACGCTTGTAGAATCTGTAAAATGCCCGTTTGCCAGCACATCAGATGAATGTTTGTTATTGCGGATGTTACATGAAACCAACATACATACAATCAAAAAAACAATCGTCCCTCTTTTCATTTTCAAATTTTTTGCAAAGGTATTATAAAGTGCTGTTCTTAAAGTTCTTCTTATGAATTTTATTCTGAGCCAATAATTCCTTATGAATATTATCCAGAATTCCATTCACAAAATGCCCGCTTTGCTCGGTGCTGTATTCTTTTGCAAGATCAATATATTCGTTGATGGTAACTTTCGGTGGGATCGTTTCAAAATATAATAATTCACACACACCCATCTTCATCAATATCATGTCAAGTGACGCAATTCTTTCTGAATCCCAGTTTTTTAATTTTGGTTTAATAAGCTCAAGACAATATTTGTTTTTATCAATCACTGATTCTAAAAGAGTAACAGCAAAATCCATTTTTTCTTTGCTTACCATTTCACAAAAATTGAAAGCGGAAGGCTTTTGAAAAAAACCACTTATCAATGTGATCATCATTTCCGCGTCATCATCCCAATGAATAAATTTTTCTTCTGTGTCGCTTAAAAAATGATCATCGGGAAGCATCAGATCAGAAAAAATAAATTCCAATATTTTTTTTTCAGATCTTTTGTCGCGGGATTGCAAAGAAATATATTCTTTATATTCCGGCGAATTGGCCAAAGTGAAATAACATTTTCTGATGAGATCATCATCTACTAAATATTTAATTTTACATTGCTCAACAGATTTTTGAAAAGACGCATTTTGCAACACGGCCCACACTATTTCATTTCCCGCTATTTTGGTATTTACATTAAGATCATTTTCTGAAGGAAGATGCTTTGACGCTTTTTGCACCGCATTTTTTTCTGAATAGCGGGCAACTTCTGTAATATAATAAATGAGATAAGTGAATAATTGCTGAGATTGTTCAAGGTTTTTTTTGAGCATCTGTAAAGGTTCACCAGGACGGGTTTCATTATTCATAGATTCAATGCCGTAAAGCGTTTGCATCACTTTTACCCGGATATTTCTTCTGCTGAGCATTTGTTAAGAACTTGTTTTTGGGCTGCGAAGATAGTAAATTAGCTAATTAGCACATCAGCTAATTGGCTAATTATTACATCGTTTTCACTATATCAATCATCGCAGAAAGTTCGCCCACCAGTTTATCATCGCTTCCATCAAAACCAATAGCTTTAAAGCGAATATTTCCTTTTTTATCAATAACAAATTTTGTTGGAATTCCCGAAACTTTAAATTGCTCCACTACTTTGCTGTCATTATCCATCAATACATGAAAATCATATTTATTAGCAGTAATAAAATCTCCCGCATTTTTTTCTTTATTATCATTTGTTTCCCAGGTATCTACAAAAACAAATTTCACTTCGGGATCTTCTTTATATTTTACCACCATTTTTTGCATTCCGGGAAAAGATGCTTTGCAAGGGCCACACCAGGTAGCCCAGAAATCAACGATCACCACTTTATTTTTCAGATCCTGCACATTTACTTTTTCACCTTTTAAATCAACCAACGTAAAAGACGGAGCCGCATCATTCAACATTCCTTTTTTCAGTTCATCCATCATTTTTAAATAACTTGCTTTTTCCAGAGTAGCGATATGATCTTCAAAACCTTTTTCATCATGATTCTTTAAATAAGCGCGCTTCAGTATTTCTTTTATATCAGAAGTGGATTTGCCATCTTTTACAAATTGCTCTAATTGCTTTACATATTTTTTAGGCGATTGTGTTTTTTCAGCAAGCAAAGCATAAGTATTGTTTTCATCAGCCTCCTGGCCTTTGCCGATTTCAAGTGCAGCCTCTTTTGTATAGGGAAATCCTTTTTTATAATTTCCCAATTTATAATTAATCATTGCGTAACTATCAGCATACATTGCGTAAGTGTTTGCGCGAGACTCATTCCATTGTTTAACTGTGAGGTAACCAGGTTTTTTTTCTGTAGGCTTTTTCCATTCTTGTTTAGCCCAGTTTGTTGCTATCTCAGACATATCTTCAGCTTCTTTTAAGTTCTTATCCGTTTTCTGTATTTCCCATGCGGTATTATTATAAAGAGCAGCAAGTCCAGCACCTTTTATATCATATTTTTTTACGGCATTTTTCATTCCTTCCCAATCTTGTTTTGCCACATACGCGGATGGAATAGTGCTTTGAAAATAAGAAAGCGAAGGTTGCAAATTTTTCCAGGCAGAATCGTTTTTGATTTTTGTTGAAATATCATCCAGCATTTGTTCTTTTTTAGCAATATCTTTTTCAATCATAAACTTTTGGATGTTTTCATTTATAGTCCACTTTCCATTCGGAAATTTTTCCTTTTTGATATCACCAATTAGTTTTGATTGCTGCGGAAGTTTGGCAAAAGAATAAAGAGATTGTAACGTATTATAATCATCTTCATCTTTTAATCCTGATCTGATTTCCTGTTCAATTTCCTTTTGCAAAAAAGCAGGCGCTTCATCTTTATGTACACTGGAATATAAACTTGCATAAGTTATGAGTTGAGGTTTTCTTGATTCCGGATATAACTGAAATTCATTTTCCATTGCCGCCAAGGCTTTGTCCTTATTAGCATCCACGCCTGTATTTCTTCCAAAATATTCGTAAAAAAATGCAAGGCTGGCATTAGCGCCTTTTTTTAGTTTATCGCCGTCATACAATTGAATCCAGTATCCATTATTATAATTGTTATCGAATTTTTTATCAGCAGTAAAAGCGAAGTAAACAAAGTTATTTGATGTGTCTGTTTTTACAGTCCCGGTATACGTATTTCCTGATTTTTTTAGTGGGATTTCATCTATGGGCAAATCTTTCGTTCCGATAAAATATGCAACCGCTTCCGGGGAAGATGCGTTGTTGGCAATATCTCCACCGGGCACATAAGTAATTGTAATCAAATCCCCTGCCTGTGGTTTTTCAGGAGAAAATTTGAAATTGTTTTGCCCAATACAATTGATGGAGCAAAAAAGGATAGCTATAAAAAGAAGTTTTTTTATTTGCATAAAATGTTTTTGTAATTTAAAAGTACTGATAATTGATGATAAAAAAAGGTTATCGGCAATCGAGTTAATACCACTTTGAAATTTGAACTAACATTATTCGGAAAAGTGAAAAAGCTACTTTTTGATTTATTAGGGTAAATAATTATAAAAAAAGGCAACCAAAAATGGCTGCCTTTTTAATTCATTGCTGCAAACCTGTAAGCCGGATTCTGTTTCCATTTTACAATGGATGGTTATCATTTATCTCGCTGTTGCATTGCTGCAACAATCTTGCTGCCTACCCTTCAGCATCAGGCGAGCAGCCTTCAGGCGCTGATATACGTGGCATTGCAGTACACAAGGTTTACCCAATCTGATAATTACTTATCAAAATCGTGAGCTCTTACCTCACGTTTTCACCCTTATCCCAAATAGATTCAGGACGGTAATTTTCTGTGGCACTTTCTTTCCGGCAATAACGCCAGAACCGGCTATTAACCGGTGTGTTGCTCTATACTGTCCGGACTTTCCTCTCTCAAATGAATAAGAGCGATAACCCGGTTTGCAGTCATGTAAAGGTAGTAAATGGTTAATTGGTTAATTCCTTTATTGGTGAATTGTTATATCATCAAATGGTTGAATAAGTGATATTATCAACATTTACGGGATTTATAAATCTTTCTTGGGGAATTTAGGGGGCTTAATATTGGAAAAAAATCTCCGTAGCGCCATAGCCAAAATTAGCGTGATATTGATTGGCAAAGCTTTTCACCTCTTTTTTTGTTTTTAAAATTTCATGAATTTCATTGCGCAGCTTTCCTGTACCAACACCATGAATAATGATAAGGTTAGGCTGGTGGTGACTGATCGCGAGATTATAATATTTTTCAAAATTGCCTAATTGTATCGTAAGAATCTCAAAATTGCTAAGGCCTTGCCAGTTGTCAGTTAGTTTTTCAATATGTAAATCAACAACTGAACGCGGAGCCTCTAATTTTTCTTTCACACGTGAGGCATCATAAAAGCGGCCAAAAGAATTATGATAATCTGGTATTATATCTTCAATTTTATCAGGATATTTTTCAAAAAGCAAAAATGAAAATGTAGGCTCATTTTTCAACTTCATCTCTTCGATCTTATTGAACAATTGTTTTGCCTTTATCTTGAAAGTAGTTTCAAAATGCTGCGCCTTTTTTTTGTTGGGATTGACAAGAGAAAAATCAAATTCAAACTTTGGCGAATCATTCATTTCTTCAAAAGGAATATTGTGTAGATAAAAATCAGTGAATGGAAAAATAGTATTTGTGATTTCAAAATCCGGTGCTCCCAAAAACCTTACCTGGTAAGCGAAATTGTAGTTTTCTTCGGTTTGATTGTTTAGGTAGATTTTAAATTTCTCAACTATATCATCATCAAAAACATCTTTATTAAATAGAGGTAGAAAAGAAAGCCATATGCCGGAACTGACTTTATTTTTTTCAGCAGGTTTTTCTTTTTTTACATTATCAATATAAACTTTTTCTTTTTTTTGCGGAACTATTTTTTTCTCTGAAAACCTTTTGAAATAAGGAAAATCTATCTGATCCATATACACCGGAAACTGCACGCCTTCTACATCTATCAATACCATTTTATCATTGATGATATCTACTACTTCGCCCTCTTCATTGGAATGCAAAAGCAACACTTTATCTCCTGGCTGGTATTTCATTTTTTGCAAAGATAAAGCCCCAAACCGGGAGTTAGGGGCTTTGAATTTTCAGTTCTTTCCTAACTTACTGTGATGCCTGCTGTATAAGAAATAAATAATAAGCCCTATTATCAGCCAAATTAAAAAACGCATCCAATTTGTGTAGCCAAGTTCTGTCATTAAATAAAAACAACTTGCCAGGCCTAATACCGGGATTAAAGAAAGTTTTTTTACGTATGATGTAATCGTCAATGCTACCGTAAGAATTACAAATAAAAAGAAAGGAAGTTTATCGCGAAAAACTTCCCAGCCTTCAGTAAAATCAAAAAGGCCAAGAAAATTTTTCCAGAAAAAAATTACGCCTACAATGAAAAGAACGGGCACAATAAATTGTGAACTGATATAAAGAATTTGAAATTTAGGTTTTATTTCTCCCACTTCTCTTTTGGGCAATAAAAGCACACCACCACATACAAGCACAAACGCAAATAAAGTTCCGATGCTGGTTAGGTCAGTAACTTCTGTCAGATTTAAAAAGAGCGCAGGAATTGCCACCACGCAGCCCGTAACAATTGTTGCGAAAGAAGGTGTTTTATATTTTGGATGAATGCGGCTGAAAGCTTTTGGCAGCAGGCCATCGCGGCTCATGCTCATCCATATGCGGGGCTGTCCCATTTGAAAAACAAGCAATACGCTTGCTGTGGCGATCACAGCGCTAAAAGAAATGATATAACTTATTTTATCGAGCCCCACGCGTTTAAAAACAAAAGCGAGCGGGTCACCCACCTGCAATTCTTTGTAAGAAACCATTCCGGTTAAAACAAAAGCGATCAAAATATAAAGTATTGTACAAATTATAAGAGAATAGATCATTCCGCGCGGCAAGTCTCTTTGTGGATTCTTACATTCTTCTGCAGTGGTAGAAATTGCATCAAACCCAATGTAGGCAAAGAATACAGCAGATACTCCTTTCATCATTCCTCCAAAACCATTCGGAAGAAAAGGGCTCCAGTTAGCCGGCGCTACATAAAAGCATCCAATTGCGATTACTGCAATAAGGATCACGATCTTTAAACCGACCATCATATTGGTAGCTTTTCTTGTTTCTTTAATTCCGGTATAAACGAGCCAGGTGATTAAAAATACAATAGCCAGGGCAGGCAGATCAGCAATCAATTTGAATCCGCCGATTTGCGGCGCATTGATCCATGCGGTATATCCTGATTTTACAGTTTGTGAAAGATCTTCAAGCGAAGTTCCTTTTGCTAATTGCGCCGTTGCTTCTTTGAACCCTCGCGAAGCGCTTAAATAATCAGTAGTTAAAAATGCAGGAACATGAATGTGTAAACCTTCCAATAAATTGACAAAATACTGGCTCCAGGAAATGGCTACCGCGATGTTTCCTATCGCATATTCCATCAGCAAATCCCACCCGATTATCCATGCGATCAATTCTCCAAAAGACGCGTAGGCGTATGTATAGGCGCTCCCGCTCACAGGTATTCGCGAAGCAAATTCTGCGTAGCACAAGGCCGAAAATCCACAACAAACAGCGGTAAGCACAAATAAAAGCGACACGCCAGGGCCGCCCTGGTAAGATGCATTTCCGATTGTGGAAAATATGCCAGCGCCTACAACCGCGGCGATTCCCATTGCTGTAAGATCCCGTACTCCTAATACTTTATTCAATCCGGATGCAGAATGTGTGGCATCTGAAAGGCCTTCCTGGGCATCAGCTAAAATTGCAGTTATACTTTTTTTACGAAAAAGAGGATGAGGCATGTTTGGTAAAATTTTACAGCATTAAATAATAATGAGAGATTAAATTGAACAAATGGAAAGATAAACAGGTTGAAAGACAAAATACAGGTACATTAAAAAATATTTTGCATGGCGTACAGAATTCATAATCACTTCAACAAGTTTATAGAAATTAAAATGCAGATTTCTACTTTTTCGTTTATTTAGCTCCCCTGACAAAAATCTATTTGAACCATAAACATTTTATGGATCAGCTCCGAAAGATAATTTCAAATGTTGATCTATGTCATCGCTGTTTGTTGATGCATGTCATTGGCAAGGGTATTGCATTGAAGTAATTTTGTGTTTAATATTTATTTTGAAAATCATTAAACATAAATTATCAAATATGAAAAAGTTTCGCCCGGTTGAAGAAATATTGTCACCATCAGAGCCACATATGGTTGGCGATGGTTTTAAAGTAGTTAATTATTATCCGAATGGAAAAAATTTCAGCGATAGAATGAGCCCGTTTTTTTTAATGGATTTTAACCCTGAATTTAATTTCTCACCTACTGATTTTCCAAGAGGCGTTGGCGTTCATCCGCATCGCGGTTTTGAAACGGTAACTATTGCCTACAAAGGAAGCGTAGCACATAACGACAGCGCGGGAAACAGCGGTGTTATCAATCCCGGTGATGTGCAATGGATGACCGCGGCCAGTGGAATCCTTCATAAAGAATATCATGAAAAAGAATTTGCCGAAAAAGGCGGCGCATTTGAAATGGTTCAGCTTTGGGTGAATTTACCAAAAAAATATAAAATGGCTTCTCCGCATTACCAGGCTATTTTACATGAACAGAAAGGAAAGATCGATTTGCCCGCCAATGCAGGAAAGGCCTACATCATAGCCGGAGAATACAATGGAATAAAAGGCGCTGCAAAAACATTTTCACCTGTCGAATTGTATGACATCCGGCTGAACGAAAATGGCGAGATCGAATTGAATGTGCCCGCTGAATACAATACTGGTTTGTTGGTAGTTGAAGGTGAAGTAACAATTAATCAAAATGCAATTGCATCTCAACATCAGTATGCCCAATTCAAAAATGAAGATGGATTAATAAAAATTAAAGCCACCAGAAAAAGTAATATTCTGTTCTTAAGTGGCGAGCCGATCAACGAGCCTGTGGCGGCTTACGGGCCTTTTGTAATGAACACATTTGAAGAAATTCAGCAAGCCTTAAGTGATGTCAAAAGCGGAAAATTTGGAACTCTTGCCAATTAATTTATCAGCGAAAATTATTCTAAACATTCAAACAAAAATAAATGGACACAAAAACAAAATGGATTATTGACCCGATGCACAGCGAAATAGCTTTCAAAGTAAAGCATCTTATGATTGTAAATGTGAAAGGAATTTTTACTGAATACAATGCAAGCATTTATACAACCGGCGATGATTTCATGACTGCCGAAGTGGATTTCTGGATGAATCCTGATTCTCTGCAAACAAAAGATGAAAAACGTGATGCTCATTTAAGAGGTACAGATTTCTTTGATGTGGCACATCATAAAGAAATCACCTTTACTTCTAACACAATTGAAAGTGTGGATAATGATGGAAGCTATGAATTGTGGGGTGAATTAACCATTCGGGGAATTACAAAAAAAATTAAACTTGATGTTGAGTTTGGCGGAGCAGAAAAAGATCCGTGGGGAGGAGAGAGAGCCGGCTTTACTATCAATGGAAAAATCAACCGGAAAGATTGGGAATTGAACTGGAACACAACTCTTGAATCAGGAGGCGTATTAGTCGGAGATACAGTTACTATAAGTTGCGAGGTAGAATTGTTGAAGACAGCAGAGAGCTAAGAATAAATTAGGATAGCTTGAAAGGTTCAGATGCGAGGATGTGTAGTATTATAAACTAAACCTATCTAAATAAACTATCTAAACCATCTAAAGCTTAGGAATAAAAGTCATACAAATCATCTAAACTAACTAAACCGTAACAATAAAATCATCTTTAAATACTAAATGTAAAATGTGTAGTTTTGACACGTTTTTATTTAACAAACTAAGTATATTAAAAGATAATTTTTAGAATTGGAACGGAAAATCACAAAAATCGGCGTTCTCACATCAGGGGGCGATGCACCCGGAATGAATGCTGCAATAAGAGCAGTAGTGCGCACAGGAATTTATAACAAGCTTGAAGTTTATGGCATTATGCGTGGATATGCCGGAATGATTGATAATGACATTTTTAAAATGGAAAGTAAAAGTGTCGCAAATATTATCCAGCGTGGAGGCACTATATTAAAAACTGCGCGATGTAAAGAATTTTTCTCTTTTGAAGGAAGGAAAAAGGCCTTTGAAAATTTGAAGAATCTCGACATTAATGGAGTGGTAATTATAGGTGGTGATGGATCATTTCGCGGAGCGCAAATATTCAGCAACGAATTTGATATTCCATGCATCGGATTGCCCGGGACAATAGATAAAGATATTGCGGGCACCGACTTTACCATTGGTTTTGATACCGCTGTAAACACTGCGGTAGAAGCGATCGATAAGGTTCGCGATACTGCTGATGCTCATGACCGCTTGTTCATTATTGAAGTAATGGGCCGCGATTCCGGTTATATTGCGCTGCACAGCGGCGTGGCTACCGGAGCAGAAAATATTCTTATCCCAGAACAAAAAACAGATATTGAAGCCGTTATCAATGCTTTAATGGAAAAACATGGCCGGAAAAAATTGGTAAATATTATTGTTGTGGCCGAAGGAGAAGCTTTTGGGGCAACCGAACTGGCAAAAATTATTACGCAAAGAATACCCGACCAGGAAGTACGCGTTACTATTCTGGGGCATATTCAGCGCGGAGGCTCGCCTACGTGCTTTGACAGGCTCATAGCCAGTCGCATGGGTTATTCCGCAGTGGAATGCCTGCTGGAAAAAAGGCATAATGTTTTCGTAGGGATCGTTAATAATAAGATGCATTATACTCCTTTGGATCAGGCGGTGAAAAAGAAACAAAAAATAAGTGATGACTGGATGAAGATTGTTAAGATATTATCGAGCTAAGATCCGAATTAAGATTATGAATCAAAATTATGAAAGAAAAGAAATCTGGAAAAACTATAAAATCACTTATATACTTTGGGGAATAATATATCAAAGATATTCACCTAATATCTGATGGTAAACACCTCTATTTAAACAAAAAATAAATGTCAAAAAATATCAGTAAATACCTGCATAAGGATATGGATAAAAAAGCAGCATTTGATCATACGGTAAAGCGTACAAAAATAGTTGCTACAGTTGGGCCTGCCTGCGATAATTATGATTCTATGGTGGAATTGGTGAAAGCTGGCGTAAACGTTTTTCGCCTTAATTTTTCGCATGGAAGCCACGAAGACAAAGCAAAAATAATTGAGATAATCAGAAAGATCAATGATTCTCTTCCTTTTAATATAGCCATCCTCGCCGATCTGCAAGGCCCAAAATTAAGAGTGGGTGAAATTGAAAATAATGCACTTCAGATAAACCCCGGTGATAAATTAACTTTCACTAATACGAAATGTATTGGCACCAAAAAAGAAATTTATGTAAGCTATACAGATTTGCATAAAGATGTGATTCCGGGCAATCTCATTATGATTGATGATGGAAAGCTGGAAGTGAAGGTCACCAAAATTCTTCCCAATAATAATGTAGAAGTTGTAGTGGTAATCGGTGGAATTCTCTCTTCAAAAAAAGGAATCAATCTTCCTGATACAAAAATTTCATTACCGGCGCTCACTGAAAAAGATTTGGAAGACCTTGATTTTATTATTGGCCAAAATGTAGACTGGATCGCCCTTTCCTTCGTTCGTGAAGTTAAAGATATCATCGGTTTAAAGAATATCTTGAAAGAACGAAATAGTAAATCGAAAGTGATCGCGAAAATTGAAAAGCCGGAAGCCGTCACTAATATCCGCGATATCATTCTTGAAAGTGATGGCATTATGATTGCCCGTGGGGACCTTGGAGTAGAGCTGCCGATAGAAAAAGTTCCGCTTATTCAAAAAGAAATAATCCGTAAATGCATGCACCGGGCAAAACCTGTAATTGTTGCGACCCAGATGATGGAAAGCATGATGGATCGTATAAAGCCTAACCGGAGCGAGATTACGGACGTGGCCAATGCGGTGCTTGAAGGAGCGGACGCGCTAATGCTGAGCGGCGAAACCGCTACAGGCCAGTATCCTACGCTGGTAATTGAAACCATGAGCAAAATAATCCTTGAAATAGAGAAAACGGCTTATGACTATAATCGTGAAGATATTCTTGCTCCGCAACCGCATTCTCCTTCTTTTTTAAGCGACGCTATTTGTTACAGTGCCTGTAAACTGGCGCAGGACGTAAAAGCAGACGCATTAATAGGAATGACACAAAGCGGCTACACTGCTTTTATGCTTAGCAGCTACCGTCCGAAATCTTATCTCTATATTTTCAGTAAAGAAAAAAGCCTGATCAATCAATTAAGTTTGAGCTGGGGCGTTCGTGCTATTTTTTATAATGAAGAGCAAAGCCTTGATGGCATTTTCTCTGACCAAATAGGAATTTTAAGAGAACGTGGCTTTTTAAAAAATGGCGATACAGTTGTGAACACAGGAAGTACGCCGGTTTCATTGCATCTTCCTACAAATGTGTTGAAGGTTACTAAAGTGACTGAGTGATCTGAAATTGTAAAAAACTATAAAATTGCTTATCACGATCCTTTATGTGATCTTGCTCATATAAATAATTTGGAATTCAAAAATTGTATTTCAGATTTTCAATCTTTAATTATTTTTTAGATTCACCATCAGCACGGGAATTTTCAATGCATGGCGAACAGAGTTTACTGTTTGACCATAAATTAAATCTTTAAGCCCGCTGTGGCCATGGGCGCCAACTACAAGCATATCTGCCTGAGATTCCTTTACCAATCTTACAATTTCTTTAGCCCTGTTTTTGTATCCAAGAAGGCTTGTTGCATCAAAACCTTTTTCTTTCAATTGATCAACATACGTTTCTAATTGAGCCTTGTCCCTCCGTGTTTCATAATCATCACTTTGGCTGCCCCATAATCCTGCTGAAACGCTTTCTACAATATGTACAAGAATGTAATGAGTATTTTCATTTCCTTGTCCGATTGCATAGCTGATCAGTTTTTTATCATTTTCTGAAAAATCAAGCGCGACGGCAATTTTATTATATTGTGGAATATCTAAAACAATTTTCTCCAGCTCGGGATGTATCTTAATAGATGCAAGTAATTTTCTTTTTGTGATCAATGGTTCCGCGGTGATATAAATAAGCAAGCCGCAAAAAAATAAGCTGCTTATAATAATAAGCGCTTTTAATAAAATATTATTTCCTTGAAACACCGGTTCCAACTGGCTTACAAGCATTTTGAAATTAAGGTAAATAAGAATAATTGCGACGAGCCATGCCAAAATTTTTGTGATTGGATCTATTGCAAATTTTCCCATTTTTGCTTTATCACTCACAAAATGAATTAAAGGAATAATGGCAAATCCCAATTGAAGGCTCAAAATTACCTGGCTCAGGATCAACAAATAATCCACTTTTGAATCGCCATAAACAAGAATCACAATTACCGAAGGAATGATCGCAATCAATCTTGTGATCAATCTTCTTAACCAGGGATTGATCCTCAATCTTAAATAACCTTCCATCACTATTTGTCCCGCGAGCGTACCTGTAATAGTAGAGCTTTGCCCTGCTGCTATCAAAGCCACAGCAAATAATATAGGAGCAAAATTTCCTAAAAATCCGGGTAACAGTTTATGAGCTTCGTGAAGTTCTGCAACCTGTATGTTTCCTGTTTTAAAAAAAACAGTGGCGGCAAGAATGAGTATAGCCGCATTTACCAGGAACGCGATATTCAAAGCGATAGAGCTATCGATCCGGTTGAATCGGATAGCCTGTTTTATTCCTTCCTGGGTTTTATCAATTTTTCTTGTTTGCACCAATGCAGAATGTAAATAAAGATTGTGAGGCATTACCGTTGCGCCTATGATTCCAATTGCGATATAAAGAGCTTCTTTGTTTTCAATTTTTGGCAAAAGGCCTGTTGCGATTTCGGCCAGATCAGGCTTTGCCAAAATAATTTGAATAAGGAAAGCGATGGCTACAACTGCAACAAGTGCGATGATGAATGCTTCCATCTTTCGCATGCCAAGCTTTTGTAAATAGAGTAATAAAAATGTGTCCAAAACAGTAATGCAAACTCCCCAGATCAGCGGTAATCCTGTAAGTAATTGAATGCCTATCGCCATTCCCAACACTTCGGCAAGGTCGCAGGCTGCAATAGCGATTTCCGCGAGAATGTAAAGAATTAAATTTAAAAATTTCGGGTATGCTTCCCTGTTAGCTTGTGCTAAATCACGTCCACGAACAATGCCAAGCCTTGCTGACAAGCCCTGTAACAACAGCGCCATCAGGTTGCTCATCAGCAAAACCCAAATGAGTGAATAGCCAAATTTACTTCCACCTTGTAGATCTGTTGCCCAGTTACCTGGGTCCATATATCCAACACTTATCAGGTAAGCTGGCCCGAGAAATGAAAAGATTTTTCTCCATCCCGTTTTCTTTTTTGTGTCGACACTTCCATGTATTTCTCCTAATGAATGATCTCCGGAAGTCCTTTCAATTATCATAAACAAAAATATTTTGAGCGGCGGTGCCGCTGATGATGCATTCCGGTTTCCGGGCTATTTTAATTTCGAGCGAACCATCAAATAAAAAAGATTTCAATACCTTGATCTGGGATCCTAACCCAATTCCATAATGGTTAAGCATTTCCATCATCTGTGGAGTTTGATTGCTTACAGAACTTATCACAGCATTTTTCTTTATTGGCAAATTATTTAACGCAATCTGTTTCAAAATTTGAATATTTCCTTTGCCATCAGGAATTGGATCGCCATGTGGATCTATTTTTGGCTTTGCGAGATAGCTGTCTAATTTTTCTATCAAGTCTATGCTGCTTACATGCTCCAGTTCTTCTGCCACATCATGAACTTTCTCCCATTCCATACCGAGTTTGGTTACTAAAAAATATTCCCACAAGCGGTGTCTTCTTATAATTTTCAGCGCTTCTTTCTTTCCCGCTTCGTTTAACCTGAATCCATAATATTTTTTATACTCTAATATTTTTTTGCATTTTAATTTTTTCATCATATCAGTTATTGAGGCCGCGCTCGTGTTCAAAAAGCTTGCTAAGGAATTGGTATTTACCTTTTCTGTTTTGTGCTGCAGGTTGTAAATACTCTTTATGTAGTTTTCTTCACTTTTTGATAATTTCATGTTGTATAAAAATAAATTTAGACAAATCTAAAAATTTAAACTGATAATTTTAACTAAAAATTATGTCAAAGGAAAAACAGTTAATAAGTTCTGGAGCCAAATGGGAAAACATTGTTGGATATTCAAGAGCAGTCAGAGTCGGCAATCAATTAGAAATCTCCGGGACCACCTCCGTAGATGGAGATGATGTTTTTGGGAAAGGCGATATATACGCACAAGCCGTTTTTATTTTTAAAAAAATAGAAAAAATTTTGGAAGAAGCCGGAAGCAAGCTTGGGGATGTGATCCGCACGAGAATGTATGTTACCGATATTTCAAAATGGGAGGATGTTGGTAGAGCTCATGTACTTTTTTTTAAAGAAATAAAACCCGCCACAACGATGATTGAGGTAAGCCGCCTGATTGATGATGATTTATTAATTGAAATAGAAGTAACTGCAGTAGTAGAAAATTAAGAGAATTTTTCCTGCTTCAACGAAATCATTTCTATGATAAATCGGGTATCGAAAATCTGCATAAGCATAAAAGTAGAAATTTGATCTCAAAAAAAATTGAAAAGCGGGGAAAGCCAAAATATAGAAATTTTCATTTTAATGCATTTTAATAATCGATAATTTTTTAATCCAAAAACTAAGTTTGAATAGGGCAACAGCAAAAAAAAAATTATGTCCACTTATTCTTAATAGTTTTTTTCCAATTCTAATTACAATGTTTATTGAATGTGTGTAAATTTTACACATTAAAAAATGAAAACTTGCAATTTCTTATTTTTTCATTTTATATTGTGCCCTTAATAAAGTTAGTTAAGCAATATGAGTTTTGAAAATTACGAAGTTCCCTATGAAATCAATGAACGTTATCAGAAAAAAGTGGCTTATTTCTCTATGGAGTTTGCCATTCATCAGCCTTTGAAAATTTATAGTGGCGGCCTGGGATTCTTATCAGGCTCCCATTTGCGCAGCTCTTACGAATTACGGCAAAATTTAATCGGTATTGGAATTTTATGGAAAGAAGGTTATTATGACCAAGCGCGAAATGCCGACCAGACTTTAAAAGTAGTTTGGATTGATAAAATATACAATTTCCTGGAAGAAACCGGGATCCGATTTCAGATACAGATACATGATCATCCTGTGTGGGTGAAGGTTTTGTATTTAAATCCAAAAACATTTAGCAGCGCCCCGCTTTTTCTGTTAAGCACAGATGACCCGGAAAATGATTATCTATCGCGCACAATTTCCCACCGGCTTTATGATGGAAATGCAGCTACTAAGATGGCGCAATTTATTTTGTTAGGCGTTGGTGGCGCAAAACTTATCGATATACTTAATTTCAATCCGGACCTTTATCACCTGAATGAAGCCCATGCGATAAGCGCAGCATTTTATTTATATCAAAAATTCGGGAATCTCAATGATATAAAAAAACGCCTTGTGTTCACCACACATACACCAGAAGAAGCAGGAAACGAAAAGCATGATATTTTTCTTTGTGAGCAAATGAGCTATTTCTGCGGCATGCCGCTTGAGCAGGTGCGCGAAATAACCGGAATGACAGATGATCTTTTTAACCATTCTCTTGCTGCGCTTCGATTTGCGCATCTCGCAAATGGCGTTTCACAATTACATGGCGAAGTGAGCAGGCAAATGTGGGAAAAATATGATGGCATTTGTGAAATAAAAGCGATTACAAATGCGCAGAACTGGCGTTATTGGTCGGATAAACAATTGTATCGTGCGATGGAAGAACACAATGACAGTTGGTTTGATGATAGAAAAATCTATTTGAAAAAGCGGGCTCTTGAAATAGTTGCGGATCAAACAGGAAAAGTTATGAATCCGAATGTACTGACGATTGTTTGGGCAAGACGATTCGCAGGATATAAAAGAGCGGAGTTACTGACGCGTGACCATAAACGTTTTGAAGCCTTATTGAATAATCCGAAATATCCAGTGCAAATCATTTGGGCAGGGAAGCCTTATCCGTTGGATTATCCTGCTATCACAGATTTTAATCACCTGGTAAATCTTAGTAAACAATATAAAAACGTTGCCGTGTGCATAGGCTATGAACTTGCGCTAAGTAAAAGATTGAAACAGGCGGCGGACATATGGTTGAATAATCCGCGTGTTCCAAGGGAAGCCAGTGGCACAAGCGGAATGACAGCAGCAATGAACGGAGCGGTCAATCTTAGTACTAATGATGGATGGATTTGCGAATTTGTAAATAATGGTAATAACGGGTTTGTAGTGCCTCCGGTTGATTACATGAATATGCATGTAGAAGAACAGGATAATTATGATCTGAATAAGATTTATGAGATCCTTGAAAACGAAATATTACCTCTTTATTATAATGATTTTGATACCTGGAGACAAATTATAAAGAATGGGATGCGGGATGTTCAATTTGCCTTTGACAGCAATCGTATGGTTGATGAATATTATGAAATTTTGTATAAATAAAGATTAAGGCAATATTCTAAATTATACATAAGGAATCATTTTCTGTAAAGTTTCAAGGCAATGAAATTAAGCACCCGACTATTTTCGTTTATGCATTGCCGTTATAACCCTCATTGCCAAATACTATTTACTCTAATACCTGGCATTCGAAACCATTGATTTTTACAACGGTTAGAACCTTATGTATTATGAAATTGCTTCCTTCAATTTTTAAGATCCTGTCACAATCATCAAGATCGAAATTTATTTTACTTTCAGGGAAATGCTGAAGTAGTGAAATAATTATTTTTCTTGCCTGCGAAACCTTATTGACATTTGTTTTGAATACTTCTACCATTCAAAGGGAATTATTTTCTTAATTATAGGAATCTATTACTTGTTATAATTGTGCTTTATATGGTGGGTTTTTATAATCAACCCCGCTTTTTATTTTATGAAAGCAGATATAAGAAGTAACAAGTATTACAAAAAAAATAATTGGCTCAAATGACGAAGGAAGAGCGCCATCTACCGCGAATAAACCGATTGATGCAGAAATTGAATCTATACCAAATGCAACGTACGCCCATTCTTTTATGCGGCTTGGGATCATAGGTATTATTAAAATTAGTGCACCAATAAATTTACCAATGCCCAATTCCATGTGAAACCAATGAGGCATTCCAAGATGCCGGGTTCCTTCAAGCGCCATCGTGCTATTCAGAAAAAAAATGCCGGGCAAAACAAACAATGCTATAAGGCCTGTCGAGATCCAGTAAATTATTTTTATCGTTTTTGGTTTCATTTTTTTTTTATTTATATAATCTCTTATTGATTTTGATTTTTATCATAATTCAACATCCAGCTTATTCCAAATTTATCAATAAAAACTCCGAATAGTGCGCCCCAGAATTGAGTTTTTAACGGATCAATGATTTGTCCGCCCGAAGAGAGCTTCGAAAAAAAATCATTGATTTCTTCTTCGCTACTGCAGTTCAAAGAAAGGGCAATATTATTTCCTTTGATAAATCCACCTGGAACAGGCGCACTCATATCTGTGCCCATCAATAGCAACCCGTTTTTTGTCAGAGATGAATGCAAAATTTGATTTTTCATTGCCGCAGGGCATTGGGCTTCAATTGGCGAGCCTTCAACGGGTTGAAAAATTAATTCTCCTCCCAGGCATTCTTTGTAAAAAGTCATGGCTTCGCGGCACTGTCCGTTAAAACCTATGTAGGCATTGATTTGTGTCATGTTTTTGATTTTGATTTTGAGTTTTTTTTGATGAATTATTTATTTTTCGCAGACAAATATTTTCAACGATCATTCTTGTTTTCTGGTCAGGATCACTGTTATATTTTTCAGCTGGCGAATATGTCTTTGTGTATGATACAACACGAAATATAATAGTTCAAGCCTTGTTATTTCACCAAATAGTGGTACGTTTATTACTTCTGATAAATTTACTTTGCTACGCAATTCTGTTATTTGCTCAATTGATTTTTTAAGATCAGCAATCACCTTTTCTTTTTTATAAAAGTCTTCTGTTGGTAAAATAAATTCCGGCGATTTATATTTTTTTGTAAAATCCAAAAACATTCTTTTCAGTTCCTGCGCTCTTTTCGCAGGATCTCTGTCAACAGGCTTTCCTTCCATTTCTAACGCCTGTGCAATGCCTTTGTTTGATTTGGTAACATGAGATATTAGTTGAGCAGGTGTCCAGCTATCTTCGAAAGCAATTGTATTAACCTCTATTTCATTTAGAGATGATATTATTTGAAGTATTTCTAATGCAATGCCATCGAGCGATTCAAACAATTCTTTTGTTTTGGATTTCTCCGTTGCCACTTGTTATTTGTTTTCAATTATTGATAAAATATTGCCTGCAGGATCTTTGAACCAGGCGATGAAAGGGCCATGAGGATTTCGGGAAATGCCTTTTTCATCTGTCTTTATCCGACCTTCATATTGCTCGAATGCAACTCCCTTTTGCGTTAGTTTGTCGACTGCCTCATCAATATTTTTTACAGGAAAATTAAGAATGGTGAAAGTAGCCGGCGCGTGTCCGGGCTTTGGATAAATTATTATATTGCTGCTGCCTTCAATGTGGAGCTCGATAAGGCCCATCGGGTTGTCAGTTACCTCCAGGCCAAGAATTTCACTATAAAATTTTTTTGCTTTTTGCAGATCATCTACAGAAAATCCACTAAATGCTTTTGAATGCTTGAACATGTATTTATTATAAAAAGTTACATTTTAGGTTTTATCATTGATTATACATCATTAACTATACAAACCTAAAGTGTTATATGTAATTTTCTAAGGTGCAAATACGGCAATCTAAGGGGTTGTTTGCGACAAAAGAATTTTTTAAATTTGCTTTTCAAATTAAGATCATTTTACAAAAAGCGTAAAAAGTATGAAACACATTTCAATCCTCATTCCGCATGGACATACAAGTGTTGTGAATATTGAGGGAACACACCAGATATTTAATGAAGTCAATACTTTGCTGGCCGGTATAGGAAAGGAACCTCTGTTCAAGGTCCAGCTGGTAGGCATTTCCAGGGAGATGAGTCAAAGAAATGGTTTATTCAAAGTGAGCACTGACGTGTTGATAAGTGATGTAAAAAAAACGGATCTCATTATTATTCCTGCGATACATGGAGAGCCACAAAAAGTTATGCAGATGAACGCGGAATTTGTGCCATGGATCATTGAGCAACACAAAAAGGGCGCAGAAGTTGCAAGCCTTTGTATCGCGTCGTTTTTTCTTGCGGGCACTGGTTTGCTGCATGGGAAACAATGTGCCACGCATTGGACGGCCGCCAATGATTTCAGGGCAATGTTTCCGGATGTGAATCTTGTTGATGATAAAGTAATGACAGCTGAAGATGGGATATATACCAGTGGCGGAGCTTATTCATTTTTAAATTTACTTGTATACATTATTGAAAAATATGCAGGCCGTGATATTGCAATACTTATCGCCAAGGCATTTATGATAGATATTGACCGGATAAGCCAATCGCCATTCATTATTTTCCAGGGCCAAAAAACACACGATGATGAGCCAATAAAAAAAGCGCAGGAATTTATCGAAAATAATTTTGAAGAGAAGATTACGGTGGATCAACTCGCGTCTATGATTGCTGTGGGGCGTCGAAATCTTGAACGGAGGTTTAAGAAAGCTACTTCCAACACAGTGGTTGAATATATACAACGGGTAAAGATTGAAGTGGCCAAAAAGAGCTTTGAAAGCAGCAGGAAAAATATCAATGAGGTAATGTATGATATAGGATATATAGATCCTAAAGCCTTTCGCATGACTTTCAAAAAAATTACCGGCTTGTCGCCGGTTCAATATCGCAATAAATACAACCGGGAAATTCTTGTTTCATAAAACATGAAAAACTATAAAATAGCTTTCCAGGATTTCTAATGATCTACTATGATTCAATTGAGTTCAATACCAATTTTCTTCATTAATATAGATGCGTTCAAACTATTGCAGATGCCGGGTTTCAGGAGATAATCAAAAAATAATTCATCATTGCTTACCTGCACATCAAAATGATAATTGAGGATATTTTCAGGAAATTCATTTTTAAGATCTGCCAGTTCAAGATCATGCGTGGCAATGATAGCCGCAGCTTTATGCTTTATCAATTGCTTTATTAACGCCTTTGAACCTGTGTGCCTGTCTAATGAATTGGTGCCTCTTAATATTTCATCGAGCAGGATAAAAACCTTTTCTCCGGCATTTACTTTTTCAATAATAGTTTTCAATTTTTTCAATTCAGCATAAAAAGTTGAAGTGCTTTCTTCAAGGTTATCTGTAATGCGCATGCTGCTGATAATTTGCACATGTGACACCTTAAATTCTGACGCGCAAACTGGCGCTCCAGCCATTGCTAAAACAACATTTACACCAATGCTTCGCAGATAAGTGCTTTTGCCAGCCATGTTAGAACCCGTTACCAGCATGAGTTCTGTATTTCCTGTGATAGTAACAAAATTATTAACCCTTTTATTTTCCGGTATCAAAGGATGCCCGATTTCTTTTCCGTTTATTGAAAAATATTCCGGAACGATGATTGGAAAAGCCCATCCTGGCTGATTAAAATGTAAAGTTGCAAAACTATTTAATGCCTCGAATTTTCCAAGTGTATCAAACCAGTGATTGATATTATTTTGCTGTTGCGATTTCCATTTTTCCAGGTCGAGCACTTGTTGCAAATTCCATAAAAGTAAAACGTTCAATGGCGCTGAAATAACCAGGTTGTACCTAAGATCGAGCTTATCTAAAATCTTTTTTATGAGATAAATATCTTCAGATGCTTTTCTTTTATTTTCAATAAAGCCTGATTGTAATTCATTCAATAAAGAGCTTGCAAACTTTTCTTTTTCAATGTGTGCGATACTTTCTGAAAGTGTATTTAATTCATTGGCGATCCTGGATAATTTTTCGTGAAGAGGCGCAATTATATTATTAATTTGATAAGCAATTGCAGCAAAAATGAATAATGATAAATAAAATATTCCATTTCCAACAAGATCAAAAATATAAAGTGTAACCACACTCAGAATGATTATTGGCAAAATATACCTCAGCGCTTTCCACGCTTTAAAACCTGAGAAAACAGGTGGTTCGTGCATCCATTCTTCTAATCTTTTTTTTGTAGAAAAAGTGATTTTATTTTTTCTTCCCAATGCCTGCAAATCCTGCATCCATAAAGCTTTTGAGGCCAATTCTTTTATAGCGGTTTGTTTAGGCAAAATAAGTTTGTATTCAGAAGGGTATTTCAAATAATCAGCTAATTGCCTGCTGCCGGCTTCTGATGTGGTCCTGTTGATATATTGAAACAAAGATGCGCGGCCAAAAATATCAAGATCATTAGAATAAGGATGGTCTTTAGGAATGTGTTCTGAGCCATCATTAAGATCATAATAATTTCCGGAAAGACATTTTAATTCATCTTCATTAATGTAAATTAATTGATTGGTATGTTCAATTTTAGATTGATTGTTTAAGTCGGCATAGATGAGCCGGATAAAAACATAAAGTAATAAAATAGTTGCTATGATAACATAAATAATTCCCAATGAATACAATAAATAAAAACCGGCGATGATGGCAATGATAGCGCCCAGCCGGAGCCACCCGAAAGATGATTTTCTTTTTTTTAAGTTTTGGAGATGTGATCTTAATTCTTCTAATCTGTTTTGATAGAAAATCGCTGGTGCCATTAATTCGTTTTGCTTAAAAGTTTGTAAAAGTAATTGATTAAGCTCCAGGAAGAGCATCACTGTTTATCTACCTTCAATAACTTTTTATTCGCGTATTGGAGCCACAAAAGTTAAAATGTAGCTTTCTTATTTTTCAACTCAATATTATTTATTCTTTATTTGACTTAATTTTGCAGGTCACAATTTCCGGGGCCGACCGGTTTTGACAGCATAGTTCTTTGTAAGTATAAGCATGTAGTGCGTTGCGTAATTAGCACTTTAATATGAATACGAAAACTCTAATTGGCAATACTCAGTATGCCATGGCTGCTTAATCGATAGATTAGCATCCATTAGGGCCGTTGAGCTGGCCAGGCCTGTTGCCACGCTCTTCCGCCGACTCAAAATAAAACGGGCTGCTGCAATTCAAGGCTGTGCGAATTGCTTAAGACTATACAGCTACGGAATTAGTTGGTTTGTTTTGCTCCTGCTTTTCCCCGACAAATAATGTGAAACTAAACATGTAGAAGGCTTACGGCGGATATGTTTGGACCAGGGTTCGATTCCCTGCGGCTCCACTAAATTACAATTCAAACGAAATCAAAAGCTCGCAAACTCAATGTTTACGGGCTTTTTTGTTTTTTGACATCGCTCAAAATGTTCATTTAAGCCCATATTACCAGTGAGTAATTCATGAGTTCAGGCGATTTCAAAATTGACTCACGATTTTTGAGATAACAAACTGAAAATGAACATGTTCAATCTTTGAACATGTCTTGTCAAAAGGAAGCTGAGGTTCTAATTTTATAACCAAAAAACATGAAATTATGTTGGGTAAGAACTTCAGTTTGCTTTTCTACTTAAAAAAGCCAAAAAACTATGTGTCCGGAAGTATGCCTATTTACATGCGAATTACTGTAGAGGGAGAAGTAAGGGAAATGGCTACTTCACGTAAATGTGATCTGAATAACTGGAACTCAAATGCAGAAAAAGCAATCGGTAAAAATGAGGAAATCAAAGAACTAAATAATCATCTTACTACCCTTCGGATGAAAGTATTTGAAGCAAGACTTGTCCTAATTGAAAACAACAAAAAAGTAACGGCTGAGGCGATTAAAAATATTTTAACAGGACATGAAGAGAAATCAAAAATGATATTGGAAGTTTTTAAGTACCACAATGAACAAATGGCTACTTTGGTCGGGAAGGAATTTTCACCTGCAACTTTGGTCAGATATGGTACTTCTCTTAAACATACCCACTCCTTTATTCAATGGAAATATGGCCTTGAAGATATAGAGCTCAATAAGCTAGATTTCGATTTCATATCTGAATTTGAATTCTGGTTCAAGAGCATCCGAAAATGCAACCATAACAGCGCCATAAAGTATATCAGTAATTTCAGGAAGATAGTTAATAGGTGTATTCGTAGTGGCTGGCTCGCGAGAGATCCATTCTTAGGGTTCAAAATGACCAAGCGTGAAGTGGAAAGAATAGCTTTATCCAAGGAAGATTTGCAAGCTCTCGCAGATAAAAAATTTTCTTGTGAGCGATTAAGTCAAGTTAGAGATATTTTCTTATTCTGTTGTTTTACCGGCTTAGCTTATGTAGATATAAAAAAATTAAAGCGATCAGAAATAGCATTGGGTATAGATGGTGGAAAGTGGATTTTTACAAAGCGGCAGAAAACAGGAACAGCTTCAAGAATACCTCTGCTTCCTTCATCACTCAGCATAATGGAAAAATATAACAATCATCCGCAATGTCTTATTGAGGATAGGCTACTTCCTGTATTAAGTAATCAGAAAATGAACGCTTACTTAAAAGAGATCTCGGATACCTGTAACATAAATAAAAATTTCACATTTCACATTGCCAGGCACACTTTTGCCACCACTGTTACGCTGAGTAATGGCGTTCCAATAGAAACAGTTTCAAAAATGCTGGGCCATAAAAATTTAAGAACTACGCAACACTATGCAAAGATTTTAGATAGAAAGATCAGTGATGATATGCAGCAATTAAGGGAAAAATTATTAAGTCAATTTAATTCATTAAATCTCATTCATGTAAAAACATCTATTAATGAATAGCTTATTTCACTCTGTAAAATCGCTTATTGAAAGTGCCAAAAACCAAATCATCCGTACTGTAAATACGACAATGACATTTACCTATTTTGAAATAGGAAGAATGATAGTTGATAACGAACAGGATGGAAAATACCGTGCAGATTATTCAAAAAAGGTGTTAGTTCAATTAAGTGAGCAATTAACAAAAGAATTCGGTAAAGGATATTCACCAACGAATCTGGAATACATTCGCAAATTCTATAAGGTCTATAGCAATCGAATTCCTCAATCAGTGGTTGGGAAATTTGAAAAATCCAGTAGAACTGAAATTCCTCAATCGTTAATTGAGGAATTCAAAGCCCCTTTTGTGCTTAGCTGGACGCACTATATCCAACTTCTTAAAATTGAAAATAATGACGAGCGGAATTTCTATGAAATAGAGGCAGCGCATGGTAATTGGTCTGTTAGAGAACTACAAAGACAATTCAATTCTTCCCTATTTGAACGACTAGCTCTAAGTAGGGATAAGAAAAGTATAAAAGAATTAGCCAGAAAGGGTCAAATTATTGAGAAGCCAACAGATGCTTTGAAACATCATACAATATTGGAGTTTTTGGATTTAAAAGAAGATGAAAGTTATACGGAATCAGATTTGGAAAATGCAATCATAAATAAGATTGAGCACTTTATGCTGGAATTAGGAAAAGGCTTTTTGTTTGAGGGTAGGCAAAAAAGGTTCTCCTTCAATGGCGAGAATTTTTTCGTCGATCTTGTATTGTATAACCGGTTATTGAAATGCTATGTGTTATTTGATTTAAAAATTGGAAAACTTAACCACCAGGATATTGGACAGATGCAGATGTATGTTAACTATTACGATCGCAAAATCAAATTGCCTGAAGAAAATTCGACGATTGGAATTATTCTTTGTAAAGAAGAAAATAAAGCTGTTGTTGAATTTACTTTACCTGAAAACAATAGGACAATATTTGCAAAAGAATACAAGCTTTATTTTCCAAGTAAAGAACAATTGAGAAAACAATTACAATAACAAAGATGTTTGAGGATTGAAAGTAATTATTGTTTTAATTGATTGAAAGTATGAGGAGCAAACTTTGACTTTAATAAATACTGTTACTCTTTTACTACTTTAAACTGTTCTTTTTCATTATTGCTTTGTATTGTTATAATTAAAACCTGCTTTGAAAATTGAGCTATTGAAATTTTATATTGTTGTCCTGCTGTAAATATTTGTTTCGCTGAATAAAGTGTCTTACCATTTAAATCTGTTATTTTCACTTGTTCATCTTTAATGTCATTAGATGAGATGATATTGATAAAATCCTTTGTTGGATTAGGAGATATGGTAAATGTCGAATTGACTTTTAAAAACTTAAACTCTTGAATATTGCTGTAAGTGCTTTTACCATCCTTATCAATCATTTTTAATCGATAAAAATTATTGCCTTCGATTGGTAATTTATCTGTTACAAAAAATTTTTTTTGAGTCTGACTATTACCTGCTGCGAGAACAGTTGTAATTGTATTAAATCGGGTACCATCAGAACTTCGTTGCAGCTCAAAGTAGTTAAAATAGTAAAGAATTTCATGAATCGATGAATAAGTTGAAAGATGCTGACATGAAAAAATAAGGAAGAAATGAAAAAGGCAAACATCTAACTTCAAAAAAAAATAAGCAATTAAAAAAGGAATTACAAAAGATGAAAGAAGAAAAAGATTCAACGATGCTGCCACCATTCAGAGTATAGGTTTGAACGAACAGGATTTTTTATGATCTAAAAAAGATACAAACCGCATTAACCTATCTGAAATGATAAACGCGAATTGTACAAGAGTTTTTGAAGTTTTATTAATTGTTATCCCGCCGGGAGCAGGTAAAGCAAACTGCTACAAATTCCACCAATAAGAGAATTTCAATAAAATTTGCCGGTTCCTTATCGAAAAAGGGATATTTAAATAATTATCAGTATATACAAGAAATAAATCTGATGCGGGCTTATAACGCCATTGCAGCCTGGCATTTACATTTGTGTTTTTAAGTTGTTCATTGTATTGAATGTAAGTTGTAAAAAAAAGTTTATTTGTCATTGTCAGATCTAGCTTGGGGCCAATTAACCAAAAGTTAGTATGACCCCACGGCTGAGGTAATATCAAATCATTGTAAGTCGCATATAAGGATATATTGAGAAATGGTTGGAAACGATAACCAAAATTGCCACTCAGGGTAAACTTGTTACCGTTATCATAATATCCACCGTAACGTATGGAAGAGCCATATGTAAAAAGGCTTTGAGGCTTTGAGATAAAATCAGCTCCCGTGGTTGTCCATCTGTGCTTTGAATTTACTTGCAATGAATCTTTGCCTGTATTAGTAGGATCAAAAGGAAAGAGTAATTGAACATAATCATCTTGCATTACTCCATCTAAAGTAGCTTTACTCCTGAATGTAATCAAATAAGTCAGCAGATTCTTATGATCCGTTTCGTGGAAACTGGTGTTATAAAAATAAGTTGATGTTATTTGCGGACCATGAGTAAGTACAATGCCTCCTTTTGGGAAAAAGTTATAAGCTACCGACGGGTTAATTTTTATATCACCCCTGCGGGGAACGTATCCAACCTCAGCATTGTAATTTATTCCAATATACTCATAGGCACCGTTGATCGTCCATCTTTTTCCAGAATATTGCAGGTTGCCTGCATACAAAATATCACGACCGTTAGTATGAGGACTAAAAGATTTTAAAATCATTTGTTTTCCTGTCCAGATATTATTAGCAGAAGCGAGGTTATATTCAATACCTATATTACGATTAAAAACAGAATATTGTATTTCAGTGGAATCTTTACCAGGATCATAGTTAACCGATTGTTTATTGACAAACAATATATTAATATTCGATCTTGAAAAAACTCTCCTCTGCAATGCAACCACAGCAAAATTTTGCTGTGGCAAATCTATTTGGCCTTGCCGGTCGGTTTGCATGTCCATCACGTTTATACGCCAATCCCGATTAACTTTGCCACTTAGTCGTCCTCCAAATTCAATGGGTATTCCAAGCCCGATGCGGCGCGAGAAAAAAGGCCGAATATCCGCGTAACCGAAGTTATTTATCTGATCCCCGTTCTCCAGAAAAAATTGTCTTTTTTCAGGAAAGAATAATTCATAACGGTCCAGGTTTGTGACTTGCTGATCAGCTTCCACCTGCGAAAAATCAGGGTTCACGGTAAGATCAAGATTTAGCGAAGAGGTTACGGCAATTTTTGCATCAAGCCCTACCTCATGTTTGAAGTCAGCAGCTGAAGGGGGAATATAGCCTTTTGAAGGACCGATTAAAACATATGGTATCAGGGAAACATTAGCTTTTTGAACCGGCGGTGGTTTATCCCAAATCAATGAACCTGTGTAAGCGAGCGCAGCTGTTGGAAACTGCCGGGGAATAGGTGTCCAGCTTGATTTTTCAGTACTTTTTAGATCGTTCCGGCTAAAGTTGATACCCCATTTTGTCTTTCCTTTTTTATATCGCAGGCTTTTAAAGGGTATGGCCATTTCCAAAACCCATTTGTCGGCATAATGTTTTACGGCCGAAGACCATTTGTTATCCCAATTCAAATCTACTGAACCTCCCTGGTACATCAGGCCATCCCATTGGGCACCATCTGCGTTTGTGCCAAACGCAAAACCGTTAGTCTGATCATCAAACGGATCTATAAACACAATAAAATTGTCATTTTTTTGAAAATCAAAATCTCTTCTCAATGATTCCACCATGTCCGGGCCTGGCGAAACGGTATAACAAATGGCGAGTACATAAATGTTCCTCTTATCATAAGTCATAGATACCTCGGTTTTTACTTTTGCACGACTGGTATCCATTGGAAGCACCATGAAGAAATTACGGGCTACTTGCGCTGTCTTCCAAACCGCTTCGTCCGCTTTACCATCAATATGAACTATTTCATTTGTGGGATAAATATTCAACGTGTAAGAACTGTTTTTTTTCTGAGCCACAGCAACTGCACCAAACAGCAACGCATAAACGAAGAATAATTTTTTTTTCAATATAAAATTCTTTTAAAACAAGTTTAGGCAACAAAGAAATAAACTTATTATCGAATTTAAATGTATTGCATCTAAATAAATAAATTTTTAATTATGGGACATAAGAAATGGAACTTCATTTATAAAAGAGTGAAATTCTTTTTGCAAATTACTGATATTCAAAAGCTTCACTTAATTTTATTTAAGCCAAACGTATAATAAAATACCCCCTATTTCAACGGGGTATTCTGTTGGAGCACACGGGTTCGAACAGCTGACCCTCTGCTTGTAAGCCCGATAAAACACACTTTTGGTTATTTAGAATTACTTCTCGTTATAGTGTGTAACCCTTATCCCTATTGGTTTGTATTGAATTTATTTGTAACCTGAGCACTGATTAATTAATTGATAACGCGAAAGATTCGCCCAAAATCTTAAATAAGTCTCACTAACTATCTTATACTTATTTTTATTTTCAATATTCCTTCACCTTTTACGTGGGCTTTTAGCATACTAAGTTTCAAAGGTATTATCAAAAAACTTTTCCATAACGGTCTTAGTACTTGTCCCTTATTAGTTATTAATATCAAGGTTTTTAAATGTACGTTCAATTCCAACCCTACTAAGACATGTTTTTCTTGCAAAATAATATTATTATTCCTGTACAATGAAGATATGTTGAATCAAATGGCAAATTTTATAAGTTATTCCTTTTGAAAGATGTAGAAACCTCAGATACCTTATTTCCGAATTATCAAATCAGCCAGTTCAGGTGTATCCAACATTCTTTCCATTTCAGTCTGAATAATTATTGCAACATCATTTTTTACTTGCTGAAAATTATTTAAAACATCTTTGTTTTCCACTTTTGAAAACTGTGGTAATTCTTTATAGCTTGCCTGCTCATTTTGCAATGCCTTGTGATCATTAATAATTTCAGCACAAAAAGCTTTCAATTCAATTTTTTCCTCTGGATTATCTGCTACCATTCCTACAAATTCGCCACTGGATAAAGATGATATTTTATTAATAGGAATAGCCAGTTCTAATTGTTTGGAGTTGGTAATATTTGTGTCATTTCGATTGATAGCAATGCTCTGCCTGTCCTGTAAAATCTTACCAAATTTTTCAGACAATTGTTTGGCAGTATCACCGCTCACCTGGCCACTGATTATATTGCCAACAATATTCATAACTACTTCCGCCTGTTCTTTACCGTAATGCAACTTTAACTGGCTTGCATCCTGAACACCTAAAATGGTTGCCACTTTATTTGACCGGGCTGTTGCAATCAGATTATCAATTCCGTTAAAATAAATGGTTGGGAATTCATCAAATATCAAACTGCTTTTGTTGCAATTTTTTTTATTCATCATTCTTGTGATGGCAGTAATATAAAGAGATAACACTGCTCCGTATGTTAGTGTTTTTTGGGGATTATTTCCCATGCAAACTATTTTTGGTTTTGCAGGATTATTGATATCCAAACTAAAATCATTGCCTGAAAGAATATAATAAAGTTGGGGGGAAGATAATTTGGACAAGCTTATTTTAGCGCTTGCTATCTGTCCTTCCAATTGATCCTTTGCATCATTGAGATATGCAGTAACAAAAGGATTGATCAAAACTTCAATTTCAGGTTCTGCTCTTAGGATCGAAAATAATTTATCATAGCTTACCTGCGCCAATTCTATAACGCGTGCAAGCGTACAATATTTACCCTTTTTATAAATGCATAAAAACCATATTAAGGCAGTTACAAAATTGATCGGTGATTCAACAAAAAAATCTCCTCCTTTTTTTATCCAGGCCTGGTTTAATCCGAGCATTATTGTTCTTGAAGATTCTGCTGCATCTGTTATGTCATGCATGGTAGAAGCATCCAAAGGATTACACCGATGCGAACGGTTTAAGTCATCAAAGTTGATCACATAAAATTCAGGAGGGACTTTGTACTTATTTTTATTTTGAAGAAACTGGTTGTATGCAATCTTAGTAAGATCATCAAACTTAAAATCATACACAAACATTGAAAATCCCTTTTGAATATGCTGTTTGATGATGTGCTGAATGACGAAATAAGATTTGCCACTTCCGGGTGAACCCATAACAAGCACACCTCTGAATGGATTAATAATATTTATCCAACTGTTGCGAAGCCTGCCTTTTAAATTATACATCGCAGGAAGATTAATAGAATATTCATTATTCAGCAATCTTTCTTCCTGCGGAAAAGTTTCATTGAGTGAATTGAAAACACTTTTATTTAACCTGGCACTAATAATTCTTGAGAGCAACATCCCGCCTCTCAGAATTGAAATAAAACCTGCTGAGGTAATGCCAATGTATAAGATAGTAATTGCCTTTTTAGTTCCATGAAAATATAAAACCAGTCCGCTGCTGAAATATACAACCGCACCTGTTATAATATAAGCAAAGGCAATTTTATAATTAAGTTTTTCACTCTTCTTTCCTCTTGCACCCAATAATGAAATAATCAAAGCAATCAGGGCAATCAACTTTGATTTAATGAAGCTGCTGAACAGCCCTGTGTTTAAAATATTTCGCAGTAACCTATTGGTAATTTGTGAAGTAAAATGCCATTCTTTGAATGCGCCATAGCAGTAATAATAAAAATGAATCAATAAGATTGCTATACTTACCATTCTTGTGAGGTCAATGATCTTTCTCAACCCCTGTTCATTCTCTCCGGTTTGCATAATGACTTTATGTTTTTATAATTAATTATGAGTTTAATTTTTTCTTTTTTCGTTTTCTTAATTCATAAGGCACGTTATTATATTCTTCAAGAGGTTCAATGATTTCTTCAATGAGTTTTGAATCCTGTTTTTGTTCATAGTGTATATTTAGATCCTGTTTTGAATCATGCTTAACAGCCATAGATATTTTGGTCTCAGTGTGTCTTTGTTCTTCTGAAATTGATTGTGATTTTCCGCACTTTATTAGAATTGATTTGGCGCTATATTCTTTACCTATATCACTTCCATTAAAAACACATTTGGTTTTGTGATCTATATAGGTCATCCCATAAATAATTCCATTTCCATTTTCCCGAATTACAAGATTTATTTTTTCTTTTTGAAGTGCTTCTTTGAAGGCCTGTAAACTTTTTGGCGGCTTTACCATTATCCAGTCAATGGATATTTTCAAACTCCTTTTATATTCGTGTTTTAGTAATTCATTTTCTTTAAATTTTTCTTCTAGAAAAGAAAGCGTTGGTTTATTATAAATGGAACTGGCTTTTATTGGAACACCGATCTTATTTCCTTTCTCATCGAGTGCCCTGTAAACAAGCCCTCTTTTTTTAAAAATTATTCCTTCTTCTTTCCCCCTGTCCGCTGTGAGATTATATAATTTAAGTATGGCGTTCAATTCAGGAAGCGATGCATATTTATAATTCGGAATAACGGCATCAAGCACATTAGTAATAGTTCTTTTTGTCAGAGATTTACCATAAGTTATCCTTTGAGTATATACGGATTTAACTTCTTCCGGTTGCAGTTTGTTTTGATCCTCTGCCTTAATCAATTTATAAATAATTTCTATTTCTTTCCTGGCCTTTGCGGATTGATTTTTTCCGATGTTGTGCAGTGATATTCTCTTACCACTTTGCTCAATATTGGTGGTAACAATATGGATATGTGGATGCCCTGCATCAAAGTGCTGATACACCAGGTAAGGCTGTTCTCTAAAGCCTATTTTATCCATGTAAACAGATGCGATTTCAATGAGCTTTTCCTTTTCAATTTTTTCCTGCAAGGCGAAATTGAGAGAGATATGAACAGCATTAGTCGTTGCTCTTTTATTCAGTGAAATAAGATCATCAAAACGGTTTAATTTTTCAAAAAAATTCAAGTGATCATGCTCCTTTAAAAAGCCACTAGCATAGATACATTCCGCCTTGCCTTCTTTTATTTTTTGCTCGTTATAATTGAGCGCTCTTTGTATGCTGTTCGGCACTGTTATTCTCGCGACCATTGCCCATGAATTTGATTCAATTTTTCTTTTATTTCTTCCACATTCTTCATAAAGGTTTTTTTACTTTCTTCATTGATAATTGCCCATGATTTTATTTCCTGAAAATTGTCAAGTGTATGAAGTTTATGAACCGCCTGGTTAAAATTATTTCCGATGGCATTGAGTTCTTTTTTTAGCTGGATCATCTCAACTAAAAATTCATCGGCAGACTGATTGCGATAGAGAATATTTACCGGCACTTTGAGCAGAACATCCCTTGCATATTCACTGAGACTGTTGGTAGTTGTGCGGCTATAAAGTTTATTAAGCTTATTTTGCTCCTCCTCATTGAGGCGGATATTAAGCCATCCGGACCTGATCTTTCTTTTCTCTTTCATCACAATTTCATGTTCACATCTGACAAAATAATTCTATATAACTCTATCTCAATACCCCGAAACGACTCCGGAGTGAAAGGGCAAGATTGTCAAACGTGTAACGTTTGTACATCTTGCCGGTTGCAGATTTAGCAACCTTAAAGCCTTCATAAAATTAGCGTTATAGATTCTCATAAAAAACACCTGTTCAAATTCTGAAGGGGTGAATCCATGGTTTACAAAATAGATTTGCATTGTAAAAATTATTTTTAAAAATTAAAAAATGTGAAGTATGAGCAGTGAAGCAACAACAGAAGCAAAACAAAAATCAAAGATTTTTGAAACCGTTTTAAGTAGTCCCGGAATGAATGAAAAATGTAAAATTATTTTGATGCTCAGCCGTCAGAATATTATCCTATTAAGCCGGTTAATCGAGGCCGGTTTACTGACAGATAAGAAGGGTTTTGATGATGAAATTATTGCGGCTATCCCAAAAGAATCCTTGAATGAAATGAGAGCTGTTCAGGAAGAGATTTTGCAGAAGGCAAACCTTACAGAATTTTATGAAAGATTAAAATTGCTGTAGTCTATTTATCCAAACAATTTTTGATAACAGCCTGCCGAAAAGCAGGCTGGTTTTTTTAAAAAAATAAAGCGATTTGCTGAATAAAAAAAAGGGCTATAAAAGCCCTTCATCTGCGAAAGAATAGTACCCTTCTTCCGTAATAATCAAATGATCTAATAACGGCAAATCTAAAAACTTACCAGCCTCTTTTATTTTTAAAGTCAGTTGTTCATCCGCCGTGCTGGGTTTTAAATTTCCGCTTGGATGATTATGCGCAATCACAACATAACTTGCATTACATTTTAATGCGGTCATAAAAATTAATTTTGGATCTGCCACAGTCCCTGAAACGCCACCCGTAGTCAACTCACAAATACCTAAAACTTTGTTTGCCCTGTTCAATAACATAACCTTGAACTCTTCCACAAATTCAAGTTTGTTTTCATTCCAGTAATTCATGAACAAATCATAAGCATCTCCTGACCTGGTGATCTTTGGCCGTTCTGATGCTTTCACTTTTGACTTGTAAATCAATTCAACTTCTGCAACGTGGTTTAATACATCTGCTTTGATAATCTGTTCCATGCTTTTAAAATTTTAATTGTTTAAAAATTAATTATGGAACTCTCACCCGTCTTTGGGCTATCAAGGCAAAGAAGCAACGGAATAAATAACATCTGAAAAAATAGAGGAAAGCATTTCTTTATGCCGGAATTTATTTGCCGCCACAGCAGTCCAAAGACGAACTTTGTGCAGGAATTAATTAAGAAAATTATCTAACGAAATATTAGTTTTATATTCTTACACCTTATTCAAAAAAACAATAAAATTTCTACAAGAATCTAATTCAATTAAACAAGCTGCCGCCCCATTTTTTATTCTTATCCCATTTGGGGCGGCAGCTTTTTTATAACTTTAAAAAGCAACGGCTTTTGGAGCCGTTGCATGATACAAACTAATTCAAAAAAATACCTGCACCTATCCTTGCAAAATCTTCACAAAGATTAAATGCTTTTTGTGTTCTTAGATGTCCTGTTCCTCCGAACAATAAAGATTTCAATTTCGCTTCATCATCTTTGTAGCTGCGTACATTTTGAAAATATCCTGTTACTGCATTATATGCACCAAATACGGTTCCTTTTGTAGTTTCTGTTTGTTGGGTGGAATTACTCATGCCATACTCATAAACGTTATCGCACATCTTTTTAAAACAAGATGATAAATCATCTAATTGATCAGACAGGATATTTTGTAATACTTCTTTATTAGGAACCATTGCAAGCTGTATCAGTTTCTTAATTTCATTATCAGTGATCCGAACTTTTGACCATTGATTAAAAGTTGTTTCGAGATAATCTGCAAGACGGTTTGAAATACCCATAACTTTATGAGCTTCTTCCAAACGATCTTTGGCATTTTGTGTATGGCGTATTTTAATACTGTTTGAGCAATTGCGGAGGGCTGCATTCAAAGTATTATTGCAAACAATGCGGACAGGTGTAAACGCAGCTGTAATGCTTCCTAAGCCATCATGAGAAGTGGTAAGAAACAAATACTTTTCTATCAGATCATCGGTGCCGACTTTTATATAACCGGGCAATTTAGCAGTAATAAAAATTCGCTCACCATTACCCAAGGCTCCTGCGGTTTCATAGATAATCCCATCACCACCTACAATTGCATCAAAGAAAGAAAATGCATCTGCATTTTGTATCACTTCATAATCTTTTCCAACTACTCCCAAAACCTGCTCTGAATCTGTCCGGATGGTTGCGCAAAAATTAGGGACTTCTATTTCGGGAATGATAATTTCTGTATCAGGATTGCTATGTTGATTTTCATTATCAAAAGTGAACAGCTTTCTTTTTTCTACAGCATAATCAAGCCCTGCAAATTTTATTGCTTCTGCACTGGTTGGGTAATCCTGTACAACCTGACCTAATCCATGCCATGCTTTTTCTTTTACAGAAAAGAAACTATGCTTTCCTGTTTGTTCATTAAAATTAAGATTGTGTGCCATAAAATAAATTTTAAAAATGAATAATTAATTATTATAAAATAAAAGCACCAGTGTTTTTTGAACACTGATGCTTTAAGATCAAAACGGTAAATCATCTGTTACCGCATGTTTTTTATTCGCAGAAATTTCAGATTCTTCTTCCTGAACTTCGGTTGTTTCATGTTTGCCAGTTGAGTGAATTTTAATATTATATACATGACAGTTTAAAGAGGCTTTGGCTTCGCCGTCTGCACCTCTATAAGCATTCACATAAATACGCCCGTGAATTTCCAGTAACGTGCCTTTGGTTAAGCGGTCGGTAATTTTTGTACTAATCCAGTAAGAACAGTTTACAAAGGTGGTCACTTTAATACCTTCTTCGGTGTTCTTTGGTTTGTAGTAATCATTAACAGCCATGCTGAAATTCACTACTTTTCTTTCATCTTTCAGTTGATTAACAACTGCATCTTTTGTAATTCTTCCTACGAGTTCCATAATTGTAAATTTTAAGTGTGATTTAATAAATAAATTGTTATTGTGCGCTGAATAGTGCAAGGTTCTTTGCTTCAATTTTGTTTGGATATTTCTCATGACTGTACCGCCTGACGAGATAATAAATGGTTATGTCTTCGTTCAAAGAAATTGCCCAGGCCGCTGAAAGTGCTTTTGATCGCAGATAGTTTTTCTTTCGTTGGATTTCCCAGGAAAGCCGCATGAGATAAGAAAGCCGCGTACTGTGTTTCATGTTATGTATTTTAAATTGTTACTGAAAAAAAAATTGTTTTGTAAAAGAAAAATGGAAAAAAGAAAGCTTTTTAATCAGCGGCTGGTTTAAAAGACAAAAAGGAAACGGAATAAATAACATCTGAAAAAATGCAGGGAAGCTTTTTTTTATGCCGTAGTCTTTTTGGCAACTTATTCAATCAACATAGTACAGCCGCTATCTTCGCTTTCGCCTTTTCCCATTGGATTTGCAAAACTTGCTCGTCTTAACGTTATCATTGATCTGTATAATTTTAAAAATGTTATACATTTTCAATTGTTGTCTGTACAATCCGTTTTGCAGATTTCTTATTAAATGCTTCATTTTAAATAAAAGGGATAAAGTGCAGTCAAAATTGCTTTTCGAAATGAACGAAATGAAAGGAGCAAAGCGAAGTGAAATGAGGGAATGAGGAATGCAATGTGCGGATGGTTGCATAAAAAAATAATGAATAAAGCAAAGCTTTTGTTGCTGGCCTATTGATCATTTTTTTGTAATGAAAATTAGAAAATCTACATTTTGGCTTATCTGTTCAACATTTTTTGATAAAATGATGTGGGTTGAAATAAGCGCTGTTTATAGACTTATTAATTAAACCAAGCTGGCACCGTGCGCTTGTGGCATGAGCTGTATTTGTTCTGTGGTTGGCAAATTAGATTAGCTAAATGATTTTGTTTTGCTGATTTATGATCTATCGCTGACGGGCCAAAATCAAACTTTCCTGATTCGTATTCGGATATGTGAAAAAAAAGTTTTTGCATTATTAAATTTTGGTTTTATAGAATAAGACAATAATCAACTTATTCACTTTCCAGGCTGTAAAATTTAATTCATAAAAGATAAACAATTTCAATAAACTAAGGAATAAAAACAATTCTTGTTTTTTTATACATGATGGAATGAACGAAAATAGAAGAAGGGTTTAAGAGTTACTGAGATTTTGATAATCGGCAGAAGTATTTCCAGCTCACAAACCATGACTACCAAACTTGCACCAACACCTGGGTGGACACGCTACTACCTGATTATGCCGTGCCCTATTTAAGCAGGTTCCAGGGTACTCTTTTAGTGAAAGGTTTAAGCTACCCGTCACCATGAGCCAGCCCCAGGATCAAATGATCATAGTAAACATTGCCGCCTTTATTCCTGCTATGCAGATCTCTGCGACTGCAGGTACAGGTTCTGTAACGCTGGTACTATCTGTTGCCGGATGTCTGCTTAAAAACGGTGAGGCTACGGGCAGCGAAACGCATACAATGTTGATACCTTACAACGATAGTACCATACCGACGCAGGCGTTTGAGTTTCATGTACCCACACCAGCCGGAAGCCTTACTGTGACAGCGGCGCGGTTTATTTATAACGGGGTAGAAAACCATCAGCTTAGCCGTACGGAAAATCCTGCGTTTAACCCGGCGGGTGTGATCAATGCACGGTGTTGGTGAGGGTGATCTTCTTCGTGCGAATGACTTACAGCACGGGCTACGAATATGGGATTCTCGCGGAAATACCAACAGGTGGATAAAGAGGAAGACCAACACCAACACAGGTATAGTTATAATCATTTCATCGAAAACGGTACTGGCGTAGGTCAGTACCGTCAGACCTCGGACTATGAAATGGCCAAATGTGAGCTATTGTTTCATGGCTCTATCTGGCAGCAGTCACAAGCGGACGCGCGCCAAATGTAGGATGGGCTCGCCAATTATTCCCTGGAATTGGCTAACAAAAATCCTCTTTATGAAAATGACAATTATATAAGTGCGTGGAAAATGGCACTTTTAAGGCAATGGCGAATCAGTAAAGCAATGATCCCGATAGCTATCCGGAAGGATGATTTTTAGTTTATGATATTTGTTATTCATTTTAAATGATAGAAGAAAATGGTTGTTTGCGGGGCACCAACAACAGCGTGGTTACAATCTTTGCAGATTACTTATCTTAGTATCAGTAAATAAGTTTAAAATTTGAATGGAACGCCTTCAATATTGACAATTAATTCTCAAAATAAATTTATAAACTATTTTAAGATTCACGACAGATCAAAAAGTGTAAAAAATAATATTAAGGTTATCCAAAAAACGATAGCTGAAGTCAAACGGAAAACTTTTAAAAATATTCATTTTAAGGATTTCACTTTCATGGGCGAATTCAGAAATTGTAACTTTATTGATTGTGAATTTCAAAATATATATGGCTTTTTCTTAAGTCTTTATAAATGCAAATTTATTAATTGCAGAATAGAAAATTCACGCTTCACTCATTTCGAAAGTATTACACACACAAAATGGGATGATGTTGAATTTAAAAAATGTATTTTTCAAAAGGTGAAGTTTGATGAAGGAGATTTATATAGTATTTATTTTCAAGAATGCGAGTTTGATTCCATTAATATGTTGCTTGAAACTACCATCAATGTTAATTTTGTAAAATGTTACATTGATGTATCTTTCTTTTTTTCAATTCAATCTGTAGCGAAAGATAAGTTTTATACAAAGAATGAAATTTATGATTTATATTTTGAGGAGTGTCGAATAGGTGATACCTGTTTCAGTAGCGCGGATTTAAGAAATAGTCTATTTAGAAACACGGCAATTCACAAATGTTCTTTTATTGATTGCAAACTTGACACCCATACTATCATTCAAACACAAAAGACCGAATACATCAATTATTCAGCGATAGATTTTCAAAGTATCTTGAAAAGCAATGATATTGATTCTAAGATTCTCAAAGAATTCTTTAATATTAATAGCCCTGATATAAGAAAAATTGTTCAAAATATAACTTCGGAAATAAGTTTCAAAAGTCTTTTTATCTCGTACAGTTTTAAGGATAAACAATTTGCAAATTCACTCAATAACGAACTTACTAATATTGGAATTAAAACTTTTTTGTGGGAAAAAGATGCGCCAGGTGGCCATCGATTGGAAGAAATAATGATGATTAATGTTAATAAACATGATAAAATATTATTTATTTCTTCTGAGCATTCAATAAGAAGTAAGGCTTGCCAATTTGAATTAACAGAAGCAAGAAAAAAACAGGAGGCAAGTTGGGCAACTGATATTTTCTATTTGGTACATCTCGATAACTATCTATTTGGAATTAAAAAAAATATGATAAGGCCAATATCAAAAGTTGAAGAATATTGGGAAAATATAGAGGAACTAAGAAGAGTTAATTCAGTCGACTTTTCAAGATTTATTTCTGGATACTATGATCCTTCTGAATTTACCAAAGCTGTAGAAAGTATAGTCGTTGAACTGAAGATAGCCGAGGTTTAGATATGTTTCTGTGACATGATCTCAGCTTCGGTGATCTATTCTTAAACTGGCGCAGATATGAATCAAAGATAAAGCGTTTTGGTTTATGAGTGCTATCGAACAACTATTGCAATATTAAAAAACATTTTTCTTGATTGCACAAAATTCATGATGGAGTATCTACACCAAGTGTGGGAAATACTGCTCTATTGAGCTATTAAGGGCATTGAACTGTCCAGCCTTTTACAAAGCCATAAAGAATTAAATCATCTTCTTTACAATTTGCACGGGTAGCATTGTCAATAATTTCTTGTTCTGTCGATGTGGGATTTGAGCTATCCGGGTAATTCCATTTTTCATCATTAATCGTCAGATTGTGATACACAAGAGTTCCAATATGGGACACTTTACATGCATACAATATTATGCAAGGCATTTGGAGGAATTTTATGGTTATAATTTAATTTATTTTTTTGTATCCGAAGGATTTAGCAATTCATTAGCCCCAACAATTTTAATCGCATCTAAAATAGCAATTATCTTATCTGCTTTTTTCCCTTTTGCATCACTTAAATCCTTTACCGCAGTTTCAATTAAAGTGAAAATGCCCGTTATGTCTCCAACTGCCGGAACTCGAGGATTCCCAACAGGTATATGCGTTAATCGGTAAGCTTTCGTATAAAACTTTCGGAAAATATCATCTAAGGATTTAAGGTTTTCAATATATCGACTCAACCTGCTATCGGAAATATTGTGGAGTGTTATATTCGCTATATCGTTTTCAGTGAAATACTGGTCAAGTTTTTTATAAATCTTCAAACTATTTCTTTTTGAAATATCTGCTATTAATTGAGTAATTAGCGGTATAGAAATAATTCTAAGATTATTATATTCTTCAAGAATTTCTTTTTTTTCCTTTTGTTTTATTAGAATAGTATCTGAAAGGATCATTGATGCAACAGACTCGGTGTTCATTTTAATCGACACAAGATAAGCCACCAACCCCATTTTTGATGTGATGATGGGTTCGCCGTTTTGTGACAAACAGAGCAACGGTAAGCAAACTAAAAGACTAAATAGCATTTTTTTCATAGAAGTTCATTTTTTCATACTTGTATCGTCTTTGCAACCGAGGGTTATATAATTACCATCTGGCGGAGTCGTTAAGTTTTCCATTGGCGTCCTAAGCCTAAGGCTTTGCTTCTGTTTTGCCAACGCCACAAACTTTTATAGTAATTTTGGCAAACGGGTCTTTGTTACATTTGTGCCAAAACCATTGAGTGATGTCGTCCTTTGCGTCTAACGTCCAGTAACGATCTGGTAATTTATCTGATTTCATAATTAAAATTTATATTAAAAATTAAAAGGCGAATTATTTAAACATTATTATTTGTATTCCAATGAATTTTCTGGAGTTCCAAATTCCCATCGTGCCTCGAAATGTTAATCATTTTGTAGGATTTTTCTCAGGATTTACTTCTTCTAAACTGTTGTGGAATGTTTCAAACACTTTTTATTAAAACAGTCATATTAATAGTATTTAATTTATGTGTTACCAATGAACCATCTGAATATCAATCCCACTGGCATTTTGATATTTAGTTATAAAATCGTTGAAAGATTCTACGACATTTTTAGCTCCATCCGGATCAATTAGTAAAAGGGTAGTTCCATCTCCAGTACCGTCTCCACTGACACCATAGCAAATCCTAGCATGAACAAATGAAAAATTTTCGCTTGGTCCTTCATGTGTAGTAACCCATAACGGACCAAAAGCCTGAAGTTTAGATTGTAGAAATTCCGGAGTAAAGGTGGAGGAAAACTCATATTTTAGCCCCATACTTTCAAGAAAGTCAACTTTCTGATTGGAATTTATTGCTTGGTCATTTTTAAAATATGTGATAAATGCAGGGTTATTCAAATTATTCAAAACATCTGAGATAGCACTTGTTGATTTGTTTTTCCAAGTCCAAAGCATTGTAGCTACAGCTGCCCAGCATGTATTATTAGAAGGTTGAGCAATCCGCTGGATTTGGTCCTCATCAGGTACAGTATACGATACATTTTGTAAAGCAGCAGTTGGCTTTTTATCAAAATTACATTTACAACCCGCAAGAAATACAAAAAAAATAACTGTAACTCCTAATCGTTTATTCATTGTTAATTTGATTTTAAGAATTAATAAATTAGTTCAACATACCTAATCCTCATACCCTCATTGTCTAAAATATCTGTTGCTAAGAGCGATGAATTTTCCTTTTCGAAATCTTCTATCGTATTTTCGTTAAACCATTCAACCTCGACAAATCGAACCCTAAAATGCGAATATTTAGTGGAGTTATTAGTTTTAGGGAGTTCATTGCCATCTTCATCAGGATTAGACCATTTTTCAAACTTTAATTTCTTTGAAGCAATAATTTGTGCTTTATTATCTTCTCTTTTTCTTATTAATTCGGAAGTAATTAAACTGTGATGAAAGCCCCATTTAGGTTTTGGATCATTATTATCAACTAATGAATTTACGGGATACCAGATAAGTTTATCATGACTACCTTGGACAGTAAGGATAAAATTTGAACGGACCTTCCATTTATCCTCGTTGGTCTTGTCATCAAAGTAATTAAAATGATGTAGAGATTCATAATCGAAAGAAATTGTAAGATCTACATTTCCCCATTTATCGAATAGCCAGTTAGGTTTATCAAAGAAGACTGATAGCTTTCTTTCTGGTAATAAGTAACACCACGTTGAACTTTCGATGTCTGACAATCTACAATCGTTCTTTAATTCTAATAAGGATGGATTATTTTTATCATTATAATTTATTGAAAAAGGTTGGTAGTGAAAAATTGAAAAATTTATAAATGGATTATGTAATTGATGCCCATCTATAGTTATTATATTGAGTTCAACTTCAAATTTCCATAATTGTTTCTCGATATCAAATTGTGGGAGATAATGATAAATCCCGAGTTCATTATCATATTCAGCTTTAAAGTCATTTTGTTGGGGAATGATAATATCACCATATTGTAAATATTGACTTCTGTTGGAAAATTTATCTGAAACAATATCTCGTCCTGCTTTTGATATTAAATCATTATCCTTAAAAATTTTGTTATAAAGACTATCAGCATCAATTATTACTCCAACCCTTTCATCTTTCCCGGATGTAAGCCTGCCTCTTTTTAAATAAATGGTAACTATATTTCCTTTCTGAATAGGAACAGTTTTCCTTCTTTCAGGTTGCTTCCTGTTTTCCTGGACTGTAGTTACTGCATAAGCAACATCAGGTTTTCCAGGTTGTTTATTATTTAGAACAATTATCTTAAAGCGAAGATCTGAATCTTTGTCAAGATTTTTCATTACCGCATTTAATTTAGGAAGTGCATATTCTTCAAGCTGCTGCAATGCACTTGAATTTGTTGTATCTAAAAGTTTTTGATCTGAAAAGAACCCTTTGAATTTCGAAATATTCTTTAAGTAATATTCACGCTCTTCAAACTTTGTTGTTTTAAAATCATAAGCAAGTACTAAGCTTGTCGTTAAGGAACGAAAAGCGTCATTGATAGTGTTTATATCCACAACATTTTTTAAGTTCTTTAACTGATTCATTATTGCGATTGAAAATTCAATTTTGTATTCAAGATTAAATATATTTTGTGAACTGCTAAATGGCACAACTGCTTCATAAGGCAAATGATTGGTGACAGATTTAGTTGATAAAACAATTTGATTTGGGTCGTCAATAAACTCTTCTTTTCGCATCCAAATTTGCAAAGCTCCGGTTGGGATTATATCCTTCAAAAATTCAATTTTTTTAATTGCATCCAATCTTTCAAAATGTGATGTCAATTCTATTCTTGTAAATGAGGAGTTTATTAAAGGTTGTAAAGAATCTTTGTCTATTCTTTCTGCTACAATATTTTTATCTAATTTATAAACGAGAAAGTCTTTCTTTTTCAGCCAGTCTCCAATATGCTCAATCAATTTATGATCATTAGGTGTGGAGGAAAGCGATATTATTTGTGGTATTATTAACGGCTCTTTTACCGCGTGAGTTAAAATAATCTGCTTTGGTTGATTTCTATCATCAATGCATTTATTTGCCTCGTCAACTTCGCTTTTTAAACTCGATGTAATTTTATTTAAGAAATTATGTTTGCTTCTTAATTCGGGGACATCCATCCACCAACCATTTAATAATACATTTTTGTTTTTAGTATTATCACTGCTTTCGATTATTTCATTACACAATTGAGCGTATACCTGCGCTCCTTTTTTTACGCAAACTTCAATAACTTCTTTCCCGTTATTATCATTAACAAAAGTTTCCTTGGATGCACCTAATGCTCTCAAAAGTACGCTCTGAGGTTTTAGGCCTAAAGTCCCATCATACTTCATTATATTTTCTGAAGACGATAAAGGTTTATTGAAATCTTTATCCCAAAATAATTTAAAACAAAATCCGTTAATTGTGGGATCGGTTAAAAAATTGGGATGAATATGTTTTTCGGGATAGTGATCTTTCATTTGGGTTCCTCCACAATACACGGAACAATCTTCCGGGCATTTCTTATGATTACCTTTTGAATCAACTGCGTCATAATCATCTTTATCAAGAAATGGACAATTTGCCCTTCTTTTCACCAAAAATGACTCTTTTGAATCCATCAGAGGTTCTGAAAGTAAGCCATACCAAAAAGCAGGCTCTAAATCTATCTTAGGAGGTAAGATGTGCCTCTCTTCTACTATTTGTCTTGAATCTTCTCCATCATCACTTCTAACAATTAAATGATCCAGGGATGCCCTTTCAGCAATTGGCATCGTAAGGTCATCATAAACTTTTTTACGATGATATAGCTGAAGCTGTTTTTTATTTTCTAATGGCCGAAAGAGAATTGGAATAGGAAAATAATTTGATTCTGCCTGACTTGTTATTTCCTCTAAAGAAACCTGAAGTGATTTTTTTGGGGGAGCTATCGGCAATCCCCACCCATTCAAATATTCCTGGTAAACCGTAAAGGTATATTTTTGGCCAAATCGCAACCTGGGCGCGAAATCTTTATTAAAATTTTCTGGAATGCCGTAGAGGCAGCTTAAATAAGTATTATCATCTTGTGGTATTTCCAATTTTGGAAAGTAATAGAAAGAAATATTATCCTTAAATCTGGCCTGTGATTTGAATAAACCACTATCATGATGGTATTCATGATTGTTCAGCGTTTGTGTTGCTTTATCAACTTTGTTTGCTTTTGAAAATGCGCTTTTAAGTTTTAGCAATTCTCCCGAATATTCAAATAATACATTGCTTGTCGTACTCTGTACCTCACCGTCTTGCATATATGCAACAGGAGCATCAAAATGAATACAGCCTTCAAAAGTTCCGAAATGATAAATAAGATTTTTTTGTTCTTTTAACCTAAGCTCAACATTCCGACTTGTTAATGAATATAAATTACCTCCATTTATTTTAGCTGCAACTCTGTGCCCTCTCGTAAAATGTTCATCAGTTAAACTTTCCTTTTCTATAAACATTTCATTTCCATCTTTATCTGTAAGAATATTACCCTGATCATCCCGTTGAACAATATCTACAGGTTTTATAATTTCATCAATCTTTTCATTGGTAAATAAAATACCTCTTGTAAGTGACTCTTTGTTCCCCCCATCAGCTACATCTTGGCCGTTTTTTACTTTTTTTGCAGCCTCCAAATTTTGTTGAACCTTGGCTACCTGGTCATAGGATATTAGGCTACTCCCTTTACTTTTAAGAATTGAATCCGCAAAGTGTGATGTGTCGGCATGTTTTATGAGAAATGCATATTTGTTTGAAGAGTTAATAACATACTTAGTGAAAACAACTGGGGTAGGCATGAATTTTATATCATCGCTTTCATTATTTATTTCAATAAAAAATGAAGAGTTTTTTTCAATATCAAAATTATCGTTAAGTGTGATTTTAAAATCCTTGACCAGACCCATTAATCTTAATAAAACGGGCTCATTACTAATTGCGTTAAAGTTATTAATTACCTCATCAATATCAATTGATTCGCCCGCAATATACGCGTCTGTTATTTTATCTGAAATATTTAGAAGAATATCTATGTCACTTATATTTTTGTTAAAAACTTCCGAGTCTATTTCTTTCTTATCGGAAAAAAAGCTCATTGCTTTTTTATAATTATCATTTACAGATTTGTCATTTTCTCCGCCCATTTTCTTTGAAATGTCAGTGAGAAATTTAATTTTTTCTACCTTTGCTAGAGTTTCATTTTGCTTTCCAAATTCGTTTATTGCTGACAGTTTTTTATTGAGAGCGATATCTTGTTCATTAAAATCAGCGGACAAAATAAGATTTCTAAATTCATTTGCATCTACAGAGCTATTCATAAGTTTTACTTCTGCTGAATTTGGTGGAATTAACAAAGCTGGCGATCCAATGTTAACTTTATTAATTCTACTACTGTTCCTTAGCTGTTTCGATGGGAATATTTGATTCCACAGATCTTTTTTTATTTGCTTATACTCGTCGTCATTTAAAGGTTCTTCAGTGTTATTATAAAATTCAAAAGGATTACTACTATGTGTAATTTTTTTTGGAACCGCCGAATTGATCTTAAACTTTACTTTTTCAGGACTATTAAAAAAATATCGCAATTCCTTAAGAGCCTTGTAAAATTTATCATAGTTCGTTTGAATCGAATTGACATCCATCGGAGTTCCATTTGCATTTTCTGTTTCAAAATCAGAGCAATATTTATTGATATTGAAACAAACTGAAAATATAACTTCCCTTGGGGTATTCCCAGGAATTCCCCCTGGCAATATCATTCCTATAAACTTATAATCTTTTTTTGGAGTTTTGTCCATGTTGGTATATTTAAAAAACAGTAATGAATTTTTCCCAAGCTTCAGATGAAACGGGTTCAGTCTCTAGTATATCATCACCAATTTCGTTATAATGCGAAAGAATACTACCTATTTGATTCTTAAAATGGTTGTAATCTGGAATTGCAATCCCAGCCTTTCTTGCAAAATCTTTGTGAAAAGCTGCTACCGTCTCAGTTGAACCACCAGCGTTATTACTATTTGCTCCTGCAATCTTTTTATGAAAGCTACCTGAAAAAGATTTGCTTACGAAGCCAAGCTTAACGGAATAACTAACCGTACATACACCTTCTATGTAGCTATTTTCACTTACAACGCCTAAATAAATCCGGGCAGCTACTTCAAGTATCCAGACACTAAGACGGCCTTCAGCTACAATATATCCCTCGATACGAACTCCAAGCTCATTTTTAGTGTACCTGAATCCAAAGGCTAATTTCACTTCCCCGGAAATAGGCCCGATACTTATACCTGCCCACGCGCCTGCTTCCAAAGCACAATCAATTTCAACAATGCCATTTTTCGGATCGGCAACAATACCAAAGAATCCAAAACCTGCATAGATGCCTACGGCAATTCCAAATTTTGAATCTACTCTTGCCAAAGAGAACCCGAATCGTAAAGGGCGCTTATCAAAATAAACCCTCAGATCAAAATTTAAAGACAGGTTAAAGATGTTGAATCCAGGTGTTTTAATGGAAGGAATAGCAAGAGAATAACCAAGAGCTACATGATCTGCTTCTAATTGCAAAATAAGACCCTTGCCAATTGTTTGCAACCAACTTTGGAAAGCCTGAACAAAAGATAAAGCTCCATCAAACTTTACATCTTTAATTTTTACATCAAAATGAGTTGACTGGTCGGAACCGGCAATAAAACTTATTTCGCTAAACCCAATCGTAAGACTATTAAAGAAACTTATGCCAAAATTGGTAAACCTGTTTTCCGAATAAGTCGTTACTCTTTCAATAGCTGGCGGAAACTTTCCTGAGGTAAAATATGTTGTAGCTTTTACATTCACATTTAATGTAGTATCGGGGTTTGAAAACTTTTTAAATGAAACAATTCCTAAATTAATATCTCTAAAGCGATCTGTGCTCCAGTTATAGGTAAGATCTTGTTGCTTAATAGAAGTAAGTAACTTGTAAATATTTTTTGCTTCATTTATATTCTGTTGTACTGCCAATATATTGTCAGCTCCAATTGTGTGAATTAGTTTATCCTCTTGGTCCTCGATATAATTCTGTATTTTGTCAGTTATACCTTGCTGAGCTTTGTTACCTTCTGCTTTTACATAATCAACATAGCTTTGATATGCAAGTTTGTAATCATTTTTTTGGGTTATAATGTCTTCAATTAAGCCTGTGTGAGATTCGTCTCCATAAATTGCTTTATATATAACCTTCAACTGACTATTTTCTTTCAAACTATTGATATAACCAGAGGTAATCGTTTTGGCTTGTTCAGAAACTTTATCCACAATTCCCCTTTTTATAATACCTAATTTGTTTTTACTTTCATTAAAATTTTGGAGGATTTTATTATACTCTTCGACAGAGATTTGCGGGGGAACTTGTAATAATTGTTGCTTAGCCTTCTCTAAGCCTTGAATTAGTAAAATATAGTCATTTTTTGCGGTGTCGTAATCTAGGAATATTGTAAAAATATCCTTTTCAATATTTGTGTATAAGTCATAAAATGTTTGTTGGAATTTCGCCTTAATATCAATGATCTCTTTGTTTAATCTTACTTGATCAGCATAATAATAATATGGATCAACTTTTTTTAGAAAGTCAACGTAATCTAACAATTTAAGTACAACGCCTTGTACTTTTCTAACAGCAGTTTGAATACTAGAATCGATATTAGAATTAATAATACTATCAGAAGCTTGTTTCCAATCGCTAATTTTATCTTTAATTGATGACAGTCCTATCATACTATCATTTTGAAAACTTTGAACATAGTTTTCAAAAAGCGTACTAACCTTGAATGAATTTGTACCTACCTCTACAGTTTTGTCTAATTCATTGTTTAAGTAAGTTTGAATTTGTGAAACAGCATTTTTCTGAATATCATTTCCATTTACATTTTTTATAATGAAAGTTTGCAAGTAGTTTATAAGACTCTTGTATTGAACGAAGCCAATATTAACAGGAATGTTAACATTAGTTGCATCAAAGGTTATCTTACATACTTGAAGTGGTTTATCTAAGACATTGTTGGAAAGTTCCCAATTAATTTCACTGCCATTTACTTTATAATAAACATTAGGAAGTTGCTTTAAGTCAACAGTAATACATGATTCATACAGTGCATCTATTTTTTTAGGATAATCACAAAAATCAGTTTGATACAACGAATTCAAATTATTATGAATATAGGTTTCTATATATTGCAGTTCGACAGGAAGTAGATTTGACATTTCATTCCGCACACTATCAAAATAGTTTTGTAACTGCGTTCTTTTTGCCAAATATTCATCATTTAATAATTGCTTTTCGTTAGCAAAAAATCCCTCTACTTTAGTTTTCGTATAGACAACTTTTTGCAATGTGTCTTCAAATGAAAAATCAGACAGTACAAGGTCAAATACTTCGGTACGATATTTTTCAAAAAGACTTTTTAAAAGGTTATTTAACTCATCTGTATTCGGAATCAAGTTGCTTAATTTCTTTAAGTTATTAACAAGATCTTGCTCTTTACTATTTATTATAGTTGCCAGACTTTGATAGCCCTCTTCTAATGTTTGTATCTGACTTTTAACGGCCTCAATTTCCTTTTGTATTTCGTTGTAAACAGATGAACTTTTTATTTCGTCTGAAATTTGATTTATAATTTTATTTATCTCAAATAATGGTGTTTGATTTGTTTGATTCTTATCGGTATTAGCCGGTATCAATTCATCCAGTATGGATGTTAAATCAAGTCCGCAAACATCAGATAGTTTTCCTCTCAAAAGTTCTCTCGGATTGAAACTTGATATCTTATTAAGTAGTGTTTGTGCTGTTTGTGCTTTATCTATAACTGTCGTGCCATTTTTGATAGAATCATTTATCTCTTTTGGAACAGTAATGCCGAATTTTTCTAATGATATTGTGTCCGGAACAATATCGGGAACCACAAGATTTCCTAGTTTATCTTTTACTTCTTGAAGTGCCTGCTTAATATCACCGTATTTCTGATTTGCTTTCTCTTCAACTGCAACAACTGGTCGGATTGCGCCATTAATACTTCTTGCGATCGGCTTGGTTGTATTGCCTATGAATGCATCAGTATTAGCGAAAAGCAATGTTCCATAATTCCGAATTATTTCTTTGGTATTGGGATTTTTAAAATCCTTATCAGAATTATATTTACAAGCTATATAATTTTCATGATGTTCTAAAACCTGAGGAATCTTTTTGTTTGTATAATCTCTTATGTGATCAGTATATCCCTGGAACCTTAGCAACTGAGGAAAAACTATATATTTTATTTTTTGAGAAGGAAGACAATTCTTATCATATACCGGACTCCGTATTACGAAATATGTATCAATAAACTCTGTTTCAATAATATTCACTTTACTTCTTGACGGATCATTATCTTTAGAATTTTCATCTTTAAGAGAAGGCCCTAAAGCAACTAATTGATTATTTAAATATGTTTTTCTACGGTCAAAAAATATCTGATCTCCATCTTTAACAATTCCATCTTTAATTTCACCCTTAAAATAATTTGCAAAGGCCGCTTTTAAGTCACCAGATACTATGTAAGGGCCATTATAGAGTGGATTACAACTATCATTATTAGAAGTACACTCCAACAATGACGCCCTAATAAACATGAAAGGAGTTTTTGCTTTAATACTTTTATTTTCCCAGTCCTTTGCTTCATATTCGCAATTCAGGTAGGAGTTTAGTGATATGTCAGTATCTGAACCAATTGCTCCTTGCTCTAAAATTGGCCAAAACCATTTCACATCATTCTCTAAAATACAAATTTCATCAACGATTATGTTGTTTTGTAAACAACTAATTGGAACTCTATTTTTTTCATTAATGATTAGGGATGTGTACGGAAATCTTCGATAGTTATGTATCAAATTATCGTCTAAAGCAGGAGCAATAATATCATTGGAGATAACTCCAAACTCAGACATTTTTTCAAACATTAGTCCAGATATTAGTCCAGATGGACTTTTTTGCATCTCATCTTCCCAATGCCAAATAGGTTTACCGTTTGAGTCTGAATCGCTTGGATTATCGAATTTGTCGGGGAATTCATTATAGACAAATTCCTTTTCTATACATTCGCAGTATTGTTTCAATTCAATAAATGAAGTTGCACCTTTAGGAAAAGTATAAATTACCTTCCCTACGGAGTCTAATATTTCGGTTTCTATTTTCCTTTTACCTTCAATTACATGCTTATATTTCTGCCCGGTCTTAACGTTATATCCAAGACGTGCAACCTTTATAAAAATATCCCTCCCCTGTGTAATGGTATGCTCATATTCTATTAGGTCAATACATGCAGGTTTTTTATCAACGTTATAGTATTTTAAATGGGTAATTATTCCTAATCCTGTAAAAAATAAACCGTTTAATTCATTAATGTCAAAATCTTTCTGAGTAAAATCACGGCATTGGGAGTCATTTGTTTTGCAATTGGCTGGATCTTTTGCAAACTGGGTAAGAAAAGCTAGTTCTGTCTTATCCAATAGAGTGGGTAGAGTATTTCTTTCACCCGCAGTTTGGTCTTCGCATTTGAAGCTTGTCGAGCAAGGTAATTTTTCGTTTGTAATTATCCCTATAGCTCTAAAAGAAGGAGCTTTGATTGTAAAAGTATTTTCAGTTTTATTATTATTGGATTTATCATCAATTTTATAAAAAAGGGAATTGTTATAGACTTCATATTTTCTATATCCTTCTGTTACCTCTTGCTGATTTACATATTTATTTTTCCAGAATTGCTTTTTTAGTTTAATCAAATTCCCTTCCGAATCTCTTGTAATCGGGATAAGGCATAATGCTTGCGGTGCCTCTAAAAAGGAGGCTGGTACGAATATATCATTTGAATCACTTTGTTTTAAATTTCCATCCAGGAATTTATTTATTATGGATTTGTACTTTTTATAAATCTCACTTTTTGGCTCTTTTGATGTTAACGTGGCAATATTATCTGCTATCTTAAAAGTCTTTTTATTTTCAAATGCCTCACAATCACCCGTTGAATAATTTGCAAATTCAAAATCATTAATATTTTTGTTCTTTAGATTAAACCATTCGACAAGTGTAATCAGATCGAAATTAGTTTCGTCGTTCCAATTCAATATATTTTCTAAGTTAAATTCCAATTTTTTTTGAACATAAATTACATCTCCTTTTTTATCTTTTCTTTCAGGCCAAAATTGAAAAGCCAAATATGAATAACCTGAAAGCTTTGCATCCGGGTATCTTTTCTTAGCATCCTTCCAATCATTTTCCCAATACCCTTTTTCGCTTACATGCATTTGAGGCAAACGAACAATCATAAAAGAATTACCTGCCACATCGGGAATTAAATATTTTCGTTTTCTCTTTACGTTAATAAAATAAAAGTGGAGATTTAATAGGTTGTTATCAATCACATGAAATTCCAAAGCAGTATTAAAAGCTTCGTCAATTTTTTTCGCAATTAGTTCGTCGTTAAATTCTTCCGCCAATATTCCAGCAACCGGAATAGTTGTGGCGGAGATAATTGTAGTAACTTTTATGAATTTGCGTCTTGATAAATTCATTGGTGGTTATTAAAAAAAGTTTTTTTAGAATGAAGCCATTATCATAGTGTGGCTATTAAATCAAGGGTAACAATCACCAAAAAAGTTATTATCTCCTCCAATATCATAACCACTTTCTTTATATCTATCCTTATTAGCTTTTTTATCATCGTCAGCATCGTCAGACTTAACATAGGGGCCCACTACCTTAAAATCAGCATAGTCATTTTTGATTGCATAGTCCTTTGTTTTCTCGTCTAAAGTTTTGGCATCGCATCCTGAAAAATAAGTAGAAGAAAATTGCGCTGACTTTTTGGATGCATCAAATACTATTGAATAATAATAACCCCGATCAGCATCTTTAACTTTATTAGGATGACATGAGAACTGTAGGAATAAACATGAAATAAAAGAAATTGATAATATTTTTTGTAGACTTTGAGTTAGTTTCATTTTATGAATATTATTTTTCAAAAGATTAGATATTGATGTTTTAATTATTCTTCGTTAAGCATAAAAGCACCAGTTGCATATTGAACATGCATTGGGTCCGGTGTTGGAAAATGACATCCATTACTCCATCCAAGATCCGCCCATATTCGATACCACCAATCAGGTAATGTTTTGGTAAGAGGCTTTTTTCGAGGATTATGCTCGGCATCCCAATCTATAGCTATGCCATAAGCATGCAGGGATAAAAGCGTTCCGCCAGTTATGGGCCTGAAATCGAAGCCTCCATTGGTCTGATCAAGACATAGACCATGTATCCATTTTCTAATGTCGTCATCATTTGGAGTTCCTCCAATTTTGTTTTTTGCATAATTCCATATTTGACTTAAAGCCTCATGGAAACTCTCGACCAACAACTTATGTATGGATATGCCTTTCACCGGTGAAAGTTTTGATCCGTCTTGGTAATACAACTGCCATCCTGCCGGGGGAGCAGCAAGGATAATATTACTATCCTTCCACACTTTACTCAATTTACCAGCGGGAGTTGCGGGATTACCAAAGATTTCTTCTATTTCTTTTCGTCCATGAGGAGGCTTCATAATTAAATTTTATTAAAATGATTGATTATTTAATGCAATTAAATTTAGCCCGATCAATAAAACATTACTCCAAGGAAAACAACAATTCCCTCCATGCTTTTCCCCCAAACATTTCATGAAAATTCCTCCCACCAAATAATTTATCTTTAGCGAATGACTAAGATTGCCCTAATAGACGATCATACAATTTTCTGTGATTCACTATCCAGCCTGGTCAATGAATTTGAAGGATTCTCTGTTTGCTGGACTGCAAACGATGGCGTGAAGGCAATTCAATTATTGGAACAAAAAGAAAACCTACCTGATATAATATTGCTGGATATCATTATGCCTGGCATGAGCGGAATAGAAGTGGCCAAATGGATCTTTGAAAATAAAAAAGACACAAAAGTTTTGGCGCTTACTATGGAGGAGGATGATAACAGCGTGATTCAAATGCTGCAATATGGCCTTAAAGGATATTTACTAAAGAGCGTTGGAGCAGAGGAATTATTAACCGCATTACAACAGGTAGTGAAATATGGCTATTATTATACACCCATCATCACGGGTAACATCCATAAGCAAATTGAAAAACGAATCGTCAATGGCAACGCGCCTGAATTGGGCGAACGTGAAAAAGAATTGCTCAATTATTTATGCACCGATATGAGCTATGCAGAAATATCTAAGAAAATGTTTTTAAGTGAATCCACCGTTGACACTTACCGGGCAAGGTTGTTTGAGAAATTTGAAGTGAAGAACCGCATCGGATTGGTATTAAAGGCCGTCCACATGGATATTGTAAAATTGTAAAGGTATTTCAATTTCTATCTGAGTTCCTTTACCGGCTTCGGATTTTAAATTAAATTTTCCCTTCAGGTACAGTACCCTGCTTTCTGCATTTTGCAAGCCTAACGATTTCTTATTATCACCGGGCTTTAGATGAAACCCTTTCCCATCATCATTAATACCAAGCACTACGCGTTTAGCATCTGCGTTTATGCATACTGTTATATTGCAGGCGTTACTATGCCGCGCAGAGTTGAGCACCAGCTCACAAATGATCCTGTAAAGATTTATTTGCAGCTCAGGATTTAGAATTGATTCAACCTGATGGTTAAAGATGATCGCTTTATCATACAACTGCTGTATGCTTTCAAAATATTCCTGTAGTGTATTGATTAATCCATTGGAGGAAAGACCTTTTGGCATCAGGTTAAGCGCTACATTGTGAATTTCGGCTATTGAATCATCAATGATGGATTCAGTTTTAGTTACAAGTTCATTTTGTTGATTTCTTTCTTTTGTATTAATGATGCGCCTGAAATTTATTTTTAATGCAGCCAGCAGTGGGCCTATATTATCATGTAGATCACCGGCAATTCTTTTGCGCTCGTTGTCCTGCACCGTGATCAGTTTTTTTAGTGTCTCAGCCTGCTCCTTCTCCAGGGCCAAAACCTGAATTTCACTTTGCTTTCTTTCCTGTAATAAATTATAAAATAATCCAAAAGCGATGATGATATTTTCCAGTAAGCTCCCCATCGTCATACCATGCTCTTCTATAAAAAAATTATGGATATACCCTGAATTAGCAAATAGCTGAACAACCGACATCGTGAAGATCACGAACATAGCAGTAGTAAATATTTTTGCAGTAACACCGGAATTAATAAAACTAACAGGGGTAAATACAATCACACAAATTGTAAAAATCAGGCCGGCATGCCAAGCGATAATCAGGATGCCTTTTATCATATAATGAAGGCCGGGAATGAGTAACAAAAACATAGAAGCTATGAGCAGCGGCAAAATGGATAACACTCCTTTAATTAATTGCTGAATTGCTTGCCTTGATTGCAATTGTTGTCTGAATATCAAATTCAAAACAAGGAGCAGAAAGAAACTGGCACACAGGCTACTGACGGGCTTGGCGATTTCATTAATAACCGGAATGCGCGGATATACATAAGGGAATATGTATCCATAATGCGAAACGATCCAAATGAAAGCGAATACAATATATCCCAGGTACGCTGCAAACATTGGCTTTTTGAATAAAAAAAAGCCAAGTATTATTATAACAATAATCAAACAAACAATTCCAATGTAAAAGAAAATCATCCTGTCGTGATCCTGATATTTTTGCTGAAGCTCATCCCTGGTCAGGATTTCATACCGTACATTAATATTCTTTTGCGAAGCTTTCAATGCAATTAGATAAAATGATGTAATGCCACTTATTTCTACCGGCACAGTATGCCACACATATTTATTATTGCTATCAAAAGGAATAAGCATACCTCCCTGGTAAATCATTCGGCTTGTTCCATCATTATAAATTCTGTAAATGCTTACAGTATCAAGGCTTGTATTGTCTATTGATAAATATTGTTCTGTATAAGCATGGAAGGAATTAAGTTTAAGAAGGAAATAATTATACTCACTTCCTACTATACCAAAATTGATACAGTTATCAGCAGCTTTTTCAAAATGAACTTTAGATAAATTTATTTTTTGAATAACCTGTTCCGGACGGCTTTTAGTTGGAATTTTGAAAATGCTATCATTAAAGGTAACATTTTGGGATGTTGCCTTTGATGCCATTAGAAATAAAAACATGAGCACCAAAACGTTTTTGACTTTTATAGCAAAGTCAAATAGCAATCTAAAATCATGCATTTAGCAAATGGCCCAAGCCATAATTAAGATTTTTAAAAAAGCGATTTTTTGAAGTAAGCGTTAGTGGGTTTTTTTGGGGAATTGGGGATACTAAACTAATGCAAAAATTTAAATTTGATATATTTTATTAAGCATTTTATTTTTATCAAAAGGTCAGATAAATTCTAAGATTGGATTAAATTACTTCTATAAATATTGGTAGTTAGCAATCCGATCTTCTTTGAGTGAATAACCGCTTCAGTGCTGTGTTAAAATAACAACATCTAACTCCTTTGCTTCCATTCCTACATGGTCAATTGTACTTTTTCAAAATTTGCCTGGTGGACAAGTTAATTTTTCTTCAAGCCATTTTCTAGATTGTTCAAATAGAAGTGTAATTTTAGAAACAAAGTATAAGCAGAATTGCTTTTATGGTGCTGAGAATTAAAGTCTTTCCTTCTCCTAGGGATATCTATTAAGACAACATTTGAAAATTAAAAGGAGCAATAGTAATGTCCAGTTCCTTATTCATTACTTCAAAATATAAATTTTGAAGTTCATGTACAAATTGAAAACTGAGATTACCGCTTTCATCAGTGAATGTACATCTGGGTTTGGCGCAAGAACTGATAACAGTAAAATCCCCAAGTGAATAATAATTTTTTCCCGATTGTTCTTGTTTTAATGATTGTAACTGAAAGCCGCAACTGGCAAGTATATCAGCAGATAATGGAATTCCTTTTATGTCTCGGGGTGGTAATGATTCTATTTTCAGTTGCTTTTGATTCATCCCGGATACGTCTATCTTAAAAAATGAATATTCAGTACCATGAGCAATTGAAACGCCCGATTCATTCATATCCAATATTATGTGAGCGGCTATAAGGCTCCCAGGCATATTTAAAGAAATCCAGTTACCGATTCGTAAGTCATTTAAGTGAATCATAAATAAATGTAATTTACTTTCTAAATAATTCTGAAATTAGAATAAAATCTACCCTAGACAATGAGTATGATGACACTGCTAGTAAGAATCTTCGCTATTTACAAAGCCCAACTCGCTCCTTTGTTGCAAGTCCGTGCGCCTGGTTTGCGCTTGGCAATCACGAGACAACTAGCAGAAACAAAGAATAAAGATAAGTATAACTAGCTCCTAATTTTATGAACAACTGAGAGCAAAAGGAAAAAAAGGAAAACAAGGAACTATAGCAGTGAGGTGAAGCCGAATGAAAGCAAATGTAATGTTATGAACGGCGGAGCTGTATGAGGAAAGTTGAAAAAGTTTGCTGCTATGCGGCGAAGGTTTTTGAGATAGAAAACAATGAAAGTATTTTTGATTTTGTGCGGTGGCTTCCTTTGATTCTTTTGGTTGTGATCTGTCTTGCGGTTTAATCGTGTTATAACTTCAGGCGGGTTACGTCAGATGGAACATTGACTGAAACATGCACTGATGATGATTGTTAGCAGGTCCCCGTGTACACAAAAGTGTTAGCGGCTGGGCTTTTCTACAATAGGTTTAATGTCACTCAAATTATTAATAATGCCTCTTTCTCTATATGCCGAAGCTTGTTTTATCTGAATACATTGTATGTTTTTTTTCCATTGCACTTCGAGGCTCATAAAAATTGCCATATATACTGATTTGCGTAAATCTTTTTCATTTGAATTCTGTGCAAAGGTTTCTCTTAAATCAGGTGAAAGATTTAAGTCGACAACTGTAGTATATAAATTATATTCTTTTATTGTATTGTGTAATGAATATTTTTCTTTTTCTTCGACTTTAGGTTCTCTGTAATTTAATTTGGGTAGGTCTGCTAACTTTAGAATAAACAAAGAGTCGCCGACTAAATGATAATTTCTATAACTAAAATTTAATAGCTTAAAGTCCTTGAATAAATCATTGCATTTTATTAATTCTTGAACGTCTACTCCAAAAGAAACAATTATGTAATCTTTAGTCTCAATACCGAGGCGGATAAGTGCATGAACAATGTCTTGCGGATTAAATAGATAACTTGTAGAAGTAGCAAATACAAAAATTTCTGATATCGCATCCCGATATTTATTTGAAAAACTTTCGGGCAAAAAGGAATCGAAGTTTAAATGTTCAGCATCTTGATTTTCGGCAAGTCCACTTTTGTCAATTATGTGAGACAGTCCACTAACATACCATTTGTTTAAATCTCCTTTTAGCTCATCTTTATTATCAATTTTTTTATACTTTTCGAAAATCGGTTTTAAAAGAGCCGCAGTAGTAGCTTTAAATCTCTGTACTTTGGTAGCTGAGATTGGCTGATCAATTTCTGTGCCTTCAAAAGAATCAATCACATCTTGTTTAATTTTTTCTATAAATTCAATCGGTTTAGGATGATTATATTTTTCACACCATTCACCATTAACAAAATCTAATCCGACGGTGCTCAATAACCCTTTGTTTTTTAAAATTTCTTCAACTAATATTTTAAAATAATCCAAATTATCAATCCATTGTCGTTTTTCTCCTTGAGTAGGCGGTATGTTGGGAGAGTTTAAAGGCTTCATTGTAACTAAATGGGGCACTATGGAATATTGTCTTATAAATAGTAGAGCAATGTATTGGGAAATCCATTGCTTTATAATTCCGTCTGAGTTTAAACCACCTAAATCAGGAAAAGCGTATTTGCTTGATATCCAAGGATGTTTCATTTCATAAGGGTCTCGAAAATTGAAGTATAATGCAAAAACGTCGTCCATAGTATTAGGTAAAAGTTCATATTGTGGTGGCATACTCTGTGTATAAGTGAATGCTCTCTTTATGCAGTTATAATGTTTTTTATAAAGCAATAGTCCTCCTAATGCATAATGAAATTCGAGAAACCTTTTTCTATCTGCTAACCTAATATCTATTTTATTTTGATTAATTAGTCAATCCTTAAAAAGTCTTTTCAGAAAGTAAAGTAAAAATATTTTGAGGTAGCAAGCGATTTTGAATGATATAAATCACGCGAATAATGAAGCCAAAAAACATCTCTTTGTAGATGTTCATCA
>JALYVO010000077.1 GCA_030853195.1 Bacteroidota bacterium | reverse complement strand
TATGCTTTGGCGGTTAGCGCTTCACAAGATAAATTTCGCGATAATATAAAAACTGAAATAAATAATGGGGTTTTAGATATCTCCTATTCAGGCGGCTCGCTGAGATATAATGAACGCCGGAATCTACTGGTATATATATCATTCAAAACCCTCGAAAGCATTGAGGCATCAGGCGCCTGCGATTTGAATATTAATGAAACCTTGAAAGCAAACAGTGTAAAAATAAAACTTTCAGGTGCATGCCAAATGAGAGGTGCAGTAGCTATAACTAATCTTCAACTGGGCATGAGCGGCGCATCTACATTAAAAATAAATGGCACCGTTCAGAATTTAAAAATAGATGCAAGTGGCGCCAGTGATGCAAAAAATTACGATCTTATTGTTGATAATTGCGTTGCTGATATTTCAGGAGCCAGTGATATCAGGCTTAGTATAAATAAATCCGTTTCAGCAAAAGCAAGTGGCGCAAGCAGTTTATATTACAAAGGAAATCCTGACAGAAAAAAAATAAGTACAAGTGGCGCCAGCAGTGTATCTCAGAAAAATCTTATTCCCTGATACTGATGTCAAAAAACCAAAGGAGAGGTTGAATATGCATGACTTTAATCTTTCCACAAAAAAGGAAATAAAATAATTGCCAAAACAATTACCATTATATCAAGGCCCGTCAATAAGAGAGAAATATGCAGAAGTGCATTTTCCCTGAAAACCTCTCCCATAGCGGCTTTTGAAAGTCTTATCAATAATAATAATTGTGGTATAATAAGCGGAAAGCCAAGTATAGCCATGATTGCCGCGTTTTGTTGTGCCTTGGCCGCAATGGCTGCCATCAAAGTAAATACGAGACTTAAACTTAATCCTCCAAGACAGGCAATTCCTGCAAATTGAAATTGATTCAATACCGGATTTCCTAATAAAATCCTGAATAAAATAAGGCTAACAAAAACCATCAATAACATTACGATAGCGCTGTAAATCAATTTGGCAATAATAAAATTTACAGGGCTTGTTATGGAAAAAAAATAAAGCATGCGCCCTTTGCTTTCCTGTAAGAAACTTTTTGCAACTGCGTTTACACACACAAACAATTGGATCATCCAAAATAAGCCATTATAAACAGTGCTTTCCGGCTGACCCATGGCGAGATACAAAACAAAGATGGTGCACGCGACATAAAGCAGAATGCCAAAAAAAGTATGCTGCTGGCGAAGCTCCAGCAAAAAATCTTTTTTTAGTAAAGTAAGAATTTTTGACATAATTAATTGTGGGCTATAAAGACGTCAATATGCAATGACTGATTCAATTGTTTAGCGCTGCACATATTCTGCAACGTGGTTCGTAAATATTTTTTTCACCTAGTAAAACCTGGCCCCCGGTTTTTATTCTCCTATAGCTTACGTTGGCAATGTTGCCACAAACAACACAAATCGCATGTAGCTTGGTGATGTAATCCGCTATCGCCAGCAGGTTGGGCATTTGTCCAAATGGTTTTCCCTGGTAATCCATATCAAGGCCCGCAACTATTACTCTCATTCCTTTGTACGCAAGTGTTTCACACACGTTTGCGATTTCATAGTCAAAAAACTGCGCTTCGTCTATGCCCACCACATCTACATCCTGAGCAAGCTGTAATATCGTTTGTGAATTATCTATTGGAGTTGACTGGATTATGTTTTCATCGTGGCTAACAATTTTAATCTCATCATAACGGGTATCAAATGAAGGTTTAAATATTTCGGCGCGCAGGTTAGCAATCTTTACTCTTTTCAACCTGCGGATAAGCTCTTCGGTTTTTCCACTGAACATACTGCCACAAATCACTTCTATCCAGCCACGCCGCTCACCGCCAAAATTTGGTTCAATAAACATTTTTATATTTAATTTTGATATCAATTTGTAACTTAGCCACGATTGCAAGGTTAAAATGATTTTTCGTTAAATCAAAAACAAACATTTATTTCCCGTTTTTCGCAAATATTTTCACTACATCTATATGGAAAGAGTGTCAACACTCCTGAAAAAATTACAAGAACAACTAAACGATCATTCATCGCCTGGGGCAATGTTGCATACGGTGCAGATTTTACAGGCAGAACTAATAAATAAATTAGATAAAAAAACACATTCCGGAAACGAAAAGGTTTCTGTAATCATGCCGCTCGGTTTTTCCATAGCAACCAACAATACAGATAACATAAACACAATTGAAAGTGGACATGCTGAAGAAAAAATCATCGAGGTTTTGCAGGTAGACGAAAAAGAAATTGAAAGAGAACTGGAACAAATAAAAAGAAATGCGGAATCTGTGAACGCGATGGGCTCGCATGGCCGCCCGGATTTTGTTTATGACCCAATTGAAGAAGTTCCTACCCTTTCTCATCAAACTCTTCCCGAGAAATCAAATCAAAAAAATGAACTGCCTTTTGATTATCCTGAATCATTGAATGATCGGCTTAAAGAAGTAAAGATTGAGCTTTCGCAATCATTAAATACTTCACCCATAAAAGATTTAAAAAAAGCGATTGGCGTTAATGACAGGTTTCTTTTTATTAATGAATTATTTCGCGGTGATGAAGCAATGTATGAGCGCAGTATCAAAACGATACAGAATTTTTCCATTTATGCGGAAGCTGAATTTTGGATCAGGAGAGAATTAAAAGTAAAAATAGGCTGGTTAGAAACTGATCCGGTAGTTAAACAATTTGACCAATTAATAAAAAGAAGATTTTCATGAGAGAAAATCAGGAATACGACTTGAGAATTTTTGATCTATTGCTGGACATAGCTTTCAATTCGTATTTTCAAATATCCTTTTTATACTTTTTGGCTTGCCACAAGTAATTAAAAAAAGGCTGATTTCTACTTTTTGATTTATAACAATCTTAAGTTTTTTATTTTCTCAAATCAACATTAATTTGCCTGGTTGTTATAATTGAAAAATATTATCCAGGTTTCTTTTCCTCACTTGCTTTTTGTTCATCTTCGTTCATCACCAGGTTGGCTCCTTTGTCCCGGAGTATTTCTTCCATATTACGATCATTATCCACAATTCCTTTTTCTTCTAAAGCTCTCATATCTTTTGCATCCTTTAAAAATTCGGATGCGAAAATAAATTCATTTAATTTGTCATGCTTGCTGAAAATAATTTGCTGGTTATTTCCTTCCCATTCTTTTTTACCTTGATTGAGGTAAAGAATATTTTCACCTATTTCCATTACGCTATTCATATCGTGTGTATTAATCACGGTTGTAATATTGTACTCCCTGGTAATTTCATGAATCAATTTATCAATCACCATCGAGGTTTGCGGATCAAGGCCGGAGTTGGGCTCATCGCAAAAAAGATATTTTGGCTTAAGAACTATAGCTCTAGCTATTCCTACCCTTTTCATCATACCACCGCTTATTTCTGCAGGAAATTTTTTATTAGTACCTTTTAATTCCACTCTTTCTAATACCTCGTTTACCCGGTCAATTTTTTTCTTATGATCCCAGCGGGTAAACATGTCCAGGGGAAATTTAATATTTTTTTCTACTGTCTTACTGTCAAAAAGGGCAGATCCCTGGAAAAGCATTCCTATC
>JALYVO010000015.1 GCA_030853195.1 Bacteroidota bacterium | reverse complement strand
GGATAAAATATTTTGATCTGAAGCGATATCAAATTTCTATTATTGGGCTACATGAACTGTTGCATCTTCCAATTCCACCAATTTTATTTTATCCGTTTCTCTCAACATATCTTTCCTTAAGAATGGCAAAAATGAAACAGCAATTATTACGGCTGCAATTCCTTCGGCTAAGATAGTATTAGGTGCGCCAATATATTGCGAAACCGTACCAACCAATAATCCTCCTAAAGGTAGCATACCAAAGAATGCCATTGCAAAATAGCTGATAGCTCTCCCTCTCATTTCAGCAGAAACTTTGGTTTGTATGATCGTGTTGCTTACTGTAGTCTGAGACATCATTCCAAAGCCAGTAACCATGGCAAAAAATAAAGCAACGGGAAGATTGGTCACGTGTGAAAAAAGCATCAATCCGGTGCCGAAGATCAACAGGTTAATAAATAAAATAGTTTTCAGTTCAACACCTGGTTTTAATGAGGCTAAGAAAAAAGCCCCTCCTATCGCACCAAGCCCGATAGCGCTGTTGAGATAGCCAAAAGTAGCCGCATTTCCTTTGAATATCACCTTGGCATAAACAGGAAGTAACGTTACGAAAGGCAGCACCAGCAGGCTTACACAGGCAAGCATTAAAATTACAAAGCCAATGGAAGGAGTATTTTGTAAATATTTTAATCCCTCTTTAAATTCACCTATTACTTTTTTGTTTCGTGAATGAGAAATGAATTTCGGGAATCTCATAAATAATAAAGATGCAATAACTGCAAGAAAACTTAAAGCATTGATAAGAAAACACGTGCCCGCGCCGAGTTTTTGCAAAACGATCCCTGAAATAGCAGGGCCAATCAGCCGTGCTAAATTTACCATAGATGAATTGAGCGCAATTGCATTGGACAGATCTTCTTTACCAACCATTTCGTTTACCATAGATTGCCTCGCGGGCACATCAAAAGCATTGATAGTGCCGAGCACAACACTCAATACTAATATTTCCGTTACCGTGTAGTGAGTAAATATTACCATTAGGGTGAGCACCGTGGCCTGGATCAGTGAAGCTGCTTGTGTGATGAGTAACACCCGGTAGCGATTGTATCTGTCAGACACTACCCCACCTAAGGGAGAAAATAAGAAGGAAGGAAATTGGGCTGCAAAGACAGCAAGCCCGAGCATGAAAGCAGAATGTGTTTGATCATATATCAGCCAATACACGGCTGTGCGCTGCATCCACGTTCCTATGAGCGATACGGACTGCCCGGAAAAATACAACCTGTAGTTGCGGCTTTTGAATGATTTAAAAGTATTGATGTTCATTTTAAATCAACCAGTTTTGTTAACACCTTTATTGCACTGACCAATACTTCCTTTTCCTTTTGCGTTGTTTTTTTAGCGATAGATTGACATAGCCATTCTTCTCTCTCATGTCTTTTTTTCTCAATCAATTTTTTTCCGCGTGAAGTAATGCTGATGATCACTTTTCTTTTATCTGCCTTCGAAGAAGTTCTTTTTATATAACCATGGCTGAAAAGCTTGTTGATAACCTGTGACATGGATTGATTGGTCACTTTTTCTCTACCCGCCAGTTCTGATGGAAGAATTTCTGAATGTTGATACACTAAAGCAAGTGTGGACCGCTCTGTTAAAGAAAGTAATTCATCATTACTTGTTTCGCTCCTTAGTATTTTAATAAGCCTCGAAACCACGACCCGAAGATTCGCGGCGATTTCATTATCATTAGTATGGTTCATATTAATTAAATAAAAATAATAGTAAGTTTACTTTACAAAGTTACTTTATTATTATTAAATTCTTAGTCTTTATCTCAATAGATTTTGTGAAAAGCAAAAAAGTAGTTTTTTTCTTTTTGCAACTTTTAGAAAAAAGGAATAATAATTAAGAAATAGTCATAAACTTAATTTTTTTTCAGTGGTAAAATTTTATCTTCATGAAACAGATAGTTATGTAGTGCTAAGGCATTTCTGGCAGGTAAAGAAAACAACGCTCTGGTAAAAATGACATTTGAGCCAATACATATTGATGAAGACGAAACCAAAGAAAGATATGCGAGTCCGGATTGCCAGGAAATTTTCAAATCATATCCTAAATATTATTATAAAACCGGCTACAATCCTCCATGGATCGGGTATTTCGTAATACGTGACGGTAAAGTTGTAGGTGTAGGTGGTTTTACAGGAAAACCAAAAGATGGCAGAGTAGAGATCGCTTATGGAACATTTAAAGAAAATGAAGGGCAAGGCATCGCATCATTCTCCTGCAGGCAATTAATTTCTATTGCTAAAACAACTGATCCAAAAGTTACAATAACTGCAAAGACATCACCGGAACACAATGCTTCAGCAAAAATTTTAAAGCGAAACGGATTTGAATTTTCCGGGATAGTACAAGATGAAGGAATCGGTGATGCGTGGGAGTGGGTGCTAAAAGAAACAATCACCGGGTAAACCTGCATTGATCTGCCTTGTAAACTCAAAAGTAGTTTTTCCCTTTTTTTTATAATGTTATTGAATACAATCTCTGCCACAATTTGAAATGCGGATATAATTAATTTAAAAAATAATCTAAGAATTAAAATAACTTCATTCAAATAATCACACAGATGCGTTTACTATTATTATGTTGCTGTTTTTTTTTAATAAATAAAACAAAAGCACAAACAGACTCTTTGTCATCAAAATTTCCAACCGGCTCCGGATATTTTTCTTCTTTTGACGGAACCAAAATTTATTACGAAGTGCGTGGAAAGGGCAAGCCTGTCTTATTAGTTCATGGCTTTATTTCTAACAGCAATTCATGGAAAGGGACAGCATTGTACAATGACCTTCTGATAGACGGGTATAAAGTAATTATCCTGGACATGCGTGGCAATGGAAAATCCGGTAAGCCGCATGATTCAACGGCTTATGAAAATGATGCAGAAGCAAAAGACATCATGCAGCTGATGAATTTATTAAAATTAAATAAATACAGTTGTGTGGGTTATTCAAGGGGATCAATTATTACAGCACGTTTGTTAGTTCTTGATAAAAGAATTCAGGATGCTGTGTTAGGCGGGATGGGCGCGGATTTCACCAATCCCGAATGGCCACGAAGAATTATGTTTTACCACGCGTTGAGAGGAGATTCTATTCCGCAACTGAAAGGTCTGGTTGAATATGTGCAACAACAAAAGCTCGACCAGGTTGCGTTGGCTTATTTACAATGGGCGCAGCCTTCTACAAGTAAAAAAGAATTGAACAAAATAAAACAACCTGTGTTGGTAATAAGTGGCAGTGAAGATTCGGATAATGGTTCTGCGGCTGAGCTGGCAAAGCTTTTACCAAACAGCACAGTGGCAACCGTTCCCGGTGATCACAATCATGCATCAGTAACAAAAGAATTTTCAGAATCAGTTATCAATTTTTTACAAAAGAACAATTATTAGCAAACGCAGTTCCGGCAAAACATTTCGCTGGAGTGACAGGAAAGGGTTAATGAATTTATATGAAACATGAAAATAGAAGCTGGCAAATCCTTATAATGCAAAACATGGATTTACAAAATTCTTCTTAAATAAATATTTCAATTTATCCCGGCAATGTATTGTTATATCTTGCACAACTACTAATTATCAACCAATAAAACCCAGCATTTTGTTATGAGGATAGCCACCTACAATGTTAACGGTGTTAATGGCCGGTTACCTGTTCTGCTCCGTTGGCTCAATGAAACGTCGCCTGATGTTGTTTGCCTTCAGGAATTAAAAGCTCCGCAGGAAAAATTTCCTGAGAAGGCCATAAAAGACGCGGGCTATAATGCGATCTGGCATGGCCAAAAAAGTTGGAATGGTGTCGCCATCCTTGCCCATAACACACAGCCTGAAGAAGTGCGGCATGTTCTTCCCGGCGATCCGGAAGACAGCCAAAGCCGCTACATAGAGGCAGCGATCAATGGTATACTGGTTGGTTGCCTCTATTTGCCAAACGGCAACCCTGCGCCCGGACCAAAATTCGACTATAAGCTTCGTTGGTTTGATCGTTTAATCTCTCATTCGGCAGAGCTTCTTGCTTCAGGTGTTCCTGTGGTATTAACAGGTGACTATAACGTAATGCCAACAGAATTGGATGTTTACAAACCAGAGCGCTGGCATGATGACGCGCTGTTCAGGCCGGAAGTGCGCTCCGCATTTAAAACATTAGTAGATCAGGGATGGACCGATGCGATAAGGAAATTGTATCCGGGTGAAACCATTTATACCTTTTGGGATTATTTCAGAAATGCTTATGGCCGCAATGCAGGCTTGCGCATTGATCATTTCCTGCTTAGCCCAAAGCTCAAACGGCGACTCACTGCTGCCGGGGTAGACCATAATGTCCGCGGATGGGAGAAAACAAGTGATCACGCCCCGGTGTGGATTGAATTATCCGAGTAATATCAGGAAAAACTACTTTTTGGGTTTTGTGGATTGAGTGAGAAAGAGATTGAATTGAAAGAAAATAAAAAATTATACCATTATTTATTTGATCCTAAAGCCTTTCCTGCATTTGATTATTCTATATTTATTTTTTTGTCTTGAAAAAAAAGTAATAAAAAAAATCAAGGCTGCATTATACAATACATAACCATCAAAAAAAATACTATGAAAAAAATCTTCACATTTCTTCTTTTGATTTTTTATTTTAACAGCTATTCACAAGACACAACAATGGTCGAGCAATATTGCGAACTCATTGCTACAGGAAGGGTTTTAAGCAACAAGGTAACGATAGACATTGATTATGGCCATGAAAGAAGCTTTTGGAATGATCACCGGTTGAAAGAAGAAGACGGTAAACTAAAGAAATTTAATACGGTTGTTGATGCTGTTAACTATTTAGGTAAAACAGGTTGGAAGCTTGTAAATGCATTTCCGGCGTCAACCAGCGACGGGCCGATTTATCATTATATTTTTAAAAAGAATTTTCTAAAATCTGAAACGGAACAATAGAAATCACTTTCATCAAGCGAAATAAAAAAATATATTTCTATAAAATGGCTTATCTGATAACTATATTACTTAGCGGCTTATTGATGCTTTTGTAAAGTAATCGTACCATTAGGTGTAGTTAAAGTCATTGTTGCATTGGCGGCATTCCCATTGATTTTGCCAGTATATTTTGTTCCTTGCTTTGGCCCGTCATTAAAAGTGAAATTAATTTTGGAATTTTGAAAACTTCCGGAAAAAGAATGCTGGCCTCCTGCGCCCTGGTCAAGGGTTTCATTGCCATCAAAAGTACTGCTGGCGACATTTGTATTCGGCGGCAAAAAATTATATTCATCATCATGTTGCGTGTCATTGATATTTTTCCAGTTAGCTGAAAGGTCTGGTATCAATGTATCAGAGGAATTTATGAAATCTTTTCTGCAATGTCCAATTTGATCATTCTCATTTGTTATTAATGTATAATTCAAATTTTTTAAATAATCATAATTCAAACAAAATGGAAGAATTCATTTTAATTTTCAGGCATGAAGACGGCACAAAAATAGCGTCGCCGGAACAAATGCAAACCTGGATGAAACAAACCATGGATTGGATTGGCGGCATTGCCGCACAAAACAAATTTACCAGTGGAACTGGTCTGCCTTTTGAAAATGCCAGGGTCGTAAGACACAATAATGTTGTTACCAACGGGCCTTTCGGCGACATAAAAGAAACGATTGGCGGTTTTATTATTGTAAAAGCAAATTCTGTAGATGAAGCCGTAGAGTTTGCTAAAGGCAGCCCCGTCCTGCAAGGCGAAGGCAACAGCGTAGAGGTAAGAAAAATTGCAAAAAGCGATGGCATTCATTAAAAAATTATTATTCATCAACATTTAAAAATTAAAAAAATGAAAGAGTTTGTATTAATTTTCAGAACAGCCACTTCTCCTGATTTCAAACCATCAGAAGAACAAAGTCGACAAATGATGACAAGTTGGATGAGTTGGATGAATGGCATTGCAGCTCAGGATAAACTTGCAAGCAATGGAAGCAGGTTAGGCTTTACAGATGCGAAAGTTGTGAAGCCCGGCAACGTGGTAACAAACGGGCCCTTTACCGAGATCAAGGAATTTATAAACGGATATATTATTGTGAAAACAAAATCTGTTGATGAAGCTGTTGAAATAGCTAAGGAGTGCCCGATGGTAAAAGGCGGTGGTGGCAGTGTGGAAATAAGGCCCGCTGTAACGCCGGAAGATAACAGCTAAATTCAGGCTTCTTTTTAACAGGCTTTTTATAATGTCAGAACAGCAACTAATACCGCATTTATTCAGAACTGAATACAGTAAATTAGTTGCTGTTCTTTGTAAACGCTTCGGCATCGAACACATTGAATTAGCCGAAGATATTGCCGGTGAAACTTTTTTATCAGCGCTCGAAACATGGTCCTACAAAGGAATTCCTGAAAATCCGGTTGCCTGGCTTTATACAGTTGCAAAAAATAAAGCCAAAAATCATTTCAGCCGCAATCATATTTTCAGTGAAAAAATTGCGCAGCAAATTAAAAATTCATCAATCGGAATTACTGAAATTGAGATTGATTTATCAGAAAAAAATATAACTGACAGCCAGCTACAAATGTTATTTGCCATTTGCCAGCCTTGTATTTCAACCGAAGCTCAAATTGGTTTATCGCTCAGGATTCTTTGTGGCTTTGGTATAGACGAAATTGCTAACGCTTTTTTAACCAATAAAGAAACCATCAACAAACGTCTTTTCAGGGCTAAAGAAAAATTACGAAATGAAAAAGTGTCAATAGAATTTCCAGGCGAAGCGGAGATAACGAAACGCCTGGAAATAGTTTTGACCGCTTTATATTTATTTTATAATGAAGGATATTATTCCGAAAGCCAGGACAGTGTTTTGCGTGAAGACCTTTGCCTGGAAGCAATGCGGTTAACTTATCTTCTCATTGAAAATAAATCGACTGACCAGCCGGAGGTAAACGCGCTAATTTCTTTGATGTGTTTTCATTCTTCACGTTTCCCTGCAAGAAAGAATGAAAATGGCGAAATCGTTTTATATCAGGACCAGGACGAAACATTATGGAACCAGGAGTTGATCGCAAAAGGAGTTTATTTTCTGAATAAAGCATCCCAGGGAAATACAATTTCAAAATATCATTTGGAAGCAAGCATTGCCTGGTGGCATACCATCAAGGCTGACACAAAAGAAAAATGGGAAAATATTTTGCAATTATATAATCAATTATTGCAAATAGAATATTCGCCGGTTGCCGCGCTCAACAGGACTTTCGCACTTTCCAAAGCGCATTCAAAAGCCGAAGCCATTATTGAAGCAGAGAAACTGAACTTAACCGGTAATCATTTTTATTATACTTTACTTGGTGAGCTTTATACCGGAATCGATAATATAAAAGCACGAACAAACTTTCAAATGGCGTGCTCGTTAGCCAAAACACAAACGGATAAGCAAATTATTAAAAAGAAAATTGATAAGTTATAACTACAAGAGTTTCTGTACTGTCGAAATAAAATATACCCGGAAAAAAGAAAACGATTTGCAAAATTATTAAGATTTTCAAAAGATTTTTTCAGATAGTTAGAGATAATTCTATCAAACATTATCAATTACTGGTTAAATTGTGGCAGTTATATGTTTTTTATAAAACATTAAAAATTGTCTTTAAAAATCTAATCATATTTAATGCAGCTGGCAAAAGTTTTTTTCTGGGGAACAATCATCAGTTTTTTCGGCACCTTATCTCCTAGCCCTCTCAACCTGACAGCGATGCAAATCAGTGTGCACGAAAGCATTCGCATTGCTATGTATTTTTCTTTAGGAACTATTCTCAGCGAAATAATCTATGTGCGTTTGTGTCTCGTTGGTGTTAACTGGCTTCAAAAACAAAAAACCCTTTTCAAATGGCTGGAGTGGATAACATTTGCGCTGATCCTGGCTCTTGCTATTGGCAGCTTTATAGCCGCTTCTAAAGCCCATCCCACACAAAACGTAATTCTCGATAATAATATCAACCGTTTTTTGCTCGGCATGATCATGAGTGCGCTTACGCCTATGCATATACCTTTTTGGATTGGCTGGAGCACGGTATTATTTACAAAAAAAATTCTAAAGGCAAATAACACAAACTACTATATCTACATTGCCGGAGCTGCAGTCGGGACTTTCTTGGCCAACTGGCTTTATATTTATAGCGGAAAATATATCGTTGAAACTTTGAACACCAATCAAAGCCTTTTAAACCGCTTGCTTGGTGGAGTTTTTGCCATTACTGCTCTTGTTCTTCTTGTGAAGATCCTGTGGCACAAAGACACAGCAGATAAAATGCCGGGGCTTGTGCAACCTCAAAATGTAGAAAATTGATTTATTTTTTTTCAACCTCTTCGCATTCTTTCAATTCCTCTTCTTTTATTTTTGATTCAATATTTTCTTTCTTCATGCCTACTCTCACAAAGCCAAACAAGCTCATGTAAATATTTGCGATCCATACAAGAGCAAAAAATGCAACAATATATCCGCGCCAGTTATTATAAAGAAGATGATACCGAGTAATGACTAAAAAAAACAGAACTACATAATGACTAAAACAATATTCGCAAGTGAATAAATAAAAAAATTTACGGCGCAACAGGCTGCTGCATTCTTTTGATTTTTTTTCGCAATAAGTTCTTGCCTCGCGAAACAACTCCTCATGCGTGATTGTCCATGCAATGCAAGCTATGGCCAGGGGCATGATGAAAAGATAAATGATCTGGTAATATAAAGTTAATGGCATGAACAAATTTAAGTTTATAATACAATTTCAATAAAATATAATTTTGTGGTGAGGTGGTGAGGACGCAAAAACTTCCATTCATAATTCATTCACTAATTGGTTGGGAAAGCCAAAATATAGAAATTTAATTTTTTTCAATCTATATTATTTTTTTAAGTATATTTATGAATAATATCTTACCAGGAAACCCCCAGGCAAATGCCCAAAGCAGATCAGGATAAAACAAAAATCCTTTCAAAAAACCTATTTCCCGTTGTAGGGATAGGCGCCTCAGCAGGCGGTCTTGAAGCTTTTAGAAAACTATTAAAAGCGATACCCGAAAACTCTGGTATGGCTTATATCTTAGTTCAGCATTTACATCCGGATCATAGCAGTGTTTTACCCGAAATTTTGCAAAGAGAAACCAATATTCCTGTTTACGAAATAAGAGACAATGTAGAAGTAAAACCGGATAACATCTATATTATTCCGTCAAATAAAATCCTGGTAGCCACCGATGGAATTCTGCAATTGAGCCCCAGGCCTTCAAAGGATCAAAAAAATATGCCTATTGATATTTTCTTTTCATCATTGGCGGAAGTGCATGTGAGCCATGCTATCGGCATCGTATTATCGGGAACCGGCTCCGATGGCACCATTGGATTGAAAGATATAAAAGGCCATGGTGGAATAACTTTTGCCCAGGATGATAGTGCTGCTTATGATGCTATGCCGCAAAGCGCCATTAATGCAAATGTTGTTGATTTTGTTCTTGCTCCTGAAAATATGCCACAGCAATTGCTGACACTGAACAATGTCTTAAATATAATTCCGTCAACTGAGCATGCAACGCCAGATCAACTATCAGAAGAAGAAAGTTACAAAAAGATACTGTCCCTTCTCAGGATTCGCAAGGGAGTTGACTTTACGTATTATAAACAAACAACTATCCGCCGGCGTATTCTCCGCCGCATGGTAATAATAAAGCAGGAAAAATTTTTGGATTACCTGGAGTTTCTGAAACAAAACCAGCCCGAGCAGGATGTATTATTCCAGGATCTGCTTATACCGGTTACATCTTTTTTTCGTGACCATCAAACTTTCGAAAGTTTATGCAACATATTGTTTCCTGATCTCCTCAAAAATAAATCTAACAGTAATCCTCTACGCATCTGGATAGCTGGTTGCTCCACTGGCGAAGAAGTATATTCGATCGCCATATGCCTGCATGAATACCTGAGCGACAAAACTTCCTCTGTCAAGATACAAATCTTTGCGACTGATATCTCAGAAAAAGCAATTGCAAAAGCAAGAACCGGCCTGTATCTCAAAAAAGAATTAGAAGGTGTTTCAGACCAACGGCTTCAGCAATTTTTTATCAAAACGAATGGCAGTTACCAGGTGAAAAAAAACGTCCGGGATATGTGTGTGTTTGCATCCCATAATTTTTTGAAAGACCCACCCTTTGCTAAAATGGATTTAATCAGTTGCCGCAATGTGCTTATTTATATGGAACCTTTTTTGCAAAAAAAAGCCTTTATTACTTTTCATTATGCGCTCAATGAAAAAAAATATTTGTTGCTTGGAAAATCAGAAAGTACCGGAAGCTCTTCAGATCTTTTTATCCCGATAGCAAAGAAAGAAAAGTTATTTGCCAGGAAATCAATTCCAGGCAGATACATGAAAGTCGCTTCCGAAGGCCGGGAAGAAATGCTCAAAGACCAGGACTATGGAATACGCAGCAACGAAAGAAAAGTTGATGATTTTCAAAAAAATGCCGATGACATTTTACTTTCAAAATATACACCTGCCGGTGTGATCGTAAATGACCAATTCGATATTGTACAATTTCGGGGATCTACCCGCGAATTCCTGGAACCTTCCCCCGGCAAGGCAAGCCTGAATGTAATAAAGATGGCCCGCGAAGGCTTATCGTTTGAACTTCGGAATGCATTACACAAATCAAAAACCACGAATGAAACTTTTATTAAAGAAAACATTTTGTTTGACGAAGGAAAAAGATCAGTAACAATTGAAGTAATTCCATTACTCAATACAATTGATCTACACTTCCTCATCCTTTTCAAAGAAAGTATAAAACAATCAACCAACAGGCATCAGGCATCAGTAATCAGTAATGAGCCATCAGCGGGCAAAGATTTGAAAGAAAAAAAAGATTTACGGATTCAACAATTAGAAAAAGATCTTATTCGCGCCCGGGAAGATATGCGGGGTATTGCTGAAGACCAGGAAGCTGCAAACGAGGAATTGCAAAGCGCAAATGAAGAACTGCTTAGCGGCAGTGAAGAATTGCAAAGCCTGAATGAGGAAATGGAAACCAGTAAAGAAGAATTGCAAAGCACCAATGAAGAATTGATCACTGTGAACCAGGAACTCTTTGACCGCAATGAGCAACTCAACGAGGCCAGGTTATATTCAGAAGCTATTGTTACAACAGTACATGAGCCACTGCTGGTGCTTAGCGGGGATTTTATAATAAAAAGCGCTAATAACGAATTCTATAAAACTTTTCGATTAACGGAGGAAGATATCATTGGAAGAAATTTCTTTGAACTGCAAAATAAACAATGGGATATTCCCGAAATGCGCAGCCATCTACTTAGAATTCAAAAGGGAAATGAAAAGTTTTTAGAGTGGGAACTTACTTATATTTTTTCTCTTTTAGGAGCGCGCACCCTTTGTTTGAATGCACAGCCATTTCAAAAAGAGAATGGAGAACATTGGATACTGCTGGCTTTCAATGATATCACTATCCGGAGAGAAAAAGAAAGAGTGGAGAAAAAAAATGCGGAAAACCTGAGAAAAATACTGGAAAATATGCCGCAGATCACCTCAACATTATTACCTGATGGATCAATTACTTATTTCAATAATTTTTTTCTGGATTATTCAGGACTCGCTTTGGCAGAAGCATTAAAGAGCGGTTGGGAATCTTTGGTAAAACCTGAAATGCTTGATAATGTAAAAAAATCCTGGCTTGATTCAATATTATCAGGTAAAGACTATAATATGGAAATACAATTGAAAAGGAAAAGTGATAATATGTATCGTTGGCATTTATGCAGGGCATCTGCGATACGGAATGATGAAGGAATTATTACTTCCTGGGTAAGCACTGCGATAGATATTCAGGATCAAAAAAACAAGGAACATGCCAAGGATGAATTTATAGCAATAGCGAGCCATGAAATGAAAACGCCACTCACTACGGCTAAAGCTTACATTCAATTGTTGCAGCAAAATTTGTCAAAAGAAACTTTTCCCGGAAGGCCAGGTGGCCCTTTTGAGGAAAAAACGAATGTTGAAAATTTGCTTTTCGCACAAAAAGCAAATGAATCCATTGACAGGTTGAATAGCCTTATTGCAGAATTGTTAGATGTGAGTAAAATATTAAATGGAAAGCTCCCGCTAAAAATCACTGAATTTAATTTTAATGAAATGATTGACGCTGCAGTAGATGGCGTAAAATATACCTCGCCGCGTCATGAGATTATAAAATCAGGAGAGATCAATGAACCAATTACTGGCGATAGAGAAAGATTGCAACAAGTAGTTATTAACCTATTATCCAACGCAGTGAAATATTCCCCCATGTCCGATAAAGTGTTTATAAATGTGGCAAAGAAAAATGGAGAAATAAAAGTTTCCGTAAAAGATAATGGTATTGGTATTCTAAAAGAAAATTTTGAAAAGATATTCGAGCGCTATTTCAGGGAAGAAGATAGGGCTGTGCATTTCCAGGGATTAGGGATTGGATTATCTATATGTGCCGAAATAATCCGCCGCCATGACGGTAAAATATGGGTGGAAAGTGAGCCGGGAAAAGGAAGTACTTTTTATTTTACAATACCAATCGCCAAAAACGGAATAAAAATCTGATTAACAGATCACCTGTTATCTCAATTCGTCTGGCTACTCATCCAAAAAAAAGTTAAATTCTATAATTTCGCTTTCCTCTTATATCAGTTTGAGTTGCTTTAATAAGCTTAAAAGTGGACTTAAAATTGCGATACAAAAAAAATTAGATTCATTTTTGATTTTATTTTCTAAACCGGCTCTACTTAAAAATAGTAATTGCCACAAATTATTTTTTATGAAAAAATTATTGATTCTTACAACCGGCCTCCTGATTGGCACAATTTCATTCGCACAGGATTCTTCAATGACCACAAAGCACCACATGATGATGCACCACTCCACGATGAATCATAAAATGCAAAATTGCGTAGTGATGGAAGATGGTAAAATGATGGTAATGAAAAACGGAAAATCCATGGCGATGGATAAAGACATGACATTAAAGAATGGCACAATGGTAATGACAGATGGAACTGTAAAAATGAAAAGTGGCAAAACCAAAATGATGAAAGACGGCGAGTGTATCTACATGAGCGGCAGTATGGGAAAGATGAGCAAAAAGATGGACGAAAAGATGGATATGAAGAAATGATGATCTTGTATTATCCATCATAATATCATCACAAACTTTGTTTTAGGCCGGCTAACAACCGGCCTTTTTATTTAAAAAAAAGAATTATCTGGTGTATTTGAAGACAAAGAGGACAAAAATAGTTGGTAAAATCTTTTGAGATATAATTCAGGTAAGGGTTTCAATGAAGTAAATTGAAACCCTTTTCAATTTCAATTATTATGTCAAAAAAAATCATGCTGGGGATGCGGCAGTCATCAGGTCATTAAGTGGGGTAAACAAAACAACAAGCAGCGTTACAAATGCAAAACTTGCGGACTTCTTTTTCAATGGGATAATAAGGCAGTAAGTATAGCGAACCGTTTTATATGGTTTGGCAAATGGATAGCTGATAGAAGAGTATATCGAACGTTGAATGCAGAAATGCAAATGAGTAACAGAAGCATTAGCCGTTTGTTTAAGAAGTTTCTGGAACAAGCGCCGCAAATACCTCTTAAAAGTAAAGGGTTGGTTCATTTGCTTATTGACGCAACGTATCTGCCTAATGGCTTGTGTTTAATTTTATACTACGATCATGATATCCGCTATGTTCAATTATATAGAACATCGAACCAGGAAAAATTCAGAGAGATTTACCAGGATTTAAAAGGGTTGAGATCGTTAGGAGTACAGATATACAGTGTAACCTGTGATGGGCACAAATCTATTTTAAAAGCAGTTGCAAAAGCATATCCGCAGGCTGTTATCCAGAGATGTGTAGTTCATGTAAAACGCCAGTGCAGGGCTTATTTGAGCTCCAGGCCTAAATTGCAGGCAAGCCAGCAACTGCTTATAATATCCAATCAAATCACTACGATAAAAACTCAGGAAAAATGTTCTTTTTGGTTATTACAATTACATAACTGGTACCAGGCTCATAAAGAAACATTGCTGGAAGAATCTTTTAATTCAGTAAAAAATGATTACTGGTATACACACAAAGGATTGCATCAGGCCTATACACTCATCATTAATGCATTACCGCATCTCTTCAATTACCTCAATGATCCTGAGATACCGGCTACCACTAACAGATTAGAAAGCTTTTTCAAACACTTAAAAGAAAAATTATTATTGCATAGCGGCCTTCGCCTGGAAGCAAAGAGAAACTTTATTAAATGGTACCTGCATTTTAAAAACAATCCTTTACACTAAGTTTTTTTAAGTTATTAGGGCTATCCGATAAAATAAAAGGAGCTGAATAATCAACTCCTTTTTATCGTTTAGCATCAGCCTTATTACTAACAGGTTGCTCTCCAGCAGAGCCTGCATCCTTTTTAGCTGATAATCAAAATTCAAATCATTAACTGACAAAATCACCAACTATTTTTGTCCACATTGCCCATTATTATCTTCCTTACAGGCATAAATATCCTATTGAGCTTCGCGAATACCTCCAAAGATGATTTTCACTTCAACAGACATTTATATATCCCTTCCTTTCTTAAATCAATCGCTGAATCGTCCAGTATCCCGCTATTAATGCAATAAGTATTGATAGGGGATAAACAATTCTCTTTTTATACCACTGTTTTTTTCCAAAAGGAGTAATGATGAGTAAAAAGACCAGAGAGATAATAATTATCTGCCCGATTTCTACACCAACATTGAATGAGAAGATAGAAGTGAAAAATTTATTGCGTGGTAAACCAATTTCATTAAGTGCGCTTGCAAAGCCCATTCCGTGCACTAATCCAAACATAAATACTATAGCTATCCGCCAGGGTTTCAATTCCGTTAACAAGATATTTTCAATCGCTACAAACATAATAGATAAAGCGATTAATGGTTCAACAATATCTGCCGGAAGTTGAATAATTCCTTTCATGCTAAGCGCCAGGGTAATAGTGTGGGCAACTGTAAATGCACTGGCCTGCCATAAAATGGTTTTAATTTTGGAATTCAACAGACACAGGCTGATAACAAATAAAATATGATCGTAGCCGAGAGGAACAATATGTTCTACTCCCATTTTAAAATAAAACCACACTACATCATTTACAGGAGCTTTTTCAAGAACATAATTTATGGTATGCCCTAGTGTTGACAGTGGCAGAGCAACACAAATGAAAGCAAGAAATGGTTTGTAATTTATTTCATTGTGTTTTTGCATATCTTTTATAATATTTTCAACACATTTTCACTTTCTGTTTTCAATTCTGGATCAATTCCGGGATTATTTTTAAACGCTTCGGTTAAAAGCTGTTTACCTTTTATTTTATTTCCCCCTTTTGCATATATTATTCCGGCATAGGATAATAATGTGGGGTTTTTACAATTGGTCCTTAATGCAACATCCATATAATTGATAGCCTTCGGAACATTATTGTTCTTATAATAAGCCCATGCAAGTGTTTCGTTTACATCAATATTATCGGGACGGCGGTTATATTCTGCCAGCGCATGTTCCAAGGCCTTTTCATTTTGACCAACAGTTAAGTAAGCGTAGGATAGCTCGCGGTCTACATAATGTCCAATGTTATCATTGCCAACTGCAGCCGCAGCATCTTTACTCATAGATTCTACTACCAATGAGGAAAGGGAATCCGATTTTTTATTTTGTCCGGTAATTTTATAAAGCTCCGCCAAATTTTCCTTGGTAGTATAATCTATCACGAGCGTATCGGCCTGCTGATAATAACCAATGGCCTTTTGATAATCTTTCTTTACAAAAGCGATATGGCCAAGACCAGAAATGGCAGGAGCAAAACCTTTTCTATATTCTAACGATTGGGCGTATTCAAATTCCGCACTATCTAAATTGCCTGTATTTTCATACAAATGCCCTAACTGAATTCTCGTCCATTCTGTTCCGTCATCTCCAGGCATACCCGCTTCCACGGCTAAATTCATAGCTGCAATAGCTCCGGGGTAATCACCATATATCTCACGTAAATAAGATATTCTTGAATAAGACCTTAAATCCGGCCGGATTGAAACCATTTTGTCTGCACTGCTTAAAGCGTCATTATACTTCCCCATTTCTACATTAGCATCTACCAGTATCCCGTATATGAATGAATTATAAGGATTAATTTTTTGAGCCTTTGTTGCTATCGCCAACCCATCGCCAAAATGATGCTGAGATAGGTAAATCAAAGCTTTGTAAGTAAGCGCCTGGAAATTATTGGGATCGAGCTCAAGCACTTTGTTCACTTGCTTCATCGCCGCCATATCATAATAAGAAAAGTTGCCGGTAATTCTGGCTTCTTTGATAAATATAGTAGCTAAAGCGAGAGCAGATTTGCTATCATTTGGATTATTTGCTACAGACAGGTATAAATTGCGAACTGTAGTCTGCGTGTGTGCCCATTCTGGCGTTTGAGCAAGCGCACCTTTGCGATTGAGAAGTTCATAATAAGATAATTCATTTTTGTTTTCCTTAATCCTGTGCCTGAAGAAAATAAAAGCAGTGCCGGCAAGAAATACAGCAATCAGAAGATAATAAGTATTTTTTTTATTCATAAATCTTAAGATAATAAGTAAGAAAATAAACACCTTCCAGGCGTTAAAACCTGGAAGGTGTTTGAACGGAAAATGATATTAATGGCTATTCTTTTATTACTTTAATTGTTTGTTTTAATCCGCCGTCTTTATATAATTGTATAAAATAGGTCCCTTTGGTCATATTTTGCGCCTGCCAATCTATGGTATGCATTCCTGCTGCCTGCTTTTGGTTAGCCAAAGTTTTTATAGGTTGTCCTAATGAATTATACACACTAATCTGCACATTGGCATCTGCGTCTAATTTATATACTACAGTATTATGATTTACCATAGGATTTGGAGAAGAACTGGCTATTAATTCAGGGCTTGAAAAACCTAAGGTACTTGTTTCAGTAAATGTATTAACACCATTCCTGGCAAGTGTTTGCGCGCCGAAATCACAAGTGCAATTATGTTTTCCGGACCAGGGTGTTTGCTCATACGGGAATGTCGCGCTTAAAGTTGTATCATTTTTGTCTACACCGGTATGATATTGCAAAACACCAACAAGAGCTGGAGTAGCAAGCGATCCGCCAGCTACATAATCATCATAAGGCAAGCCGATGGCAGCTAAAACAACGCCACTTACAGTTTGCAGTTCAATACGAATGGCATCATCTTCAAGCCTTCTGCCATTAGGAAATCCATCCATATTCGGGATCCATTGAAGTTTTTTATTTTTATTGAAACGTGCATCAGTAAGCCCTAGAACTCCAGCCTGTACAAGGCCTAAAGGACTAAAATCTTTACTATCGCGGGGTGTAGCAGGAACAGCCATATTAAGCCGCAGCATATCACCTACTACAGGTAAAAAATTATTGATAAAAGGTTTGCCCTCTGCCAAAGGATTGCCACCTTTCCCGGTTGCTAATTGGAAAGGGCGCATGTTAGGAACGCCTGTATTAAATATGGGCCATATATCCACTGACCTTGGTTTTCCAGGACCTGGTAATAATAAGCTCTGATATTTGCCGTCTAATGCGGTTCCTTCTCTTTGTGCTTCGGTTAAGCCATACAACCCATTTTGTCCATTTCCAAAACCAAACATGCCGAGTGAGTTTTTTTGGATGCGCAAAGGTTTCAGTGCAGGAACTGCTGTGCCAAATTTTGCATCATCCATATAAAGCGCCAATTCAGGATTATAGAAAAAATCTCCAAAAAGCTTTATTTGCGTACTGGCATCCTGATATGGGCTAAGGCTGTTCCAAAGATCTTTAACACCAAATGGATTGATCGCTTCATTGTCTAAAGGCATACCCAATCTTGAAACCTGCACCCAATCCCCGTAAAAGCTCTCCTTGCCATCACCTCTTGAATTCAGCACTTTAATTCTCTGCCTGCTTGCTGATGCCCAAACGCCAATTACATAATCAGGATCCAAAATGTTTTTTATTTGTTCATCGCCTTTGTGATTTTTTTGCAAAGTCCTGATGGGAACTTCCAATGCGATTGTAGAAACATTTTTACATTTTAAATGGTCTTCCGGATGCGTGCCATCTGTGCGAGGAGCATCTCCCAGATCAAATATACCACCAAGTTCAGCAAAGAAAGGATCATCAACAGGCCCTGCAAATACTTTTTCGCCTGTGTTTGCTGTTGCAATAGCATTGCGCATCAAAGTCTGGTAATCCGGTGCGCCTAAACCTACTTTGGATTGAATGGAGCGTGGACCAATGTTTGGCGGAGGAACTATGCCATTATTGATGATTGTTTGCCAACTTCCATCACAATATCTTTCCAATTTGTAAGTGTCTTTCTGATTTTCTTTTCCCAGTCTAATATGGAAAATAGTAGTCGGATCTTCATTCACTTTTTTGAATGTAAAGCGATAAGTAATATCATCTCCTTTTGTAGTTGCATCATTCTTTATGTGTATTTCATAACGAATGTTTTCCCCGAAATTTTCATAATTAGGGCCATCTTCAGGTAATTGTCCGGGGATGTAATTAGCAATAATAATAATCTTGTCATCATGATTAGGATCACGAAATGCATAAACATCTGTGTTATCTGCCAGGGGATCATAGGCGATCAATGGTGCTTCCCTGTGGCTTGAAGACATAAGTATAACTGAAAAAACAGATGCTGCTGCAATAGCAATAAAGAAATTCAGTTTACTTGTTGTAAATCTTTTTTTCATTGTTTAAATTTTTTAATTAGGAGATATTGTGTAAATGATTACTCAAGAAAAATGGATTTCTTTTTCAAATGGTAATAGAGGTATGATCAACAAACAAAGCAAGAATATAATATTCTTAATCACTAAAAGCTGGAGATAAGAGGCCGGCTTTATATTATAAGATTGTCAAAACTTTTTGAAATATACGAAAGATAAGTTAACATGGGTTTAACTAAATAAAATATATTTTTTTCACTCATCAAACATGCGTTATAAATACTACATTGAACGCTGATCATGTGAATGCTAATTATAAACTATTTTTAACCATTTTTCCTTACGAAGCTGGTGCATGGTAAATACGCTTAGATAATAATAATCAAGGCAAAGCAACCTTTCGGTTTTTTTGATACTTTTGAAAAAATATTTTTTCTTTTTAATTAAAATGTGAACTTGCCTTTTAAATTCTTACGTAAGTGAAAAAGTAGTTTTTGTTACTAAAAGGAAACTATCAGTTTCTTTTCAATGAAAAAAACAATTGCATACTTTTTTCTATTCATCTACTCATTTATTTGTATTATTTCTATAGAACCTTCTTTTGCTCAAATTGCGATTAAAGGAAAAGTAGTCGATAAAATAACTAAAGAGCCAATTGAGCTTGCTGTCATTCGAGATGAAAAAAAAAAAAATACCCTTTCTGATAAAGAAGGGAATTTTATTCTAAAAAATACAATCCCAGCAGATACGCTTGTAATATCTTTTATAGGTTACAAGATCCAAAAGGTTGCGGCGGCCGATTTTAAACAGAATTTTTACATAGAATTAGAAAGAGGATCCATTGATCTGTCAGAAGTAATACTTACAGCGCACAGCAATTCAATCTCCACATCCCGTTCATTCAGCAGTATTGATCTCAATATGAAACCCGCAAGATCAGCGCAGGATTTACTGCGCCTTGTTCCTGGTTTGTTCATTGCCCAACAGGTCGGTGGCGGAAAAGCAGAACAGATTTTTTTGAGGGGATTTGACGCTGATCATGGGACTGATGTAAATGTTTCAAAAAGTATAGGCTTGGCTTTTCTGTTTTTTTGATGAGCGAAGAATTACTCGCGCATACAGTCGTGGGTGAATTTCATATATCATTGCCTGTATTGCTGTCTATTCGACGGTGCAACGATTATTGTCCTAAGCATTTATCAAGATCTCTAATGTCACCGCGGCTTAAATCATACTTGTTTTCAAAAAAAGTAAAACGCGAAATTGATGAAATATTTATCAGCATAAAAATCTTTCAAACAATAAATCTCGATAATCTACAAATTGGCTTTTCTAAGAATCTAAAGTGTAAAATATTTTTTAGCAGAGTTTTTGATAACTTATACTAATAAATTTTCACTATTCTCTTATGGTAACAGCACAATTAAGAATAGCTATTGATAACAAATGGGAGAGTTGCTGGCCGGTCTGTGACCTGAGGCCGTTAGTTTTAATTGATTTAATCAGTTATTTGCTTTTTATAAAAAAAATTGATGAAAAGCAGGAATTTATCATTTGGAGGACTGATAAACTCGCAAAAGATCATATTTCCAAAGATGAAGAAAATGAATTTAGCTGGCATATTTTCAAAGACCTGGATCCTCAAAGAATGCACAAGCTCTTTACAAAAGAAAACGGGATAGTTGATCTTATAAAAAGCTACGCTGATACTAATCTTATTTATAATTCTTTTCTAAAAGGCCCACTGGTTTTAGTACCGACAGTTTTGTTGCTTGGAAATTCGGTTGATATTATCAAAATAATTGAAGCAGAAAACAACAATACAAAAGCTTGCATTTTTGACTATCTTCTAAATAAAACCGAGTTACAAGCTCAAAACGGCCAGGTATATCTACCAGATTATGTAAATGAACTGGTAATTGCTTTAATGCAGCCAACATCCGACGATGTAATTTTGGATGTTTCAGCGGGTAATTGCAGCCTTATAGTTGAAAGTGTTGTTTCTTTAAGAACGAAGAAAAATGCTTTAGCCAAAAGATCCGGAAATCCTTTTAACGCAGGTTCGTATAAAGTGCTTGAGGACGATCTTAGCCAGCTTCGCATTGGAGTAATGAACATGATTTTGCATGATATTAACGATCCTGAAATTGAGGCCGGGAATGATTTAAATGACACCAGCCAGGAAAAAGGAAAACCTCCAACTTTACTACTGGCTAATTTATTTTTTAATGCTGCTGAAGGTAAAATGATTTCCGCCGACGGTATGTTACAATCAGGAAAGAGAAGCCAGGAAATCTATTTTTTAACGCTTATCTTAAAAAAATTACAAACAAAAGGGCGCGCTGCCGTTATTCTAAGAGATTTTGTTCTAAATGATAATCTATCAGAGATTAGCACAATACGCCGGGAGATTGCTATTGATCATAAGCTTGACGCGGTAATATCTTTGCCCGGAACGCCCGGTTCACTCTTTTCAAATGCGTGTTTGCTAATTTTTTCTAAACCGGAAAGAGGCAAAACTGATGAAGTTTTGTTCTATAAAATAGACCGGGGAAAAGTTGGGATAAGCAAAAAAGTAGATTTTACATATACTGGTGAAATTGATTCACTCAATTCTACGCAGAAATCTTATGATTTAAATAATATCCTAAGGCAATGGGAATATGGGGGAACGAAAATCCCGGTCGATCCAGAAAAAAGTATGTATGTTACGATTGATGACATAAAAAATAATAATTATAATTTCAGTTTCAGTCAATATAAGCCATTAGTAAAAAACCAATTTCCAAATGAAAAAAAGGAACATGCAATTATTCAAAAAGAAATTTCACCTGGCTCAAATCCGAAACTAAAACAAGCAGCGACAACGTTCAAAAAGGTAAAATCAAATATTGCATTTTCGGATAAAATATTTTCACGCCTTCCATCTGCATTGATTATTTTCGGGTTTATCTTCTTTTGTTATTTTATGTTCCTTGAAAATAATGATGAAAAGACAACGTCTGATATACCGCATCATACAACTGCAAGTAAAGTTCTTCCGCCAAAACCAATAACAAAACCCCGCATAAAGCCATCCAAAGATTTTGAAGACACGGCAGGAAATCCGGAAAATAAGATTGTCAATAAAGATTCTCAAGATAGTTTCAGTGATACAATAGATACCGATTCAACAATGAGTACCATCGATGATGAAGATACTTCAACTGATAAAAGCCTCATTGAAAAAGAGCCCGAAAAAGAATTTATGGGCGAAAAAAAACAATACACCGTTATATCAATAGCTTATTTTCATAATCAGCCCGTTGAAAGTACCCGCCGCAAAGCTTTTATAAATCGTTGGAATAATGCTGTTCTAAATCCGATAGATGACAAAAATGGATTTGTTTATATAGTGTATACCAATGAGCTGGGACAAATTTCGAAGGGATGGTTAAATAAACGGGATCTGAAATTATTACCATAAAAAATACGATCGCAACTTTTTGTTGCAATTTTGAAAGGCAATGAATCCGGAAAAAATGTATCAGAATCACGGGTATTGATGTAGAATTTCCCTGGGGAAATTAAAGTAAGTATCATAAATACTTCTGGAACAACTATGATGCAAAAAGAAATACTCACATTTAATTGGACAAGGATACTTTCCAGTAAAACTAAATTCATAACCAGTACCAGGGGAATAAATTTTAAGTGTTCAGGGAGATGTTGTACAACAAAACTTAAAGCTTACTATTAAATATTTTTTTAAGCTTTATTGACATGATGAATTATTGAATGTCATAATTTAGTTTTCTTCAGCTGTATATGGTTAAAATTTAATTGGAGTTGATTAAAATAGTATCAATAAAATTATTAGATATATAAAAATTATAACTCCTACGAGAACTTACTTAGCTGATATTTATAAATTAATTTCCAAGAGAAATAATTAAAATATTATGAATAATAGATAAAATAGTATACATTCTGTATCATTTATTAACTTATTTTTGTAGCTTAAAAGATTGTTATATGAGAAAAAAGAATCAAAAACGAATATTAGTATTTCTGATCAGTATTTTTTCTTTTTCTGCCTCCTTCGCGCAGAATAAATCCATCTCCGGAACTGTAACAGGAAATAATGGAAATGTACTTATGGGAGCAACGGTTGCTGTTAAGAACTCTAACGTGAGTACTACCACTAATAAATTTGGAGTCTTTACTTTGAATATTCCTGTGAATGCAAAAACGTTGGTTATTTCTTACGTAGGCATGCAGAATTATGAAGTTGGAATCGGAAATGAAAATGTATTTAAAATTGAGTTAATTCCTGTTGATAATACGCTTAACAATGTCGTAGTTATTGGTTATGGTACGCAAAAAAGAGGAGATGTAAACGGAGCAATATCTTCTATTAGCTCCAAGGATATCCAGGATATTCCGCAGGCTAGTGTAGACCAAATGATGCAAGGTAAAATTGCCGGTGTTACCATTACTAACAATTCAGGAGCACCTGGTGCTGCTGTTTCGGTACGTGTACGGGGTATTACTTCATTTGGTAGTAGTGAACCGCTTTATGTAATAGATGGTGTTGCTATTGATGGAGGTTCCACTAAAAATAGTGTTATTTATAATGGTGCAAGTGAACAAGAAACGACTCCAAGTCCGCTGGCACAATTAAACCCTAATGATATTGCTTCCATTGATGTATTGAAAGATGCCTCTGCAACAGCTATTTATGGTAGCCGTGGTGCAAACGGTGTGGTTATTATTACTACCAAAAGAGGAAAGAACGGTGTTGGTCAAATAAATTTGGATAGTTGGTATGGTACACAAACACAAGGTAGGTTTTTAAATACGTTAGACTTGCCTCACTATGCAGTTTTTGAAGACTCTTTGGCAACTTATTTTAGACAAGGTTCCCGCACCGAATTTTCTGATCCAAAGTTGTTGGGACCAGGAACTAATTGGCAAAAAGCACTCTTTAGAAATGCTGCGCCAGAACAAAGCCATACATTATCTTTTTCTCGTGCGAAGGATGGTACAGATTATTACGTTTCTGCTGGTTATTTCGATCAGCAAGGAACAATTATAGGTTCCGCATACAATCGTTATTCAATTCACATGAATGTGAATTCACAAGTTAAAAGCTGGTTTAAAGTTGGAACAAGTTTTTCAGCAAATCAGAGCAGCCAGGCATTGGGTGTAGGAAATGCTGGTGGTCTTGTGTATCAGGCATTGTTACAAGCGCCTGATGCTACTGTTTACAATGCAGATGGTAGTTTCGCAGGACCTCCAATTATTAATGGTAATCCCCAGGGTGGACAAAACCCAATTCAGTCTGCTTTAAGTACTACCAATACTTTTAAAAAGACCAATGTTCAAGGTAGTTTATATGGAAATATTTCTTTTAACAAAGACTTTTCCCTCCATTCAGAAATTGATGGAAATTTTGATTGGAATAATGCAAAATTATTTTTGCCAACTTATACTTATGGAACTGCCGGCGGCCCCTCTGCTTATAGCAATGGCCAGGCTATCTTACAAATAAATAATAGTTTTGATACTTATTGGAACTGGATAGAACATTTAAATTACACTCATACTTTTGGTACAAAGCATGCAGTGTCTGCTTTGGTAGGGCGTGAAGTATGGCAAAGTAATTACGATGGTATTGAAGCAGGAACTAAAAATTTTACAGCTGGGAATACGCTTCAAACCTTGAACCTTGGAGACCAATCAACTGATTTGCTTGGCGAGCCTAAAGGAAGTACTTCAATGGAATCCTGGTTGGCACGTGTTATTTATACTTATGACGATAAATATAGTATTACAGCAAGTGATCGTACTGATCGTTCTTCAAATTTTGCACCAGGACATCAAGTGGGTTATTTTCCGGGTGTTGCAGTCTCCTGGAGAGTTTCGAATGAAACTTTCATGTCTAAAATAAATAATACCGTAAGCAATTTAAAACTTAGGTTAGGATATGGTACTACGGGTAATTCCAATATACCTCAATATAGCTATGGCTCATCTATAAAACCAGTAGTTACAGGTTTGGGTACGGGCTTCAGTGTTAATAATTTTCCTAATCCTGACGTTACCTGGGAAACGGCTATTCAAAAAGATGCTGGTGTAGATTTTAGTTTATTGTATGGGATTATAGACGCATCTTTTGATTATTACGACAAAACTTCGAAAAACTTCCTTTTTGAACAGCCATTACCTGCTTTTCTCGGCGGCGGGCAGGCTGAATATTCCCAAGCAGCGGTAGTGCAGCCTCCTTATGTAAATGCCGGAGAAATTGAAAATAAAGGATTTGAATTTAGCATTACGAGTCACAATCTTACTACAAAAGATTTTAAATGGAATACAAATTTAATATTCTCGCATTACAATAACAAGGTGCTTTCTTTAAATGGTTTTCCTTCGCTTGTAGGGGGTGTTTCTAATAGTTTTGGCGGTTCATTGGCTGCTACTGTTACACAAGTTGGAGGCCCTATTGGAGAATTTTATGGATACAAAGTAAAAGGAATTATCAAAACACAAGCTCAATTACTAAATTTAGCCCAACATCCTCAAAATGTTACCGGTTCACCAGCTGTGATTACGAGTGATAGATTAGTGTCTAATGGACTTTATCTGGGAGATATTGAATATTATGGTAATAATAATGGCGCACCTAATACGCAGTATGCATTGGGTAATCCTAACCCGGATTTTACATATAGTATAACCAACAGCTTTAATTATAAAGATTTCGATTTATCTGTCTTTTTAAATGGTTCTTATGGTGGTAAAATATTAAATGCTTTAAACTACCAAACATTAGGCCTTTATTCATTGTATTCTAATCAGAAATCTGAAGCTGCTAATTTCTGGACGCCTTCTAACCCTAATACAAATATTCCTACGCCTAGAGCAGGCAATGGTAATAATAATTTAGTTATGTCGGACAGGTTTTTAGAAAGTGCTTCTTATTTAAAATTACAAAATGTACGTTTTGGTTATAATTTGCCGGGAAGATTGTCAAGGAAAGTAGCCATGTCGCACTTGAATGTTTATATAAGTGGACAAAACTTATTAATAATCTCAAAATATAGTGGCTTAGATCCGGAAATTGGTTCTTTAAACCAAAGTCCTATATTACAAAATATAGATTACGGTAGATATCCTACACCACGAATCATTACATTTGGTTTGAATGCACAATTTTAATCAATTAATCTAAGATAGAAAATGAAACAACATACAAAATACATTATTGGGATAGGACTTATCATAAGTGCTATTGGTACCGGTTGCAAAAAAGACTTCTTTAACCGCCCGCCCGAAAATCAACCTACAGCGGGTACTTATTATAAAACTGTTGCCCAGGTAGCATCAAGTACCAATATACTTTATGCAGCACCATGGTTTGGGCTGAATGGTAAAGCGTTTTTAGCCATAGGTGATTTGCAAGGTGGCAATGCGCGCTGCTATGTAGGTACCGATCCCGCCTTTGGCGCCTTTGCTAATTTTTCAGCAGGAAATACAACTGGTGGTGTACAAAGTGCCTGGAATTCTTTATTTACAGTGGTTGCTCAATCCAATGCGTTATTGAGTAATTTACCGACGGCTGCTGCTGCTGTTCCCGCTGTTACAGTTAATAATGCTTTGGGTGAAGCCCACTTGATGCGGGCAGCTGCTTACTTCTATTTGGTACGTATTTTTGGGAATGTGCCTATTATTACTAACCCTACAGATCTTGTATCATCGTTTGATTCAGTACGCACTAACCCTGTAAAAGATGTATATAAGTTTATCGTAAACGATTTAAAATTTGCGGAGGCTAATTGTACGGCGGGAGTTGCAAATACCGGACATGCGTCTAGTGGTTCTGCTTCTGGTTTATTAGCCAAAGTATATCTGTACATGCAGGATTATGCGAATGCACAGTTAGAGGCTGAAAAAGTCATAAACAGTGGTGAATTTGGCTTAGTTGGAACGAGTGGCAATCTGATATCTTTTACAAATATGTTTGAATTGGCAGGTAATAATTGTAAAGAATCTATGATTGCTTTGCAATGGAATTCAAATGGAGGTTATGGTTTTGCTAACCAAATTCAATCGGTAATTGCTCCCGTAAATGATATTACAGGTACAGGAGATGGTTATGCCGAATTAGGGCCAACTTATAGTTTGCAAGCAGCTTTTGCTGCTGCCGGAGATAGTATCAGGAGACATGGTACTATTATGGATCCGGGCGCCTACTATCCAGAACTTCACAAAGCAACTGGTGGATATACAGTTCCTTTAAATGTGAATGCTCAAGGAACCCACGCCGGACTTAAAAAATATGTGGTGGGAACACCCGATGATAATGGCGGGAAAACAGCTAAACAAGCTACCAGTAATAATACTTATATTTTGCGTTATGCAGATATATTATTAATCGAAGCAGAAGCTATATTAGGAAAACAAGCAGGCGCTACAGTAGGGCACGGTATCGATACTTCGGCTACAAGCACAGATGCAACAGCCTTACAATATTTTAATATGGTTAGAAGCCGTGCAGGTGAACCCCCGGTTTTAAGTTTCTCTTATAGAGATTTACTTAAAGAAAGAAGGTTAGAATTTGCTGGTGAAGCAGATTATTGGTACGATTTAACCCGTATTGATGGATTTGACTCTCCAACACATCTGGTGGGTCGTGCTATTATTATGTCGCAAAATGTAGGGGATGCCAGTGGCGGTACAGCGATTAATAATTATAAAGATTTTACGCTTTATACTCAATATCTTTCAATAAATGATTCGCAATTTTTAACTCCGATCCCTCAGTCAGATGTCGAGGCAGATCCTGCCTTGTTGCTGCCTCCGGTTCCTTACCATTTTTAATTAAGTTTTAAATATATATTATGAATAGCTTTAAAATAAAAAACATACCCGGGCCTTTGTTAGCCTTGCTAATCCTTACCGGGTTAGGTTCATGCAAAAAATATAATAGCGAAGGTTTTACTCCTGGCAAAGGAAAACCGGCAATTACCTCAGTGCATACCCTAAGCAAAGGTGACACAGCACTCATTGCTTTATATGCCACTACTTTAGATACCTCAGGTAATTATACTACTTTAAATGTAGGAAGTCTTCAAAATTCACACCCTTTTGATTCGGTAACCAATGCCGGGTATCTGGGTAATTATTATGTATTGCATGGCAGTAATTTGGGCAGCGCAACTAAGATTACTTTTAATGGAACTATTGCTTATTTCAATCGTGCTTTAAGTACTGATAACACTATTATTGTAGCTGTTCCAGGATTAACGCCTTACTTTGGACCCAAAGCAACCGATAGCCTTGTTGTAACAACTTTGTATGGTACTGCTAACTATAAATTTACTATTATACCACCACCGCCAACACCGATTACTTACTCGAATTATAACTTTTCCGCAGGCAGTCAAATTACATTAACCGGAGTAGGATTTGGAGCGGTTACAGGTGTCAAATTGCTAGATTTACCACAGACAGATAGCGCTACTCTTACGGTTATCAATCAAAATGATTCAGTTATTACAATACAGTTTCCCTCTACCACTATGATTCAAGGCTTCTTGAAATTTGATTATGTAGCTGCGGGTACCCTGGTTTCTCAAATTGTGGGACAAGCAATGGTTAATATGGATAATGCCTATGTAATATTTGCAGATGATTATGCAAATAGTTGGCAAGATGGTTCCTGGCATCATCCTTCAGGTCCATCTACTACACAAGCCAAATCGGGTACTACCTCATTTATGGCTACTTACCCTGCTGGCCAGTGGCAAATAGAGAGTTTTCAAAACTGGAATCCAAGTTTACCCTACACGGCAGATTACCAATATGTCTCCTTCTGGGTAAAAGGTGGAACTGTAAATCATATACTTAATCTTGAAACCAACACATCCTCTACTGGATTTGGGCAAAATGGTAGTAACCCAATTACTGTTCCGGCTAATGTTTGGACTTATTTTAAATTACCTATAAGCGGTATTAGTAGTATCGATTTTTGGACTCCCGGAAAAACATTGCAACAATTAGGCTTCTTCCTGAAAGGACAGGGTGGAGATGTGGATGAAACGTATTACTTCGATGATGTGATTCTAATAAAATAAAATATTGCATCTTCAATCATAAACGAGTTAGCAAAATTACCATCCAGTGAGGTAAATGGGTAGTGGTTAAATTAAAAATAGCTGATATTGGTAATTCCGCTAATTTAACTGAATTAATTTTGGGATACTGATTAGACGGCTACAATATGGGTAGATCAGGTAGGCTTGCGATAATTACGGAATAGTATTAAGCATCCCTTTTTTGGTATTGATAATCTTGTAAAGAGTTGGTAAAAAAAGCATACATGATCGATTTTTAATTTATGAAAAAAAGAAATTACATACTCCCGTTCATTTTATTGTTTCTTTTTGCTGTAGCAATGATCTTTACAAGCTGTAGTAAAGGCGAGGATCCTGCGTCCGAACCTGAACCTCCTGTAGCACCGCCTCCCGGACCACCTAAACCGCCAGTGGTGGTATCCGATACAATTAAAAGTGGCGTGAATTTGCAGCCTTCGTATTACAACAATGGTAAACCGGATTTTGCATGGGCATTGATGAAGCAACAATCAAAGATTAAAACCTTGCGCATTGAGATAGAACCCGACAAAGTAACCCAGGCTATAACATGGATTAAGGAGGCGAAAGAAAACGGATACCAGGTAATAGCTACCTATCATAAGTATAAAGTGCTCGGTTCGGACAGTGAGCAGGATTTATTAGATGCGGCCAATTGGTGGAAGACAAATTATACAGTACTTGGTGGAAATTTTATAATCAACATGATGAATGAGTGGGGAAGCCACAACATCAGTGCATCGGCCTATGCTACGGCTTATAATAATGCCATCGCCATCGTAAGAACAGTCTATCAAGGTGCAATAATCATTGACATACCCGGCTGGGGGCAGGAAACTTTTACGGCTTACCAGGCTTGTAAAACCAGCAATCCGGTTATCTCTGATACTAATATTGTTTTATCGGCACACATCTATACAAACGGATGGAACCAGGGCAGAAACCATAATTTCCAGGCATCCGATCTTAATGACATTTCCAATTCTGGCCGGCGAGGTCTTGTAGGTGAATTTGGTAATGGTGGTGGTGGAAGCACAGATTGGTCAGCTTGTATAGACTCTGCAAAATCTAAAGGGTGGGGTGTAATAGGTTGGTGTTGGAATGGAGATGGCGGCGTCATGAACATGGAAGATCCGAGTTGGGCAACAAATGGCACTGCCACAATCTTTTCAACAAATGCATATTTCAATATAATATATGCGAAACTTTAAAAGATTGAATTGTGAAGAGAATTTTCAAAGGCTCGTATTGTTTGACTTCAACGTACTTTAGCCAAAGAGTAATAAATTGTTTTTGTTAAACCAAATGGCTAATTATTAAGTATGAAAAGATCAATAGCAATATTTTTCATAACGATTTTTATAGCCGCTGATTCCATTGCCCAACAATCGGTTATCGTGAGTGTAAAAAATCAACAATTTCTTTTAAACAGTCAACCGTATTATTTTATTGGCGCCAATTACTGGTATGGCGGGTTGCTTGCCCTGGAAAAAGATAAAAGCAAAGGAATTGACAGGTTGCGAAAAGAACTGGATTTTCTGAAAGCCAACGGTGTTAACAATCTCAGGGTGCTCGCGGGTTCTGAAGGCAAGGGCATTATAAATGGCCATCCCCGCGTTGGGCCGTCCTTACAGCCCAGGGAAGGTGTTTTTGATCCCAATTTTTTAAAAGGCATGGATGCTTTTTTAAATGAACTGGATAAGCGAAAAATGACTGCGGTTATTTATTTAAGCAATAACTGGAATTGGAGTGGCGGCTTTCCTCAATACCTGCAATGGAACCATCTATATCCCGATTCTCTTTTCCTGAAAGATATTCCCTGGAGTACGATGGGGGAATATAACAGCAGATTTTATGCTTGTGAAAAATGTATGTCCGACTATTATGCGCAGGCGAAATATATTATCAGCCGCACCAATTCCATCACGCACAAAAAATATACAGAAGACCCGGCTATCATGGCCTGGGAAATAGCCAACGAGCCGCGGCCAATGCAATCTTCGGCAAGAGATGCTTATAAAAAATTTATAAAAAATGCTGCCGCGTACATCAGGCAATTAGATCCGAATCATTTAATAACTACCGGCACAGAAGGATATCAAAGTACGCAGGGAATGCCGCTGTACCAGGAAATAAATGATGATAAAAATATCAATTATCTCACCATACATATATGGCCAAAAAACTGGGGCTGGCTAAATATCAAAGACTTTCCGGGAAGCCTGGATTCTGTAGTGGCGAAAACGAACCGCTATATAAAGGAACATTCAGTGGTGGCCAATGAGCTAAACAAACCGATGGTTATTGAGGAATTTGGCTTGCCGCGAGATAAGCAATCTTTCGAAATAAGCTCATCTACAAAGTATAGAGATATTTATTACAGCAATATGCTAAGCGAATGGTTAAAGAGTAAAACATCGAATGGAAACCTGGCCGGTGTAAATTTCTGGGCTTATGGAGGTATAGGCAAAACAACGAAAGGGCAAACCTGGTGGAAAGAAGGCGATCCTTATCTGGGTGATCCGCCAATGGAAGAGCAGGGGTTGAATACTGTTTTCAATTCTGATAAAAGTACATGGAAAATTATTGATTCATTTTCAAAACACGGCAATAGAAAAGATGCCGGATTACCTGCTGATCCAAATGCGACAAAGCAAACTATAAATCTGTACCACAACCTAAAGAAGTTGATGAATAAAGGCATCATGTTTGGCCACCAGGACGACCTGGCTTATGGTGTGGGCTGGAAATATGTTCCCGGCAAAAGCGATGTAAAAGAAGTGACCGGCGATTATCCTGCTGTGTATGGTTTTGAATTGGGCCGCCTTGAATTGGATCATGCAGTAAATATAGACAGTGTGCCCTTTGACAAAATGCGTGGGTTTATTAAAACCGCTTATCAGCGCGGAGGAGTGATTACTTTAAGCTGGCATTTGAACAATCCTTCAACTGGTAAAACCGCCTGGGATCCTGCACCCGGCACAGTTGCTTCTGTTCTTCCCGGTGGTGAAAAGAATGAACTATATAAAAGCTGGCTTGATAAAGTTGCCAATTTTATTACAAGCCTGAAAGATAAAAATAGTGTACCCATCCCCGTTATATTACGCCTTTTTCATGAGTTAAATGGCAACTGGTTTTGGTGGGGAAAGGATCATTGTACCTCTGAAGAGTTTAAAGAACTTTGGCATTTTACTATTTCTTATTTAAGAGATACGAAACACGTGCACCAGCTTTTGTATGCTTATAATACTGATCAGTTTTCATCGAAAGAAGATTATCTGGTAAAATATCCAGGAGATGAATGGGTGGATGTATTGGGCTTTGATATTTATCAACGCAAAGATGGGGCGCAAGCGAACGAAGCATTTATTCATTCTGCGGATACGATGCTTACCATGCTGACAGAAATTGCCTCTGAAAGAAATAAAATTCCGGCGCTTACCGAATTTGGTTATCCAACTATTCCGGACAGCACCTGGTGGACGAAAGTGTTCCTGAAAGCATTGGATCATCATAAAATTTCTTATGCAATGGCCTGGCGTAATGCAGGCTTGAAACCATCCGGGGAGAATGAATATTATCTTCCCTACAAAGGGCAGCAATCGGCGAAAGATTTTATAAAATTTTATAATAAACCCAATACGTTGTTTCAAAAAGACGTGACGAAGCAAAGTCTTTATAAGTGATCTGAATTGATTGGAATGAGTGAGTTTATAAATTGATTGTTCAGATAAGTCAAAAAGTAGAAAAAGCATTTTAAAATCGGGCCTCATAAAATTTTAATCCTGTCCAGATGAATGAAACCCTTAAAATAAAAGAAAAAGTCGCTTATGGTTTTGGTGACTTTGCTTCATCCATGTTTTGGAAATTATTTTCCGTTTATCTGTTATTTTTCTATACCGATGTTTTTGGAATAGCCGCTGTCGCAGCAGGTACTATGTTTTTGATTACGAGAATTTGGGATACTTTTTTGGATCCGATCATTGGAATAATGGCTGACCGGACAAACACCCGGTGGGGAAAGTTCAGGCCATTTCTGTTGTGGATGGCAATCCCTTTTGCGATAGCAGGCGTACTCACTTTTTCGACGCCCAATTTTAGCGTCACTGGTAAATTAATTTATGCTTACCTGACCTACACATTAATGATGATGGTTTATTCCACCATCAATGTGCCTTATGCTTCCCTCATGGGAGTGATGTCGTCAAACATAAAGGAACGCACTACTCTGGCAACGTTTCGTTTTGTCCTGGCTTTTGCAGGCAGCATTCTTGTATTAGCAACGGCTGAGCCATTAGTAGCCGCACTCAGCAAAACATCCACAGGGATAAATACCGGAAAGGGATGGCAAGAGTCTGTTATTATTTACGGTATCATCGCCGCTGTATTATTCTTTTTAACTTTTTCATGGACACGCGAAAGAGTAAAACCCCCAAAGGAACAGAAGACATCTTTGAGGGCCGATCTTACCAACCTGGCAAAAAATAAACCCTGGTTTATTCTTCTGGGTGCAGGCGTCGCCACACTGATATTTAATTCTCTGCGTGACGGCTCTACCATTTATTATTTTAAATATTATTTTAAAAGCCAGGAAGCATTTCAATTACCACTTTTTGATGTAGCTATTAATTACAGCACACTTTATCTTGTGTTAGGACAGGCTGCAAATATCGTTGGCGTAATATTGGCAAAACCAGTATCAGACAAGATAGGGAAGAAAAATACTTTTTTGTACGCCATGATCATTGGCTGCATATTAAGTTGCATTTTCTTTTTCTTTACTGAAAATAATATTTTCCTGATTTTTTTATTTCAATTCCTGATAAGCGTTTGTGCCGGAAGCGTTTTCCCTTTGTTGTGGTCTATGTACGCGGACATAGCCGATTATTCAGAATGGCAAACCGGCCGAAGGGCTACGGGGTTGATATTCTCGTCTTCATCTATGTCGCAAAAATTAGGCTGGACTTTAGGTGGCGCTATCACAGGCTGGATGCTTGCCCTGTGGGGATTTGAGGCTAATATGGTTCAGACAGAAGAAGCCCGAACCGGTATTAAAATGATGTTGAGTTTTATTCCTGCAGCGGGCGCTTTATTATCAGCGATATTTATTATTTTTTATAAACTCAGTGATTCGTTCATGTTGAAAGTAAGTAATGAACTGGAAGCACGGCGAAGTAGAGAAGGTAACGAAAACCTTTTTACAAAGCCATTGTAAAAGGCTGAATTTTAAATTGCAATAACAGATCGGATTAATATTAAAAATTTCATTTAAAAAATCATTTAACCAAAAAAAATCAAACTTTAGAGATGAACGAATATTTCGGTAACAGGTTGCAGTACCTGCGTAAAACACATGAAGAGTTATTATCAAAAATAAATAAGGAACAGGCTTCTGTAAATGGAATTTTTAACCGCTTTCAAAACCCCGTTCTTACTGCAGCCCATGTTCCTTTACATTGGCGGTTTGATTTTGATGAATCCCAAAATCCTTATTTAATTGAGCGCTTCTGCATTAATGCCGTATTCAATTCAGGAGCTATAAAGTTTAATGATAAATATGTTCTTGTTGCAAGAATTGAGGGTACTGACCGAAAATCTTTTTTCGCTGTAGCCGAAAGCGATAATGGTATTGATAATTTTAGATTTTGGAATACGCCTGTTGAAATGCCGGCGGTAGAAGGTGAAACAAATCTGTATGACATGCGTTTGGTACACCATGAAGATGGCTGGATCTATGGAGTATTCTGCACAGAACGGAGAGACTCTGCTGCACCGGAAGGCGATCAAACGGCAGCTATTGCACAATGTGGTTTGGCAAGAACAAAAGATCTGGTAAAATGGGAACGGCTACCGGATTTAAAAACACCTTCTCTTCAACAAAGAAATGTAGTATTGCATCCTGAATTTGTTAATAGCCAATATGCATTTTATACCCGGCCCCAGGATAGCTTTATAGAAGCAGGTTCAGGTGGTGGTATAGGTTTCGGCTTGTGTGATGATATTGAAAATGCTGATATTGAAAAAGAAATATTAATTTATAAAAAAATGTATCATACAGTTTATGAAGCAAAAAATGGCCTTGGCCCTGCTCCCATAAAAACAGCAAAGGGGTGGCTGCAACTTGCGCATGGAGTAAGAAATACCGCCGCCGGTTTAAGGTACGTTTTGTATATGTTTATGACTGATTTAAACGATATCACCCTGGTAATTCATAACCCAGCAGGTTATTTTATGGCACCGGAAAGAGAGGAAAGAATTGGCGATGTTCCAAACGTAGTATTTGCAAACGGCTGGATACACGATGAAGATGGAACTGTTTATATTTATTATGCCTCTTCTGATGTAAGAATGCATGTGGCCACTACAACCATAAAAAAATTATTAGATTACGTAATCAACACTCCTGAAGATGGTTTAACCTCAGAAGCCTCTGTTCAAAGGGTGATAAGCCTTATTGAGAAAAATATGAACTTGGAGCATTATAAAAAAAATGGCCAGTTGAACAAACAGCATGAAGTGTAACTTTGATAGGTGTAGGTACCGAAAGCCAAACAGCGGTACTGGATTGTAACTGGCAGTACGGAAGTGATACAGCGGTAAGATCAAAGAAAAACTAAAAAACCTTATTTTGTTCAAAAATAATTTTACCTAAACCAATGAAGGAACAATTGTCTCAATATAAAACAGAGATGGAAAATGAATTGAAAGGCATTCTTAACTTCTGGCAAAAAAATACAACTGATGATGAAAACGGGGGCTTTTATGGCAGGCTTGATAATTCAAACAAAGTATTTGCAGATGCACCTAAAGGATCAGTTTTAAACAGCAGGATATTATGGACTTTTTCAGCAGCGTTTAATCTTACAAAAAACACAGATTATCTGCGTACCGCAGAAAGAGCATTTAATTATATAAAGGATTATTTCATTGATAAAAAATTTGGCGGTGTATATTGGACAGTAGATCATAAGGGCAAGCCCCTTGATACTAAAAAGCAGATTTATGCTTTGGCTTTTGCTATATATGGATTGAGTGAATTTTATATCAGCAGCAAAAATGAAGAAGCAAAAGGATTAGCGATTAACTTATTCAATCTCATCCTGGAGCATAGCCACGATCATGAGAACGGTGGATACATTGAAGCGTTTTCGGGTGATTGGAAAGATTTGTCCGACCTGCGGCTAAGTAAAAAAGATGCGAATGAAAAGAAATCTATGAACACGCATTTGCATTTGTTGGAAGCATTTGCGAATCTCTACCGCGTATGCAAAAACGAAAAGCTGGAAGAAAGAATTAGCGAACTGATCTTTATTTTTCTCAATCATATTATCGATCCGGAAACACATCATCTCATTTTATTTTTTGATGAAAAGTGGAATCAAAAATCAAATACAGTTTCGTATGGCCACGACATAGAAGCTGCGTGGCTAATCCAGGAAGCGGCGGAGGTTGTTGATAATCCATCATTAATCAAACAGTTAAAAAAACAATCTGTTTTAATAGCCAAAGCCACTACGGATGGGCTTGACATAGATGGTGGCCTTTGGTATGAATATGATCTTGATGAAGATGCTCTGATAAAGGAAAAACATTGGTGGCCACAAGCAGAAGCGATGGTTGGATTTTTTAATGCGTGGCAAATTACAAAAGATGATGATTTTTTACAGAGGTCATTGTCCTCCTGGAAATTTATTCAACAACATATCCTTGACAAAAAAAACGGTGAATGGTTTTGGGGAATCAAAGAAGATAATACCATAATGGATAAAGATAAAGCGGGCATCTGGAAATGCCCATATCACAATAGCCGCGCTCTTATGGAAATTATTAAAAGGATTGAAAGAATCCAGTAACCGGATCAATGCGTATTATATCCATTCATTAAATGTACATGGTGGCTGGAATGGTAACACTGTAACCGAGAAAATCGGATCATTATGCCAAAGATTAGTAGGACATCATCTAACTTACATTCTCCGAATACTTGATACATGAAAATATGTATATTTCTATACAAAAGTTCTCAGGCCAGTTGATGAATAAGAATTCCTGAATTCTCTAGGCGTGCTGTCTTTTTTCTTTTTAAATATTCTGTTGAAATTAGACATATTATTGAACCCACATTTATAGGCGATCTCATTAATGCTATGCGTGGTTTCAATCAACATGCGCGATGCATACCCCAGCCTTATATCGTTTAAAGTGTCTACAAAAGTATTTCCGGTTCTTTGTTTAAAGAACCTGCTAAGTGAAACCTCAGTCATGTTGGCGATTTTAGCAGCATCGCTTAAGGTAATGTTTTGTCCGAAATTATTATTTATATATTCCATTATTTTTTCGATTCTCCTGCTGTTATAAAAAGGAGTTTCTTTGTTGAAAGAAATGTCTGAAAGAATTCGGAAGTTTCTTGATACTGACAGATCGTGAAGTATAGACATTAATTCTAATACAGAATCAAAACCATGTTTTTGTGTAAGTCCTTCAATACGGGGCATAAGGGATAACGTGGTTTCGCGTGAAAATAAGACTCCTCTTGCTGCCTGCTGAAACAAGTTTCTGATAAAACTCATTTGATTTCGCTGTAAAAATTTTTCATCGAAAAGATCACGGTGGAATTGTATGGTTATCTCTTTGATCAATTTCTCTTTACATTTATGAGTAAACCATCCATGTTGAAGGTTAGAACCAACTAATAGCAATTCAACATCTCCAATTTCTTCTTCATGATTCCCGATGACTCTTTTAGCTCCTGGAGCATTTTGTATGAAATTCAATTCTATTTCTTCGTGGTAATGAAACGGAAAATCGAATTCTCTTTTGGTTCTGGAAAATAATGTAAAACAATCTGCAGATGTCAGGGGCGTTATTTCTCTTAATATTTTTTCACTCATAATTTTTTAAAAAATCATTAATCCTATTATCAGAATGTCAATAAAGTATTAATAATAATTCATTCTAAAAATATTGAAAGTAACTGAATAACAATTAATTTTAATGGCATATTTTTTAGCATGAGTAAAAAACTAATACCCAATAGCTAAAACACTATCATATTTCTGTTATAAATGAAAATATCTTCTAAATTCTACAATTTCAAAATTATGGAGGAGAATTATTTACAGTAATTTAAATTTTCTCCTTTTTCCAGTAAAGAATATCACGATGGTATCAGAAGATTAAAACATATTCTGTACAAGATAGTGGAGTAATTCTCACTAACCTCTATAAGTTCTGGTTACAACACGGTGCATAATGATGGGCACATAGGATCCTGGCTGTTTGCTCTACAACACTTCTATCGTTAGGATTATAAGGTGGCAAAGCTAAATGTGTTACCGTACTGTTCTACTAACAGATAAAATAATCAATAAATAGCGGCTCATGGTGTTTCCAACGGATAATTTCCTTTTGGTAATATAGCTGGAGCGAATAGAAAACAGCAAAAAAAAGCAAGAGATTTTTGAGGAATGTAAAAGAAGAAAAGCATGAGCGCATAGAAAACACTCTCTAAATAGCATGTCGCCTGTTCCACATTACAAATAGTATCTTCGTTTTATTAATTGTGATATGGAATAACAAACTATAAAGTAATCCTTTATCAATCAAAGTATGAGATATCTTAAAAAGTATATTATAGCATTAATTATTGTGTTGATAGATTTAAGTGCCTTTGCTCAAAATCCTGATCAATCTGTATTAGACCTTTGGAATAAAAACGACGTCAGGTTTAATAACCCCAAAGCAGGAAATCCGCTGCTGCCCGGATATTTTGCCGATCCCACTATTATTGAAGACAAAGGCACATTTTATATTTATGCAACAAGCGATATGCCGAGTTGGAACGATATTACTAAACTCGCAGTTTGGTCATCCAAAGATTTCGTGAATTGGAAATGCGAGTATTTGAATTGGCCTACGAAAGAAGAGTGCAAAAGCACCACAGGCACGCCTTCAGGTGTTTGGGCACCAAGTGTAATTAAAGCGCCAAACGGTAAATTTTATATGTACGTTACCGTAGGCCAGGAAATATGGGTTGGCGTAGCGGATAACCTGCTTGGTCCGTGGAAAAATGCGCTTCCAGACAATAAGCCTCTGGTTCGCCACAAAGAATATTTTTATGTAGAGACGATCGACGCGGAATGTTTTGTGGATGATAACGGAGATGCTTACCTATACTGGGGTTCTTCTAATAGTGGATTTGATATTGAAGGCAGATGCCTGGCCGTAAAATTGAATCCGGACATGATCTCTTTTAACGGACAGCCAAGGGAAGTGACGCCGCCACATTATTTTGAAGCGCCTTATATGTTTAAGAAAAACGGGATATATTACTTTTCTTATTCATGGGGAAAAACATGGGATCAAACCTATCAGGTTCGGTATTCTACGGGTCCCACGCCATTTGGTCCATGGACAGAAGGGATGATGCGGCCCATTCTTGGCACAGATGAAAAGGATGACATCATTAAATCAACCGGCCATCACACGATATTGAAGTTTAACGATAAATATTATATCGTTTACCATCGCTTCAATACGCTGGACCGCTATCCTATTTCCCAAAAATTAAGGCAGGTGGCTGTGGATGAACTAAAATTTAATACGGATGGTTCTATCAAAAAAGTTGTAACCACCAACAAGGGAGTGGGCTTTTTGAAAGATGCCAGCAATAAGACAAATCTGGCGTTCAATTGTAAAGTTACCTGTTCCAGCACATTGGACTCGGTAGTTACTGCTGCTAAAAATGCGGTTGATGAAAATAATGCCACTCCCTGGATCGGAGGCAACTATGCGCAGGAATGGATTCTGCTCGACCTGGGTGCTGTAAAGTCTTTTAATGAAATCCAGATCTTTCCGGAATTTCCCATAAAAGCATATCAATACAAAGTTGAAATTTCTGATGATAATAAAACCTGGAGATTGTCAGACGATCAATGGGTGAATAAAAAGATAGGATCGCCAATGATTACCTATTCTAAATTTGACGCAAGATATATCCGGGTTACCATGCGTAATGAAAAAGATAATCCACGGCCAGGCATCTGGGAGGTGAAGATTTTTTAAAGAGTAGAAATTAAATTGTCGACTGTTGACAGTAACGTTCTATAAAAACAAAATCAAAAATGCTTCGTATCAAATCCATATTATTTTTTGGTTTATTAATTCTCACCTTCCTGTTCATTCAATCCAAAATAAGTTATGGACAACAGGCGCAGGGAAAAACCACTTTTAATATTGTTGATTATGGTGCGATATCAGATGGAAAAACGTTGAATACAAAAGCCATACAGTCCGCTATTGATGATGCCAATAAAGCCAAAGGCGGAAAGGTCATTTTCCCAAAGGGAAATTTTTTAACCGGGAGCATTGAAATAAAAAGCGATGTAAATATATATCTTGAAGAAGGCGCCGTTCTCTTGGGAAGCACCAACCCCGACGATTACAAAGCATTAGTTGTTGATGGCAGGCCGGTTTCGCCAAAAAGTGATGACAACTCCCAACTTGCATTGGTTTTGGCGCAGAACGCCAACAATATATCATTATCAGGAAAAGGCCTGATTGATGGGCAGGGAAGAGCGCTTGCTTTAAACATTGATAGTTTGTATCATTTGGGAATTCTTAAAGATCCCAACCACGACAATAAAAACTCGCGGCCAAGCGAAATCTCGCGGCCCAAACTATTCCGGTTTTCCGAATGTAGCCAGGTAAAAATAGTTGATCTCACTATTAAAAATGCGGCCTGTTGGGGACTGTCATTTGAGTTATGTTCTCATCTTATCATCACTCACATTGCTCTCACCAACCGTGCCTATTGGAACAACGATGGAATGGATATTACCGATTGCCAAAATGTAAGAATAACGGATTGTGATGTGAATGCCGCCGACGACGGCATCTGCCTGAAATCGTACTATCCCGGGCATTTCAACGACAGCATTTACATTGCCAACTGTACCATCAGGTCAAGTGCCAGCGCTATTAAATTTGGCACCGCTTCCTACGGTGGATTCAAAAACGTAACCATAAAGAACATAAAAATATTCGATACATTTCGTTCGGGCATTGCCCTGGAGTCGGTAGATGGCGGCGTAATCGAAAATATAGATATTCGGAATATTATTGCGGTAAATACGGGCAATGCCATCTTCATCCGCTTAGGAAACCGGGATGGAAAAGTGCCGGGTGTGGTAAAAAATATTTTTATCAAAGATGTAAAAGTGCAGGTGCCTTTCGGGCGACCTGATATTAATTATGATATGCGTGGACCAGAAGTTGATTTCTTTCATAATCCTTTTCCGTCGTCCATCGTAGGCCTGCCCGGCCACAATGTTGAAAATGTTATTTTGGAAAATATTGAAATTTCATATCCCGGTAGAGCTTCGAAAGGGATGGCTTATGTTTCTTTGAGCCGACTCGACCAAATACCTGAAAAGGGAAAAAATTATCCTGAATTCAGCATGTTCGGAGAATTGCCTGCCTGGGGCTTTTATCTAAGGCACGCCAGCGGAATTACTTTTAAAAATATTAAATTGACCCTCGCTAATCATGATTTCCGTCCTGCTTTTGTATTTGATAATGTTGATAGTTTAAAAATGGAACAGATAAAATTGCCCGATCAGGGGAAGAAAGAAATTATTCTGTACAAGACGAAGAATGAGCATTTAGACAGCTATGCGAAGTCCGCTGTCAAATCATTTATGCCTGGCAGAGAAAACTGAAAATCTATTTGTCATTTATTTGGAGGCAAATCCTTGGCTTCCCATTTTTTAATTTGGTGCCTAACATATTGTATAAGGTAGGCCACCTTTGTCGGCAAGTTCAAGCAACGAATTTGTCCATCTTAATGCAAACCTGCGAGCTAAAACAACTAACTTTATAACTCAATAGTTCTTTCGCTTTCCCGGAAATGTTTGCAAATAAGATTCTGCAATTCATTAGTTGGTTTTTGTTCGCAAATTGTTTGCAAATTTCAAAAATAGCCAATAAATGAAGATTGAAATAAAGTCAATTATTTAAAATTAAACATCCGATTATTTAAAAAAACTATATGGGTTTATTTCAATTAAAAATCTTGTTACGATTGAATAACAATTTATATAATTGTTATTCACTAAACTTGCCAACAAAAAAGCCTCACATTTCTGTGAAGCTTTTGTGGGAGCACACGGGTTCGAACCGCGGACCCTCTGCTTGTAAGAAAGAAAGCAGATTATTTTGATTGTTTTTATAAATTAAATAAACCAAAAAAGAATCTACTAATATGTTGATTATCTATCTATAATAGATTAATTCCAGAAAAGAATATAAAAGAAATTCTTTTCTTTTATTTTATATTTGTTGGTGAAATTGTTGGTGAAATTTTACCTTATGCATGTAACTACTAAGATAACTTTATACAACTTCCGGTTAAAAAAGAATGGCAAATACCCAGTAAAAATCAGAGTCACCTGGCAAAGAAAATTTTATTTTTATGCAACCGGAATCGACCTGACGGAGGATGAATTTAAAAATTATCATACTCGAAAAAATTTAAAAAAACAATTTGACGATATCATATATTTTCTTACTAAAGCAGATAAGATTGTTAATGATCTAGGGCGCAACTTTTCCTGGAAAGAATTTGATACTCTATATTACAATCGGAAACAAATAATCAGTCAAATTAATAACCAGTCACAATCAATAAATATTATAACTCAATTAGAGGACTATGCTAAAAAGTTGTATGGTGAAGGCTCAATTAAAACATCCAAAGGATATACAACTATTTCAAATCACTTAAAAGAGTATTTGAAAAAAAAGGACAACTGCTTGCTATTCTCTGATGTTACCCCAGAGTTTTTAAATTTACTTGAGAAGTATTTTCTCAGCTCTAAAATGAAATTGTCTTATTCCTCTATTGGAGTTTATATGAGAAATATGCGCACCATTTACAATCAGGCAATTTCAAAAAAAATAATTGGTGCAGAGTTGTATCCTTTTGGAAAAGGGAAGTATGTTCCACCATCATCAAAAAAGGCAAAGAAAGCATTGTCAATCGAAGTCATAGAGAAGATATACAATTACAAGTCCGAAAATCCTGAAGTGGTCCGTGCAAAAGATATGTGGCTCTTTGCATATTTTGCAAATGGTCTTAATGTGAAAGACATAGCTTTTTTAAGGTATGAGAATATTAAGGATGGTGTGCTTTCTTTTATTCGTGCAAAAACCAAACATTCTACGAAAGATAATATTCAAACAATCGAAATTTTTATTACTGAAGATATTCAGAGAATTATAAACAAATGGGGAAGAAAACCACAAAGGCCAAAATCATTTATTTTTGATATTCTTCATCCAAAACTTCTATCTGATTTACAAATTTACAGGGATATCAACCAAGCTGTAAGGACGACAAATAAATACATGAAAAGAATTGCGGAAGATCTAAAACTTAATAGAGTACCCACTACAAATTTTGCCCGGCATTCATTTTCTACGGTTTTAAAACGGGCGGGAGTTTCCATAGAGATGATTTCTGAACAGTTAGGGCATTCATCAATTAGAACCACTCAAATTTATCTGGATAGTTTTGAAAGTGGACAGAAGCGTGAAATAAGTAAATTTCTAACTTCATTTAAATCAAAAGAGTAGAAATCTAAAAATGATCATGGTTCGAGTCCCGTCCGGTCCGCTAATTTCCTTTGAAATCCGCTACAGAAGCGGATTTTATTTTTTAGTCGAATTTTTAGTCGAACTGATGGACATTTTTTGATTTTGCTTTAACCATCTTTACAAAGAGCAACATATCTTTACAAAAATACGAATCATAGATACATTATGGAAGCATTTGTGTGAATATTTTTTAATTGCCTATGGAACAGTTAATCAATCCAACATTTCAGTTTATCTAATTTTCTATCCCTTCTATATTTAATATTTCAATAGTACTGTAGCATATCTTCAAAGGGAAATTTCTCACTTAATGATCCATCATTTCTCCAAAACTAAATACATCACATAAAACGGAAAGATCAATCTAATCCTTTTATTCTTTGCGGCTACTGTACTAACCAGCTTAAATGCGGCAATATCTTCAGGATTTGTTGGGTTGATACCATCTTCTATATAGTGGGACGACTAGATTTACAGCTCAGTTATAACTTTCTATCAGTAATGATCTTATGGGGGTGAAATGTTTGACAAAAGAAACTAACGCATAAAGAAGTTCTCGCATCAGTTCACGATTTTCCTTGGTAAAAATTCCTAACTTTATGCAAAGGATAAGTGATGAAAGAGATAATGAGACGAGTGAAGTCCTTTGTTACATTTGACTTCCCTGTACAAACTGAATTTATTAGCAGGCAGTTTTCCGGCATCTATGCGAATTTTCAGAAATAATTTCCGCATTGGAGTCTGGCCGCAACCCGAAAGAAAGTGATTGCAGACTTCTGGTTTCGCCAGGTTTTATTTCATTATATTGTTATTATTGCCATATCAGCGATAGGCGGGATATTCTTTGTACACTCTTATCATTCCTTCTTAGTATCTGTATTCTTAGCAGCATGCACCAGTTTTATAATTATGATGGTCTTTAATTACTGGACGGTTTATTACGCCGACTTTTTACCAAAACTCGATACAATTATAGCCGAACATGAAAAGAAAATGGAAATCGCTGGTGAAATAAAAAATGCAAACGCACCCAATATTCTATCCCCACACTGACCATAATTTTTTATGTTTTTTCTAAAGACCATGGAGTGATTTCTTTATCGGTAAAGGCAATTTTTAAGTCCAGTTTTATAATAAGTTTTTCTTACTCAATTTCAAGACATTTTATGAAATCAAAACTCAATACCAACCGAGTTCTTATCAGCTTTTTTTCTAATGACCCCCATTAGAAATTTTATCTAATAACTTTTTTGAGATAAAAATTGATAGCCTGATAAAAGATTTTCAAATCCCGTACAACGAATATAAAGGAGGTCACGGCAAAAGTGCAGCAAATGGTTACGCAGGTAATGATGAACGCAGTCAGTAGCTCACAAATGATATCAGGTCAATAATATCATGTATGCTTGCCGTTATGTTAATATCGGAAGTGTCATAAACTGCTTAAAATAAATAAAAGAATTTGCGAATTAATAAATTGCATCGTCCTGTATAATTGCCAGTTACCTATTTAATAAAATTCTTGCATAAAACGATGGCTTTCGTAACTGCTTACGAAGATCAATTCCTGTAAACATCGAAGTGATTGTATTATTCAGCGTTTTGCTTTTATGTGCTTTTTCAACCACAAAATTAAATAGCCAGGGATAGTGAGACAATCGTTGTAAAGTAGCGCTGGTTTTTAATTCATTCCCGATTCGCTTGAAAAGTACATCGTCATATTTTTCTTTAATTAGGGCGGCATCATACTTACCTGCTTTTAATAATTCATCAATAGCAAAAGCAGCCAACATGCCACTATACATTGCATTGCCTATGCCTTCGCCGGTAAAAGGGTCTATCATACCTGCAGCATCACCTGTAAGCAAAAAATTATCTCCTGATAAAGGTTGTCTTTTCATACTCATAGGTAAGCCCCAGCCCTGTATCTTATCTAACAACTTTGCATTGCTAAAACGATGCCTGATATTTGGATTTGTTTTTATTGCATTAAGCATTTCTTCACGTAGATTTATTTTTTTCTTTCTTATCCTCTCACTCATCATGCCAATGCCCACGTTTGCAACACCGTTAGGCAATGGGAAAATCCAGAAATAGCCCGGTAAAACTTCTGGTAAAAAATGAAGCTCGATAAAATGATTTTCGTGCAAGCTAGTAACCCCCTGGTAATATGCTCTTAAGCCTACGCAATAAGCTTTTGGAGAAGAATAACTGCTTAAAAAAATTTTACGTACCTGGCTTTTATCACCGTCTGCCCCTACTATAAAAGGGGCTGTTACTTCATAAGTTTCATCTCCATGTAAAAAACTCACCTTCACTTTACCATCTGCGTACCGTTCCATACTTTTTACAGTTGCTTTTTGATAAATGGTTGCATATCTAGAGGCAAGTTTTTGAAAAAGAAAATTGTCAAATATTAATCGCGGAGTAATAAAGCCCGGCGCCTGGCCTTTAATAATTTTTGCAGGGCTGAAAGGAATATTTAATACTTTGCCGTTAGGAGAAACAAATGTAACCCCGTGACTAGGCATATATTCTGCTGTATTTTTAAATATTTCATCCGGCCATAGTGGATTAGCTTTTCTCAATACAAAAACTGTTTTTCCGCTGCAGGCATCTCCGCAAATCTTATCACGCGGAAATTGGCTTTTTTCAATTATTACATGAGGTATGCCAGCCTTGGTAAGAAAGATAGAGGTACCGGCACCTGCAGGGCCTGCACCAATGATTATAACCTGTGTATCGAGTAAGATTTTCGTTACTGAAGTTTTATTTCCTGCAAAATTAGTTTCCATTAAACATTTATTAGTATAAGTAACTATCTAATTATAATTACAGCCTGCCGACAAGTTATAGTAATATACTGAAGTATTCACTTTTTTAATCTAGAAAGAAAGTAAGTTGTATTTTAGAAGTATCAATTCTTGTTTCACTTCCCAGCGAGTCTTCACTTTTAAATGCTGAAGTTAAAAAGGGCTATTGTGAGACCTGCGGTTGAAAAATGTTGATTTTATTCACTGATAACCCTAACAGACAAGAAAAGGAAAGAATTTAGTGAAAAAAAACTTAGAGTATGTGTTCCGCCTTTCCATAAGAGAATCACTTTCCATATTGCCCGTCATACTTTTGCTTCCACCGTGACACTTGATAATGGAGTGCCCATATACTCTGTTAGTAAAATGCTTGGACACAAAAGCATTAAAACAACACAGATATATGCTAAGGTGAGCGATAAAAAAATTGGTGATGATACGAGAAGTCTGTTTAAAACATTTCAAGATATATAAATTTTGAAGAGAAGTCTACTTTTCTGGAACAAGCCGGCAAAAACTGGGATGCTTTTGTAGATTTGATTTTATTCTAATTCTAACAAATGGAAGTAACTTAGAAATATTTAAAAACTCTTTTTAAAGGGAGAGAAGATGTTTTTACCATCCGTTGGGAGAAGGATGGAAAGGCAGGATATATGCCTGCCCATAATTTTTATTGGAATGAATTTTTAGCGCATAAAGCTAAAGGTGGTAATCTAAAAAATTTTTCTAGTAAACAATATGCTTCACTTACAGATGGGCGAAATTGCAAATCATTTAAACGGAAAAGAAGTTATTGGAATTTATCCATTATTGAAAGATAATACTTCGTGGTTTATTGTAGCCGATTTTGATTAGTCAACAAAAGGTAAAACCTGGGGTGAAGAATGCCTGAAATTTATGCATCAATGCGCGAAATATCAATTGCCAGTTTATTTAGAGAGATCAAGATTCTCGAACCATTTTATCCAGATTTGACTAGACTTGCTAATCTTTTGACCGCCTAAGGATTTGGATAGAACTAAACTATTTTGTATTAAGGGATTGAAATTTTGCAAACTACTTTTTACTTATGAAGCAATAAATTATTTTGGTGAAATAGTTATGCGAGTGAGAAAAAGACGAAAAATGGTTTTGAAATTATCCTGGAGAGTAAGAAAATTATTACTAAACTAGGCAAAGGCGGGACCTTGCACGAAAATTGAAGCTTAAACTTATTTTCCCCTTTTACTACAGCCTATCGCATTGATGAGTAAATGATTTTTTATTAGCAAAAGAAAATGTATTGCAAAATTTAGCAGCACGAATTCAATATAAACAGACTTCAATAAAAATATATACTCATCGTTTTGGCAGATGTGATACCACACCTGCTATTGTGGATATTCATCTTTATCGAAAGACAATTCAGAATTCGAATGGTGTTTATTATAGAGATGGATACATTTAAAAATATCTGGAAGTTGACAGAATTCAATGATGTAAGGTCAATTTTTCATTGTAATTGAAAAATGATGCCGACTCCGATATTTCAGCCTTTACGATCAAAGTTTTCCCTTTGGATAAAATATATTTCAAACTGAATCTTACCAATTGGTGATCCAATGCGGATCTATTTATTTCATGAAGCTTCTGCCAACTATAAATTGCACACATAGGCTCTGATTCACCTTGATTAATATAAGTAAAATTATCGTGTGTGAATTGATTTAGCCGGTAAATATTTTTGAGTTTGTACAATACAGCTATTGAAATATCGGTCATATCACAGGCTAAAACAAAAAGCTCGCTTTCCGGTAATTGCTGATGTACACTGAGTAATCCCCGTAAGGGCCCTTCACAGTTAAAAACAGAAGATGGCCTATCCACTACCAATAGCTCTTCAGTGAAAACCCGGCTATATGTTTCTTTTTGTGTTTCATTAATTGATATAACAACTTTTAAACCCAGGCACTGTAATTTTTGAAAAGCTAATTCTGCCCAGGTAGTTAGCCCTTTTTGTAAAAGTCCTTTATCACTACCCATCCGTGAACTTTTCCCTCCGCAAAAAACAACTCCAGTTAACATAAATAACTTGATTATTGATGATGTAATAAATATTCCTGAAGATCTTTATGCGGTAGATTACAATTGCAATTGTGCCCCCAGGCATAAGTTCCGTCAGCCCAGTATTCTTTTTTCCAAATGGGGGCTTCATGCTTTACCCGGTCAATAATAAACTGGTTTGCCATGTAAGCTTCCTGTCTGTGTGTCGCTACCGTAATAACCGCAACAGCAGTGTCACCAATATTCAATTTACCAACTCGATGTACACAAACAGCAGCTATCAAATTAAATTTTGATTTTGCATCTTCAATTATATTATTGATCATTTTTTCCGCCAATTGCTTAAACGCTTCATATTCCAGGTACAATACTTCCTTTTCTTTGTTCACATTACGTACTGTTCCGATAAATAGTATAGTGGCGCCTGCCTGATCATTTTCTAAACGAGCAATTAAGTCTTGCACCGGTATGTAATAAGGTGTTATCATAGTTTCTAATTCGTTAGAATATTTCATCCTCCGCTGGAGGGAGGGATGATATAAATTTTGTCGTTATGATTAATTGTATAATCATTGTCCAAAATTGCTTCTTCGCTGGCCACCCTGCATTTGCTGAGTAATCCCATTGCCTGCGGATGCCGTTTTCCAAGCAATTCTAATATTGTCGTACAAGAACTTTGAAAAGGAAAATTCATCTCAAACTTCTCCTCAAAATATTCTTTCAAAACGGCAAACACCTGTATTGTAATATTGATTTCCATAGTTATCCTCCGATTGATTTCATTGATAATGCGCTACCGCAAAATTTTGTTTTTTTATGTCCCAATGCCATTTGCAATTTTTCACTCAATTTCTTTTTATCGTCTAAGCATTCCCGAATGCTAACAGGAGTGTCACTACTTAAACATCCATACAGATTCCCATAACTGTCTAACCTCAACCGGTCACAATCGTTACAGAAAGGATGGGATATGTTAGCGATAATACCAAACCGGTATCCGTTTGATAATTTCCAATAATTAGCAGTGGCTGAAGTTGCTCTACCCATTCGCGAAAATGAGAATTCATGGGACAATACCTCCAAAATTTCTTCCTGTGTGAAAAGATATTTTTGATAATTTTCCTGCAAATGACCCATCTTCATTAGTTCTAAAAACCGGATAGGAATATTTCTATCCGTAGCATATTCGAGTAAAGGAATTATCTGATGATCGTTTATCCCTTTCATTATCACACAATTAATCTTTACCGCTAATCCAGCATCAATTGCTTGCTCTATTCCTTCTAATATTCTTGAAAGATTTTTTCTCCTACTAATTACGTAAAATGTTTCCTGGTCTACTGCGTCTAATGAGATATTAATATTCGTTAACCCAGCTATTTTAAACTCCATCACTTTATTTGCCAATGCATATCCGTTGGTGGTCATTTTAATATTGGGGATATTTATCTCCTTCATTCCTTTGATAAATGGAATCAAATCACGGTATAATATTGGTTCTCCTCCTGTAAGCCTGACAGTTTGTAAATGTAAAATATCATGTAACGATTGAACAGCATTGATCAGATTGTCAACATCAAGAGGAGGAGGAGCATTCAAATTTTTGTTATTCTTCATTGAAGGCACACAATAAGTACAACCTAAATTGCATTGATTGGTAAGGCTTACTCGCAATGTTTTAAAACTTCTGCCATATTTATCGCTGATATCAAATGAATTTTTACTGATCATAGTTTTTTTTTGGCTATTCTTTATTTGGTTTATGGTGTAAGATGCTTGTATAACTTTGAAAAAATTGATAAACTACTTTTTAACTTTTCTTAAATCGATACCCGCTAGAAACCAGTTTTAAAAAAATCATATCGTTTTTATTTGTTCAGAATAAGAAAAATTCTAAAAACTACTTTTTGGCTTCTCTTACCTCAAACCAAATTGCGGATAGCCATTGGTTTTTTAATTATACAGCTTGCAAAGCCTTTTCCCAAATCATTTTCACTTCTGGCCTGCAACTGCCGCAACCCGTTCCGGCCCCGGTAATTCTACATAGTTCAGCCGTACTTCCACAACCTGATCTAATCAGATTCAGAAGATTACCTTCACCAATATTTTTACAGGTGCATACTAATTTTCCTATTACTGCTTCATTGGTTTTTTTATTTGTACGTAATAAATATTGTCTTATTTCTCCCAGTTCCATTTTTTGTGCAATCAACTCCCTGAATTCTTCCAATTCACTGCTATCGCCGAATAAGATAGCGCCTACCAGTTTGTCTTTATAGATAATACATTTTTTATAATAGCGCTGATGTCTGTCTAAAATAAATATTTCTTCGTAGTCATCGTCATTCAACGGAGCTTCAATTATTCCAAGAGAGAAAATCTCTAAACCATTGATGTTTAAAATATTTGTAATTAATGATCCCTGGTAATAATTTGCTTTATTTCCATTAAAATAGCTGGCTAATACCATAGCTTGTTCTTTATAAGCAAGATTGTTATCAAATAAGGCCCCACGATATTGGGCAGATTCACCGATAGCAAAAATATCCGGATCAGACGTTTGCAAATATTCATTCACTGTTATTCCCTTTTGTATGCCAATGCCAGCTGCTTCCACTGATCTTAAATCAAGATCTGTTTCCCAGGCAAATATTAATGCATTACATGGAATCATTTTTCCACTTCCAAGTTCCACACCTGTAATGCGATGTTCGCCAATTATTTCCTTTATTTCTTCCCGGTAGATAATGTCAATTTGCTGATCCACAATTTCTTCTTCTATTAGCGCTCCCGATATTTTATCAAATTGGGAAGACATTAACCGTTCGCTTTTTTCTAAAATACTTACTTCCATGTTTAATTCCCGAAGTGAAACAGCCAGCTGCAATCCAACTATATTTCCTCCCACAATAACAATATGATCTGCAGGCTTTAAATATGCTTTAAGTTGATCTGCGTCTAAGCGTGTATGAAGTGAATACAATCCCTCAATAGAATGATCGAATTTTTTCGGCAGTATTTTTTTTGCGTCAGATGCTACTATTAAAATATCATAATTGTAGTCATTTCCATTACAATCTGTAATCGTTTTTTGTTTGCTGTCAATATGCACAATAATTTTTCCCGGATGAATCTTTATATTCCACAGTTTTGCTGCTTCTTCATTTTTTAATTTCTCTAACTTATTCCACGTTGCAATTCCGCTTAAATAATCTGGTAGCATCGAGTGATCGTAAAACACATCGCTCTCTTCGCAGAATAGATGGATGTCATCTGTTTCATTCAATTTTCTATATTCATTCAAAAAATAATAAGCAGCCATTCCTCCGCCGATGATTATAACTTTTTGAGATGGCTTGATATATTTTACCACCTCCACCACCGAAAATTTAAAATCGGGTTCTTTAGAGATTGGATCAATCAATGATGAAGTCAGATTATTGGTCCGGGCGAAATTTTCATTCAATATTTTACCCCAATGCATCGGAAGAAAAACAGCTCCTTTTTTTATTTCATTTGATATTTTAGCCGTTACCGTTATGGTTCCTCTTTCATTTTTAACTGTCACAGTGTTTCCATCGCCAATATTTCTTTTTTCTGCATCTGACGGATGAATTTCCAGGAAAGGATGAGGAATATGCTGATTTAATTTATTGACTTTTCCGGTTTTGGTCATAGAATGCCATTGATCTCTTATCCGCCCTGTAGTGAGGACTAATGGGAATTCTTTGCTTATTTCTTCAGAATGGTTTCCATCAGGAAGAGCATGCAATTTTGCTTTTTTATCCGGCGTATAAAATTGATGATCCGCAAATAAGCGTGACGTTCCATATGAATTTTTATCCGGCACAGGCCATTGCAGTGGGCCCTCTTTTTTCAATCGTTCATGATTCAATCCGCTGATATCGATATGGGTATTTTTAGTAAGCCCGCAATGTTCATCATAAATCTGGGCGCTATTTTGATAATTGAATTTATCTTTCCAGCCCATTTTTTCAGCGAAACGTTGCAATATTTCAACATCCGGCAATGCCTCACCGGGCGGTTCAATCACTTTGGACAAATAATTAATTCTTCTCTCTGAATTGGTCATAGTCCCATCCTTTTCCAGCCAACCTGCCGCAGGTAACACTACATCAGCATATTTAACAGTATCCGACCGGGATGAAATATCCTGCACTACTACCAATTCTGCCCTTTGCAATGCTTCTTGCACCAGGTTAGAATTAGGAATACTTACAAGGGGATTTGTACAAACGATCCAGATAGCTTTCATCTTACCAGAATGCAATGCTTCAAACATCTCTGTAGCGGTCAATCCCGGATGATTTGGAACGGATGCTACACCCCAATAATCCGCTACCTCTTTTCTATGCAATGAATTGTTCATATCCCTGTGAGCAGGTAATAAATTGGATAATCCTCCTACCTCGCGGCCACCCATTGCATTAGGCTGACCTGTAAGTGAGAAAGGCCCGGATCCTGGCTTGCCGATTTTTCCTGTGATGAGTGAAAGATTAATAAGGGCAAGATTTTTATTTACTCCTATAACACTTTGATTCAAACCCATAGCCCACATAGGAATAAAGCCTCCGGATGAGCCAATATACTTAACCGCTCTGTAGATATCCGTAAATTTCACACCACATATTGTTGCAGCTTCCCGCAAAGACCGTTTCATAATCATTTTCTGCAATGCTTCAAAACCATCTGTATGTTGCTGTATAAAATCATTATTAATAAAACCGTTTTCAATCAAACCCCTCGCTATAGCATTATACAACACGACATCAGTACCGGGATTAATTTGCAAATGAAGGTTCGCCATTGCAGCAGTCTGCGTTTTGCGGGGATCTACAACAATGATCTTTACATCGGGATTTTTAGCTTTATGGGCTTCAATTCTGCGAAAAAGAATCGGGTGGCACCATGCCGGATTTGCACCTGCTATCAGAAAACAATCTGCGAGTTCAATATCTTCATAACTTATTGGTACAGTGTCTTCGCCCAATGACATTTTATAAGCAGATACTGCAGAACTCATGCAAAGGCGCGAATTAGTATCAATATTATTAGTGCCAATAAATCCTTTCACTAATTTATTAACCACATAATATTCCTCTGTTAAACACTGGCCTGAAACATAAAACCCTACTGCATCATGGCCATGCTGATTGATAATAGATTTGAAAACTGAAGCTATATGCTCAAGGCTTGTATCCCAACCATATCTCTGCCTTGGCTCATTTCGATGCCATCTGATTTCCGGATAAAGTAATCTGTCAGAATTATCCATTACAGTATAATGCAAGTTCATTCCTTTGGAGCAAAGCATGCCCTTATTGACAGGATGGCCGGTGTCTCCCTCTACTTTAATATTACCTCTTTTGTCTTTGCTTACAATCATGCCGCAGCCAACTCCACAATAACAACAAGTAGTTTTATATGTCTCTTTTTTTGTAAGCATTTACACGGATTTAAAATGTTATTTATTTCTTTGCCATAAAATCGGGTTTGATGGTTACCATCAGGTAAGCCCAATTTGCCTGGAGAGAAGCATTGTTCACATTCTTCACTTTCACCGATGCCATCACAGGGGTTGCAAACATGGATGAATAACCAGCTTCTATATTGATATATTTGGTCAGATTATATACTCCAACAATATCGATTTCAGTTCCTAAGTTCCGGTCTAATCTATTTCCGGTGTTATCAGACACCTGGTTAGATAAAAAGAATTGATGAATATCTGTGTTAAGAATAAATTTGTCAGATGATTTATATTTAGTTTTCAGGTAATAATCTATCAAACCATTTTTAACCCCATTGGCAGAAAAAAGATCAGCAGCGTAGAAATAATCCATATTTCCCCAGAATTTATGCGGCGTTCCATACAAGGGATCAAACTGATGATTGATAGTATTGCCACTTGCAGCACCATTACCACTGGTGTAATCCATACCGGGCCCAAAAGAAAATTGATTATTTACAACAATGGAAGTGGACAGTGAAAGTAAATAGGCGCTGATCATATTGCCTGTTTTATCCTGGCCAAATTGATAATATGCACTTCCTGTTGCAGAAAAGTTTTTATAAAACTTAACAGGGATAAGGAACCCTGTGGTCATCCGGCCCCAGGTTTCTCTATCATAAACAGGTGTAGTTTTCGCTGAATCGTTTAATGCATAGTGATATTTACTAAAATCATCCTTAAAAAAAAGAAAGGAAGGAGAACCAAATGAAAACTTTTTACTTACATAAAAAAACTCCATGGTTTTATACATTTCTCCAATACCATTTGTTCCAGCCGGATAAATAGTATTGGTGCCAAGATAAGTTTGATCAGGAACAGGGGAATATGTCTGACCGGATTTTGGTTGATTCCTGTATTCTGAATTCTGATTAAAAGCAAACCCGAGGTCCAGCTTCCATCCTTTATTAGCAAATTTCAGGACCGCTGCATCATGATGTCTTGCCTGCTGTAGCCAATTTAGGCCGCCCAACAAACGTTCATCGTCATATACCAATTCCTGCCTGCCCATTTTTACGGATAATGCTTCAATTTTGCTGGTTGTATCTAAAAGACTTATCTCGCCCCATGCTTCATGCAATTGAAACCCGTTGTTAGGGGCGGTAGTAGTACTGTTAAGAGTGGATCTGTCCTGTCCCCAGGTTCTAACATCCTGCAAGGAAGTAAAAAATTTAAACCGATATCCTGTGTATCCTATATTCAGCTTCGTTCTTTGGGAGATAAAAAATGAGGGCATGGCGTCTTTTGGCAATAATGTTCCTTGGCCATCTCTCAATTCGGCCCTGGCCCGAAATTCGCCGGTTAATGTAAATTGAGCTTTTGCTGTGCTGAAGAATAAGTAACCTAGTAATGCCGGAAGGAATGCAACAATAAGAGGAATGCTTTTTTTCATAACCATCATTTTTTTTTATCAGTGTTTATTAAATTTATCGGTTTCATCCTGCAATGCCGGATTTTTAATTTCCGCCAAAACCATTGTATTTATTTCTATATTTTTTTCTTTATTTGATTCCAGCATTAGCCAAAGGGAAACAATGACGGATACCAATATAACGGTGATACCAATAAAGAATAAGGCCTCCCTGTATGAAACACCTTCTGCTTTAAAAGCAAAGCCCGCGAGTACAGCCCCAACATTTCCTCCCGCTCCCACAATTCCCGAAACAGTCCCTAATAATTTTTTGTTGATAAATGGAACCACTGAATAAGTAGCACCGTTAGACATTTTTAAGAATAATGCAAAGAATAACATGCTGCCTATTGCAACAGGAAGGATAGTCATTTTTGAAAAAAACATTAACCCAATTCCTTCCAGCAAAAGACAAACACTTAACGCGCCAATTCGGCCTTTGAACCCAAACCTGTTACCAGCTTTGTCTGCGGCTATTCCACCAAGCGCCCGGGCGAAAATATTCATGCAACCAAAAGTTCCTGCGATGAGCCCGGCTTCTTTTAGGCCAAGCTTGAAATTATCTGTAAAATAAATGGCTGCGATATTATCAATAGTAATTTCAATTCCGAAGCAAGCGCCATAAGCCAGGAATAATATCCAAACGCGGTAATCTTTGCAAACCTCCAAAAAACTATATTTTGACTTATCCCGTCCTGCAATTAATTTATTCTGGCTTTTGAATTCTTTAAAATTTCCTGTGGGTGAATCCTGAGTGTAGAAGTAATAAATAAAAGCGGTAATTAACAATGCAATGCCGGGAACTATCATAGCAAATCGCCATGCGTACTCACTTGTGTAACCCAGGCCCACAAATCCCGCAAATATCAATGGCATTATAATCTGCGTTACTCCTCCGCCCAGGTTCCCCCAGCCAGCAGTTATTGCGTTAGCTGTCCCTACTACTTTTGGCGCAAACATTACGGAGGTATGATATTGGGTGATTACAAACGATGCGCCCAAAACGCCAATGGCCAACCGGAACAATAAGAATGATTCATAACTATGGCTCAAGCCGATCGTCATCAACGGAATGGCGCCGGTTACCAATACAATGACATAAGTTATCCTGGGTCCAATTTTGTCGCACAGCCAGCCTACCGCAAGCCGTGCAAAAATGGTTATTGCCACAGAAGCAATCACAATATTGCCGACCTGGGATTTTGTAAGCCCTAATTCATGCCTGATAACAGGCATCAATGGAGCAATGCCAAACCATCCAAAAAAACATAAAAAGAAAGTAAACCAGGTTATGTGAAATGCCCTCATGTAGGGAGGCTTAAGGCTAAAGAGGTTTATTGATTCTGATTTTGTTGATTTTTGTTTTTGTAAAACTGTGTTGTTCATTTTGAGGATTAAAAATTAAGAATTTCTACATTTATGCTTATAAGGTTTTTGTAGTTTTTTCAGATTAAAACTGCGTCCGGGTTCGTGTCGCATGAACTATTTCACGTTTCATCATTCACTTCCATGGTAAAAATTTTATTACCGATTGTTCGTTTATTGTTTCTTCACCGGAAGGATGCAAGCCGATTCCATCTGAATTGACAGTAGCTGCAATATCACCACTTCCGTTAAAAACGACCGGTAGCAATCCAGTCGAATTATTTTCTGAAATCAACCGGCAAGGGAAATATTCATCAAACCTTGTCTTTTTATTTTTTTGAATTGATAAGGGAAAATAGAGTGATGGCGCAGGTTCCAGGGCAAAGCATTTTCTTAGATAAGGCTCAATAAAAACTTTGAAAGCAACCTTCACAGAAAAAGGATTTCCGGGAAGAGCAAACACTACTTTTCCTTTTGAAGTAATGCCAAACCAAATTGGATTTCCGGGTTTGATTTGTACACGGTGAAAAATTTCTTTTACTCCCAAAGAAGTTAATACTTCAGGAATAAAATCTGCATCCCCTTTGGAAACACCGCCACTTAATATCAATATATCTTTATCTAAAAATTTACCAATTCCATTTTTTAAATCTTCCTTTTTATCAGCTAATAATAAAGTTTCTATATTTTCAATATTGTACTGTTTGAAAAATCCTTTTAAAGTGTGTGAATTGGAATCCCTTATCTGGTAAGGCTTTACCGGATTTTTAATATTAATGATTTCATTCCCTGTGGATAGGATGGCAACTTCAGGAAGTTGGTGAACTTTTATTTTATATTTTCCTATTACGGCTAATGCGCTTAAAATAGCTGGATTGATTAGTTTGTTTTTTCTTACCAATATTTCGCTTTCTTTTACATCTTCTCCTTTTAATGAAATATTTTGCCAGGATTTAATTGCATTCAATTTGGTATGCATCGAAGTGCGCTGGTTAACTGTATCTTCTACACGAACAACTGCATCGGCAGAAAAAGGTACAGGAGCGCCCGTCATTATACGGATACATTGCCCGCTTTGCATTTCTTTGACAGCTATATTGCCGGCAAATAGATCTTCAATCACTTCAAACTCATTTATTTGTTTATCATTTATATCAGCGGATTTAACAGCGAAACCATCCATTGCAGAACGATTAAAGGGCGGATAATCGCGATCAGCGTATATATCTTCAGCCAGGGTTCTGTTGAAGGCGCAGTCAATCTCCACTTCTTCCACTCCAAAAGAGCGTGAACATGAATTAATGATTAATTGCGCTTCTTTTACCGTTAACATAAAATAATTTAGTGCCCTCCTCCTTTCAACATTTTGCGTGCATGAAATACAGCGGGCAGTATGGCTTCCAGCGATTGACGCGCTCCATCGGAACTTCCGGGTAATGTAATAATCATCGTCTGGCCAATAGAACCTGCTACAGATCTTGACATCATTGCCATAGGCGTGCGCATCTGGCCATGCATGCGCATCGCTTCTGTGATTCCATCAGCATCGCGTTCGATAATTTCTTTCACCGCTGCAACGGTATTATCTCTTGGCCCTAGTCCTGTACCGCCTGTCGTAAAAATGAATTGGATATCCTGCTTTACCCACTCTTTAATTTTTTGCTGGATCATTTCTTTATCATCCGGGACAATTTGATAGTCCGATATTTTGGCTTTTATTTCACCCAGCATCTCTTTAATAATTTTTCCTGACTGGTCTTCCCTTTTTCCTTCAGCGGTGGAATCGGAGCAAACCAACACTGCACAGGAAGGAGGTAAGTTAAAATATAGTTTTTGGCCACTTTTTCCTCCGGTTTTTTGATGTAGCTTTATTCCGGTTATTTCCAAATTTTTATCTACCGGTTTTAATAAATCATAAATCGTAAGCGCTGCAACCGAAATGCCTGTGAGCAATTCCATTTCAATTCCGGTTCTTCCGATGGATTTTGCTTCTGCGTTAATCCTGATGCCATATTGCGCGGGTTCAATTTTATTTCTATCAGAGATTTCTTCCAAGTATTCAAAATCTATTTTCATTCCATCTATGCTAACCGGGTGGCAATGCGGAATTAGATGCGCCGTGTCTTTTGCGGCCAGTAAACCCGCGGCCTTTGCTATTTCAAAAATATTTCCCTTGGGAATTGCATTATTTTTTATAATGGTTAATGTCTCCTGTGAACAAAGCACCATGCCGGTTCCTTTAGCTGTTCGAAGTGTTATTTGCTTGGATGTTATATCATTCATTTATCAATCATTTATCCTTATTTTAAAATTTTATACAAATAACAATTTTACACTTGCAATAGATAATACAACTGCCAGAATATATTTCAAAATAGTAAAATTGAATTTTTTGCTTCCCAGAAAACCACCCAGGATTGCACCAATGAAAACAACTGCTAACCAGAGCCAGATTTCATTATTGAGATGAAAACCTTGCGTAGCTATTCCGGAAATACCGGCGAGCGAGTTCACAAAAATGAATAGCGCTGATACGGCTGCAGTTTCTTTCATATTGCCCCAGTGAAAAAGTAATATCACGGGACTGAGCAAAACGCCACCGCCAATCCCGATCATCCCGGATAATAAACCGATGATTCCGCCTACGATGATTCCCTGTAACAATCTGGGGTCATGGATTTCTTCAAAATCTTTCTTTTTTCCAAATCCAATCAAACGAAAAATGGAAAATAGCAGGCAAATGCCTAGTAATTGTTTATAGATATTTTCATGAAGTGGTAACATTGCTCCAAAAAAAGCCGCAGGTATGGATGAGATGGCAAACACCCAAAAAACCTTCCATCTGAAATAACCTTTATGCCAATAATTAATGAAGCTTATGAGCGATACCAAAAGATTTAATATCAATACGGATGACCTCATATTTTCAGGGCTGATATCAAACAAAGCCATTATTGCAAGATATCCGCTTGCGCCTCCATGTCCGATGGAAGCGTATAGAAATGCTACTAACATCAATGCCAGAGGGAAAAGTAACTGGTAATCTTTTAATATCATAATTCTATAATGAGCCTTTGTCAAAATTCGATTCCTAAAAATATGGCTCCGTCTTCAGTTTTCACGGGATAAGTTTTAATCACATACTGATCATCATCAATACACCTGCCGGTTTCCAGTGAAAAGGTTTTTTTGTGGAACGGGCAGGCTACTTTTGGTTCACCTTTTGTCTCTCCAATCATTCCTCGGGAGAGCGCCATCTGGAATCTGTGTGGACAAAGATTTTGAGTGGCATACCATTCACCACGTCGCGTAAAATTGAATATCGCAATTTGCCGGTCTTTGTATTTCACACAGGCGCCGCCATTCTCAGGAATATCTGCCACATTGCAGGCTTTAAACCAGGTTATATTTTTTTGTTTAACAGTAAGATTTTCCATTTATTATTTTATTTATTTGAAGCCTCACCCCTCCGGAGGGGCCTTTTGGTCAACCTCTCTCCTAAATAAGAGGGGCATTTCAGCTTGCTACTGCAATGTTCCAATCCTGCGGAAATTTTTGGCCTCTTTCCTCTTTGAACTGGATTGTCGGATCCGGTTCATCAGAATTAATAAAATGCGTGAAGCGCTTTCTTAATTCAGGGTTGTTGACCACTTCTTTCCATTCACATTTATAAGTATCAATCAATAATTGCATTTCCTGTTCTAATTTTTCACCAATACCTAAGCTGTCATTCACTATTACCTCTTTTAGGTAGTCCATTCCGCCATCTAATTTATTGAGCCAGGTTGCAGTCCTCATCAGCGGTTCGGCAGTTTTGATATAAAACATGAGAAAGCGGTCAATCATTTTGATAACTTGTTTTTCATCAATATCGCTAACCAGCAATTGTGCATGCTGGGGTTTTGTGCCACCGTTTCCACAGACAAATAAATTCCAGCCTTTTTCGGTTGCAATCAATCCAAAATCTTTTGACTGCGCTTCTGCACATTCCCTTACGCAACCTGAAACGGCACTTTTTAGTTTGTGAGGAGAGCGCAATCCTTTATAGCGGTTTTCAATTTCGATGGCAAATCCTACAGAATCATGCAGCCCATAGCGGCACCAAGTAGAGCCGACACAGCTTTTCACGGTGCGGATTGATTTCCCGTAAGCATGGCCACTTTCAAATCCGGCTTCAATTAATTCTTCCCAGATATAAGGGAGCTGATGAAGAAGCGCACCAAACATATCAATGCGCTGGCCACCAGTGATTTTGCAATACAAATTGTATTTCTTTGCCACCTGGCCGATCACGATTAATTTTTCCGGAGTAATCTCTCCGCCAGCGACTCTTGGTACTACAGAGTAAGAACCTCCTTTTTGGATATTTGCAAGAAACCGGTCATTGGTATCCTGGATGGTAGCTTGTTTTAGTATCGAATCGTTCCATGCGCTGGCTAATATGGATGCCATCGCAGGCTTGCAGACTTCACATCCGGCGCCTTTGCCGAACGTATCCAAAGCTTCATCAAAAGTTTTGATGCAATGCACTTTTATCAAATCAAATAATTCCTGGCGGCTGTATTCAAAATGCTCACAAATAACGGTTTTTACTTTTTTACCGAGTTGTTTTAATGTTTCGTTGATGATATCTTTCACCATGGGAACACAGCCGCCGCAGCCGGTTCCGGCCTTTGTGATTTTCTTGACGCCATCGAGGTCGGCGATTCTGTAATCCTTTACGGTACTGCATATTGCTCCCTTCGATACGCCTTCACAGGAACATATCAGAGCGGCATCAGGCAAAGCTGATACGCCGCTTCCTACATTGTTTTTCCCGTCTGAACCGCCTGATTTCCTAAATAGGTCTTCAGGGTTTTGTGGAAGCGGCATCCCGTTTTTGTAGGTCTGCAATAATATATTATATGCTGATGCGTCGCCAACCAGAATGCCACCTAACAACTGTTTCCCATCTGTAGAAACATTCAATCGCTTATAGATTCCCCAAACCCTGTCTTCAAACACTACAGTTTTACATTCATTTTCCATGGCCAATGCGTCTCCAAAGCTTGCTACATCCACACCCAATAATTTTAATTTAGTAGACATATCAAAATCCGTAAACTCTTTATCAGTTCCTGTTAGCTGCGAAGCAACGATATCCGCCATCTCATAACCGGGTGCTACCAGGCCATAGACCATTCCTTGGTATAAGGCACATTCCCCAATTGCGTAAATGCAGGGATCGGCGGTTTGCAATTTACTATTGACAATAATTCCTCCGCGCGGGCCAATCCTTAAGCCGCATTCTTTGGCCAACTCATCCCTGGGTTTGATTCCTGCGGAAATCACTACCATGTCCACTTCCAGCCGGCTATTGTCTTTGAATTCCAACTCTTCCACTTTTTCTTTCCCGGATATGGCGGAAGTGTTTTTATTAAGATGAACTTGTATGCCAAGGTGCTCCAGTTTGGATTTCAAAAATTCAGAACCGCTTTCATCCAGCTGGCGCGGCATCAAGCGTGGAGCAAATTCAATCACGTGAGTTTCAAGATCAAGGTCCATCATGGCTTTAGCGGCTTCGAGTCCTAATAATCCGCCACCGATCACAGCCGCTTTTTTTGCTTTATAGGCATAAGAAGTGATTAGTTCCAGGTCATCAATGGTTCGATAAACAAATACGCCATATTTATCCGTGCCGGGAATCGTCGGGACAAAAGGAGCAGAACCTGTCGCCAATACCAAATAGTCATAAAAAAATTCTTTCCCTTTAGCGGATTTTATTTTCCTTTTAAACTTATCTATTTCTATTACAGCATCTTCTAGATGAAGGTCTATTTTATTGGATTCGTACCAGTCATGAGCGGCCAAGGATAAATCTTCAGCCGATTTTCCAGAAAAATATTCGGTAAGATGTACACGGTCGTAGGCTCGGCGGCTTTCTTCTCCAAACACGGTGATTTGAAATTCTTGCCTTGTGTCTTTGGCCAATAATTTTTCGCAAAATTTATGTCCGACCATCCCATTTCCGATAACAACAACTCTTTTTGTTTGATTTTTTGACATAGGGTATATTTAAAATCTACCAAATAAATATATTATAATAATATACATCTAAAGGATAAACGCAAATTATTTAATAATATTGACAATAAGAATTTAAAATTCCATTAATTTTACTCAATATGAGTTTTTAATAGCTAAACGCTATAAAATAACTTATATATAAATAATAATAATATTATGTTAGAATCAAAAATTCCAAAGTTGAGTCTTGTCGGAGCTGGACCCGGTAATATAGATATGGTAACTCTTGGCTGTCTTAAAACTCTTAAAAGCGCAGATGTTATTTTGTATGATAAATTAATCAATCCTAAATTATTGGATTATGCTTCTCCCGTGGCTGAAAAGATTTATGTAGGCAAAGCGCCGGGGCTTCATTACATGAAGCAAGAAATTATTAATGGACTGATTATAGAAAAAGCTTTCTCACGCGGCCATGTGGTAAGATTAAAAGGCGGAGATCCTTTTATTTTTGGAAGAGGTTATGAAGAAATGGCTGCCGCAAAAGCTGCCGGCATACCCGTTGAGGTTATTCCTGGAATATCGAGTAGTATTGGTTTAGCTGGACTAAAACAAATCCCTTTAACCGCAAGGGGATACAACGAAAGTCTATGGATCACTACCGGCACCACACAAACAGGTGCAATATCGGAAGATGTAAAGTTAGCGGCAAAATCCAGCGCGACGATAGTAATATTAATGGGTATGCACAGGCTGGAAGAAATCATAAATATCTTTTACCAGGAAAACAAACAAAATATCCCGGTTGCTATTATTCAAAATGGAAGCTTGCCCGATGAAAAAATGATCATTGGAATTGTTTCTAATATTTTAACAGAGGCAAAAGAAAATGATATCAAAAGCCCTGCAGTAATTATAATTGGGGAAGTGATTAGGTTAAGTTATCCTGAGCATTTTGCACCTTCCAGGCATGGAGACCGCCTTGCAGATTATATAAGTTATCAAAATGATATTGTTCTTGTAAAAGCTTGATGGCAGCAGCGCTTCTTGTACCTTGTTCACAATATAGGATCACCGGTTTATCCCTGTCAATCAGTTGAATATTTTCCTCCAAGGTGGTCACCGGAATAAAACTGCTTTTTAAATGAAATGCAGCATATTCTTCGGCTGTTCTTACATCAACCAGTTGGATATCTTCCCCATCATTCATTTTTTGTATTAATTTTATAACCGAAATCTCTTTAATATTTATCCCGCAGCTAAAATCATAATTTTCAGCCAATGCTGTAATGCTTAAATTTTCTTCTTTCAGCTTTACTTTCAGCAAATGTGATTGCCCTGTCAATCCATCAAATACCAACAGTTTTCCGGAAAGCACTTCACCAAATTTCGCTACTATTTTCAAGACCTCATTTGCCTGCATGCATCCTATTATTCCTGTCAACGAGCCAAGAACACCTGATTCAGAACAATTTTCTATTTCGCCGTGCTCCGGAGGAGAAGGAAATAAACACCTGTATGTTGCACCCTTCTCACCATATTTATTTGTATAATTAAAAACACTCAAAGAACCATCAAATCTATAAACAGATGCGTGAACTAATGGCTTATTGCAAATAACACATGCATCATTTAACAAATATCTTGCAGAAAAATTATCTGTACAATCAACTACCACATCGTTTTGCTCAATTATCTGCAAAGCATTATCCCTTGTAATAGCAGGATAAGTATGAATAGCCAATGCAGAATTTTGTTCAAATAATTTCTCTTTGCAAACTGATGTTTTGTCTTTTCCTATATCGCTCTCATAATATAACACCTGCCTGTTCAAATTCATGGCGATTACTGTATCACCATCAGCAATACTCAAAGTACCCACACCGGCTGCTGAAAGATACTGTAGCACTGGACACCCTAACCCACCAGCTCCCACCACCAATACTTTAGCTACCTGCAGTTTTTGCTGCCCTTCCATCTGAATTTGGGGTAAAATAATCTGTCTGTTATATCTTTCGTGTAACATAATTTTCATTCAATACGAAAATACTAAGTAATATTTCATTTAAAGCTAAAAAAGATGGCCAAGCAATTAATAACTACTTTTAGAACCTAGCCGTCTTTTTATGATGAGGAAGGAGAAAAAGAGCACAAGCTTAGCTGGAAATTGGTATTGCAATATTATCGCATAGCAAGTGGCAAATAACACAGGTTTTTGCTGCATTAATCATTCCTTCTTTAATACAATTAATTTTTCCTTTTCTTACGCAAAGCATGGTGGATTATAGTATTAATGCGCAGAACCTGCAATACGTAGTGATTGTGCAAAGAAATTTCATCATAATTTTCCCGACCCTGCAAAAGCAACCGGAAGTGAAAAAGAAATAATAAATAAGTTTAGAGAAGTAAGAGATTTAATCAAGGACTATTGCCAAAAATTTGTCACTAATAATTTATAAGAGAATTATGAGAGATTGTTTAACAGCAGCTTATCATGGCTTAGAAGATTACTTTGGCAGATTCTGTAATAGGTTTTTTTTATATCTTTGTATAAGATTCAGTATTGGAAGTGATCTTTGGTATAGGTATTTATTAGGACATTCTGCATTTTAGACTTTTGGAACCTATTAAGGGACAATGACTTATAAGACCACATTGGTTCCCGTCCGGTCCGCTGAATATATTATAAACCCGCTCTGGTAGCGGGTTTTGTATTTTTTGGTGGCATTATTGGTGGCTAAAAATTAAATAGAATAAACAAAACTTGATGATTTAGAATGTGTATAACTTTTCTAATTAGTCGACCCTCAAAAAGTCAATTTTAAATTTTGGGCAATAATAATCCAATAAGCACTTACAATATAATTGTAAATAAGTAACCAACATTTGATTGCCTCTGTATGCCAGAGGTTCATGACTCGTTTGAAGTTCATTGCAGCTGCTGCTAAAATCACATTCATGTTATCACCATTAATTCCCTTGAGATAATTTCTGCATAACCGGTAGTCTCGTTTTAGGTGTCCGATCACTGGTTCTATGGCTGCTCTTTTGCTATGTTTTCTACGTTGTTTTTTTGTTATGTTTTTATCTGGTTTGGGCACATAAATTTTAGAAGCTTTATAATTTTTTATTCCCTTGTATCCTCTGTCAACAATTACCTCATTTGCCTTCTTGCCATTAAGCCTTTCAAACTGCTCCAATACCTCTGGGAGTGTTTTAGAATCATGCAATGTTTCTGTAAAATTTATCGCTCCCATAATGATGCCCGTTGCCTGGTCAACAAGAATAGAAGCTTTGCTGCCAAATTCAAATTTCTTATGCTCTTTTCCTTTTGAATAACATTTTACATTTGGTTCATGAAGGCTATAGATTTTATTACTGTCACTTCGTTTTTGCCAGAGTACTCTTTGATACAATTTAAGCAGAGGCAGATAAGTGCCAAGCTTTTCTAATGGTAGTTTCCGGGCAAGCTCGCGTACTAATCTTCCTGCGATAATTTTTATTTTTTTATTGGCTTTCCGGGCTGCTTTTGCTCCATATCTTGTTCCTTTAAAGCGTTGTCATTTCCCGTAGTCACTCGTTTTATTTTATCAACCGATTGTTTATGTAAAAACATCAGTGAAGAGATACAAAGAAGAAGCAGGATATCTTTTTTCATTGTAATTAATTATTTAGTCACTTCAAATTGTCCGCTTGCTCTAATATCTTCTGATGAGCTGCCAATCATAATATCAAACATACCGGGCTCAACAATAAAAGTATGTGCTTTTTCATCGTAGAAAGCTAGCTTATCAGCAGTAACAGTGAAGGTTAGATTTTGTTTTTCTCCCGGATTTAAACTTATCCTTTGAAAACCTCTGAGCTCCTTAACCGGACGCTTTACACTTGATATAACATCATGCACATAAAGCTGAACAACTTCATCACCCTTTAGTTTACCAGTGTTTTGAACGGTTATGTTTATAGTAACCTCTCCACGGGTATTGATTTTTTTGGAGGCAATTTTGAAATTACTGTAAGTAAAATTTGTATAACTTAACCCATGACCAAAAGCAAAAAGTGGCTTGCCATTGATGTACATATAAGTAAATCCTTTAGTTACATCATACTCATCAACAGAAGGAACTTGTTCAGCAGATGCATACACTGTTAGCGGAAGCTTCCCACCGGGGTTTACATTACCAAAAATTACATCTGCTATAGCGTTGCCGCCTTCCTCACCTGCCCACCATGCTTCAATAATTGCCGGCGCTTTTTCTTTTATTTCGGGGATGGTTAATGGGCCTGCATTCAATTCAACAACTATGGTTCGTGGGTTTGCGGCGAGTACTCTTTTAATTAATTCTTCTTGTTTACCCGGCAAGCCTAAAGATGTGCGGTCTTTGCCTTCAGCTTCAACGGCAAGTGTGGTGCCTACAAATAAAATTGCTACTTCAGCATTCTTTGCAGCATTAGCGGCTTTTTGAAAATCTTCTTTTGTATTTGCAACAAGAGTTTCGGTGGTATCTTTCCTGGCAATAATTTCACATCCTTTTACATACAGTATTTTGGTGCCAGGAGACATGCGGTTTTTTATTCCCTGCATGGGAGTTACTGGATTGGTAACTCTTCCACTATAACCTCCTGCAGTAAATAAATCAGCATGAGGACCTATCACTGCAATTGTTTTTATTTTGTTTTTATCTAAGGGTAAAATTTGATTTTTGTTTGTCAGAAGAACTATAGACTCCTGTGCCGTTTTTAATGCCAGTTCCCTGTGTTCAGCGCTGCCAATTACATCCGGTGAAATTTTGCTGTAAGGAACCATTGAAGGCGGATCAAATTCTCCCAAACGAAAACGATTAATCAGAACACGATATAACGCATCATTCAATCTCTCCTCCGAAAGCAATCCCTTTTTAACAGCAGCGGGGATATAATCCATAAACTCTTTATCAGAGAAATCGCAACCTGCATTTAAAGATTGAGCAACTGCATCTTCAAAAGTCATCTGCCCTTTTTCATGACCTGTAACCATACTGTTTACACCGCCAAGATCTGAAACTACAAACCCCTTAAAGCCCCACTGATTTTTTAAAATATCTGTAAGCAGCATTTTATTAATGTTGTTAGGCACACCATTAATTGCATTATACGAAGCCATGATAGATTGCGCTCCTCCTTCAACGATACAATCTTTAAAATGTGGCAGCCAAAACTCATGCAACATGCGTTCACTAACAGTTGCAGAAAGTGCCTGGCGGTTTCTTTCAACATTATTAACTGCGAAGTGTTTTAGAGTAGATACAAGTTTCAAATACTTTGGATCATCTCCCTGCAATCCTTTTACATAAGCAACTCCAATACGTCCGGTTAAAAAAGGATCCTCACCATAACATTCATTAATGCGTCCCCAATACGGATTTCGGCTAACATTTATAACAGGCGCTCTATAAATCAAACCTTTTTTCTCGCCTTTAAAACTTGAGTCCTGATGCCACCCATTATAAATGCCACGGGCTTCATCAGAAATAGCGGTAGCAACTTTATGAATTAATTTGGTATCCCACGTTGCTGCCATCGCTATAGATACCGGGAACATTGTGGTTGGCCTGTCCCACCATACTCCATGTAAACTTTGGTTCCATCCATCCGATCTTATTTTGAAACGTTCAATCATAGGTCCTCTATGATTTAATAAGATTGCTTTTTCTTCTAAAGTAAGATGTGAGATGAGATCGAGCACCCTTTTTTCAGTCGGTTCTTTTGGATTCATAAAAAGGAACTGGTTACCCTTAGTTAAAGGTGTTTGAGCGTATAGAATATTCTGAAGGGTAGTAATAACAAAAACTACAATACCAATTCTTATGAAGTTGTTGTATGTTTTCATATAAAGGCAATTATTTATTAATTTTTGCAATCGTAGTTCTATCTAACATGTAATTCAAATAATGGAATTTAATTACATTCAACCTTGATGAGATCAAAGTAAGATAAATTTCTTACCAAAGGCTATCCCATTTGTTGCAAATACCTTCCTATTTGTTACAAGTAAAGGAGAAGCAGAAAAACATGAATCGGTAATAAAGTTGAATGTTACATGAAATAATGATGCAATATAAACTCCGATGTCTGACATAGATTGGACCATTGATATTAAGGCATCTCCGGCTTCAGTGCCTGTAACAATATTCTATACTTTTTGATTGGATTTGAAGATAGCATTCCATATAACTAAAATTATTGCCAGGCAGCCTAGGTTATTTTTTAAAATCGGACTTCTTGCATAATCCATTGCACCTGATTGATTAAATTTCTTTTAGTTCAGTTTGAATTTGTTTCTGCATTTGATAAATATGAAATTAATATTTTCAAGATAGAAAAGGAAGGATTAAATACCCACCCCATATAAATAAAGCATATTGTCTTAGGGCCGTTCCTTTCAAAACTTAGCCACCTTTGTTGTTAATAATAATCTTGTGACGATTTCAATTTTAATACAGTGACTTTTTATTGTATATAGGAAATAATTATTTCAAAAAACCCATTTGTTCATAATATTTACCTGTTCACGTTTCATGAACAAAGTAAGAAACGTGTACAAACGAAGATTGATATGTATGAAAGCCCTACTATAAAGGCCGTATATTATCAACATAATGGCTATATTTGTAGATATTAAACAACAAATAGTCATGAACCGAAAGAAACAGCTAGTCTTTCCCAAGTACCAAAAAATACTGGAGCAGGTAGGCGAAAACATACGGCTGGCCAGAAAGCGGAGGAAATTTACGACGTTACAGGTAGCTGAACGAGCCAATATTGACCGCAGTACTTTATATAATATTGAGAAAGGCAGTGGAAGTGTTTCAATAGCTGCCTACTTCAATACCCTTCGTGTATTGGGGCTGCAGGATGATTTTTTGAAACTAGCGGCGAATGACGAATACGGAAGGAAATTGCAGGACCTGGATTTAATAGGAAATAGATAGTCATGGCTAATAACCAAACCGATATATATGTTTATGCCCATTGGCTAGGTATGCCCGAACCCAAATTTATCGGTGTACTTAGTGCCCAACAGGCGAAGGGCAAAAAGGCATTTAGTTTTGCGTATGATCCTGACTGGATAAGTTCCAAAGAACAACAATTACTGGATCCTGATATTGCCTGGTTTACCGGTCCTCAGTACCCGAATGCCAAAGAGAATTTCGGAGTGTTTATGGATTCGATGCCAGATACCTGGGGACGCACTTTAATGAAACGTCGTGCTGCACAGCTGGCCAGGGAAGCTGACCGACCGGCGCCGATTTTATATGATATAGATTTTTTGCTGGGCGTATACGATGAAACAAGAATGGGTGCTTTGCGGCTCAAGCTGGATAAGGACGGGCCGTTCCTTGATGACACCTATAGTATGCCTACTCCGCCATGGGCAAGCGTAAGGGAATTGCAGCACGCGGCGGAGGTACTGGAAAGTGATGCAGACAATGAGGAAGTAAAAAAATGGCTGGCCATATTAATCGCACCAGGTTCTTCATTAGGTGGAGCAAGGCCGAAAGCAAATATCATTGATGAGCACGGGCATTTGTGGATTGCAAAGTTTCCATCAAAAGGTGATACGATTGATAAAGGGGCATGGGAATACCTTGCATACAAACTTGCTGGGCAGTGTGGTGTTTTGATGCCGGAATCGAGAATTGAAAAAGTCGCAGGGAAGTTTCACACATACTTCACCAAACGATTTGACAGGCAGTTTCAAAAACGCATCCATTTTGCATCAGCCATGACGATGACAGGACAAAATGAATATACCATCAGAGACAACCCTGCCAGCTATTTAGATATGGCAGAATTCATCCAGTACAACGGCACTCAGAATAAACAAGACCTGCAGCAACTCTGGCGAAGGATTGTATTTCACATTGCCGTTTCTAACACGGATGATCACCTGCGAAATCATGGATTTTTATTGACTGATAAGGGCTGGATTTTATCAGCGGCCTTTGATATCAATCCTTCAATTGATAAAGATGGATTGGCATTGAATATTGATTCACATAACAATGCCCTGGACTTTGATCTGGCAAAAAGTGTTGGTGAATATTTTCAGTTGAGTGATGCCGCAATGAATACCATTATAGCCGAAGTGAAGGCCGCCGTAAGCGGCTGGAAAGATATAGCCCAGGAGATTGGCATTTCAAGGGCTGAACAGGAAATAATGAGTGCGGCATTTCGATATTAATTCAGAGGTATCTATTGATGTTATATTTCTTTCTATTTACTCGTTCGCATAATCGTTGCCACTTCCATTGGGATATGAAAGTTAAAATTTTATTTTATTAACTCAGGTAATTCTAACAAAAGTTATCCCATCTTAACTTCACTTTACTTCATTTAAGAGAGCTTACTATTAATGCCGATTTGTTTTGTTAATACACCTTTACACAGACAAGTTCAAAATTCAGCCACGTATTGTTTTTACAAATCAACATCCCTAATTTTGATTTGCAAAAGTTTCTCGAGTGAAAATGAAAAATAAAGTCGTATGTCAGAAACTCCAATGTCATTTCCAATAACTTTAACTGAGTTTTGGAAACAGATCAGAACTACCATTGATGAAGTAGTTACTGAAAGATTAAGCCAGCAAACATCGCTGCACACAAATTCCCACCTACCAGAAAAAGCTTTATTAAAAGCAACAGACGTCTGTAAAATTTTCCAGGTATCACGACCAACATTGTACGAATGGATGAAGCAAAAAAAACTGAAAAGTTTTTAAGATCAAATCCAGGAGATATTTTTCATGGACAGATATTGAAGCAGTCATTAATGGTCAGGGCATTAGCATAACACAAAAGAAAATTAATCATCCTTAAAATCTTTTGTTATGAATTGCGAACAAGCCTATCAAATTGATCTTGTAGATTATCTCTGTGCATTTGACTATTCTCCAAAGAAAATAAGAAGAGAACACCATTGGTATTTATCTCCCTTCAGTATTATGAAGCTGATATTCCAAATTACTTTTCTTTAGCAAAACAATTTACTTTATGTGATTCTTATTTTACTGAGGTAGCGGGGCCTTCAACACCTAATCATTTAATGGTAATTGCAGCTGATTCTCCGGTTATAAATAATCCGCATAAAAAAGATCCAAAACAAAATCAGCCTCCATTTAACATACAATCATTACCTGAGAATCCTTCAAACCTATAAATGGGCGAGACAGCGCATCTGACGATATGTCACATCTGGGTTTTCACCGTATTCACTATCCATTATAAAAATAATTGGGTGAAATCCCGATGCATAACAGATTTTTAAATTTATGATAAACCTGGCCAGCAAACTCACATAACGTTTTGGCTCAAAGTGCCGCACAAGCATAGGGGTTTTATTTTCGGTGCTTATCTTTAATTCTTTTGAAAGAATGAAATCAGCATATTGGAGTAACTACCTATAAGGTATCGCAAAAACTTCCGAAAGATTATAAAAAATATTTACCATCATCCGAAACAATAGCAGAAAGTTTATCCGATATTTTTGACAGCCTGAAGCAGACAAAAAATGAATAAATGCAAAAACGATGTAGGCAAATTTTTATTTCTTTAAGAAAAAAAACAAAAACTAAAATGGCGGTTGTCACAGCAGCATAATAAGATCTTGGCTTATGTTCCCACTTCCGTTATGAAGAAAATAATTCAACCCAGTAATTTTTTTAGAAAATAAACTGGACGGCACAAAAAAGTGAGGCCTTTACATGTTTAACGTAGATAGTCTCACTTTTTGCCTAATAGATTCTGATTATTCTGCTTTAACAAAATTTCCATTTTGATCAAAAATAACATCTCTTCCTTTAACTTCAGCTTCGTAAGATGTATTGCCCTTTGCATCTGTCACCTTGCCAGCCTCTGTTATATTTACTTTGTAATGCTCTTTTACATAAGCGATCGTATTTGCGGGAAGCTCGTGTACCGGAATGGCCTTAACAATTTCAATAAAATTACCAGATGGAGTATATTGAACTGAGTTAGCTTCGCCATCTTTTCCTCCCCAGTTGGCTTCATAATTCCCATTTTCTTTCTCCCACGTTATGTGGTAAGTTTTTGATTCGGGATACTTTTGCATATTGGCATTTTTAACTGCTGTAGGAACATTAACGTGTTCATGCCCTTCACCCTTTTCCTGGGCAAATGTAGTGGAGCTTAATGCAAATAATATTGCTCCTAAGCTTATAATCTTTTTCATGTTTTATTTGTTTAATTGTTTTAATAATTATACAAACTTATACTCCAAATCTGGCGGAAAATTGAAGCCGCTCGATTGTTGATTATAAAAAAAAGTTAATGAAAAATATATTCCGTGTTGGTTATAAAAAATGCTATTTGTAATTATAAATTTTTTTTGCTTTTCTCAAAATGAGTTTATAGTAATAAAGTTTCCTTCTTCTTTAAGGCCACAACTAAACGCTTCAATTTAGCCAGTAATTCAATTCCCGACTTTCTTTTGACTATGAATGGTATGTCATACTCGCTTAGATCCGTAAATTCCCAAGGATGAAAATAGAGACATAAATAACCATTTTTCTTTAAGGTTTGTAAAGCTACTTTTCTAAAATAAGCATATGGAAAATTTTTAAAAGACAGCCAAATAAAGGAACTATAAAATTAAGAGATACAGATATTGGAACTTGGCAATTACTGATTCCAGATATACTGTGCGAGACGTTGACAGATTATTATATCGCCCCGGAATCCTCTTTGGATTACCTGACGAATCGTATCTATATCCTGCTTCGTTTATCCATCCGGAGTTAATTTTTTTCATGCAAGGCATTCTTAAAGCAAACACTTCTTTTGAATTAATATCTTTCAAAACCTGGAGAATTTTTTTTAATCATTCTCTTTAAATGATGAATGAAAGAAAGTATGAGAGGCTATTTAATGTCTTTCAGAAGGTGACACTATAAGTTTAAAACAATAAAATTATTTTACTGCTTCAATATTCGAGGACTGAATAATATATCTTGGCCGGTTTTTTCCCTGGATGAATGTTTTACCAAGGTATAAACCTATTATGCCTAAAATCATTAATTGCAGGCCGCCGAAAAAAACGATGGTAACTATAACAGATGCCCATCCCGACCTCGCCATGTGAAAGTATAAACTTAACATCACGTAAGGAAAATACAGTAATGACGCTGCTGAGAAAAAAAATCCCAAATAAATTGCAAATGTCAACGGTTTTGTGCTAAAAGAAGTAAGGCCCTGAGTTCCGAGCTTAATCAAATTGGATAAATTATATTTTGTAGAACCTGAATATCTTTCACATGCCTTATATTCTAAAGCCTTTTGACGATAGCCAACCCATTTAATCAGTCCTGGTAAAAATGGGCGGTCTTCTGGAAGTTTGTTAATCGTATGCACGACCTTTTTATCAAGCAGCTTAAAATCAGAAATACCATTTTCCATTTGTACATCTGAAAAAGTATTAATTATTTTATAGAATAATTTAGACCTAAATCGTGTTAAGAAGTTGGCATAGTTATTATTTTCTTTCGTATATGCGTACACAACATCATACCCTCGTTGCCACCAGTTGATTAAGTCAGGTATACGGGAAGGAGAGTGTTGCAGATCCGCATCCATTGCTATTACCGCATCTGCGTTGTATGCTTTGAGACCCGCAACGATAGCATTGTCTTTCCCAAAATTTCTTGAAAAGCTTATATAAAAAAAGTTTGGTTTAGTTTCTGAGAAGCTTATTAAAATCGGAAGAGTTTCATCTGTACTTCCATCATCTACAAAAATAATTTTGAAATCTATTCCCTGGAACGGATTAAATACAAAATAAAGATTGTCAATGAGAGCTTTAATATTACCTGCTTCATTGAAAACGGGAATTATAATCGATATCTTTCTTTTATCCAATTTCTTTTATTTGTTTTCAGAATTTCAAACTTTACATTCTTTTCAAGGGCTTCATTTATATTTTGATAAGGAAGTAAGCATAATTTATCATTCAGGATATACAAATAGAACCGAATCAGAAATCGCGTAAGCTCCAAAAACACCGATTGCATTTGTAAACTGGCCGGGATTAATAAATACGGGCTCCACAAAAGGGTTATACTGCGCTAATTTTTGCCTGTCGAAATTATCATAAAAATTAAAAATGTTTTTATCAACGCTTTCCATTTTTATATGAGTGCTGTCACTTTTTTTGTGCGAATAGTTTGGTTCAAAAGTGAAAGTCAGCGATTTGCCATCAACATTTTTATCTGCATAAACTGTTCTTCCAATTTCTTTTACATAATATTTTTCTCCAAAAGTGCAACTGCTTTTTACAGCATCTACGCTTTTCACGCTGCTGTCAATCATGCGTCCCATTTCATAACGGTAATAATTTTCTTCTCCGGGTTTATCATTGTATCCTACAATTATACCTTCATGCTCTCCATATAAATCTTTGAATTTTTGAACATAGCTGAGTGAAGTAATAGCAACCATTGATTGATTGGTAATTGCCTGTGCAGAATAAGTAGTGCCATTAAAAATAATAGTAAGTGTATAGGTTGTATTTGCCCTTATGTTTTGTAAACCGGAATAAAAATAATCGTAGTGACAGTAGTGATAATTATATCCAGAATCAAAAGAAAGTGTAAATGTTGATGTTCCATCATTTAAAGTAACGTTTGCATTATCTACAGTAAGTTCCCGGGCATTTACTTTTGGATCAAAATAGGGGACTGTTTTGTTGATAAAAATTCGCGGCGATTGATTTGGTGTAATTAATCCCTGGATCGATAATTTACTTTGATAGGGTTGCTGCTTTACTGTAATGGTTTTTTCACAGGATATTATAATAGTTAAACAAAAAGTAAAAAGTATGATCAATATATTTCTCATTAACTAAAATTTAAAATTGTAACTGATAGCGGGTATGATGGGCAATAAGGAAACTTCTCTTGCTGAAATTTGTTTCGTTATCGCATCTTTGTTTAAATAAATAAAATAAGGGTTATGGCGGTTATAAATATTATACACGCTTATCGCTAACTCCGATTCGTATTTTTTTCCAAATATTTTTGCAGGCCTGTGATAGATGGCGCTTAGATCTAACCTGTGGTAAGTTCTGTAGCGGTAATTATTTCTGGCTGCATAATCGTAGTAAGTTCCATCGTATAACGAGCCATCGCCATATACAGTTGCTCGGCCCGTGGGCAATGTAAAAGCCCCTCCGCTGGAGAGAACCAAAGCTCCTGAGAAAGTCCAGTGTTTGTTCAATTCATAAGTTCCAACTATTGAAAGGCTGTGGCGCTTATCATAAGTAAATGGAAATTGTTTTCCATAATTCAACGAATCGAATGTTTGATTCGTCCACGATAAAGTGTATGAAAGCCATCCGGTAAACCTGCCGACATTTTTCTTTATAAATAATTCTGTCCCGTAACTATTGCCTTTACCAAAAGTAAGTTTGGTATCAATATCATTGCCTGGTAATGATTGAGCCCCTTCTTTAAATAAAACCTGGTTGTTCATTGTTTTATAATAAACTTCGATGCTTGCCTCAAAAGTATTGTCCTTGAAATTTTTAAATAGGCCTACGTCAACCTGCTGGCTGTTTTGCGGCTTTACAATTTTGCTGCTGCTTATCCAGATATCAGTTGGCAAAGATGCTGTACTGTTTGGTACCAGATGTTGAAATTGATTCATCATCGTGTAGGCGGCCTTCATAGAAGTGGCATCATTAAATTGATATTTGATAGTAGCCCTTGGCTCGTAACGTAGGTATTGGACATCTGATTTTATAAATACAGGAACACGAAGGCCAACACTTGTACTTACCTTTTCAGAAATGGTAATATCATCATTTATATAAAATGCAATTAGAGAAGAATAGGTACGTTGAATGCTGTCTAAATTTGGCTTATTGATATTGCCATTTTTGGGAATTTTTGCAGAGTTTGTTGAGGGGAATAAAGTACTATAAGAATAATTGAAGCCCGCTTTAATTGAATGAGATGAAGAAGGAAAATAACTGAAATCAGTTTTGAAATTTACATCTTTAATACCGGTATATAATTGTGCATAATATTGGTCCTGCCTAGTGGTGAGGCTTAGATGATAGTCATTGTATATAAAGGACGTGTTGCTGAAAAGCTTATTATTAAATAAATGATTCCATCTTACCGTGCCGGTAGCATTGCCAAAATTAATTCCATATTGCAGGCTGCTTAAGCCAACATATTTCGCATTATCTAAACCTTTAAAAAAACTGAAGTATAATTTATCTTTTTTGCTTACCTCGAAGTTTGCTTTCGCGTTTACATCATAAAAAGTGTAGTTGGTACTGTTTTTATTTTTTGGGGTAACCGCTTTTACAATCAAATCTGCAAAAGTTCTTCTTGCAGAAATAATAAATGATGATTTATTTTTTTTAATCGGCCCCTCTAACGTTAGGTTTGAAGATATTAATCCAATGCCACCCTCCCCGCTGAATTTTTTCTTGTTGCCTTCCTTCATAGTTATATCGAGTATAGAACTGAGCCTGCCTCCAAACTGCGCCGGGTACCCTCCTTTGATTAAAGTAACACTATTGATAGCATTGGTATTAAAAGTGCTGAACAAACCAAACAAGTGGCTTGGATTGTAGACAGTACCTTCATCTAATAAAATAAGATTCTGATCAGTGTTACCGCCTCTTACATAAAATCCGGTTGTGCCTTCCTGTCCGGATTGTACACCTGGAAGTAATTGAACTACTTTCAAAATGTCCCTTTCACCCGCAATTGCCGGTAATGTTTTTATTTGCTTCATAGGAATGTTTATAACGCTCATTCTGGCTTTGCTCACATTGTTATTATTCTTATCGATGCTGACGATAACTTCTTTAAGGCTGGTGGATTTTTCTTCAAGGTTATAGTCAAAAGATTGGCTTATTTTTCCGCTAATAGTTAAAATTTTTGGCTGATATCCTTGGTAAGAAATAATTAATCCTAAAGAATCCGCTTCTTTTGTTGTTATTGAATAAAATCCGTAGGAATTAGTAGTAGTGCCACGTTTCTCGTTAGTTATATATACAGTTCCGCCAATTAATACTTCACCTGTCTTGATATCTTTTACACTTCCGCTGATGGTAATCTTTTTTTGTGCGATTGATAGAAGCGGTAATATAATAATGAGCAGCAGTCCTATTGTTTGTTTCATTATTTGACTTTGTGAATAGCAGTTTGAGTAAGTTGTTAAGATTAAAAAAATAGCTTCCTCCCAATGAAAAAAAAGGGGCTATAAACAAATCTTGTTTGTTTATGACCAGGCCCTCACCCTAATCACCTTCTTTATGAATATCACATTCGCAACCTCCATTAACTTTACCAACTGTTCCGGTACTGTCTTCGAGCTGGCCATTCTTTTGTGTTTCGATTTCCTCTTTAATAACGCTGCCGTTGTTGGCAAACTGTGCAAGCATTTCTATGTTGCCTGTAGTAATAAAGTAGGCGCAAAAAGCAACACTGTCTTTGTTAAACCAGGTAGTAACGTTTGTTGCAGGGTATCTTGCTGCAAAAGAATCTTTAACTGCCTGCGGTACGGCACTTGCAGCCACAACCGGACAAATATTTTCTGATTTTTCTTTTCCTTCTTTATTACAGGCAAAAAATATTGCAACAACAGATACAGCTGTAATGAGAAATATTTTTTTCATTATGTTGGTTTTAATTTTTCTAAAAAGTTATACAAAGCCCAAACAAATTATTTCTCTTTTTTATTTATTTTATATCTCATATAGGGTGTACTATCTTTTTTAGCCGGTCGATTAGTTACACTAATATTTTTATAACGCTTGTCAGGTGTGCCATCTTTTTTAGAACAACAGTATTAGTTGGCTCTGCTTTTTTTATTTTTTTTGCCTCAGGAGTTTTAGAAATTGGTTTTTGCATTTGAACCATTTTAGCAGAAGTGGTTGGTTTTGCCGGAAATATTATTTTCGTTTTATTTTCCGGTTTAGTAACAGCTTGTGAAATGCTTGTGGCGCTAAATGCAAGTAATACAGTTAATGCTATTAATACTTTTTTCATTTTTTGGTTTTTAGGTGATAAATAATAATTATTGAATATTGCCATTAGCAACTATTTTATTAAACTGCCCAGCACTATAATGAATATTAATATATCTCGTTGGTTTTATAATGCTATCGTAAGTAAGACTGACGGTAGCGCCAGTTGATGACATGCCTGAAGTGATATTGAGTGTAGTGCCGGTTGCCGCTCCGCCGGTTCCTTTTATGTCAGTTAGCGAAACCGATATATTTCCCGGCGATGCAATACTTCCATTGTGAATATGCATTACCATTACGGAGTCTTTCACGGTATTTTGTAACGTAATAGCCACGTTAAAAGAATGATCGGCATTTTCGGCAATTACTGCCTTACCCATTACTGAACTGCCTGTTGTTGCAATTAATTGAATTTCTATTGTTTTTAAAGTAGCACTAGAAGTTGCAGCATCTTTCTTCTCGCATGATGTACACAATAAAGAAAATAACAATAAGGCAATTAGTAATGAAATAATAATGTTGAATGTTTTAAAACTGATCGTTTTCATAATGGAGTTTTTTTAAAATTTGATGTAAAAATTCGGTGAATCTTCAAAAATGGTTTCTTGTTTTTATTTAATAGTAGCGGAGATTTTACTATTTGGTTGGGTATCGCCGGAATTTATTTTTAAATCTCTTTAGAAATAAATTGGTTCATTACAGTATGTATTTCCTGAAATTTATTAATAGTAAGAAGGAAAATTGGTATGAATATTATTATTGAAATTTTTTCTCTTGTCAAAACAGGAAAAGCTTTAAGGATTGTATAAATAGAGGATTCACTTGCTGCAATCAAAAATGAATGTTCCGGGAGTTTTGTTCTATGCTTCATAAATTCCTTTAACGAAGTGATTCTGATTAATTCGTAATCTTCATTAAGTAATTTATTCATATCGCTTTTTAAAGCCGGGAGGGCGACTGTTGTGATTTTCGCTCGGTCAGGTTGAGCTTATAGTATAATGAGGTATTATTGGCAGTCGAAAATACCTTAAAGGGATAAAATCTTATAACTATAATGAATAAGGCAAATCCTAATGCCAATAGAATAAATATTACGGCAGTATCATTCATGTTTTATAACCCAATCTTTAAGCCTACTACAGATCCGAAAGTCATGGGATAAGATTTTACAGGGGCGTTTTTATTAATGGAATTTAAAGCAAAACGGAAGGCGGGTGCAAAGGCTACTGATATTTTTTTATTTAATTGAAAATCTAATTCAATCCCCGCTAACCCGCTAAAGTAAATCTTTTTTAAGCCTTGTATATTTTTCACCGTTTCCAATGAATTGTCAAATCCCTTTTCAACGGTAGTTTCCAGCCTTGCTTTTGTTAAATAATTAGCGGATATCCCTGTCGTTAAGCCAAATAAAAATTTGTTTTTTATAATACTGTATGTAGCCGACATTGGGATACCAATATATTGCAATGAATGTGTGGAAGTAAACGCATATAAACTATCCCCGATAGCCGGGTTGGCACTGAATGAAGGCAATACATAACCATAACCTGATGAAGTGTTTATCCGGTATTTAATACTACCGTTATTATCAGGTTCTGCATAAATTATTTCAGGATCCGTAACAATATTGGTATTTGATAATGTTATGCCAGACTGTAAGCCCCAATGCTTGTTTATTTTATAATCTGCCACTACACCGTAAGTGGATGAAAATTCGTGTTTTTCTTCGCTTTCTAAATAGTTGGCGCTTGTTGATTGGTTGTTGACATTCGCATCAAGTAAATGATACCACGCAATATCTGGAGAGAAGAAAGGTGTAATAGAAGAAAAGCGTGACAACTTCTCCGCGTGCTTTGTTTTTTTTGCAATGCTGCTATTTGTGGTATTTATGATATTAGTTTCGGGGGCCAATAATTTCCACAACGAATGCTTAATATCAATTGAATCTTTAGCTTGAAGCATCATATTTTCAAGCAACAGGTGTCGAGGGCTTTTTAAAGAAGGGACTTGTCGAGGTTCCACAGCGTTTTTATTCGCCGCGAAATACCGGCTATCCTCACCATGTGGTTCATTTTTCAGTTCTGGCCTGGCAAGTGGTTTAGAGGTAAGCCTGGCTTGTCCTGCAGAATTAAGAACTCCCGCGTTTTTCTGATTGTTATTTTCTGATTGTGAATGTTGAATAATGTGTTTCTTATTTGAAGCATCTTTTTTATAAGTTATTTCATCAGGTTCGTTGGCCAGTTTTTGTTTTGCATTTACTAAATCGGTTTGCTCAATGATCTGTTTAGTAACGGACTTTTTTTTGCCTGGTTCAGCAGTGATGCCTGCAGCAGTTTCACTGGTTTTATTTTGCGTTTTATCATCGTCTGCTATTGATATTTTATGGTTAACTGGATTTGTATTATTATTTCTCACAACATTATTAGAAATTTTTTCGCCTTCATAAATCGAAATGCCTAATAGCAATAACAAAAGAATTGCAATTCTTTTTACCATAGCATATTTTTTCTTTATGCTAATCACAGTCTCTTTGTCAAGCCTCTTATCCACTTTATTCCATGCTTCAGGTGAAGGCGTTTCTTCGTTATCATTAAGGCCAGAATAAAATAAGTCTTCAATATCATGTAGATTTTCATCCATATATTTTAATAATTTTCTGCAACTTTCAAACTGTTGGCAATAGCCTTCTGCAATATTTTTTTAGCATCGAAAAAATTTGATTTTGATGTTCCTTCCGAAATGCCTAATTGCTCAGCAATCTCACGATGTTTCATCCCTTCAAAAACATACAGGTTAAAAACCATTCGGTATGCGGGTGATAATGCCTGAACCATTTCTAATAATTCCTTTTTATGCAGCCTTGCCAAAATATCTTCGTTACACATCTGATGCCCGGTTATGTTTTCAATATCCACAACCGGATGCATTTTGGGTTTGCTGCGATAATGTTGAATGGCGCTATAGACCATGATTTTTCTTATCCAACCTTCAAAAAATCCTGCATATTTAAAATTGTGCAGCGATTTAAAAACCTGTACAAAACCTTCCTGCATTATTTCTTCTGCTTCCTCCCTGTTTTTTGCATACCGCAAACAAACTGCAAACATTTTTGGTGCAAACTGCTCATACAGCCTTAATTGGGAATGCCTATTCCCATCAATACAGGCTTTTATCAATTCTTTGCTTTGCTCCAAAAATTCAGTTTGCTTTATATTGATAGTGGTGGAATCCATTAAAAATGGTTGGGTAGAAAAAATTAATCGGTAAGAAAAATCTTTAGCGGGTAAAACTCACACTAAATTCTGAAGCAAGTTTGTAGCCTTTTATGAATTGCTCTGTTTATTACCAATTAACTTATATTAACCCAACTATTTATTTAAATAATACTACTTCATAGTAAAAGGAACCCCGATAACTTTTATTTCGTGTAAAGAAGTTATACTGATAAAATTTTTTTTATGAATAGAACTTCTTTGCAAATAATCTTCTTGACAATGCTGATCTTTTGTGCAAATAGTATTAATGCGCAGCACGGTTATATAATTTCAGGCAAAATCACTGAAGAGGGTGGAAACAGGCCACTGCAAAATGCCACTGTTCATTTAAAGGGCAGCGGATTCAGTACTTTATCTAAAATAGATGGTTCCTTCAGGTTACACACTGATGCATGGTATGACAGCCTGGAGGTTACCAACGTTGGATTTGAAAATTATATGATTGCTCTAAAACAAGGAAGTTCTGCGAATCTGAATGTGAGCATGAAAAATAAGCAGGACATTTTGAAATCAGTTGTTATAGATTTTTCAAAGAAACCGGGTAAATCCTTCATGGAGAAGGTTATAGATCATAAAAATTATAATAATCCTTCACGTTTTCGCAGTTATAGTTACCAGCGCTATACCCGCAACGAACTGGATATTGATAAAATAGATTACCAAAAAGCAAAAGGCAGCGGGTTAAAAAGTTTGATGTTAAAGACCTATGCCGGCCTGGATAGCACCGCGGTTCAAGACAAAGAACTTCCCATTTATTTTGAAGAAAGTCTTGCCAATAGTTACCATTCCGTGTCTCCAAATATTGACAGGGAAAATATTATTGCCAAAAAGAAATTGGGGCTAAAAACGGATGAATTGGTTGCCAGGCTTGATAAATTTTATTTTCATTTTAATGTGTATGATGACTGGATTCCGTTGTTTGACCAGACTTATGTAAGCCCACTTAACAGCAATGCATTCCATTACTATAAATATTTCGAGGGAGATACTACAGTTACATCAGGTGATACGATTGTGCAAATCCGGTTTGTGCCATTGCGTGATTATGAAAGGGCTTTCAGCGGAGTTTTATGGATCAACAAAAGCAATTTTGCCATCGAATCTGTTGAAATGCATCTCAATAAAACCGCCAACATCAATTTTGTAAAAGACATCACGTATAGTGAAGATTATACACAAATCATTGACAGCGCTTCAGACAATATGGTATATATGCCCTATAAGTATTCATCAGCAGTAAAGTTTGAGAGTGGGCTTGCTTTACTTGGGCTGCCGGTGCCCGAAACAAAAAACAGCATGCAATTTATAATACGGAACACTACAGTAACCGATAAAATAAAATTAAACACGGAAGACCCCAGCGCCATTGTTCTGCAATTGATTAAAAAAGAAAAAACTACTAATTGGATCAAATCAGAGTCCTTCTGGCAAAATAACCGCCCTGATTCGCTTACGCTGCATGAAAAAAATATTTATAAAATGGTGGACTCATTAAAAAATAACGAGCGTTTTCAAAGAGATATAAAATTGGTTGCTTTTGCCGGCACTGGCTACTGGGATTTTGGCTCTACGGTGCGCGTTGGCCCTTATTCTTCTTTTTTAAGCAAGAACTCGTTAGAAGGTTGGCGCATCAGGCTTGGCTTTTGGACCAGGCCGGGCATTAGTAAAAAAATAAACCTATTTGGCTATGGAGCTTTTGGAACCAAAGACCAAAAAATAAAAGGGATGCTCGGCATTAAATATGTTTGGAATGAAGCCAGGTGGACTAAAACAACTGTTAGTTACGGAAGCGATTATGATTTTATAATAGACAATGATGACGAATTGGATAAAGACAATCTTATTAATTCTTTTCTCAGAAAAAAAGTTCCTTATTCAAGAATGTATGTAAAACAAGGTATTTTAAAGCATGAGCAATATATTTCACAAAATTTTTCTGCGAAAGTTGTTTTAAGCTATAAACAAATTGACCCTGTTTTTGATTTTAAATACCGGCCTATTAATCCTGCAATCGACAGGCCTTTCGATAGTGTATTTGCAAAAATTTTACCGGTTACCTCAGCGACTTTCGGAATACGGTATGCGCACAAAGAACGTACCAAAATTCTTAATTATGACAATATCCGCTTAGGTTCGTTTTCTCCGATTATTTCTGCCAATTATACTTATAGTTTTGAGTTGGGCAAGGCATTGTTTGAATTTCATAAAGTAAATATCAGTATAGAACAACGGTTGCGACTGCCACCAAAAATGATGCTCTATTACAAACTGGAAACCGGAAAAGTCTTTGGAACATTGCCTTATCTCTTACTTGATATTCCTGCAGGTAATGAATATTATGTAGCCAGCAAATATCAGTTCAATACCATGGCGCCCTATGAGTTTGCAGTCGATAAGTATGCAAGCCTGCATACCCGCTTTTATCTCGGTGGACTTTTATTCGACAATATTCCACTATTGCAAAAATGGGGATGGCGTGAACGGTTTTCTTTTAATTCCTTTTGGGGCGGAATGAGCCAGGCAAACCTGGATTATAATAAGAATTCAAATTTTAATGTAACGGGCAAAGGCCCTTTTATGGAGGCAAGCGTCGGAATCGAAAATATTTTTCACGTCATATCGATAGAATATTACAGAAGGCTGAATTATCTTAATAACCCTTATGCAAGAAGGGATGGTATTTACCTCGGGCTTACTCTAACATTTTAAATTTTTTGACATGATAAAACTTTTTTTTCTTTGGGTTGTAATGATAACGGTTTTGCGGTGCTCTCCTTGGGATTTTTCTGGGATGGCTTTTTTCAAAAATATATTTTGGCCTTGGCCGTTCGTTCTTTAAAAAACCGGTAGGGGAGAACAGCTTTAAAGTGGTTTAAGCCGGGTTTTTTCAGCATTCACATTTCAACTTAATTAAAAAGTCAATCTTAAACTTTAATCTTAAAAATCAACATTATGAATTTCAAACATGCATTTTTTGTTATAACATTCACGGCTATCAATTTGGTAATGGTAAGTTGCAGCAACAATAGTTCAGGAACCGAAAATAACAGCGATAAGGCAAAGACAGCCACAATTACAGACACATTTGTGTCGAATAAAAAGTTGCCGAAAGGTGCATCAAGATTAGATAATTTACCGGCCAATGTAAAAGGTTTTGTCCAAAAAAATTATCCGGGGTACATTATAACGATTGCAGTGTTGGACCCACTTTGCGGCGACGGCGATGCAGTTGATGTTGCTATTACAAAAATCGGTTCGCCAGATCTGTCATTGATCTTTAAACCAGATGGCACCTTTGTTCAGCAGGAGCAGGACGTTCCCTTAAATACAGTATCTCGGGCAATAAGACAAACTTTAAAATTTAAGTACGCCGATTATACCGCAGGCGTCCAAATTGAAAAATTAACATTGGCAGACAACACCGAGGAGTATCTTGTTGACCTGAGCAAGGGCGCTAAGTCAAAAGAAGTAATATTGGATACCAAGGGCTTGGTTGTTTGTGAAAATTAAAAAACATTTTTCTAATCCTGGACGAGATTCCCTTCACTAGGTAATGATCAAATAAATTCTAACACTTCTCAATTCGTAAACTTTTTATCAAAGAAATTTCTAACAATGAACCCTTTTTTATCTTTCAATATGCTTTGTAGCCATATTCTTTTTTTTACTTTTTTGCTAAATGCTGAAAATCTCTTTTTGTCAAATTGGAATACCTTTAATCATCTGGCAGATCCAACTAATATAGTGACAAACCCGAACAAAAATGCAGATGCAATCCTTGGCAAATGGATGACAGTAGAGCACAGCCTTGAAGTGGAAGTTTACAAGCAGGGAGACAATTTCAGGGCAAAGGTGATCTGGTTTAAGATTGAAGACACAACGAGGCCAATGAATACGAGAACTGATGAGAAAAATCCTAATCCTGCGCTTCGCTCCCGCAAATGGCTTGGCATGGAGGTTTTACGTGATCTGAAATATAATGCTGAAGATGATGAATGGCAGGATGGAATTATTTATGATGCCAAACACGGCAAAGAATGGGATTCCGTAGTATGGATAACTAAGGATGGATTGCTTAAGGTAAAAGGTTACTGGGTTTTTAAATGGATCAGTGAAACGTTGACGTTCAAGAGAGTTGGTTAGCCGAAATGCCATCCAATGTTTTGAGCTAAACACTCAATTTATTTCTTGCGCGAAATAATTTTGTACAGCACCTGGCCAGTGGTTATTATTACTATAAAAATTACTATCACAAATAAATGCTGCCTTAGGTTGAACCCAAAACTTTTTAAAAAATTTTTCAAGATAATGGCTCAAATAGCAAAGGAATATTTACAGGAAATGAAAATTGTTGACACGTAATATGTGATTCTAAAAGACATTGATAAAAATCATCAGCACCTGCATATTATTGCCAACTTGGTTAATAATAACGGCGAGACTATTAAGGATAATTGGATCGGTTTGAAGGGCAAAAAAGTTGCTCAAAAACTAACTCTTAAATATGGATTGAAAGAAACTATCTATAAAAATCTATCTCTTATTAACCTGGAAGTATTAAATGAAAAGGAAGCAAATAAGTACATATTAAGAGGCTTCAATGCACGGATGCCTAGCCACTAAAGCCACGTAGCATAGCTGCACAAGTACGGAGCATTGTTAATAAAAAATAGCTGCCTTTAATGAGACAGCTATTATTTGCAATTATCTATTAATTATTTTTCCGCTTTTCCGAATTTAACATCTTTATCAAAAATAATATCTGTTCCTTTCACTTCTGCTTCATAAGATGTGTTGCCTTTTGCATCCTTTACCTTTCCTCCTTCAGTTATTTGCGTTCTATAATGCTCTTTTACATAGGCCATGGTATTTGCGGGAAGATCACTTACTTTCATAGCCTTTACAATTTCAATGAAATTACATGATGTCGTGTATAGAACGGAGTCGGCTTCGCCATCTTTTCTTCCCCAGTTTGCTTCATAATTTCCATTTTCTTTCTCCCAGGTAATGCGATAGCTTTTTGATTCGGGATACTTTTTCATGTTGGCATTTTTTACTGCCGCTGGAACATTTATGTGTTCGTTACCGCCTTCATTTTCCTTTGCGAATATTGCCTACTTACTGCAAATAATATTGCTGTTAAGCCTATAATTTTTTTCATGTTTTCAATTTTTAATTGATTAAATAATTATACAAACTTACCATGTGAATCTTGCGCAAAATTGAAGTGTTGTTATTATTAATTATAAAAAAAAATTAATGAAGAATGATTGCTATAATGTAGGCTTTAATAAGAAAAATTTATTTCAATTATTTTTTTTAGATATGAGTTTATAGATTACCGGAACAGTAGTAATTAATACTATAAAAATTATTATTATAAACAAATGCTGTCTCAGGTCGAATCCAAAATTATTCAGGAATAATTTTTCCAGGTAATGCCCTGCCATTAAAACAACAAAAACCCATGCAGTACTCCCTGCAATGTTATAAATAAGAAACTTCCTTTTATCCATCTTTACAACACCTGCTACAACAGGAGCAAATGTTCTTAGCATAGGCAAAAACCTGGCTAACACAATTGCACTGCCACCATGCTTATCATAAAATTCTTTTGCCTGGTAAAGATGCCTTTTCTTAAAAAGCTATGTGTCTTTGCGTTTGAAAAGTATCGGGCCGGTTCTAAAACCAAACCAATAACCCAACTCATTCCCCAACACGCCTGGCAAAGAAATTAAAATAAACAGAACCGTCACTTCTAAAAAATCATTTCCTAATCCACCATGAATAAGGCTTTTGGCCAGCATACTGCTATATATGCCGGAAACAAATAAAAGGCTGTCTCCAGGAAGAAAGAAACCAATCATTAACCCTGTTTCAGCAAAAATGATAAATAATACAATCCATATTCCGCCATTGTTTATATAAAATACGGGATTAAATAAGTCTTTTAAAGTAATGCTTATAAATTCAATCATAAAATTTTTATGTACTGGTACTGCATAAGTGCAACTGATGACAGCCTGATAGTTTTTTTTTGAATTATTGCTGGTCTTTTACCACATCTTTTTTTGTTATGGTAAGATAGATGACTGTAACAAGGATCGCTGTAAGAAAAATACCGCTCGTAATAGCAGTGCCCAATCCAAGCCCGCCATTTTTCTGAGGTTGCGAAAGAAAGTCGCCGATAGATGCACCAAGAGGCCGGGTAAGTATGTATGCTATCCAGAAGGCAAGTATTGCATTTAATTTTAAATATTTATATGCAACAAATACAAGCCCGATCATTGCTGCAAAAATAAGCCCCGAAAGCCAGTACCCTAACTGCAGGCTTTCTGCCATAAGATCGCCGGCTGCAGTGCCCAATGCAAATGTGAATAAAATAGCCAGCCAATAAAAAGCTTCTCTTCTTGTTGAATTTATTTTGTGGATAGATAAAGTTTTCTCATAATGGTACCATATCATAAAAACGATGCCGAGAACAATTGAGAATATAATTGTAGTTTCAACAAGTGGCACACCAAGGTTATCGGTAAGGTTATCTGTGATCAAAGTACCAACGACGCTTATTAACACCACAGCAATCCAGTAGATTGCGGGTACGTATTTATCTGCTTTAAATTGAAAGACGAGAGCAATAATAAGCAATGCACCCATTACCAATGTTGTTCCTGTAAGCCCTAAATTAAATTTTCCATTTAAAAAATCTGCGGCAGTTTCACCAATGGTTGTACATAGTATTTTTATGATCCAAAAAAATAAAGTAATTCTGGGTACTTTGTTCATCATTTGCTTTGCTATAATAGGTTCGTCCTTTTGGATTGCATACATAATATCACATTTTAGAGTTTGATCACTAATTATTTCCTGAGAATAAATAATACAAATCTATACGGCCATTCTGGAGGTAAACTGAAGATAACTAAGAAAAACAGTGGAGAAAAATCTAAAGCTGACCAATATGGCAGCGAATGAACGAATTGGAAGCAAGCAGGTATCAAATCTATATCGCCATTTCTGAAAATCTTCCACACTCACATAGCCTGGAAGAGATGGAAAGTCGGTTATTGAAGTTGGGCATTAAGACGCAGTATAAAACATAAGGGCCAGACTGAAGAAACGCAGGGTCAGTTTTAGGATCGGAAAATATAACTACAAAGGAAGCCAGGTAGACCGAAGATTTTTATTTGCCGGTTTGGAAAAAATGCACCGGCTAAAATAAGAACAAGTATTGGAACAAGGGCAAAAGTCAGCAATATCCAAATTTGCTATCTTGCTAATGCTCATGCCGCAGCTATACAACAGCATTAATATATTTCTACTCCAAAATTGCATCCGTTTTGGGTGATGCAAAAAAAGTAGGAAGACTAAGATGGATTTTCCAAGATGTGAAGAAAATACCTGTAGCAAATACAACTGACAAAATTACTTTTACGACAATAGTAAATAAAATACTCGCTATAAAAAATGAAAATTCAAAAGCAGATACCTCAGATTTAGAAAAACAAATTAACCAATTAGTTTACCAACTTTACGGTCTCACTCCCGAAGAAATACAAATAGTTGAAAGCTCTACCAAGTGATTTGCAGAAAGAGACAATCTTTGCTTGACAATCCTAATTTTATTAAACTCTAGGAAAATAAACGAGCAGCATATTATTTTCGTTGCAGCCACTGCCGACCTTTTGTTAAGACTATTTGCTTTTGAGAAAATTCTTTGCCTTTGCTTTCCTAATATTACCTTCGTAATTCCTTTTACTTTATGTCTGAAATAAAAAAAGTATTCATTAAAATTCTGTTGCTGGTTCTGGATATTTTAGTATTTGGATGGAACACCTTTCGGAGAATAATATTGCCGGGCCGTAATAGGAAGGGAAATATATTATCCAGTTTATTCATCTTTTTTGCAGGCATAATTGACCGGCTTAATTACTTTCAGCATGGAACATTTAATATGGCTTCCTTTACCAGGAAGAGATATGTAAGACAATCAATTTTAATCGTTGGCAGTATCCTGTTTCTGTTATCCTTACTTGAATGGTCGGGCAATCAAAAGTTAAGTTATTCCCCAATAAAATATGCTGAACAACTTTCGACAACAGATAGTGATACCATTTCAATTGATCAATCAGAGAAAGTTGCCAGGTGTCCTGCTGATGTAGCCATTAAAATTACGTATAGGGAAACCCGTTCCACCACCTACCCTCCTTTTACTTTTACTACCTCTGTAAAAAAATATTTATTGATAAGATATCTTCGGATTTGATAGCTGCTTTTTATTGTAAAATATAAATTCCTTTCGTAGTAAAGGATTTTTAAAAGCAAATCAAATCAAGAATGAAAAAAATAACAATACTTGTTTTATTACTTCCCCTTTTTGCAACAGCACAAAACACATTTAAGGCGGTAATCAAAAATGAAGACACAAAAGAACCCATAGCGGTCGCTACGGTTCAAATCAGAAACTTAGACCTTACGGGGATAACAAACGATTCAGGACTGGTAGTATTTAATAATATTCCGAATGGCAAGTTTGATATTGAAGTAACGCATATTGGTTATAATGATATTGAAAAAACTTTTACTTTTCCATTGTCACCTGCGGATATTATTTATCTATTGATGAAGGCTATGGCCGGTGAACTGGCGGAAGTAAAAGTTTCGAGCACAAGAACCGGTAGAAGTATTGGCAATACACCAACAAGAGTGGAAGTGATTGCCGCTGATGAAATACACGAAGAAGCAACTATGCGGCCCGGTGACATTAGGATGTTGCTGGCAGAAAGTACCGGCATCCAAACCCAACAAACTTCAGCCACCAGTGGTAATGCAAGCATTCGCATACAAGGGCTGGATGGCCGTTATACGCAAATTTTAAAAGATGGCTTTCCATTATATTCAGGAGCGGCTAATGGTTTAGGATTATTACAAACTCCGCCCTTAGATTTGGAGCAGGTGGAAATTATTAAAGGTTCTTCGTCTACGCTATACGGTGGAGGCGCAATAGCAGGGTTAATCAATCTAATTACAAAGGTGCCTAAGGATGAAAGAGAATTGAATTTCCATATCAATAGCACATCAGCCGGTGGCCTTGATCTCAATACTTTCTACAGCCAGAAGTTCAGAAAAACAGGGCTCACGATGTTTGCTTCAAGAAATACCAACAAAGCTTATGCTCCCGGAAATACCGTCTTTACCGCAATCCCAAAGTTTGAACGATACACCTTCAACCCAAAGCTGTTTTTATATTTCAACGATAAAACAAAACTCAACTTCGGTATTAATACAACTTTTGAAAACAGGCTCGGCGGTGATATCCATTTTATTGAAGGCAAAGGAGATAGCGTTCACAGCTATTTTGAAAAAAATAAAACCAAAAGAGTATCCACCCAACTTACTTTCGACCATGAATTGAATGAAAGCAGCAGTATTAAAATAAAGAACAGCATTAGCTACTTTGGCAGGGCCATAAGCAGTAACAATTATCTTTTTAAAGGCACACAATACAGCACATTTACAGAAGCCACGTATGTGAACAAAAAGAAGGAAAGCGATTGGGTGGCAGGATTAAACGTGTTAACCGATCAATTCAAAGAAGATGCATTAAGTTCTCAGGTTCTTAGAAACTACGCCCAAACAACACTGGGCGCTTTTGTTCAAAATACGTGGAACGCTACTGACTGGCTTACTTTAGAAATGGGCCTTAGAGGCGATTATTTAAAAGATTATGGATTTGCATTGCTACCGCACCTCTCAGCATTATTTAAAATTCAGCCAGGCTTAACAAGCCGTTTGGGAGGCGGATTGGGCTATAAGGCACCTACTATTTTCACCGAGGAGAGCGAACGGCTCTTATATAAAAATGTACTGCCGTTAAGCCCCGCGACTAATAGTTTAGAGAGAAGCTACGGAACCAATTGGGATATCAATTACAAAGCATCGTTTGATAAAATAAACTTTAGCATCAACCAGTTTTTCTTTTATACTTTTTTAAATCATCCTTTATTGCTTGATACGGTTGCCAATAATTCCTATAAGTTTCAAAACATCGGAGGGAACATTCATTCAAAGGGCGCGGAAACCAATATCAGGCTTGGTTATAATGACCTCACCTTATACCTCGGTTATACTTACACTGATGCAAAACTTTCCAATAACAGCATAACAATTCAAAGTCCGCTAACGCCGAAACACCGGTTTAACGCTGCATTGATTTATGAAATAGAAGATAAATTAAGGATCGGTTCGGAGCTATATTATTTCAGCAGCCAACAATTAAGCGATGGCGGCGTGGGAAGAGGTTACTGGCTCTATGGCCTGGTGGCAGAAAAAGAATGGAAGCATTTTTCACTATACATCAATTTTGAAAACATAGGTAATATAAGGCAAACAAAATTTGAAAACATTTATACCGGAACTGTTACAAATCCAGTATTCAAAGACATCTATGCGCCGCTGGATGGATTTATAATGAATGGAGGGATCATTTTAAAATTATAGATTATTTTACCTGGCAGTGTTTTAATGTTAGAGGAATTTTTAAGGATATGTAACACTAAGTGTTTTAAAAATATAAATAGGTAATAAATAACAAGTATTACAAAAAAAATTCAGAAAAATAAGACTATCATTTTTTTATCCTGTTTTCAACCTGCTAACAGGTTGGTTATTTTTTCTGACCTAAGGATGGCATTGGTAATACATTTCGACAGTTCAATATTCTTTTATTGAATTTGCAGATTGTTTTACATTCGTAGTGTAAATTTTCTCTCATGAAAAAAATTTTCTTTACAGTAATATTTACCCTGCTTTTAATTGCCGGAGTATTTGTCATATACATTTATTCAGGCTCTTATAATATAAGCCAGTTAACACCGCATAACGCTTTCACAAAATGGATTATCGAAACGACGAAGAACAAATCCATTAACAAAAGATTGAAAGATTTACACGCGCCTCCGATGACCGATACAAATATGATTATTGAGGGTTTCAAGCATTACAACGAGATGTGTGTAAACTGTCATGGTGGCCCGGGTATCGATCCTGGCGAATTGGCTAAGGGACTTTATCCTAATCCTCCTAAATTCTATAAGTCTCAAGATATGCCTGATACAATAGAAGCATTTTGGATCATTAAGAACGGGATTAAAATGACCGGCATGCCTGCATTTGGCCTTACTCATAGTGACCAAAAGATTTGGGCGACAACTGATTTCCTATTAAATAAAATGAACAAAATGTCTGCTGGAGAATATCAGGAATGGATAAAAAAGTATTCAAATCAGGATGCTGACTCCAATCACTGAAGAAAATATCGCCGTAGTATATATATTTTAGCCAAGGCATTGATTTCCGCCTGCCGTTTCTTTTACAATGCGCAAATTGTGAAATAATTCTAAAACAAGAAGAAGGGGATTGCTGCGTGTTTTGCAGCTACGGCACTGTGATTTGTCCTCCAAAACAGATGGATAATTCGTGTTGTATACGATCTCATACGAATACAATCTACCTTTGTTTTTAGAACGATTTTATGAATAACATATTTGACCATAAACACTATACTGAC
>JALYVO010000039.1 GCA_030853195.1 Bacteroidota bacterium | reverse complement strand
TAAAAAAATTTTACATTTGTTTTATCAATTTGAATCTTACAATAAAAGATTAAACTAATTCAATAAAAGATATTCAAACAAAAATGGAGTTTACAGCAAAACAAATAGCCGCCTTAATTGATGGTAAAATAGAAGGAGATCCTGATGTTGCTGTATCATCTTTCGGCAAGCTCGAAGAAGCTACTAAAGGCCAGCTTGCTTTTTTTGCAAATCCAAAATATGAAGAGTTTTTATATTCCACAAAGGCATCTGTAATTATTGTCAATACTACGTTGCAGGTGGAAAAAAAAATCAGCGCTACACTTATTCGAGTGCCTGATGCCTATTCTTCTTTCGCAGTTATACTAACTGAATATGCGAAGATGGCCAGGGCGAATATGACAGGTATCCAGCAGCCGGTTTATATTTCTGCTACTTCGAGAACGGGAGAAAACATTTTTATCGGCGCATTTGCTTATCTCGGCGAAAATGTAATTATTGGTAACAATGTAAAACTTTATCCGCAGGTTTATATCGGAGATAATGTAACCATTGATGATGGCAGTATTTTATATCCGGGTGTGATTATACATCATGATTGTGTAATCGGAAAAAACGTTTCTATTCACGCCGGTAGTGTTATTGGCGGCGATGGATTTGGCTTTGCGCCACAGGCTGATGGCAGTTTTAAAAAAGTGCCCCAGATAGGAAATGTAATAGTAGAAGATAATGTGGAAATAGGCGCTAACACTGCAATTGACAGAGCCACCATTGGTTCCACCATAATAAAATCAGGTGCCAAGCTAGACAATCTTATCCAGATAGCTCATAATGTAGAAATTGGTGATAATACAGTGATCGCTGCGCAATCGGGAGTAAGCGGAAGCACTAAAATTGGTAAAAATGTAATGATTGGGGGGCAGGCGGGTATAGTGGGCCATTTGCAAATTGCTGACGGAAGTAAAATAAATGCACAGAGCGGTGTAAGCAAATCTATTAAAACCCCAAACACGGCAGTAACCGGTTCACCTGCATTTGATTATTCACACGCTCTCAGAAGCCAGATACTAAGTAGAAACCTTCCTGAATTAGAAAAAAGAATTAAAGAACTTGAGCAAATGGTGGAAAGGTTGAAAAATGAAAAAGTGATCGACTAGGAAATTGGTCTAGATTTTAATACATTTTTTTTACCATAGAATTTACTTTCAGGGAATGGCATATTTCTACTTTTTGGCTTATGTGGTTTTATACATCAACCTTATTTTTACAAATTCAAATTTCATTGTCTCTTTGAATAAGTTGAAAGCAATAGTTTTCATACTTTCGTGTTCATGAAGCCATTGAATTCTAACGGGAAATTTTTTCAGCATACGTTAAAAGGAGAAGTAACTATTTCAGGCGCGGGCATTCATACCGGCCAATCAGTTACCATGCGCATCAAACCAGCAGAACCCAATACAGGCATTAATTTTCAACGAACAGACCTACCGGGGAAACCGGTTGTAAAAGCCGATGTAGATAATGTAATCGAGACAAACAGGAGCACAACCATTGAAGCAAATGGAGCAAGAGTGGGAACAATTGAACATCTGATGGCGTCATTAATGGGGCTGCAAATTGATAATGCCCTGATTGAAATTGATGGTGAAGAAGTTCCCATATTAGACGGCAGCGCTCAATTATTTATTGAGCATCTTTCAAAAGCCGGAGTACAAAAACAAGATGCCGAAAAAATTTATTATAAAATTCAGCATAATATTTCTTTTGTAGATGAAGAAAAAAAAGTGGAAATGGTGGCGCTTCCTTATGATGATTACAGGATAAATACACTGATTGATTTTAATTCACCGGTGTTGGGTACGCAACATGCAGATTTGAGAAACATCCTGGATTTTGAAAAAGAAATCGCTCCCAGCCGCACTTTTTGCTTCTTTCATGAGCTGGAACAACTTGTCTCTAATGATTTGATAAAAGGTGGTGATATCAACAATGCCATTGTTGTGGTGGATAAGCCTGTTGATGATGCACAGGTAGAACGTATCTCAAAAATATTTCATAAAAAAGATGTAAAAGTGAGCGAGGCGGGCATTTTGAATAATCTTACGTTGCGTTTCCCCAATGAACCTGCGCGGCATAAATTATTGGATGTCGTAGGAGATCTTGCTTTAGTTGGATTTCCTTTCAAGGCGCACATTATCGCTAACCGGCCAGGCCATTCTTCGAATATAAAATTTGCAAAAAAAATAAAAGAACACATTAAAAAATACAGGAACCGCCAGGATATTCCCAAATATGATCCCAATATTCCACCACTGCTCGACATACAGGAAATAGAAAGAACTTTACCACACCGCTATCCATTTTTATTGGTTGATAAAATCATTGAGCTCTCGGAAACCCATGTGGTGGGTATAAAAAATGTAACTTATAACGAGCCTTTTTTCCAGGGGCATTTTCCCGGAAACTCTGTAATGCCGGGTGTTCTGCTGGCAGAGGCACTTGCACAGGTTGGCGGCTTTATTGCCATCCCAAGAAACACAACAGATAAATACGATACCTATTTTCTTAAGATCGATAATTGTAAGTTCAAGCAAAAAGTGGTTCCGGGCGATACATTAATTTTAAAAATGGAATTGATACATCCTATCCGGAGAGGCATCTGCGAAATGAAAGGAACTGTGTATGTGGGTGATAAAATAGTTACAGAAGCTATGTTAATTGCACAAATAGTAAAACGTCCCAATTCATAATATGATTAGTCTTCTTGCACATATTCATCCGGAAGCAAAATTAGGGAATGATGTAAAAATTGATCCTTTTGCAGTTATAGATGAGGGCGTAATTATTGGCGATGGCACACATGTTATGTCACACGCCGTGATTATGAAAAATACAGTGATCGGAAAATCCTGCAATATTTTTCCTGGCGCTGTTATAGGCGCAATTCCGCAGGACTTAAAATTTGATGGCGAAAATACGAGCGTTCAGATCGGAGATAACACTACCATCAGGGAATGTGTAACCGTAAACCGGGGCACAAAAGATAAATGGAAAACCGTGGTAGGAAGCAATTGTTTGTTGATGGCTTATTGCCATATTGCGCATGATTGTATTTTAGGTAATCATGTAATAATTGCCAATTCTGTGCAGGTCGCCGGCCACGTGGAAATTGGCGATTATGCTATCATCGGCGGCATGGCGGCTGCAATTCAATTTTCGAAAATTGGAGCCCACACTTATATTGCCGGCGGAACAGAAGTAATAAAAGATGTTCCTCCATACATAAAAGCTGGGCGTTCACCGTTGAGTTATGTAGGCGTAAACTCTGTAGGCCTGCAACGTCGGGGATTTAGCGCTGAAAAAATAAATGCTATTTTAGAAATCTACCGCAATATTTTTATGCGGGGATTGAATATTACGCAAGCCACTTTACTCATTGAAAAAGATCTTCCGGATTCTGAAGAGAAAAATGAAATCCTTAAGTTTATAAAAGAAAGCAGGCGCGGCATTTTAAAAGTTTCTTCTAAGGAAAATGGGGATGAGAATTAGCTGACCAGCCAATTAGCCAATCATCTAATTGAAAAATGGAAATTAAACTAACAAATCTTGGCAAACGCTTCAATAGGGATTGGGTTTTTCGCAAACTGGATTTTCTTTTTGATGCAAATAAGCATTATGCGATAACAGGTCCAAACGGCTCAGGCAAATCAACTTTATTGCAAATTATTTCCGGCTCATCAACACATAATGAAGGAACCATCGTTTATCATGAATCAGATAAACCTGTTTCTGATGAAAAAATTTTTCAAAAAATATCTTTCTGCGCTCCTTACATTGAATTGATTGAAGAAATGACTTTGATTGAATTTTTTTCTTTTCACAATAAAATGAAAGGATGGCTTCCTAACATTAATTCTAATCAAATGATTTCTATTTTGAACCTTGAAAAATCCGGACATAAGCAAATCCGTTATTACAGCAGCGGAATGAAACAAAGAGTGAAATTGGCTCAGTCAATTTTTAGCAATGTGCCGGTAGTTTTATTGGATGAGCCACTTACCAATCTTGATGAAGAAGGAATATCGCTTTATCAAAATTTAATAAATGATTATTGCCAAAACCGTTTGGTAATTATTAGCAGCAATGATAAAAAAGAATATTCTTTTTGCGATGAAGTGATTGATATTAGGACATATAAATAATGTAAAAAACTACATTTTGAGTTACATAAAAGGGCATCTCTTATCTCCTGCTTGCAATCAATAAATTCAAATCGGTAAATTTCAAATCAAAACGTTCACTAAGATGAAAATTAGTCAACGCTCCTTTGAATAAATAAATACCACTCCGGATATTTATTTTATACCAAACCAAATTCTCAAAGCCTCCATCATCGGCCATTTCAAGCATCAAAGGCATTAATACATTGCTAATTGCCTGCGAAGCAGTTCTGGCAAAACCGCTGGGAATATTGGGAACGCAATAATGAATCACATCAAATTTTCTAAAAACAGGAGTAGTATGAGAAGTTATCTTAGAAGTTTCAAAACATCCGCCATGATCTATGCTAACATCTACAATTACACTGCCCGCCCGCATTCTGCTTACCATTTCCTCAGTCACAACAATCGGTGTGCGCCCTCCCGATGCAGCCAATGCGCCTACTGCCACATCGCAGGTTTTTAATTGCTTGGATAAAATTCCCGGCTCTATAACAGATGTGTATAAACGCAATCCAATATTATTTTGTAAACGTTTCAATCTGTAAATGCTGTTGTCAAATATTTTTACGCTTGCTCCCATTGCGAGCGCTGTACGTGCGGTTTGTTCGCCAACAATCCCCGCGCCTATTATGATAACTTTCGTTGGTGGTATTCCTGAAATTCCGCCAACTAAAACTCCCTTTCCGTGATTTGCATTGCTTAAATACTGGCCGGCAATCAACATAACTGCGCTGCCCGCAATTTCACTCATGCTTCGTACGATCGGGTTGTGCCCGCTATCGTCCTTTAGATTTTCAAAACTTAATGCAGTAATTTTTTTCTCCATCATTTGCTCTAATATTTCCCGCTTCATAGCAGTGACATGGATAGGAGAAATAATGAATTGATTCGGCTTCAGGAAGGCTATTTCTTCTTCAGAAATGGGGGCGCTTTTAACCAAAGTATCACATTCAAAAACTTCTTTTTTATCGCTTGCGATTTTGGCTCCGGCTTCGCTGTAATCCCTGTCAGAGTAACTCGCGCCCTCTCCTGCTTTGGTTTCCATAACCACTTGGTGGCCGTTTGCTATTAAAACGCTAACTGCATCAGGGGTAAGTGCAATGCGGTTTTCCTGGAAAGAAGTTTCTTTAGGAATACCGATACACAATTCTACCCCTTTAGGTTTTACATCAAGAGTTTCTTCCATTGTTTCGTAAGTGAAGGAGGGCGAGACAAAGGGTTTTGAGGTTGCCATGAAGAAAGTTTAATTTTGAAATAGGTTATAAAAATAAATTTTTATCGGGGAAGTTCAATAAGCAATTTTCTCTTACTTGCAGAAAGCATTTCTAAAAAAGCGTAGATGGTTCTTTCGGGAAAAATGGAGGATGCTTTTTCAGGCCATTCAACCGTGCAAATTTCACCACTATTAATGCAATCTTCTATTCCTGCTTCAATCGCTTCTTCCTTATTTTTTATACGGTAAAGATCTATATGATAAATAATTTTATTTTCATAACCGGCATATTCCTGGATGATTGAATAAGTAGGGCTGGTGACGGTTTCTGTTACTCCAAGTTGTTTGCAAAGCGCGCCGATAAAGGTGGTTTTGCCGGCTCCTAAGTCGCCACTGAACGCAAAAACTTTATAATCATCTGTAATTTTTAAAAACTTTTCTGCGGCAGATCCAATATCATCAATTTCAAAAACAATCTCCATATTATGATGCATTTTTGTAAAAATAATGCTTCATGGATAACAAGAATAAAAGATAAAAAACTATATTTTCACTTAGATGAACAACCCGTCAGAAATCTTAAGGAAATATTGGGGATATGATTCTTTCAGGCCGCTTCAGTTGGAGATTATTCAATCAATTTTATCCGGCCATGATACACTTGCTTTAATGCCTACCGGCGGCGGAAAATCAATTTGCTTCCAGGTTCCGTCCTTAGCAAGGGAAGGTTTATGCCTGGTGGTAAGCCCACTTATCGCACTCATGAAGGACCAGGTGATGAACCTGAAAAAAAGAGGAATTCCGGCGCTATCTATTTATTCCGGGATGACTTTTATTGAAGTAAAAAAAACTTTACAAAATGCAGCTTATGGTAATTTTAAATTCCTCTATGTTTCTCCTGAAAGATTAGAAACAGATCTTTTTTTAGAATTTTTATCTTCCATGAAAATTAATCTGATTGCCGTTGATGAGGCGCATTGCGTTTCACAATGGGGTTACGATTTCCGTCCTCCTTACCTGCGCATTGCAACTATCCGCGAATATTTTCCGAACGTTCCGGTCCTTGCTTTAACCGCTTCCGCTACATTAGAAGTCCAGAAGGATATTTGCGAAAAATTAGGTTTCAAAAAAGACCAAAAATCTTTTCATCAATCTTTTGAAAGGCCTAACCTTTCTTACAGTGTTTTTGATCTTTCTTCCAGGCAAAATAAATTGATCAGTATTTTGAATAAAATTCCGGGCAGCGGCATCGTGTATTGCAAGAGCAGGAAGCGGACAAAGGAAATTGCTGAACTGTTAAAACTAAATGGAATAAGCGCAGACCATTACCATGCAGGGCTTTCTAATGACGAGAGAAACAGCAGGCAAGAGGATTGGATCAATAATAAAACAAGGATCATTTCCTGCACCAATGCTTTTGGAATGGGCATAGATAAACCGGATGTGCGGACTGTGATTCACTACGATGTGCCGGACGCTTTGGAAAATTATTACCAGGAAGCAGGGCGCGCCGGGCGCGATGAACAGAAAGCTTATGCGGTGTTATTTTATAATGACCTGGAATTGAATGAGCTCAAAAAGCAGTCTGCCATAAGGTTTCCTTCAAAAGAAATGATCAGAAAGGTATATGCTGCATTGTGCAATTATTTTCAATTGGCATCAGGCTGCGGAGAAGGCGTTTCTTATGATTTTGACATAAACAATTTTGTAAAAAAATTCAATCTTGAGGCATTTGTTGTAAATAGTGCTTTGAAGATATTAGAACAGGAAGAATTGATCAGCTACAGCGAGCAGTTTTTTTCTCCATCAACTATAGAATTTACGGTGTCAAAATCTGATTTGGAATTATTTGAAAAAAATTATCCTCAATACGATGAAGTAATAAAAGGCTTGTTACGTTTTTATGAAGGAATATTTGATTTCCCGGCCTCAATTAATGAAACTCAATTATCCAAATTTGTTTCGATAAAAAAGGATAGCCTCATCAATTCGCTCAACGACATACAACGCATGGGCATCATTACTTATACACCTCAAAAGGAAAAACCACAAATTCAGTTTCTGCAGAACAGGGTAAATGCAAGCGACCTCATCATCAACGAGAAAAATATTCTGAAAAGAAAACACGCCTTTGAAAAAAGATTAGAAGCAATGGTTGACTACACTAAAAATCAAATGAGTTGCCGAAGCGGAATAATCGCTAACTATTTCAATGATTTCAATGTAAGACCCTGCTGCATTTGCGATAATTGCATCAAAAGCAGAAAAATTATATTAACTAATGCGGAATTCAATTCTATAAGTGATAGTATAAAGAAAATAGTTAAAGAGGATGAGCTTTCCCTGATACAAATATTTCAAAAGCTAAAAGATTTCAAAGAAAATAAAATAAAAAAAGTTTTAAACTTTTTACTTGAAGAGAATCTATTAACGATAACCCAGGATGGGTTGATAATATTAAAAAATCAATCCGTTAAAAACTCATAAATGAAGATTGGCGGCCGGTGATATAAAAAAAAAGGGGACCAAGATAGAAATCTAGTCCCGCTTTAAAATCCAATATCCTATGAAAAACCGAGACGAAGATAATGTGGAAATTACTATAATGCAAGTATTTTTCCGAAATTTTTTGGGAAATAGCCTGTTTAAATTGCCAAATGGGATTTTCATTTAGTAAATGGTTTTTCTGACTGAGTAACCGGCGGATTGAAAAACCGACAGTAATTTTACATTTTCTACAGCTTAATAAATCGCAGGTTTTGACAATTTTTGTCATCAAATGATAAACCCTGAGGCCCAATGCTATTATCATTCCATTCAAGTTTCTGGTTTTCTGATAATGAATAATCAATTTTAATTGGCTGGATAATAAGTGCTTACCTGCCTATCACAATTTTGAAAATATACTAAAAGCAAATCATAAGTTTGTTTTAACTTTTTAGTTTATAGATTTATCGTTAATAGTAGTTGGATGAAATAGCTAAAACAAATTTGATAAAAACTAAATACCTTTATTCAATAATTAAACAAAAACAAGTTATGGAAAATAAAAAGCCTAAAATTCTTATTTGTGAAGACGACCCAAACCTGGGAATGGTTTTAAAAAATTATCTTGAGCTTAATGATTATGATGTTGTTCTTGAAAGAGATGGCAGGCTTGGACTTGCGGCTTTTCAGCGGGAAAAATTTGACTTATGCCTGCTTGATGTAATGATGCCAAACATGGATGGATTCACAGTTGCTGAAGAAATTAGAAATGTAGATCCCGATATGCCTTTATTTTTTCTTTCTGCAAAAACTATGAAAGACGATATCATCAAAGGATATAAGCTGGGCGCGGATGATTATATCACCAAGCCTTTTGACAGTGATGTGTTGCTTCATAAAATAAAAGCTATTCTAAAAAGAAATGAGGAATTGCACCGTGAAGAAGTGAACGCGGAGTATGAATTAGGGAAATACCATTTCAATCCGCGCCTTCGCCAGTTAGGCATCGGTAAAGATGTTCAGACATTATCGCCTAAAGAGAACGAACTATTAAAAATGCTCAGCGAATATAAAAACGATCTGTTGCCAAGAGAAGCGGCGCTCAAAAAGATCTGGGGAAGCGATACTTATTTCAATGGGCGCAGTATGGACGTTTACATTGCGAAGCTTCGTAAATACTTAAAAGCCGATACAAACATCGAAATTGTGAACATTCATGGAAACGGCTTCAGGCTTGTAGTTCAGGAATAGAATTTTCTGGTAAAATTTTCAAAAAGAGCATTTGAGTTAATAGATTCAAATGCTTTTTTTTATAATGCATTATCGTTATAATCCAAAATATAGAAATTCCTGTTTCTTGATGATCCATAATCAATCAAATTTATCTTACATTGAAATTAAATTTTAATTGATGGATTTTTTGGAGGATGATATCCCGCTTTTGAATAAAGGAGATTTTCGTACACTTGCACGCACCATTTCTCTTATAGAAAACGAAGTAGAAGGTTATGAAGAACTGCTGATGAAATTGAAGCCTTCTTCTGCAAAAATCATTGGTATTACCGGAGCGCCCGGAGCCGGAAAAAGCTCCCTGACGGATGCATTGATCGGAGAAATGATCAGAGATAAAAAAAAAGTCGGCGTTCTTTGCATTGATCCTTCTTCGCCGTTTAATAAAGGCGCTTTGCTTGGTGATAGAATAAGGATGAGCGAATGGTATAATCACCCGGATGTTTTTATCAGGTCATTATCCAGCAAAGGTTCTTTAGGAGGATTACATCCAAAAATTATAGAGATCTCCGATGTAATGAAAAGCGCTGGTTTCGATTTTATAATTATAGAAACCGTTGGTGTCGGCCAAAGCGAAGTGGATATAGCTGCGCTTGCAGACATTACGATTGTGATGTTGGTGCCGGAGGGCGGCGATATAATCCAAACAATGAAAGCAGGTTTGATGGAAGTGGCCGATATTTTCGTGATCAATAAATATGACCGGCCGGGAGCAGATAGTTTTTACAATAACCTCAAACAAATGCTTGGTCCCGTCTTCAATAAAACCGATAGAAAAACTCCGGTTTTGAAAACCATTGCCTCTGCCAAAGAGGGTATTGCTGAACTCTATAAAAAAATCAGCCAATGGGATTTTGAGAATGACAACGAACAAAAAATTAATCTTACTACAGAAAAAGTATGGGCGTTAATTCAAAATTATGAAATGAAAAAATTCGATAAAGACCAAATAAAAAAACAAATATTAAAAGAAATATTAAACCCGGATTTCAATCTGTATGTTTTTGCAAAAAAAATAACCGGTTCAGATAGAGCCGGCTGATTTTTCAAAACTAAATTGTGATAATTCAAAATGTAGTATTTGTGTATTTTGACTTACCACGATCAACTTCCTTACTTTTTTTACCCCATTGGTCTTGTGACCAACAACGGAGGAAAAAAATATTTTAGGAACAATTACTTGTTTTTTAGGGTACCACAAATGGAGTGGCGATGATAATAACATTTGCCTTAATTGCAATAAACCCGCATTAGGGTTTCCTAAGATCACTTCTTCTCGGGTTTTAGAGGAGGTAGAGGGGAATAAGGATGAACCTACTAAGAGTGTATGGTATCTGAATTTAAATTTGTTGCTTTCTTGGGCTGCACTGATTTTTGTTGCAATTGTTTTTCTAATTGTTCTATACGTTTGTTTAACTCATTACCCTTAATATAACTTAGTGTGGCAAACATTGCTGTAATAGCAGATATAACCAAAGTACCAGCAAATATTTTTGTTTGCCAATTCGCATTTTTTTGAATAACTGTATTAGTTGTTTTTACGCTCTTATTAGTATCAATTACACTTTGTAATTGTTCGGTTTCTAATTTTTTCCTTTCTTGTATTTCATTCCTTTCTTTTTCAAAACTTGTGAATACCCACCCATATTTAGTTAATATCAAAGATTGTGTTTGTGGATTAATTTCAACCAATCCGGAATGACATAGCCTTTGAGAAATATGTGGCCAATTCTCATAATGAGTTTTCCAAATATCTATATCTCTGGGAATAGCGTATCCATTTTTTGTTCTTAATTCCTTTATAGTTAATTCAACTATTTCTTCCATATTTTCCATATTGCTAATCTAATGCATAAATAAATAAATAGCAATACGGAAACAAAAAACAGCTTACTGTGGTCTAACAGGGATATAGTTACCTTAGAAGACCAACAACGGAGGAAAAATTAACTGATAAGCGTTCAACGCATCAATTCTAAAAATGCCTCTCTTACAATTCCAAACGAACTCTTTAAAATGAAATTGAGATTCTTTATTCTTATTTCATTTTCACCGTAAGTTTTATTTACGTTGTCTGTCTCAATAAATGAAATAATCTTTTTTAAATTGCTTTGAAGTTCTTTATCTACGACAATTTCAGAACTCATAACTTTTGTAAAATTTATTTTGTCGATTAAATTATTATATGTTTCCATACAGTTATTGCCAATTTCTAAGGCATCTTCCTTAGAAATGTTAATCTCTAAAAATTCACGCGCCTTTTCATCTGAAGCAATTACAAATCTTAAATGAGTAAAGCATTCAGGTAAGATTAATTCTGGATTAGATATATAGGATTCGCAACTTTTAAAAGTAGAATACAAGCAAAAATTTAATAAGCGATATTTAAAATGTGGTTCACTAAAATCAAATTCATTCCTATTAGTTGTTATTAATTCATTATAAAAATTTGTTGAAATTTTCATTAATACGCCTATTTCCTTTAATTGTTTTTTATCTGTTATCTTGAATAATGAATAATCAACATTATTCAATGAATTGGTATAATATTTCCCCCAAGTTTTATGAAAGTCGTTTCTAAAGTCGGTACGAACTTTTTTTGAAAGTGGTGATAATAATATTAAAGCAAATCCAAGATTAGCAGCGATGTTTAATGGTTTATTGTTCCATATCCATTCTGAAATGGAAGGGAAAAAAAATCCGAGAAGAAACAAAAAGACAAACCATAAAATTGGTGCACGCATCAACGCAAAAAACACTCCTGCTCTCATTTGCTTTTTGAAAATAAGTGACGTTGCTAAAGGGAATCCGAGGAGAATAGGTAATAGAATATTTGAACTTGTAAGAATTCCGAAAATAAATCCTAGTGGAACCCACAATAAAGCTGTCCAACCATATAGTGCAGTTAAATATCCAAGCAAAATTATAAATGGTAAACTTCCAATTTTATACATAATAGTTAATTTCAAAATCTGTGAATTTTTGGTTATGCTTTTAGTAACACTTCCCTTCATTACATAATCGCAATTCTTAATTGTAGTAATTGAATGTTTACTCTTGAAGCTGGATAATTTACTTACAACACTTAGTGTTGATGTATAAGATGTAAGATAGCTAAAAAATAAAATTTTGAAAATCGACTATTAATGCTATACAATTTCAATTGTTGTTAGTACAATCCGTTTTGCAGATTTCTTAATTGGTTCTTCATTTCATATAAAAGGGATAATAAAGTTCAGAGGAAATTGCTTTACGAAATGACGAAGTGAAATGAGTGAATGAGGAATGAATAGTACGGATGGGTGCTTTAAAAAATAATGAATAAAGCCCAAAGGTTTTGTATTACCGGCTTATTAAATATTTTTTGTAATGAAAAATAGAAATTCTATATTTTGGCTTATGACAGTCCTTAATTTATTTCTTTTCAGGGCGCAAAATCCCTGTAACTACATTTGGCGTGGACAGTAATAATTTTGCCGCATCCTGAATATCTTTTTGCGTTAAAGCATTTACATATTTCTCGTAATTAATAAAATAGTCAGGATTACCGCCGGGGAAATAAAATTTTTGAAGCTTTGACAACCAGGTCCCGTTTTCTTTAAAGTTTACTTTATGCTGCTCTTTCCATTGTTGTTTTACTTTATCAAGATTTTCTTTTGATGGGCCATTTTTAATTAAGCTTTGAATTTCTGCATTTGCTGCATATAAAAGAGTATCTACTTTTTCCGGGCCGCATGGCAATTGGAGAAAGAATGAATAATTCGGATAAGGCACTTTCTCAAATTGCGCTTGTGTTCCTCCGCCATAAATTCCCTGAATTTTTTCTCTTAATTCTTCAATGATCCTGATATTTAAAATTGCACTGATGGCCTGCGCTTTCAAATCCAATGCAGCGCTATAGGGTATTTCTCCGCTGTAAACCGCCAGGATGAGAGATTTTTGTTCTGTCCCTTTATATACATTCACATCAACTTTTCCTTTAGCCGTGCGTAATTTATTATCAACATAATTGAATTTTTTTGAAGTAGCGGGAAGACTTGCAATGTATTTTTCCAAAAGAGGCTTAAGTTCATTTTCATTGATACTGCCTACAAAAGTGAAGTGCATTTCATTTGCATCACCAAATCTTTCTTTGTACATCTGCATTACTCTGTTAAGATCTATATGATCAAAATATTCTGGCTTCGGAACTGCAATGGGCGCGAGAGGGCTGTTATGATACATCGCTTTGAATAATGTATCAATGAAAACCACTTGCGGATTGGCGCTTAGAAATGCAAGTTGCGCTTTGTTTTTTTGAACAAATGATTTGAATAAGCCTGTATCAATCCGCGGATTTGTGAAATATAAATAGATCAATTGCATCATAGACTCTACATCTTTTACAGAACTGTTGCCATTCATCCCCTCTGAAGATGGTCCAAATTCAGGACGAACATTTACTGTTTTACCGGCAAGCGATTTCTTCAAATCAACCGGAGAAAAATCGCCAACGCCCATGCTGCTGACTACCGGAATCATGTATTCTGCATTATATTTATCATTTTCCCCATAGTTATTTTTACCACCGGGCCTTATGGCGCTCATCAATATCTGGTCGTTTTTAAAATCAGTGGTTTTTAAAGTTACCGACACTCCATTGCTCAAGGTAAATTCTGTTGTGCCCAGAACCGTGTTTTTTTTGATCCCGGTAATTTTACCCTGTTTTGGTGTTTTATTTAATAATGAGGATGAAATCGCCTTTTCTTCATAAGGCTTAATGTCCATTTTATCAACTGAGGAAGAAACAGCAAGAAGCTCTGCGTCCGTTGGCAAAGCTTTTCCGGCAGCTACTTCGGGGCCGGTTAAGGCTATAAATTCATTTGAATTCTTATTAATTTTTTTACCAATTGCGTTTACATCTTCGACTGTAATCCCGGGTAACAGTTCTTTATAATATGCATTTTCTTTTTCAATACCAGGTATCGGTTCTTGGGTTAAAAAATTACGAATATATTCTTCCGTATAATTTTCTGATTCTGTTTTATTCTTTTCTTTAAAAGCTGTTTCCATAGAAGTGAGCATATCGTTTTTTGTGCGGTCTAACTCGGCCTTCGTAAAACCATATTTTTTTACTCTTGCTACTTCTTCTTCAAATGCGGTAAGCCCTGCCAGATTATCATTATTTCCGGTTCCGATAGTACCATTGAAAGCTTCGTACCCACGGGCGTAAGAATTGAAACCAGCGTATGCGTAAACGAAAGGAGGATTTTCTTTTTGAGTAAGCTCCCGAAGGCGCTGATTTAAAAGATTTGAGAAAATCTCTTTTACCAAATCATTTTTATAATCCGCAAGTGTAATTGTGGTCGGTATTTTTTCTGCCGAATAATGAACCTGGAAAGAATAGCTGGTTGCTTCTTTATCGGTGATCACTTCTGCCACATCTTTTCCATAAGGCGGAACTACCGGAGATATTCTTGTTCTTTCATTAACAGGATTTTTAAGGCCTTCAAAATGTTCTTTTATCAGGCTTTCCGCTTTAGCGGGATCAATATCGCCAACCACAATAACTGCCATCAGATCGGGGCGATACCAATCTTTGTAAAACTTTTTCACAACATCATAACTGGCGTTTCTTACAATACTATCCAGCCCTATAGGAAGGCGGTTTGCATACAAGGACCCTGAAAACATCTGGGGATATATCTTCCTGAACATCCGGTCATCAGCTCCTTTGCCAAGGCGGCTTTCTTCAAGCACGACAGGACGCTCGCCATCAATATCATCATTTTTATAAGTTACGTTATGCGCCCAGTCTTCTAAGATTTGAAATCCTTTTTCAATGTTGGAAGGTTTATCTGTCGGAATAGGAAGTATGTAAACTGTTTCATCAAAACCGGTGTAAGCATTCAGGTCATTTCCAAAACCAACGCCAATGGATTGCAAAAAAGAAACAATGTCATTTTTTTTGAAATGCGTAGTTCCATTGAATGCCATGTGCTCGCTTAAATGCGCCAATCCCTGTTCGTTATCATCTTCAAGAACAGAGCCTGCATTTACCACCAAACGCAATTCAACTTTCTGCTCGGGTTTTTTATTCTGGCGAATATAATAAGTGAGGCCGTTGCTAAGCTTTCCTATTTTGACCTGTGGATCAATTGGTAATTTTTCATTCAGATTTTGCTGCGCAAAAAGTGCAGAAGCAGATACAAAAATAAATAAGATAAGTAGCCTGAAAAATTTCATAAGAAGAAGTTTTGTTTTTATTTGATGACAAATATAATTCTTAAACACAATTATCATATACAGCGTTGCAATTTATAGATTTTGTAACGTTTTGAAGTCGTCAAATCTTAATCAATACCTGCAAGCATTTTCCTAAACTTTCTTTCCAACCTGGAATATCCAAATGAAGCGTTTCTTTAATTTTAGAAGTGTCTAAAACTGAATACTGTGGCCGCATGGCAGCGGTTTTGTAAGATGATGTGGGAATGGGATTTATTTTACAATTACTCTTTACAAATTGTTTAATGGCTTCTGCAAATTCGTGCCACGTCGTAACTCCATCATTGCAATAATTCACTATTCCCGAAAATGTTTCACCATTTTGCATTCGTTCAATAAATACTAAAATAATGTTTGCAAGATCTGCTGCATAAGTTGGAGAACCATATTGATCATCAATTACATTTATTTCCTCTTTTTCTTTGAATAAACGCAACATGGTTTTTACAAAATTATTCCCAAATGAAGAATAAACCCATGATGTGCGGATAATAAACGTAGACGGATTCTTATTGAGCGCTAATTCTTCTCCTTTTAATTTTGAGAAGCCATAAACATTTAAAGGAGCTACTTCATCTTCTTCTTTTAACGCAATTGCTTTGCTGCCGTCATACACGTAATCTGTGGAAATATGAATCAATTTAGTTTGATGCGCATTGCAAATAGCTGCTAACTTTCCTACAGCATCGGCATTGATAAGAAACGCTTTTTCTTTCTCAGATTCGGCTTTATCAACGGCTGTGTAAGCCGCGCAATTAATGCAGTAATCAATCTGATATTTATTGAAAAATAATTTCAGCGCTTCTGTATTTTCAATCGGAAGCTCATCTTTCGTTGTAAACAAAAATTGATAAGATGGGAATTTAACAGAAATAGTCTTTATTTCGTTGGCGAGTTGGCCGTTTGCTCCTGTAACCAAAATTGTGATTGTATAATTTTGAGAAGACATGATTTCCATTTTATCATCCTTTAAAAACAAAATTATTCTTACAACTTTCTAATAAAGGATATTTTTGATCTTTATCAGAGACCGTGCAATTTTCAATAGGAATATTCCAGTCAATATTTAAGGCAGGGTCGTTCCATGCAATTCCGCCTTCACTTTCCTTGTGATAGAATTCATCACATTTATAAAACACTTCAGCGGTTTCACTTATAACAGAATACCCGTGTGCAAAACCTTTTGGAACTAAAAATTGTTTTTTATTCTCTGCAGAAAGTTCAATCGTGTATGCCTTACCATAAGTAGGAGAATTTTTTCTTATGTCAACTGCAACATCAATTATTTTACCGCTTAAAACCCTGATGAGCTTCGTTTGCGCATAAGGATCTAATTGATAATGCAATCCGCGGATAACCCCGAAAGCAGAACTGGCCTGGTTATCCTGCACAAAATTTATTTCCACTCCTCCTTCAGAAAAAATCTTTTTGTTATAGCTTTCAAAAAAATATCCCCTGTTGTCTTGGAACACTTTTGGTTCAAAAATTAATAATCCCGGAAATTCAGTTGTAATAAATGGCATTGAAAAAAGTTTAAAAACTACATTACTGCTTTTATCTTACAGGTTGTGGGGACACTACCGCGGCGTGCTGGCGTGGCCGTTTTTTCTACGGCCACTTATTTTAAAAAACTACTTTATGGCTTTTCAGAGGAATATAAATCTTTAAAATATTCAACCGTTTTTACAAGCCCTCTTTCAAATTTTGTTGTTGGCTCATAATCAAGCAATTTTTTTGCCAAAGAAATGTCAGCCAGTGAATTACGGATATCTCCTTCGCGCGGCTCACGATGAATTGGTGCAATATCACTCTTTAAATATTCTTTTATAGAGTTGTATAAAAAATTGACAGAATAATTTTCGCCAACGGCTACATTATATACTTTATTTTTTGCTTCATCATTTTTAGAAAGCATTCCTTTTATATTTATCTGCACCGCATTTTCAACAAAAGTAAAGTCCCTTGTTTGGCCACCATCGCCATTAATGAAAGCAGATGTCTTATTCATGATCGCTTTTACAAAAAGTGGGATTACTGCAGCATATGGACCGTCAGGATCCTGTCGCGGGCCGAAAATATTAAAATAACGAAAACCTAAAACAGGAATGTTATACACTTTTGAAAAAACTTCTGCGTACAATTCATTAACTTTTTTACTCACTGCATAAGGTGACAAACAGTTACCAACCTTATCCTCTTTCTTAGGCAAAGTCGGCTCATCACCATAAACCGAAGAAGAAGATGCGTAAACAAACTGGCGGACATTGTTTTCAACAGCCGCTTTCAACATATTTACAAATCCTCCAACATTGTTATCGTTTGTGTTAGAAGGTTCTTTAATAGAGCGCGGCACAGAACCCAAGGCAGCCTGGTGACTTACATAATTAATTTCTTCACACGCTTTCCTACATGTTTCAATATCCCTGATGTCGCCCTCAATAAATTCAAACCCGTCATAAGCTCGTAAAATATCAAGATTAGATTTGAAACCATTCGACATATTATCAAGCACTCTCACTTTTCCCGCACCATTTTTCAATAAATATTCCGCAATATGGCTTCCGATAAATCCGGCGCCTCCTGTAATTAAAAAAGAAGAAGCGCTTAAATCCTGTTGGTGAAATTTATCCAATTTATTTTTATTATTTTTTAAAGACTCCAATAAGTCCGGCTTGAGATTTTTCCACGATATAATCCTTTTACATCGGCGATCATTGCATGTGGCTTGGTAATTTCGGCAAATGCAAAATCATCCATGTTTAAATACGCTTTATGCGGAACGGTGATGATTACCGCTTCGTAATCATTAGCAAGATTTTGAGTAAGTTCGAAGCCATACTCATGTTGCAGCTCATCGCTGCTGGCATGAGGATCCGTAACATGCACCTGCAGAGAATAAGATTTTAATTCTTTAATTACATCAGCGACTTTTGAATTTCTGATGTCGCTTACGTTTTCTTTGAAAGTAGCGCCCATCACCAAAACTTTTGCACTTTTTACTTCGCCATTATTTTTGATAATATGCTGTAAAACTTTTTTCGCCAGGTAACCGGCCATGCCATCATTAATAGAACGGCCAGCTAGGATCACCTGCGAATCGTAACCCAATTTTTGTGATTTGTAAGTGAGGTAATATGGATCAACGCCAATGCAGTGGCCGCCTACAAGGCCCGGTTGAAATTTCAGGAAATTCCATTTTGTTCCCGCTGCTTCCAACACTTCAAAAGTATTAATGTTCATTCTATCAAAAATAATAGAAAGCTCATTCATCAAAGCGATGTTCAAATCTCTTTGAGTGTTCTCAATGATCTTTGCAGCTTCCGCAACTTTTATTGAGGACGCACGATGTACGCCAGCGACAACAACCAGCTCATAAACTTTGGCGATAGTGTCAAGGCTTTCCGCATCGCAACCGCTAACGACTTTTGTGATAGTGCTTAATGTATGTTCTTTATCTCCGGGATTAATTCTTTCCGGTGAATAACCTAATTTAAAATCTGAACAAAATTTTAATCCTGATAATTTTTCAATCACAGGAAGACAATCTTCTTCTGTACAGCCAGGATATACGGTGCTTTCAAAAACCACGTAGTCATCTCTCTTAACTACTTTTCCGATTGTTTCGCTGGCTTTAATAACAGGAACCAGGTTTGGAATATTATCATGATCTACTGGAGTGGGCACTGCTACTATAAAGAAATTAGCTTCGCGTAATTTTTCCAAACTATCCGTGAATTCAATATCGCAATCCGTAAAAGCAGATGATTCCAGCTCGTTGCTTGGATCAATGGCATTCTTCATCAATTTTATTCTGTCGGCACTGATATCAAAACCAATTACTGAAATTTTCTTTGCAAATTCCAGCGCAATTGGCAGTCCTACATAACCTAAACCGATTACGGCAAGCTTCTTTTTTTTATCTAATAATTCCTGGTACATATTTTTTTATTTTTATCACACAAATTTTTTTAAAACTAATTTTTGAATGTAATTACGAATCATTCTAAATCATCTGAACTTTCTAAATCTCTCAACTCTCAACCTTAAACTTACTTTCAAACTCTTTTGGCAATTTATACAAATCTTCCTGCGGCAAAGATTTGAAATATTCATAAGTTATTTTCAAACCTTCTGACCTGCTTACTTTAGGCTCCCAATCTAAAAGTTCTTTTGCTTTGGTTATATCAGGTTGCCTTTGTTTAGGATCATCCTGCGGCAAAGGCGTAAAAACTATTTTCTGGCTTGTGCCGGTAAGCGCGATTATTTCTTCTGCAAATTCTTTTAAAGTTATTTGATCCGGGTTGCCAATATTTACGGGCATTGAATAATCGCTCATCAGTAAACGATAAATTCCTTCTATCAAATCATCTACATAACAAAAACTTCTGGTCTGTGTGCCATCGCCAAAAACAGTCAGGTTTTCTCCACGCAAAGCCTGGCCGATGAATGCAGGCAAAGCCCTTCCATCATTGAGTCTCATGCGAGGGCCGTAAGTATTGAATATTCTTACGATCCTGGTATCTAAGCCATGAAATGAATGGTATGCGGTTGTGATGGCTTCCTGGAAACGCTTTGCTTCATCATAAACACCACGCGGGCCGACAGGGTTTACATTTCCCCAATAATCTTCCGCCTGTGGATGGACCAATGGATCGCCATAAACTTCGCTCGTAGATGCCACTAAAATTCTTGCTTTTTTTGCAAGCGCCAGGCCCATGCAATTATGCGTTCCAAGTGAACCCACTTTTAAAGTTTGAATAGGAATTTTTAAATAATCAATCGGGCTTGCAGGTGATGCGAAATGCAAAATATAATCGAGCCTGCCCGGAACATGAATAAACTTAGAAACATCGCAATGATAAAATTCAAAATTTTCAAGCTTAAAAAGATGCTGGATATTTTTTAAATCTCCCGTTATTAAATTATCCATGCCAATAACCTGCATTCCTTCCTTGATAAATCTATCACAAAGATGAGATCCTAAAAAGCCGGCGGCGCCGGTGATGAGAATTCTGCTCCCTAATCGCGATGGGGAAGAAGAAAATTTCTGATCAGGAAGCGAATTTTTTATTGTCATTATTTTATTCAACCAATTAATTCGTTTTTTTAAACACGATTTTATTCACTAATTAAGAATTACATTTCTTTCAAATAATTTTTAGACCATCTAAGCAAATTGACTAATTAACCACGATTCTTCCCACGCTTTCATAATGAAATCCGCAATCTTCCATCTGGTATAATTCAAAAAGATTCCTGCCATCGAAAATAACAGGGGTTTTTAAAAGCGATTTCATTTTTGAAAAATCCGGCGTCCTGAATTCGCTCCATTCTGTTGCTATGACCAATGCATCCGCGTTATCGAGCGCTTCGTATTGATTAACGGCAAAAACTATTTTTTGGCTTATCTCTCTTTTTACATTCTCCATCGCTTCAGGATCGTAAGCAGTAACAGAGGCGCCTGCGTTTATTAATTCTTCTATTATTTTCAATGCGGGAGCTTCGCGGATATCATCTGTATTTGGCTTGAAAGCCAAACCCCAGAGTGCGATTTTTTTTCCTTGTAAATCGTTTTTGAAATAAGATTTAATTTTTGGCAACAGATGAATTTTTTGATTTTCATTTACCTTCATCACTGCTTCGAGGATCTTAAAATCATAATTAATTTGCTGCGCAGATTTCGTTAATGCTTTTACATCTTTTGGAAAACAACTGCCGCCATAACCAATGCCGGGGAATAAAAATCTTTTTCCAATTCTTTCATCGCTTCCAATTCCTCTTCTCACCATATCTACGTCAGCGCCCAGCCTTTCACACAATTGCGCCACCTCGTTCATAAAAGAAATTTTTGTAGCAAGAAACGCATTAGCAGCGTATTTAGTGAGCTCAGCAGATTTTTCATCCATATAAATAATCGGGTTTCCCTGCCTGACGTAAGGCGCATATAACTCGCCTAGTAGTTTTTTAGATTTTTCAGAAGAAGTTCCGATCACCACGCGATCAGGTTTCATAAAATCATCAACTGCAACGCCTTCGCGCAAAAATTCCGGATTGCTTACCACATCAAATAATTCTTCTGCCTTTTTGATGCCCGCTGCTTCAGCATTTTTCAAAATTATTTCCCTCACTTTTTCTGAAGTTCCAACAGGCACCGTGCTTTTGTTAATTATAATTTTATAATCATTTTTTTGTAAAAGCTTTCCAATATTTTCAGAAACATTTAATACAAAATTCAAATCGGCATGGCCGTCGCCATTTGCGGGGGTAGGCAATGCCAGAAAAATGATTTTAGCATTTTTGATTCCATCACCAAGTGATGTGGTGAAATTTAATCTTCCTTCTTTTTCATTTCTCTGGAAAATTTTTTCAAGGCCAGGTTCGTAAATTGTTATTTTTCCTGAAGATAATTTCTTCACTTTTTCTTCATCAATATCAACACAGGTAACCATATTACCAGTTTCCGCAAAGCAGGTTCCGGTAACCAAACCAACATAACCCGTTCCAATCACTGCAATGTTCATTTCTATTTATTTACGAATTCTAAAACCTTCTGAGCGATCACATTTTGTTGTTCTTCATCAAGCTCTGTATGAATCGGTAAGGATATCACTCTGTGTGTAAGCCAGTCTGTTTTTTCCAAATTAAAATCTGCACCGCCAAATGACGCAAACATTTTCTGCTTATGTGCCGGCACCGGGTAATAGATCATTGAAGGAATATTATTTTCAGCTAAAAACTCCGAAAGCCCATCTCTGTCTACGTTTTCAAGGATCAATGTGTATTGATGAAAAACATGTTTGCAATAATCAGCGCGATAAGGAGTTGTTATTTTTTTATTGCCGGCAAAAGCCTTATCATAAAAATCAGCCGCTTTTCTTCTTGCATCAATATACTTGTCCAATAACGGTAATTTGATATTTAATATTGCTGCCTGCAATGCATCCAGCCTTGAATTGCAGCCAACCATGTCATGATAATACTTTGTCTTCTGCCCGTGGTTGGCAATCATTTTTAATTTCTCCGCGAGCTCATCGTGATCTGTAAATATTGCGCCGCCATCTCCATAACAACCTAAATTTTTACTTGGAAAAAAAGATGTGCAGCCAATAGTGCCAATACTTCCGGATTTTTTTGTAGAGCCATCTTTAAAAGTATAATCGCCACCGATGGCTTGTGCATTATCTTCTATCACAAATAAATTATGCTCATTGGCGATCGCCATTATTTCTTCCATCTCTGCAGAATGTCCATATAAATGAACCGGGACGATCGCTTTTGTTTTTGGCGTGATGGCTTTCTTTATCGCTTCGGGATCTACACAAAAAGTTTTCGTGTTTACTTCTACAAAAACAGGCTTCAACTTTAATAAGGCGATCACTTCTGTAGTGGCTACATATGTAAAAGAAGGCGTGATCACTTCATCTCCAGGCTCAAGGCCAAGCCCCATCATAGCGATTTGGAGCGCATCAGTTCCATTGGCACAGGGAATTACATGCTTTACTCCTAAATATTTTGCAAGGTTTTTTGAAAAATCATTTACCTGCGGCCCGCCAATAAAAATTGAACTGTCTAAAACATTTGCGATTGCTGCATCTACGTCATCTTTGATGTTGAGATACTGCTGCTTTAAATCAACCATTTGTAAAGGCCTCATCTATTTTTTTTTAAAATGCGTGCAAAGATAGGGATTGGAGAGAAAATGGAATTAGAAATTAGGGATTAAGTTTGTGATTAAATTAATTAACATTTGATCGTATTTTACCATCTTTTCTTAATCATTTACAAAGCTGGCATTTTCTGCGTTTCGTTTTGGAACCAAAAAGCAAAATTGTGGATCAGGGGCAGAATAAATGTTTTTGAGCAATTGCAGGAATTTATGCAATCCGCTGAGCATGCAAAAACAATCTGGATGCATTGTGCCAGCCTTGGTGAGTTTGAACAAGGCCGCTCGGTTTTACAAAAACTACAAAATGAGTTTCCAGAGGCCACAATTGTAATTACCTTTTTCTCTCCATCGGGTTATGAAATTGTAAAAAATAATAAAGAATTTAAAAATGTTTTTTATCTGCCGATGGATTCTGATGCACATGCAAAAAAATGGATCGGCATTTTGAAACCAGATCTGGCACTTTGGATAAAATATGAATACTGGCATTTTTATTTAAAGGAACTGAAAAGAAAAAATATTCCGGTGCTTTTAATATCCGGAGTTTATCGAAATAACCAGGTTTTCTTTAAATGGTATGGTGGTTTTTATAGAAATATGCTAACCTGTTTTACACACTTTTTTGTGCAAAATGCAGATTCAAAAAAGCAATTGCAAAAATTCATTAATGAAGACAAAATTACCGTTTCAGGAGACACAAGATGTGACCGTGTGATTGACATTGCTGAAAATTTTACGAATGTAATTGGCATACCTGAATTTTGTGGAAACAATAGAGTGATCGTTGCCGGAAGCACCTGGGAAGATGATGAAGTAGTATGGACTCATTTTGTAAAACAACATCCTGAAATAAAATTCATCATGGCGCCGCATGAGATAAATGCGGAGAACATGACGGATGTGAAGAAGGAATTTCCGGGTTCTGTTTTTTATTCTGAATGGATGGAAAACCGGCAACAGGCAACAGGCCACGGACAACCGGCCTGCCTCATCATTGATAACATCGGAATGCTTGCCCGCTTGTATCAATATGCAACGATTACCTATGTTGGCGGAGGTTTTGGAAATGACGGGCTTCATAATATTTTAGAAGCAGCAGTGTATGGCAAACCGGTAATTTTCGGGCCGGAAATTGATAAGAATTTTGAAGCTGAGGAATTGATCAATTGCTCCGGCGCGATCCCTATTCAAAACGCCCTGGAGCTTGAAAAAGTGGTCAACAATTTATTGAACAATTCAGAAGAATTATTATCAAAAGGCGCTGCCGCTAAAAATTATGTTTATAAAAATGCTGGCGCGTCTGAAAAAATAATTTCATTTATTAGAGAGATAAAAAACTAAATTGTTGTTAGCAAAAAATTTAAGAATTAATTGTCGTTTAAGGATGAATGTTATATCTCTATTCGAAAAAGATTTAACTGTCATAAACCAAAATATAGTTTATTCCCTTTTTTATAAGATCACTTATTTAGCTGTATCAGACAGAAACTTTTTGATTCTTTAGTCAGATCAATAATTTAGATTATTTTTCTTCTGGAAAGCCTGAAAGTGGATATTCTTCTTTCAATCTATTCCTTAATTAATCATAACTTTTTACCATTTGCATTTGTTTTGCCGCCATTTACTAAACCATACTTTCCAATAAGGAACTATTTTTAAATTTAGGGATCTTAACCGTTATTTTTACAGGTGAAAGAAATCAAGAATATAAAAATTGATTCTTTTATTTTGAAATTAAATAACTCCCGCTTTTGCCAAACCGATATTTTAATATTATTCTGGCCTTCCTTCTTTGCCTCAGCCAGGGAATAGTTGCCCAAACAAAAGTTATAGACAGCCTTATGAAATGGATTAAGGTTCATCCTCAAATTGATTCGGAATACATTTTGACGCTGCACAGAATAAGCTACCGGCTCAGCGAAAATGATATAAAAAGATCTTTTGAATATTATGAAAAAGTTTCGAGCCTGAGTGATAGCCTCAATTTCACTTATGGAAAATCGCTTGCTAAAATAAACGTTGGAATTCTGCTTTTTAATTCTGCAAATTTTGATGCTAGTAACAGTGCTTACTTTATGGCGATAGATTATGCTGAAGCTTGCGGAGCGCTTCGCCTGAAGGCTGTTTCGCTTAACAATGTAGGTGATAATTTCAGGGCGCTGAATGATTTTGAAAAGTGCAGGCAATATGCCAGGCAAGCTATTTTTCTCAATAAAAAATTAAAAGCATGGCGGGGTGTAGCCATTAATTATGAATTATTACAACAGTGCGATCTAAAAGAAAAATTTTACCAAAAAGCCAAAGCAAACCTGGATTTAGGGATGGCTTATGCATTAATGGCTAATGAAAGCTATATATACTCATTATACGATCTTGGTTTTGGAAAGTTGCATGCTATTGCAAATCATACGGATTCGGCTTTATTTTATTTTAACGTGGCAATGGCAAATGCAAAGCTCCAGGGCGACACCAGAAATATCTTCCAGGTCTATATAGCAGAGGTTGAATACTTAAATAATATTTCAACCGCAAGAAAAATAATATTGCTTGACAGTGCTTATAATTTTGCAAAAAGTACAGGCTATACAGAAGGTGTTGCCCATTCCGCAGAACTGCTTACATCTGTTTATGATTCAAAAAAGAATAAGGATTCTTCTTTAGTTTATTATCGCATATACCGGATTGCCAACGATTCTTTATTCTCGGAAAACAACAAACGAAATGTGATCATTAATGAATCTGACTGGATGATCAAACGCAAAGAAATTGAAAACCGCCATTTAGTGGAACTGGCTCAAATACAAAGAAGGGATCTTATTTTTAAAAACGCTTTATTGTTGATTTCTTTAATCTTACTGGTTCTCATTATTACAACCGCATTTTTTATTTATAAAAATATTCAATCGAAAAAGAAGCGTGCAGAGTCTTCTTTCAAACAGAAAATTGCTGAAACACAAATGCAATCCTTGCGCTCACAAATGAATCCACATTTCATTTTCAATAGTCTTAATGGAATTGAAAATTTCATGATGCGCAATGAAAAGGAAACAGCGATCGAATATCTTAATAAATTTTCAGCATTGATAAGGATTATTTTGCTCAGCAGCCGATCAGAACTGGTTCCTTTTTTAAAAGACCTTGAAGGAATAAATCTTTATGTGGAGCTGGAGCAATTGCGTTTTAATAATAAATTCAGTTTTAAAGCAACCATTGATCCTAATCTTTTAAATGGAGATTATAAAGTGCCAGCATTGCTGATACAGCCTTACGTGGAAAATGCCATCATACATGGATTATCACAAAGCGAATCGCCTTCTTTGAAATTATATTTATTTGCTACTCTGGAAAATGGCTATATTTTTTATACTATAGAAGATAACGGAATTGGCCGGGAACAATCCGAAAAATACAAAAATCATAACAAGCCCTTTCATAAAAGCCTGGGACTAAGCCTTACGCAGGAAAGAATAAACATATTCAATCTACAGCAAAATGGAGAAGGAGAAGTGAATATCAGCGACCTTCACGATCATAATAATGAACCAGCGGGAACAAGAGTTTGCGTAAAAATAAAAGCCGTATGAACAAGTTTTTCAACTAAAAAAAGATTTAATTAATGAGCATGGCACAATTAAAAGCAATACTCGTGGATGATGAACTTCCAAGCCTGCAAAACCTGGAACAAAAAATTACAGATTTTTGCCCGGATATAGATATTATCGCTTCCACACAAACACCTGAAGAAGCCATCAAACTAATAGAGCACCATCATCCTGATGTAATTTTTTTAGATATAGAAATGCCGAGAATGAATGGTTTCAAAATGCTGGAAAAAATAAAAGAAAAAGATTTCGATATTGTTTTTACTACTGCATATAATCTTTATGCAATTGACGCCGTCCGCATCAGCGCTTTTGATTATTTGGTAAAGCCCATTGCAATAAAAGATTTACAAAATTGCGTCGCAAGATTATTCAAAGACCAGGGAAAACAAACACCTGAAAAACTAGAAGTATTGAGGCAGAATCTTTCTGATTCAAGGTCACAAAATGATAAGATAACTATATCTACAAGCGAAGGAGTTGAGTTTATTGAAATAAAAGACATATTGCGAATTGAATCCAGTTCCAATTACAGCAAGATCTTTTTTACCGATGGAAGATCTTTTTTGGTAACCAAGTTACTGAAAGATTTTGAGGAGATATTATTACCGTATCGCTTTTACCGTATTCACAATTCGCACCTTATCAATTTAAGCTATATAAAAAAATATATTCGCGGCGATGGTGGCCAGGTAATCATGCAAAATGATGAAATTATTGATGTAGCAAGAAGAAAAAAAGAAGAATTTTTAAAATTGATTAACTGAAGTGAATGGACAATGGTTAATGGTCAAAGTTGTAAACTTCTAAGGCCTCAATGCTCAACTCTTCAACTATCTCAACTTTTTGCAATTTTTTTATAGCTAACAGCAATTCCTTTTATTAATGAAGAGCTGAAACCATTGTGCTCCATTTCATTCAATCCCGCGATAGTGCAACCTTTGGGTGTAGTTACTTTATCAATTTCCTGTTCCGGGTGAGTTCCTTTTTGAAGTAATAATTCTGCCGCGCCTTTTACAGTTTGCGCTGCAATCAGATTTGCGGTCGCTGCATCAAAACCAATTTCAATGCCGCCTTGAATATTGGCGCGAATGTATCGCATGGCATAAGCAGTGCCACACGCGCCAAGCACTGTTGCTGCTTCCATTAATTTTTCATCAATTACAGTCACTTTACCTAAAGTGGTAAATAATTTTTTTACATAATTAATTTGTGCATCAGTGGCATTGGTGAAGCTTAAACAGGTAATACTTTCCTGGATGGCGATTGCTGTATTGGGCATAGCTCTTACAACCGGTATTTTTTTATTGATAATTTCTACAATTTCGCTTATGAGGACTCCCGTAACTACTGATACCAAAATATGTTTTGCAGAAAGTTCTTTTTTAAAACTATTCAATACATCGCTTACCTGGTAAGGCTTTACGGCAAGAATAACCAATTCACTATTTCGTACAGCATCGCTATTGTCGCTGGTTACTATTACTCCACGATCTTTCAATTTCTGAAGCGTTTCAATTTTTCTTTTGGTAATAATAATGTCTGAGGCTTCGCAGAATTTACTTTTCAATAATCCTTCTGCGATGGCAGTTCCCAGGTTTCCGCCACCAATGATGGCAATTTTTTTACTCATAATTTTCTGATTGAATGATTGCGCTGATCTAAAAATCTTTCATGCAAAAATACATTTGCATTGATGATCTTCAATATAGGTTTTTTGTTGAGATTATGGCTTCAGTTTAAAAAAAGAAACTTAAAAAGTTGGGCAAAGAGATTGTTTTCTGTCTCCATTATAATCGCTGTAAAATCCTTTTTTCAAAATATTAAATTCTGAAGCGCCATATGAATTATTGAAATTACGGAGAGATGAAGTTGTCACATCATAGCTGAAACTAAACCGTATATTATCTATTTCCAACCCAACCATTGGCACAAATGCATCTCCATAGCGATAATATAATCCAGCGATAATTTGTTTAGAGCCATCGCCGGAAAGATTATAAGCTGCATTTAATCCAAAAACGAGTTCGCTTGATTTTGCCTGTGTTGTGTAATATATATTGGGATTAACAATTACATTTTCATTCGCTTTAAAAATCCCATTTAAAAAACCAATGTGACGCATGGCCAGGGCGCTGTTTCCATTGTCTTCAAAAAAAGTTTCTTTCGGCTGGTTAACATGTTGAATAGAATAGCCGGCATTAATATAAATATCTTCCGTAGGAAAATAAGCGTAGTTAAGGCCTGCCTGCATGTCGAAATAGCTTACATTATTGTTGATTAACACAACAGATGTGGGCAAAGTGCCATCAAAAAAATGACCATCAAACTGATCAGGGAAAGTAAGCTTACTCTGGTCAATTCTTTTATTAGCCCATCCCACATTGAAGCCAGCAGTAAGCAAACTGCTGAGGCCGAGCATCTGATGGTAAGAAACTGAACCATAAATTTTGGTAGAAGTGAGGCTGCCGCTGCCAGCTACATCATGCAAGATAACGCCACCCAAACCGAGCCAGCCGGTTTCAATTTTATTTCTAAAAACTTGTGCATCTCCAAAAATACTCATGGTTTGGTAGGGAACCGTCATAATATTGGAATATTGATTTCTATACGATGCTCCGAGGCGGTAATCTGCATCAGGTATGAAGCCTGTATTGGCGGGATTCGTAAGCAAAGGATTATTGAAAAATTGTGAAAAATGTAAATCCTGGCTATAGCCATATTGCACAACAGATATTGCAGTGCAGACCATTAATATTTTTAAAAAACTTGACATAATAAAATTATTTATCGCAATAAAGTAATATCGCCTGTCTTTTTAACTTTAGTCCCATCAGAAAAAGTTACCTCCAGTGTGTATGCATAAACGTCCATCGGCTGCAGTTTTCCGTTAAAAGTACCATCCCAGGCACTTTTCCTGTTATTTGTTTCATATACTTTTTGTCCCCACCTGTTGTAAATTGACCATTTCATTTCTGCGATACCGAATCCCTCAACCCTTATTCTTCCGTTTACACCAAATCTTCCCGGAGTAAATGCTGACGGAACATCAAATAATGGTTTAATCAATGCACGGACATTTATGCAGGTATCATTGCTGCAACCGGCATCGTTAGAAGCTTTCAGGCAAACATTATAGGTATTTGTCGCATCGAACAAATGTTGGGGATTTACTTCAGTGGAAGTGTCGCCATCGGCGAAATTCCAAAGATATTTCGTAGCATTAATAGAATTATTGACAAAATTAGTTATCGTGTTTTCCTGTGGTTTGATTGGATTGTAGGTGAACGCCGCCGTTGGTATCGGACTTACTACAATTGTAAAGGATGCGGAATCTATTTTGTTGCAGGAAGTAGAATCATATGCTCTTAATTTCACAATATAAGTACCGACATTATTGTATAAGTGAGTGGGAGTAACTTCAGAAGAACTAGTTCCATCTCCAAAATCCCAGGAAAAATTAAGCCCACCCAAAGAATTATTAGCAAAGACCGCGTTATAAGGAACACAACCGCGGCCCGGCGTAGTAAATAAGGCCTGAACCTGCGGAGAAAGCCTTATGGTTTTCACCGTATCAGCAGGTGAATTACAAAATGTAGTATCGTTTATTGTAAGTTTTACCTGGTAAGTTCCCGCGCCAGCATAAGTATGAGTTACAGGCGGGCTTTGGCTTTGCATAACAGGTGCCGTATTATCTCCAAAATCCCATGTAAATATATTTGGATTAAAACTCCCAAAGGTGGGCGAAGACGTATTTATAAAGCTATAACTGAGATTGGTGCATGGCTGCAATTTCTGCGAGATAAAATCAAGATTTGCTTTATTATTTCCGACGCGGATTGATTTGTACGCTGTATCAGAAATATTACAGGTAGCGCTGTCAATAGAAATAAGGCGAACGCGGTAAATGCCCGTATTGATATAAACATGTGAGTTAGCGGGTGAAACAGTAGTATCCCCGGCGCCATCACCAAAACTCCAATAATATAATTTTCCTTTATTGAGAGTATCCAAAAAATCAACTCGCAGAGGAACACAGCCAACTGTATCATTTGAAACTCCGCCAATTGAAGCACGCAGGGATGCCTGAACTCCGGCAAAATTCATTGCTATTTTCAACATCCCTAAATTACATTGGCCATTATTGCCAACCGCTTGATCAGTTTGAGACCAGGCTCCCGGAGTTCCCAAAAATGGGACCGTTCGGAAGCAATTCGCACACATAGCCTGATAAATTACGCCATTACGATCGAATCTGCTCGTGCCGCCATCCACATGATCTCCAAATGTAAGTGGGTTACTTACCCCAATCGGTGGATCTTCCTGTCCAAAAAAAGTTCCGTACAATTGTGAAGTTGCATTTTTCTCCATTACGAAAAAATAAAAATCACTCCCCGATGCATCTGTTTGCGGTTTAATGGCTCCGGGTGTTGTAGGCATTCCCTTTGTACTACCATTTGAAAATCCGTCATTCGATTTTCCTCCCCAGCCGGAAACGTATACATTTTGACATCTGTCTACCAGGAATGCGGTCGGGGAGATATTGGGTACGTTTGAATTTGGGGGTGGTGAGCCGAAGACAGTGGAATAATCAAATTTATTGAGAGTGGGCTCTAACTTTGAAATAAATTGCTTGGCACCGGGAACGAAATAAAGGGCATTGATAACAGGCATGTTTCCTTCTGAAGTACCCATTACATAGATGTATCCAAATTTATCAGTTTCAATTCCATATATCTGATCCGCAGAACCTGTCCCAATGTAAGTACCTCTCGCTACTGCAGAGCCTGTATTATTCAATTCTATTATAAAACCATCACATGGATCGGATTTTTCATTGCCGGGAGTAGAATAAAATGGCTTAACTACTCCTGCCTTTGAGATGCCTGTGAAATCATCACTTGCTGTGCCTCCGGCTACATAAATATTATTATTACCTCCCAATGCCAATACATAAGCCGCATCGTTTTTACTGCCACCAAGATAAGTACTGAATAAAATTCCGTTACAATCCGGATTAAGCTTCAGCACAACGCCATCCTGCATTCCATTGTTTTTTCTTTGAAATGCACCCGCAGTTGTTGGAAAATCTGTTGAAGAAGTGCAGGACGCAACGTAAATATTATTAGAAGCATCGAGCAATACCTCACTGCGGGCGTCATCACCATAATTTCTTTTGAGTGAATTAAGTCCTCGCGGGCCGGTTTCATCGGCAATATTAACGCCATCATTACTCGTGCCCCCGATTTTCATAGAGCCAATTAAGGCGGTTCCCGTGGAGTTTAATTTAGTAACAACTATATCCCAATCACCACCTTTTCCATCATTGCCAACGACAGGAACTGTGGTAGGATAATCAGGAGAATTAGATCTGCCAGCCAATATAAGGTTTCCTTGCTGATCTACAACGAGGCTGTGCGGTTGTTCTTCTTTTGATCCGCCGATATACGTTGCATATATTTTCCTTCTTCCATCAGGTGATAATTTAATGATCCCGATATCAAAAGTTCCATTAAATGTCTGATCATAAGATGGGCCATTTAATGTAGGAAATCCTGTTCCAAATACAATTCCTCCTCCATAAAAAGACCCATCAGGGCCATATGTTGCAGTGAATCCCCAATTATCAGCGGTACTTCCGGAATAACTAAAAAATATTTCTGTCGGGTCAATGATCAATGTCTGATCGGGCGAATAATTCTTTACTTTAAACTTTACAACATTTCCGGAAACGACATAACGGCATTCAACTTCCTGGCGTGTATTATTAATTACCTGGTAAGTATAAGGCTCCAGCTCTTTACTCTTCCCGAGAGGTGTTGAAATAACCAGTTGCCTGCTTTTTACGTCAATTTTATCTGCACCTGAATATTTCATTGCGATGTTATTTACATCTGCACCGGGATGAACAATAAAATCATATTTCAGATTTTTTCCGCCGTCTACATAATAACGAATATCAATCCCGGGATAAACGTTTTGATAAGTAACTCCCATAAATATCCTGCAATTAGATGCCCATTTGCTTTTATCGTTGCCAATAAAATAGTTGTTAAATGTAGAAATTGGCTTATCAGGCAAAATCTGTGGGGTGAGCGCATTTAGAAATTCTACAGAATAAGAGTGAGCACGCAATTTTTTATTTTTTGTTTTCGCATTGCCATCCAGTTTTGTTTCTATTCCATGCCTCTTGTCAATTATTGCTTCTACATCCTTAGAGCTGAACTGCGAGATGGTAAACCCTTTTTCCTGCAAAAAAAAAGAACCATCGCCGGCATGGCTCATAAACTTTACGCGGGAATCCCACTGGCCTTTATTTTCAATAAATTCTACCTGGGCAAATAAATTGTCAGTAACAAAAAATGTTACAAATAGAAGTGAAAGGATAAAAGGATAATGCCTGAAAATTCTCAAGGGTAAAATTTTAATTCTTTGAATGAAAACGAACAAGAAAGTTTAATGAAATGTTTAATTTCTCTATTCAGAAAACCTGATCTAAATTTACGAAACAATCACATCAGAAGTACGGAAAATAAATTTTGATGTTCTATTTAGTATGTAATTAACAATCTTAAATTTAAAATTAAATTTACGAGATCTTACTCCACGCAGTTTTTCCTTTTTGCATTCCGAGGTAATGCTTCAAACACAAATTATCTGCCGAAGAAAGAGTAGCGTCTTCTTCAATAATTTTTTCCGCCGCATTGCGGGCTGATTCCAATATTTTTTTATCTTCAATAATATTTGCCAGTTTAAAATTAAGTAACCCGCTTTGCCTTGTTCCCTCTATATCCCCGGGGCCACGAATCTCTAAATCTTTCTCCGCGATTTTGAAGCCATCATTTGTTTCGCACATTATTTTCAGGCGCTGTTTGGCATCTGCCGATAATTTTACTTTTGTGGAAAGAATGCAATAACTTTTTTCATTTCCCCTCCCCACCCTTCCTCTCAATTGGTGGAGTTGGGGAAGCCCAAACTTTTCAGCGCTTTCTATGAGCATCACACTCGCGTTTGGAACGTTTATGCCCACTTCTATCACGGTTGTGGAAACCATTATATTGGTATCACCCGTTATGAAGCGATTCATATTGGTTTGTTTCAGCAAAGCTTTCTGGCGGCCGTGGACCATGCTTATATAGAATTGCGGTTCGGGGAAATAAGCCTTCACTTCCTCATAGCCTTTCATCAGGTTTTCAAAATCGAGCCTGGCAGATTCTTCAATCAATGGGTAAATAATATAAGCCTGGCGGCCTTTCTTTATTTCAGATTTGATGAAATCCATCACCTGCGGGCGTGCATATTCCATTCGGTGCACCGTTATTATTGGAATTCTGCCCGGAGGCATTTCGTCCATAACGCTGTAATCCAAATCGCCGTAAGCCGTAAGCGCCAGCGTGCGCGGAATCGGTGTCGCTGTCATCACTAAAATATGCGGATTGATTTCATTCTTTTTCCAAAGCTTTGCCCTTTGCGCCACGCCGAAACGATGCTGCTCGTCAACAATCGCAAGCCCAAGATTTTTAAATTGAACGGTATCTTCTATCAGAGCGTGCGTGCCGGTGATAATATGCATACTTCCTTCGGCACATTCTTTTAATATTTGCCGTTTTTCTTTTGCCGTTGACGAACCGGTTAGAATGCCGACTTTAACAGGAATATTATCCAGCATGGTTTTCAGGCTTTCAAAATGCTGGCGCGCCAATATTTCCGTGGGCGCCATGAAGCAACTTTGGTATCCATTATCTGCTGCAATCAGCATCGTCATAAGCGCTACCATAGTTTTTCCGCTTCCTACATCGCCCTGCAAAAGCCGGTTCATTTGCTTGCCACTTCCCAAATCCTTTCTTATTTCTTTAAGCACTCTTTTTTGTGCGCCGGTTAGTTCAAAAGGCTTGTGATGATTGTAAAAATCATTAAAAAAATCTCCCACTTTTTCAAATACCAATCCTTTGGAAAATGAATGTCTTTTGAAACGCAATAAGCCCATACGCAATTGCGATAAAAAAAGTTCTTCAAACTTTATTCTTCTCACCGCATTTTCGTAATCTTCCTGCGAAGCAGGAAAATGAATGTTTTTAAAAGCGGCAAATCTTTTTACCAATCTGAATTTTTCTAAAATATTTGCAGGAATATTTTCAGGAACGTCTTTTTCAGAAAGTAATTGCAAAAGCGAAAAAGTAAATTTCGCCATTTGGCGGCCGCCCATGCTTCTTGCCTTTAATTTTTCTGTGCTGGGATAAATCGGCTCCAAAAAATTCCTGGTTTCTTTATTTTCTTCCGAAACCAATTCCATTTCAGGATGAGTGATTTGCGGGTTGTTCATAAAGAAACCAGCTTTGCCGAATACGCGAAATCCTGCCCCAATATTTAGAGTTTTTTCTACCCAACTGATCCCCTGGAACCATACTAATTCCAGTTCTCCCGTGCCGTCGTAAAGTGTCGCGACAAGCCTTCTGCCATATTTTTCACCCAATGTTTCTATAGAAGTAATTTTACCCAAAACCTGCACGTATTCTGTATTGCCATCGATTTTACTGATTGGTGTAATTTGTGTGCGGTCTATATGCCTGAACGGAAAATAATGAAGCAGATCATTGAAGGCAAAGATGCCCGCTTCTTTTTTTAAGAGATCACCTCTTTGCGGGCCGACGCCTTTTAAATATTCGATAGGATTGCTTAATATGGAAACGGTATTGCTGATGATTAAAATATTTTTCTTTGCTACAAATATAGAGAGAAGCAAGATGAAAAAATTTCATTCCCATGCTTTGAATAATGTAAAATTTCTATTTTTTAGCTTATGCCAATTTTAGATTTTTTTTTCTAAGAGAAATATGATTTTCTACTTTTTTGCTTGTGAGAGGATCACAACATTCCCATTTCTCTGAGTGCGTAAAAAATACAATTCGCATGCAGTGACTGAACAATTTTATTCTCAAGAAAAAGTGCTTTTAATTCTGGCAAAGAAATTTTTTCTACTTCCAGAATTTCGTTCTTATCTAATTTCTGAGCGCTGGTTTTTCTTCCGCCTTGCGCTAAAAATAAAAAAGTAAAATTATCGAGCACGCCGGGATT
>JALYVO010000038.1 GCA_030853195.1 Bacteroidota bacterium | reverse complement strand
GTTTTATTTTTGTTATCCGCAATAATAACATACTCTTTTCCATCCTCAGAAAATCCTCCCAGGCCATTAAAAAAAATAAGATCTTTTGGCGCCACAATGTGCAACAGGGAAATTGGATTCGATTGGGATTTTTCTATAAATGGTATTGGGACTTTTGCAATCTCTTTCCGATTAACATGATCGGCTAATGTTCCTCCACTATCAGCAATGATGATCCTGGCCACAGATTGAAATAATATACGGTCTTCATTTGAGATCTGGTCAGATGTTCTTAGAAAAATGCCTCCTTTGCCTCCATTCAAATCAGCCGGAATAAGCGCCTGGATATCATTTTGAAATGCCTGCCTGTAGCCATCATGCGTTTCATTCCAGATAACGAGGTCCGCCACCAACCCTTTTACCCGCCAGTAGCCATGCGCCTGAATCATTTGCTTTACCAACTCTATGTTTTCCTGGCTCTCAATTTTTAAAAGAACAATGGGTAAGTCGCCCGAAATAGAATATCCCCATAAGCCAGACTGTTGACGATGATTGCTGATGAGTATCCCGGAATCTGCACGAAAGGATGCATTGGCAAATATAACAGCCCCTGCCAAACGCTCATACAATTGTGCATCAGCTTCCGATGCATTTATCTGACGAAGGACTACCTGGCTATGTGTCCAGGCCATTTCAAAAACACGGTCCTTATGAGATTTATTATTATAATATTTATTGATCAGGCCCTCACAAATCTCTTTTGATTCGCCAATGCCAATAACCATATCTATGGTAATGGCTTCATCAGGCTCCAGAATAATTTTATAACGAATAGAAACAATAGGATCCAAAACAGAACCCTGGCTGCCGCTAAGTTTACCCTGTTTGCTCATGGCTTGCGGATTAACTATTGAATTGCCATGACCAATAAAAATCATCCTGTCTGTTTCATAAGATATTTCTTCGGCGGCCTTACCTTCTATGGCCATTAAATGAAACATCCATGGCGATTTTTCTTCTGCAGACCGTGGTCTTCGGGTACATATAATCGTATGTTGATCAGGAATAATTTCTGTCTGTACAAAAAGATTGCTGAACGCAGGCTGCATCAAATCTGAAGCGGCGGGGGCTATTACAACTTCTGCGTAACTGGTAACCTCAATCGTTTTGCGATTGCCGGAACGGTTGGTAACATGTAATCTCCGCATTTCAATATCGTCTTCAGGGGAAACAACGATTTCGGTACGGGTTTCTATTTTGTTACGCCGGCTGTTAAAATCCACTCTGCCCTGGGAATAAGCAGCTTCATATCTTTCTGCTTTCACCAAAGTTGGCTGGTATGTATTGGACCAATATACTTCGCTTTCCAGGTCGCGGATGTAACAAAAGATTCCCCAATTATCGCGGGTAACATCTTCCTGCCAGCGGGTGACTGCAAGGTCTTTCCAGCGACTATAGCCACCGCCAGCATTGGTAACCATTACATGATACCTTCCATTCGATAATAATTGTACCTCGGGTACGAGAGTGCCGGGAGTGGTGATGATCCGTGTCTCCTGGCCACTTGCCACATAATTAGTATCGGCTATATCTGTAGTATGTGCAAAAAAGGAGGATGCCTTCGGAATTCTTTCTTGCAATAGTAAAAGTGATGCCTTAAACTGTGGTTCAGCTTCAAACAGTCTTTGCATCGGTTTGTCATGAAGCAAGAAAGATAATGACAACAAACTCATTCCGTGGTGATGCGCCATAAACGAATAAATAATAGCGCTAGACTGTCCGCGTTGTAAGCGAGATGGCGTATAATCTATGGCTTCATAAAATCCATATCTTCCTTCTATTCCTTTTTTGTTAAGCAGCTCAAGGTTTTCACATGCTTTTTCGGGGGCTACCATCAGTGCCATTGAGGAAGCATACGGAGCAATTACTGCGTCTTCTTCAAGTCCGCGTTTTAAGCCGAGCCCGGGAGCCCCAAAGGCACGGTACTGATAATTGGAACTTGCATTGATCATATTGTAACCCGCTTCTGAAATGCCCCATGGCCTGCCTGTTTTTTTACCATATTTAATCTGCCATTCGACCGCTGCTTTATAGGTTTGATCAAGCAAAGTATTTTCATACGTGGGCATTACTAAAAGCGGCATTAAGTATTCAAACATGGAACCACTCCATGATAAAAGAATGGGGCTGCCATCAAGGTTGGTTAATAAACGGCCTAATGCAAACCAGCTCTCTTCAGGCAGCTTTCCCTGAGCTATACAAACAAAGATGCACAGCCTTACTTCGGACGCAAGCAGATCATAATAACTTGCATCTATACGGTGGTCCTGCACATTGAAGCCAATGGTAAACAGGTGGCTTGATGTATCATATAAAAAATCCCACTCCATGTCTGCTAACTCATTGCATTGTTCAGCAAGCTTTCCGGTCGTGACAATCAATTCGTCTGCCTTGGAAATCGTTTTCGTCAGAGCTATTTGAAGTTGTTCAAGCAAATGATTTTCTTCCGCAGTATTGCTTTTTGCTTGTTTACCATTTACTTCGGATTGTAATTCCTTTGCAGTTTTTAATAATTCAGTCCATGTAGTGTTTATACCGGGCGAAGCAATACTTGTAAGTGTAGCAGGAGCAGTTTTTAATATAACCCATGGGTGAAAAATTTGGACATGTTGATTCAGATCATCCAGTTGTGTATAAAATATTTCCTTCCATCTAAATGTTTCGCTTTCCATACCACCATCAAATTTGTCAATTATAAGATTGAAATTTTTTGCTAATGATTCCACCTCGTTTTTCATTTCAATAAGCGTATGTGCCTTACTGTTAGTAATTGCTTCAAGGTCAATGATAATTTGTTTCAGCAATTTAAGGTCAGTTGCATTTGATGCATCCATAAGTACACCCAAAGTATCTTGCAGGCCGGCTACTAACTGCGTGGTTTGAATTTTTTGATTGGGGATGGCTAATAACCCCTGCCTTAATACCAATAAATGGCCGGCAAGATTTCCACTATCTACCGTCGAAATATATTTTGGCTGTAGTGGAGTGAGCGATTCAGTATCATACCAATTATAAAAATGGCCGCGGTACCGTTCCATTTTGTTCATTGTATCAATCGTATTCCTTGTTCGTTCAATAAAGCGGCTGGTAGTTAAATATCCAAAGTCGCAGGCGCTTAAGTTGGCCAATAGTGAAAGGCCAATATTAGTGGGTGAAGTACGATGGGCGATTTGTACAACAGGTTGTTCCTGGAAATTATCAGGAGGCAACCAGTTGTCCCCCGCAACAACGAAACGTTCGAAAAACCCCCAGGTTTTCCTGGCCAGCTTTTGAAGAAAAATATTTTGATGAATGGTAAGTGCAGCAACCTGTTTCTCTAAAGGCTTACTGGCAAACCAGGTTATAAAAGGAGCAAAGAGCCACAGCAGCAATATAGGTCCTGAAATCAATAATTTTTGAGGAGCATCAATTGCTAAAAATGCAAAGACCACTACCGTAAGAACCGGTGCAATCCACATTGATAAATAAGAGATCCGTAAACTGGATTGATCTGTACGTGCAACGTGTGAACTCGGGTTCCATTCCAACAATTTTTTTCCGGAAATAAGCATTCGCCAAAACGTAATTAATATTGCCCTCAAATTTGCAAATGCTTCATAAGGAAGGCAAATAAGTGTGAACAAAGTTTTGACGGTAATGTCCCTGATATTCTGCAAAGAATTTTTAACGTGGTATTTAAATAGAACATTTTTTGGCTTCCTGAGGGTATCCCAAAGTGAGGTAATAAAGATGGGGAAAACAATAATTCCCGAAACAACAATCGTCCACAATAATACAGATGGAAGAACAATCCATGCCAATAGCAATAACATAGTAAGCGCAATGGGTATAAGGCTGCGCCGCATATTATCAAATATTTTCCAACGGGATAATGCAGAGATGGGGTTTTTATACAATTTTTTTTCGGCGCCTTTAACCCATGGTAAAATCCAGGAAAAAATCTGCCAGTCGCCCCGAATCCAGCGCAAACGCATTTTCATATCTGCACTATAGGTAGTTGGATATTTTTCAAACAATTGAACATCGCTTAATAATCCGGAGCGAATGTAACAACCTTCTAAAAGGTCATGGCTAAGAATACGATTTTCCAGGAATTTTCCATCAAGCACTTTTTGAAATATGTCCACATCATAAATTCCTTTGCCAATATAAGAACCTTCGCCAAATAAATCCTGGTAAACATCTGAAGAAGCTCTTGTATAAGGATCAATACCGGGTTCATTTCCATGCATCCGCGTATATCTGGAGCCGGTTATGTCGGGTAAACTAATGGTTATCCTTGGTTGTAATATTCCATAGCCTTTTGTTACCCGCTTCTTTTTTTGATCGTACCAGGCGTGGTTCAGCGGATGTGCCATGGTTGCGATCAATTTCCATGCGGAACCAAGTGGTAATTGCGTGTCCGCATCTAATGTAATTACATATTTTATATTTTTAAAAATAGATTGATTGCCTATAATCAAAGAAAAATGTTCTTTGGTAATTCCCCTTAATAAAGCATTCAAATCTGAAAGTTTGCCGCGTTTTCTTTCATAGCCCATCCATACATTTTCCTTTTGATTCCATTTCCGCGGGCGATGAAAAAGAAAGAACAGATCATTATTTGCTCTTTGATATTTTCTATTCAATGCTTCAATTCCATTCTTTACTGTATCTAAAAGCAACTGGTCACTGGGAAGTATTTCAAGCGGAGCATCTGTAAAATCTGTCAATAATCCGAAATGTAAATGATCGTTCCTGTTTGCCAAAAACCGTACTTCCAACGCTTCTACTAAATTTTCTATTTCAGGAATAGTCGTAAGCATTGACGGAATTACAACCATCGTACTCGATGTTTGAGGTATTTTCTCAGAGTAATCCATTCTCGGCAAAAGATTTGGCTTAACCAATAATGTAGCAAAAAAGTTAACAACCGAAATGGCAAGCTGGCTTGCGCATAAGAATGCAAGCAAACTGATGGTTACGAGTAGCCAGGTCTCATTTTTGCCCTCATGCAGTCTAAGAAAAATAAATGCGCTTATACCTGCCATTATTAAAAAAATTAAAAATAAATAAACCGGGAAAGCATGCCTTTTAATGCGCTTCTTCATTTTTTGCATACCAGTTACCCGCATGTTTGCCAACTTCTTGGTTTGTGCCTTACCCTGTCCAATTAGGAAGTAACCCACATGAGCAATGCTTTGATCATTACCTTTCAGCAGCACATTTTCAAGCATTAATTGTATAACTATGCGGGCAACTTCCTCCTCACTGGAAGGGCTATTTTTCGCAATGGTTTCTACCACATGGCGATAGCGGTCACGGGTAGAAAAATCCATTAGGCCGTAAACCCCACCATTGTCCTCTAAAAGTATTTTTTCAACGATGCTGTTTGATTCAACAAACGCCCGCCAATCCATACCTCCGAGTAATCGAAGGCTTCCAATGCTATTGCTGATTGAAACCTGGTCTGCAGCCTGTTTCTGATTTTCAGCATTCACCAATTCTGTACTCGTTACCCCAATTCCGGATAATTGTTGTTCTATCCAATTAAGTACTAATGCCAGGTCGGGGCCTCTCCCTCTCAGTTGGCGTATTAGTTCAGAAACAAATGCGCCAACAATCGGGGGATTCGACCTGGCCATATCCGCTATTACCAGGATGAGATTTTTAGGTTCTTTTTCTGTCGTGTCAATCATTTTTTCCGCCCAATAATCGGCAAGGTTCCTGTCAACTGTATCAATAGCGATGCGGGCAGAGACACGCCTGATATTTTCAATTAATGCCAGGCGAAGCATGATAGGAATAGACCACAATTCGCCCAATTTTAAATTGGTAATTGTTTGGTATGCCCTTACAAAATTGCCAAGGTTTTCCATATCTATTTTTCCATCACTATGAGAGATTATCTGGAGAACAATGTCATAACTGCGTGTAAGCCCTGAAGATGTTTCGTTTGCAATCTGGGGTAAATCTTCGCTATAATTTTTTGGAAAATGTGTTTTAGCGATCCGGATATGTTCTTCTATCAGATAGAAATTGTCTATCAGCCATTCACCGGCAGGCGTTACCTGGTATTTTCTTTTTATTGAATCCGTGAGAAGCTTGCGTACCTCCTGCAAAGTGATTTCATTATCTGCAAGCCGTTTCAGTAAATGATCCTTTCCTGGCATTGTACTTAACTGATGCCTTGTGGCCAGCGTTTTACCAAAAGCTTCCATCTGGTCGGAACTGAATAGTTCTTCCCGCATGGGTTCTTCATTTAAATAGTTGAGCTTAGTATCACCTACCTGGAAAAAGGTTCTCATATTGGATATGAGCTCATGCGCTGCAGGAATCAATTTTAATTTCATACGTTCTTTTAATTCATCTATAATGCAGCATTGACAATAGTTTGCGCCTCATCAATAATTTTTTTAAGATGATCTTTACTCAAAAAACTTTCAGCATAGATTTTATAAATATTTTCTGTCCCGGAAGGCCGTGCTGCAAACCAGCCATTTTCTGTCGTCACTTTTACGCCACCTATCGGTGCATTATTTCCGGGAGCCTTGGTTAATATATTTTCAATTTTTTCTCCTGCCAGGTCTTTGTGTTTCATTTGTGAAGACGACAGTTTTTTTAATCTCTCTTTTTGTTCAGGAGTTGCTTTTGCCTCAATGCGATCATAAAAAGGTTCACCAAATTCTTTGGCAAGTTCGTTGTATATCACTCCAGGATCTTTTTTAATTTTTGCTGTTATCTCTGCAGAAAGTAATGCAGGAATAAACCCGTCTTTATCTGTAGTCCAAACATTTCCATTTAATCTAGAAAAAGAAGCGCCTGCACTTTCTTCTCCTCCAAAGCAAAGAGATGAATCCAATAAGCCATCAACGAACCATTTGAATCCAACAGGAACATCATCAATCTTTCTCTTCAATTTTGCGGCGATGCGATCAATTAGCTGAGTGGTAACAACCGTTTTTCCAACTGCTGCTGTTTTATTCCAGTGCTGACGATGTTGAAGCAAATAAAAAACTGCAACAGATAAATAATGATTGGGATTTAACAGCCCGGTGCTTTTAGTTACAATTCCATGCCGGTCATGATCAGTGTCGCAGGCAAAAGAAATATCATAATCGTCTTTTATCGCAATCAATCTTTCCATAGCGTAAGGAGAAGATGGATCCATACGGATTTGTCCGTCCCAATCTACGGTCATAAAGCTGAATGTTGGATCAACGATTTTATTTACAACAGTCAAATTGAGTTTGTAGCGATCTGCAATAGGTTCCCAATAATGCACACCAGCGCCGCCCAGCGGATCAACACCTATGCTGATTTTTGAATCACGAATGATATCCATATCAATGACGTTTCCAAGATCATTAATGTATGTATTCAAAAAATCGTATCGGTGCGTTGTAGCTGCAGCTAATGCTTTTTTAAAAGAAATTCTTTTTATTGATTGAAGATTGTCTTTCAGCAATTCGTTTGCTTTTGCTTCAATCCAATTGGTAACGGTGCCTGGTGCAGGGCCACCGCTGGGTGGATTATATTTAAACCCACCATCATCGGGCGGATTGTGTGAAGGCGTAATAACAATGCCATCTGCAAGGCCGGTTTTTTTTCCGGAATTATATTGTAAGATAGCATGAGAGATAACAGGTGTTGGCGTATACTCGTCACCGTTAGCAATCATTACTTCAATATTATTGGCAGCTAATACTTCCATCGTGGTGTCAAAAGAAGGTGCAGACAGAGCATGCGTATCAAAGCCAAGATATAGAGGTCCATCAATCTTTTGTTCTTTTCGGTAAAAACAAATCGCCTGTGTTATAGCAAGGATATGATTTTCATTGAAAGAATTTTTTAATGAAGAACCCCGGTGGCCGGAAGTGCCAAATGACACACGCTGGCCAGGCACAGAGGAGTCGGGTATGCCTGTGTAATAAGCGGTGACAAGGCGCGGGATGTTAATCAATATATTTTGTTCTGCAGGCTTTCCTGCCAAAGGAGATATTTTCATGGTTAATTTTCTTTCATTATTGTTGAATCGAGCCAGCCCCCGCTAAAGCCCGCCCTTTGCAAACCATTAATAATATGGGGGCATCTTTTCATTATATCCCATATTAATCCTGATTTGTAATTTTCAATCATCAGAATAACCGGCCCTTGATTTAACCCAAATTGCCATTCAGATATCCAGCTTTTGGACTTAGAATGCTTTTCAGGAAAGGTGGGATTATAGCTGGCATCAAAACCATAAGCATGATGTTTTTCAAAATCCAGCCTTTCAATTGCGTGGCGCATCGTGCTTAGTACAACTTTCGGCAGAAACGGCAGAGAAGATACAACGGCCCATGGTGAAATGGTTCCATCATCTGGTCCGAATGGAGCACCTCTTGCAATATAGTTATAAAAATTTCTTTTAATACCATCAATTGTCCGGGCAGCGGGGCCGGGGCCATCACTGGCTGTAAATCCCCATCCATTTTCTCCATAATGAGCAAAACCTAACGGATTTTCTATTGCATATTTATGCTGGATTTGAGTGGCACGACGGCTATTTTCAAAATAATCAATACCAATCTTTCTGTTCAAATCATCGGAGATGCCCTTGCAATCCAACCATATTTGCGACATCTGGTGAATAAAGAGCGGACCGGCATAAATGCATTCTATATCATATATTTTTTCCCATTCAAACGTGGATGTCCATTTTTTATAGCCGGAAGGATTAATGGGAAAAGTAGGTGAACCAAGTGCCAATATATAGATGAGATGCGCTTCGCAATATTGCTTATTCCAACGGGAACGAAGGAATCCTGATTCTGGTTTCCACCCATGCGAAATACTATCCTTGCCGTTTAATGCCCATTGCCAATCTACCCGGGCATAGAGTTCATCGGCATACTTTCTTATTTCAGTTTCGGATTTATTTTCATCTGTGTAATAATATCTTGCTGTTAATATTCCGGCTAATAATATGGCAGTATCTATAGTTGACAGTTCACATTTCCATGCACGCTTGCCGGTTTGCATATCAAGAAAATGATAATAAAATCCCTTGTATCCTGTTGCATCCGCTTCAGTGCCCTGGTGGCTGTTATAGAAGAATTTTAAAACGGTGAGCGTTCTTTTTATGGCTTCAGCCCGCGTTATAAATCCCCTTTCAATTCCTGCTATGTAACAGCTAATTCCCAAGCCCGTTGCAGCAATACTTGCAGCTGATCCAGGTTGGGTTTTATCGGCTACAAGTCCGGTTTGGCGGTTCACCTCTTTCAGGAAATAGGCAAAAGTTTCCCGTTGCAGAACGCCGAGCATTTCATCATCCGGGCCTAATGGATTTGTATCATGTAATTCATTGGATTTTACTGTCTTTTTCATTCAATTTCTATCGTTATATAAGCTACTCCTTGTGGAGGTAGCGTTATCTCAACAAATACCGAACCTTTTTCCTGCCTAATTGGGAAAGGCTCCATAATAAGTGAGGATGCTAACTCTAATGTGGACACTTCGTTTGCCGAAAGGCTTCCGGGGCTGCCCATACCTAACCACGTCTTTCTCGCATTGGCAAGATCTTCATCAATCCTTTCTACATAGGAAGATTTTACTTTTTTAATGTTATCTAATTGAACTTTTACCAATTCTGTTTTTATGTGATGACGAGGCAAAGCCCAGTTTGTAATCATAATATTTATGGTATCTTTTTTACGCACCATCCAAACATCAACTGTTTTATGTTCCCCTATAACTTTTAAGAGTTCATTGCCAAGTCTGTACAATAATTGGTAGGCACGATAGGCAGGTTTAGGAATTCCATAAATATTCAACAGTCCGAAGCCGCCGTGAAAAGGAACGGATGAAAAATAATTCTCTTCAAAAATATCGGAAAATGTCCAATAGCTGTATCCATCTACAATACCATTTGCTTCGATTACTGTTTTAATGATGAAGCAGGCGGCGTAAGGCATATCATGTAGTTCATCAAAAGGGTTGGAAGAAGTGCTCCATTCCGTATAATATACCGGCTTACCCTGTGCTTGTTTTTTTACTTTCTTTGCCTCTTTTTGCAGTGCACTTCTTTTACTTTTAGAAAGCTGGGTGAGTGTATCGTCCCCCGGTTTGCCGAAAGCGTCTGTAGGGTAATGGTGGGTAGAGATAAAGTCAGCAGGTACTTCATTTTTATTACAATAATCTACAAATTCAGTTATCCAAGCATTGTCGGCAGTAGCGGGCCCGCCTACTTTTAAATTCTTGTTTACATTTTTAACAGCATTGACAGTATGGTGGTATAATTTGAAATAATCCGCCTGTGTTTTTTTCCAGAAGGCATCAAGATTTGGTTCATTCCACACTTCAAAAAACCACAGGCTCACTTCTGGCTCTCCATAGCGCTGAACCCAATGCTCCACCAATTTTTTTATCAGTGTTTCCCAGTCGTCATAATCTTTGGGAGAAGTAACATTTCCCTTGTAATGAAAAACCGTATCAGAACCCGAAGCAAGAGCATTTGGCATAAATGACAATTCCATAAAGGGCCGCATACCTATGGAAAGTAAAAAATCACAGATCTGGTCTGCATTAAAGAATGAATAAACCAGTTCGTTTTCTTCATTCACGAGCGTGCCCATATCGTCTGAGAGTAAGCCGTGAAAGCGTACATGCCTAAAGCCAAGTTCCCTGTTACACCTGGTTAATTGTTTTTGCCAATCAGCTCGTAAAGCCATTGTTGCATGACTGCTGCCCACTGTGTGCTCCCAAAAATGGTGTAAGGAAACGGATGGGTGTTTTACGTTGCATGTAAAATCAGCATGTGACATAGATAGCTTCTTTTTCATTTTATAAATTCTCTTCTATGCTAAGATATATTATTACTCGGCATATCAAACCAACTGTGGCCGTCCTTCGCAATAAGTAATTCAGCATCTTCCACTCCCTGGCTGCCGGCTTTATAATTAGGAAAATTTACGGGAGGATTTGATGCCCAGGAATTGATAACAGGCATAAGTACTTTCCATGCTGCTTCTACCTGGTCGGCACGCATAAAAAGGGTAGTGTCTCCTTCCATAATGTCCAGCAACAAGGTTTCATAAGCTTCAGGGGTTCCTGAAGTATAAGATTCGTTATAATCAAAATGCATGTCAACTGGGTAAAGCAACATTTTGAGGCCTGGACGTTTTGCCTGGAACCTGGTAGAAATTCCCATGTGGGGCTGAATGCTCAAAATAAGACGATTGGGCTGCCAGTTGCCTATTGCCTGTGCCGGAAATAATTGGTATGGCGGAGATTTAAATTGTATGGTTATAACAGAAATTGTTTCATCCATTCGTTTGCCGGTGCGCAAATAAAAAGGCACGCCCTGCCATCTCCAGTTATTCATATACAATTTCAAAGCGGCGAATGTTTCTATTGTGGAATCTTTGCTAACATCCGGCTCCTGGCGGTAGCCAATCACTTTCTTACCCTTTATCCATCCGGGGCCATATTGTCCCCGGGCAGCATACTGATGCACTTCTTTAGGATTTATTTTTTGCAGGGCATTTAATACATCTACTTTCCGGTTGCGCACTTCATCAGCTTCAAATGAAACGGGGGGTTCCATGGTTACCAGGCAGAGTAATTGCAACAGGTGGTTTTGTATCATATCGCGAAGCGCCCCTGCTGTTTCATAATAATTACCCCTGTTCTCCACACCCAATTGCTCTGCTACAGTTATCTGAATGCTATCAATGTAATTGCGGTTCCAAATAGGCTCGTACAATGTATTGGCGAACCGGAAAGCCAGTATATTCTGTACTGTTTCTTTTCCGAGATAATGATCAATCCGATATATCTGCGTTTCATAAAAATTGGTATGCAATAAGGCATTAAGTTCAATGGCGCTTTCCAGGTCGTGCCCGAAAGGCTTTTCCACAACAATACGGCTTTTAAGCTTATTTTCTGCAAGCCCAGATGTTCCTATCTTCCCAGATATTTCTTCGAATGCGTTTGGCGGAACAGCAAGATAAAAGATTCTGTTGGCTGTGTTATTCCACTTTTTTTCAAGAATGTTTATTTGCTTTTTTATGGCAGAATAGGTAGATGCATCTTGAAACTCCCCCTGCTGGAAAGTGAGGTATTTAGCAAAAATATCCCATTCATATTTCTTTGTTTTTCCCTGTCGTGAAAATTTATCTACGCCTTCATGCAAATGTTTTTCAAATTCCGGGCCTGTGTATTTATCACGGCTTACCCCGATCACTGCGAATTCTTCAGGTATCCATTTATCCAACCAGAGGTTGTAAATAGCGGGTATCAATTTACGCCAGGTTAAATCTCCCGTAGCACCAAGTATTATAATGATAGTGGGCCCTATTTTTAATTCGTTTTCCATTTTTTTTTTTTGGTTACAATGTATGAAAAAATTCCTTGCCTTTGATTTCACTCATAAGTTTGAGAGACTACTATTGAAATAGCAGCCAAACCCAAAGCAACGGGTAGTTTTATAATATGTTCTTTTGGTAAGAAAAAAAAGCACTGATAACAATAAGAATTGGGATGATGCTCAATAAACCCATCTAAATATTTGCGGATTTAGTGAATTATTTTATATTACGGAAACGCCCTTTTTGCATATGCTGATAAAATTTGTGATTTAATCAGACTCATTTTTTAGTGATATTTATTATATTCAATATAAAACTGGTTTGGGCATAATCCTTTTCAATTTATTCTCAGATCACTTAATGGGAAGCTCCTGTACTTCCATTGCAGCATTGTATTGACCCTGCCGCGCCGCACTATCCAGTTTCGCCCTTTTGTATAACAAATTTTGTGCTTCATTTACATTGGCATCTTCTGCTTTCCAAATATCCAATGCAGGTTGCTGAATAGCTCTTGCAAAAGAAAAGGCAACGATCCACGGCAAGCGGTTTTTAAACTTTGTATGCATAGCATTTAAATGAGCAGCCGCATCTTCAGGCGATTGACCTCCGGATAAAAATGCAATGGCAGGCATAGCCGCAGGAACGGATGCAAGCAAACAATTTGCGGTTGCTTCGGCAACTTCATCAATGCTATTTTGATGAGTGCTTTCTGTTCCCGCAATTATCATGTTTGGCTTCAAGATCATTCCTTCCAAATCAATTTTAAATTGATATAACTGGTAAAAAAGTTTTTTTAAAACATTCTCTGTTACATCATAACAGCGTTGTATTGTATGATCGCCGCTCATCAATACCTCGGGTTCAACAATGGGCACGATGCCTGCCTCCTGGCATAGAGCTGCATATCGTACAAGCGCATTAACATTGGCTTTGATGCAGCCACTCGTTGGAATGTTATCGCCGATCGTAATGACGGCACGCCACTTGGCAAAACGGGCTCCCATCTTTTTATATTCGGCTAAACGTTCCCGTAAGCCATCCAAACCTTCTGTGATTTTTTCATTGGAAAAACCAGCCATTGATTTAGCGCCCATGTCAACTTTTATTCCCGGAATAATTCCGGCTTTTATCAAAACATCAGCCATCGGCACACCATCTTTTGTTTGCTGCTTTATAGTTTCATCATACAAAATAGCGCCGCCAATGCTTTCATGTAAACCGGGTGTTGTAACAATGAGTTCACGATACTTTCGGCGCATTTCAATTGTTTGCGGAATGCCTGCTGCGGCAAAACGTTTGTTGCAGGTGCCTGTGCTTTCATCCATTGCCAGCAGCCCTTTGTTGTTTTCAAAGAGTTGCTGTATGGTATCTTTTAATATTTTATTATCCATTAGTATTAGTATTTCGTAATCGCTTTAAATAAAGATTGTTCTCTTACTTGAAAAATTAAGAACCAATTTCAAAATATTATCGCATAATTAAATATTATTTTTCTGAATTTTCCGCCTTCCATTTCCAGTTGAGTATTTCCGGCAAGTCTTTGCCATGTTCACTTACATAATGTTTATGTTCTATTAATTTATCTTTTAATTGCTGTTTTAGATAATCCCCTTTGCTACCGAGATGAGGCAAACGATCAATCACATCAATCACCAAATGAAAACGGTCAATATCATTTTGAACCCTTAAATCAAAAGGAGTGGTTATGGTTCCTTCTTCTTTATAACCTCTTACATGAAGTTGGTGATTTGTGCGGCGATAAGTAAGACGATGCACAAGCCATGGATAGCCATGGAAGTTAAAAATAATATGCTTGTCTTTAGTAAAAATGGAATCGTAATCCTCGTCACTCAATCCATGAGGATGTTCTGAACAGGATTGGAGTTTCATAAGATCCACCACATTTACTACTCTTATTTTAACTTCGGGAAGATGCTCTCTTAATATAGAAACTGCCGCCAATAATTCCAGCGTTGGCGTGTCCCCACAACAAGCCATAACTACATCCGGCTCAAAGCCCTGGTCATTACTCGCCCATTGCCAGATACCAATGCCTTCGGTACAATGCACTGCTGCCTCATCCATCGTAAGCCATTGGGGGAGTGGATGCTTTCCGGCAACCACGACATTTACATAATGGCGGCTTCGCAGGCAATGGTCAAAAACAGATAAGAGACAGTTGGCATCGGGGGGTAAATAAACCCGGACAACATCCGCTTTCTTATTAATTACATGGCCCAGAAACCCGGGATCCTGGTGCGTAAAACCATTGTGATCCTGTTGCCATACATGTGAAGCCAGCAAATAATTCAGAGAAGAAATCTTTCTGCGCCAGGGCAGTTCCAGTGTTACTTTCAGCCATTTGGCATGCTGGTTGAACATGGAATCAATGATATGGATGAACGCTTCATAGCAATTAAACAATCCATGTCTTCCTGTTAATAAATATCCTTCCAGAAATCCTTCGCACTGATGTTCACTCAGCATAGAATCAATTACTTCTCCTGACGGCGCCAGGAATTCATCATACTTTTCTGTTCGAGCATTCCACTGGCGATTGGTGGTTTCAAATATTGCTCCGAGAAGGTTTGACATGGTTTCATCTGGGCCGAATACACGAAAATTATGATGATCGCGATTCAGCGTTGCCACATCTTTGAGAAACTTTGCAAGTACCATTGTATCCTGTCCCATTACTGCTCCGGGAGAAGGAATATGCACCGCATGTTTATGGAAATCCGGCATGTGAAGGTCTTTCAAAAGAACGCCTCCATTCGTATGCGGATTAGCGCCCATTCTGCGATTACCTTTTGGCGCAAGCTCTGCCAGCTCTGGAATTAACCGGCCATTTTCATCAAATAATTCTTCCGGCTTATAACTCTTCATCCAACTTTCCAAAAGCTTGACATTATCGGGATGATCAGCATCTACTATAATCGGAACCTGGTGTGCACGGAATGTACCTTCAATTTGAAGACCGTCCACTACTTTCGGTCCTGTCCATCCTTTGGGTGATTTAAGAATGATCATTGGCCAACGTGGTCTTGTATTATCATTGGCATCTCTCGCCCTACCCTGGATACGATGGATTTCCTCTATCACTTTCTCCATAGTTTCTGCCATAAGTTGATGCATGGTTGCAGGATCATCGCCTTCTACAAAATAAGGCGTCCATCCACAGCCTCTATAAAATTGTTCCAACTCTTCATGTTCAATGCGTGCTAATATGGTCGGGTTACTAATTTTATAACCATTCAAATGAAGGATAGGCAGTACCACGCCATCTGTAATAGGATTGAGTAATTTATTCGATTGCCATGAAGTAGCTAAAGGGCCAGTCTCTGCTTCTCCATCGCCAACAACGCAGGCAACTATGAGATCAGGATTGTCAAAAGCAGCACCAAAAGCATGGCTCAATGAATATCCCAGTTCTCCACCTTCATGAATAGAGCCTGGCGTGGTAGGCGCCACATGACTTGAAATACCACCAGGAAAAGAGAATTGCTTGAATAATTTTTTTAACCCGGCTTCATCCTGTGTTACGTTGGGATAAACTTCGCTCCACGTGCCTTCCAGGTATACGTTCCCCACAATTGCAGGTCCACCATGTCCGGGGCCGGCAATGTAAAACATGTCAAGATCATATTTTTTAATGACCCTGTTGAGATGTAAATAAATAAAATTCTGTCCCGGTGTAGTGCCCCAATGCCCGAGCACCATAGGTTTTACGTGTTCCAGTTTTAGAGGTTCTTTTAATAGCGGGTTATCGTACAAATAAATTTGCCCGACTGAAAGATAGTTTGCAGCACGCCAATATGCATTCATCTTTTTTAATAAATCAGGCGATAAAGTTTCTACTTCATTGCCGATAATTTCTGCTTCCATGATAGAGATATTTTAATTAATTTAAAAATGTTGAGATTATAATTCTGTTGTCAATATTAATTGCTTTAATGATGTTTCGATTTTCCCACGATTTTGTCCAGCGACGACTTTAGTTTTTTTATTGCGCCGCTCACTGCAAGTTCATAATCATTCGCTTTGTCTGTGACTGCAATTGGCTGCCTTCCCTCGAGGCGCGCTTCCAACAAACATTTTTTATCATTTAGCCCATCTTTGAACCCATTCTCATCTGACAGATGAACTTCCAAACGTGTAATGTGTTCACTAAACCTGTTTAACTCATTTGAAAGCAATTCATCTAATTGTGCTTTGAAAGCTTCATGAACACTTAAGTTTTTGTCTGTATTTATTTGAATGGTCATTATGTTTTTTTTAGTTTTATTTTATACAAATCAATTATCAATTACGATGGTCTTATAACCCAAAATGAAGGTTTTTATGATTCCAACTTGAAATTCATCCATTATCTTATGTCAACAAGGTACAAGCGTTGCGGTGTTTATTTGTTATACTATTAATGGTAATAGTTACATCAATCACACATTTTATCTTTCGATTTTATTTTATGTTCATGCCTTCACTTTTATTTACTAATTCAAAACTGAGCAAACCATTTTTGCTATCATCAATTCCTCATTCGTTTTAATAACGCGAACGCTTACACGACTTTTTTCCGCGGATATAATTTCTTCATTATTGATATTTTTTATTTCATCCAATTCAATTCCTAAAAACTCAAGTCCATTGCATATTTTACTTCGAACTTCCGGCGAATGTTCGCCAATGCCGCCGGAAAAAATCAATACATCCAAGCCGCCGAGTGCTGCAACATAAGAGCCAATCCATTTTTTGGTTTGATAACAAAACAGTTCAATAGCTTCTTTGGCGCGGTTATCTGTGTCTTCAATTTTCATGAGTTCACGCATATCGGAATTCGTTTCTGATATGCCCAATAGCCCTGATTCATGATTGATCAAATGACTAAACTGTTTTGGATTTAGTTTTCCAAACTGCATTAAATACCATGCAACACCGGGATCCAGATCGCCGGTGCGTGTGCCCATGGGCAATCCGGATGTTGGCGTAAAACCCATGCTGGTGTCAATACTTTTTCCATCCTTAACTGCTGCGAGGCTTGCACCGCTACCGAGATGCGCCAAAATTATTTTGCCTTTTGCAGTTTCTTCTCCGGCTACACGTTTTAGTTCCTCCATCAGGTAAGCATAAGAAAGTCCATGAAAACCATATCGCTGAATGCCCATTTCATAATAGCGGCGTGGAATAGATAATAGCTTTGCAACAACTGGCATTGACGTATGAAAAGAAGTATCAAAACAAGCTACCTGCTTTAATTTCGGATAACGTTTCTTAAATACTTTTATCAACTTAATTTCTTCGGGCAAATGTTCGGGATCTAATGCGCTGATCTTTTTTAATTCATTCAGTAGATCATCATTAATAAGTTCTGGTTTCGTATGTTTCATTCCGTGAACTAAACGATGCCCAATAGCTTTAACTGAATCAAAGTGTTCTTGTTTCTCCAAAAAATCAATTAAATGATTCGCGGCCTGGTCATGATCAGATGCTTCAAAATCTGAACTTTCTTTTTGTTGATCTCTATTGTTATTAAAATTGAGTGTTGCCTTTTTGGTACCAATGTTTTCGATCTCTCCAGTAAACAATTGCTCAAGTGGTTCATTATTTTTATATAAAGAAAATTTAATGCTGGATGAACCGCCGTTAACAGATAATATGCAATCGTCGTTATGCATGTTCGATTTTTTCTTGTTTGATTGTAAGTCCTAACTCAGCCAACGCTTTAGATGTTGACAGATAATCTGTATGATGAATGCTTGTAATTCCGATGTCTTTCGCTACATCAATAAACATTTGCACATCATCAATATATGCAATCTCATCTACAGGCACGTGAGCGCCATCGAGTGCGAGGCGGAAAATAGCTGCATCTGGCTTTCTCACATGAACATAGCAGGAGGATACAAAAAAATCAAATATTTCATTCAGCTTAAATGTGTGTATCCTGTATGCATTTAATTCTCTTGCTTCATTGCTAACTGCAATAATTTTTAACCCATATTGCCATTTGATCTTTTTTATAAAGGCAAGCATTTCCAGGTGAGGTGTAGTTAAGGAGAACATGAAGTCTCTGAATTCTACGTGGGTAAAATCCCGCTTCATATAGAACACAACCCTGTCAAGATATTCATTGAGCGTTATCCTTCCTTCTTCGTAAACAACAAACATTAGTTTGTGTCGCTTTTCCATTTCGGGAATATCCAAATGAAATTTTTCAGTAGCCTTGTGCCGGAATTCGTGTCCCCATCCATTAGAAAGCAAAACGCCGCCGATATCAAGGAATAAGGTTGTTATTTTTGTATTTTTCATGATCTATTTTATTTATTATTCAAAGCTTCAAAGCCCGAAACCACATCAAATAATTCTTCATCAATGGAACTCTGGCGCAGACGATGATATTTTTTATTAAGATTGTCGAGCAGATCGCTTATGTTTTTTTCCGCTCTTTGCATCGCATCCAAGCGACTGGCATTTTCACTTGCCAACGATTCAATGCAGGCTTTAAATAAGGAAGTAAAAAGATAACCGTTAATTAATGCAGCCAGCGTAAGTTTTGTATCACCTGCAATCTGCGGAAGCAGCTTTGTAGGCCATTTAATTTCCTCTAAAGATTCTTTCCATTTTTCATCCAATGGTAAGAAGCGTTGCTTTACCGGCGTATAACCACCGCCGGGTTTTGGCTGGTTATGAAAAATATAAAACTCCTGAATGTCTTCTTTATCCTGGTGTTCCTGGCTTCTCTTCAAAATTTCTGTAATAAACGGTGTGATGGCATTCACATCATTTGGAACAGGATATAATTTTTCAGTTGTTAACCCACTATCTGACAACAACAACTGAACACGTTCACCAATACACCAAATTTTTTTTTTGCCCGGCAACGCTTTCAGAGAAGCAGTTACAAAATCAGCCATTGCATCATTAAAGCGTGCAACAAGCCCCTGGTCTGAACCAAATACGATTGCACAAACCGTTGCATTGTTATTCTTCTTTGGTTGTTTCTTATCGCTAATGGCTTCAATTTTTTCTGCCTTAAAATAAGCGATGATTCCTAACGCCACCGTGTGGTAATAATCACCTAATGAACTCACCGCCGTTTCGTATTGAACAATATTGGAAGCCGCCATCGCCTTCATGGCGCTCACCACAGACTTCAGGTCTTTTGCCCCTTCTGTTTTGCTTCGTAAATTTTGTAAAGTGTCCATTACTTTTTGTTTTGATCCGGATTAGCCTTATCCTGATCCTCTTTAGGCTTGTCTTTATCCTGATCTATTTTTGGTTTATCCTTGTCTTGATCCGGCTTTGAGTTGTCTTTATTTTCACCAGGCTTTGGCTTATCCTGTAACGTAGCCAGGATTGTTCCGGCAATTTTCAAAATAGCCTTTTTATCGTCGTCGCTCAGCTTTGCATTTGAAAACAAACGCTTGATTATTTCATCCGGAAAATTGTTGAAGTTTTTTAGCAACGCATCCTCGGCGTCCTTAATTTTTTCAACGGGTATATTATCCATAAGCCCATTCTTTAAGGCAAGCAGAATTATAATTTGTTCTGAAACAGGCATCTGCTGAAGCTCTGGTTGCTTCAGACATTCACGTATGCGTTTACCTTGCTCAATGGTCTTTTTTGTATTTTCATCAAGCCTCGTACCAAAGCGGGCAAAGGTTTCCAACTCCTCAAATTGAGCATATTCCAATTTTAAATTTGCTATAGAAGTATATGAAGGCAATTGCGCTTTATCACCCACACGTGATACGGATTTGCCAACATCAACCGCTGGTAAAATGCCTAACTCAAATAGTTTGGGTGACAGATAAATCTGCCCATCTGTAATGGAAATTAAATTAGTAGGAATGTAAGCAGAAATATTTTGCGCCTCTGTTTCAATGATAGGCAAAGCGGTTAACGATCCACCTTTCAGGTCATCACTTAAATGTGTTGATCTTTCCAATAAACGCGAATGGATATAAAAAATATCACCCGGGAAAGCTTCACGTCCCGGTGGCCTTCTCAGCAATAAGGATATCTCACGATAGGCACGTGCATGATGTGTAAGATCATCATAAACGATCAATACATCGCGTCCCTGTTGCATAAAATATTCCGCAATGCTGGTGGCTGCATACGGCGCGATGTATTCCAAGCCAGGAGAATTATTTCCTTCAGCCACTACAACGGTGGTATAATCCATCGCACCTTTTTCTTCAAGATTGGCAATCACTTTTGCAACAGCGGCTGCACGCTGGCCAATGGCACAATACACGCATAAAACGTTTTTATCTTTTTGATTGAGGATAGCGTCAATGGCAATGGCTGTTTTACCGGTCTGGCGATCACCAACAATTAATTCACGTTGCCCGCGGCCAATTGGAATGAGGGCATCAATTACTTTAATTCCGGTTTGCAAAGGAACAGCAACCGCACCACGATCCATGATAGCAGGCGCCGGTCTTTCAATCGGCAGTCTTTGCTGGTGAGCAATAGGGCCTTTGTTATCTATTGGTTCGCCCAAAGGATCGACTACTCTTCCTATCAAAGCATTGCCAACGGGAATATCCATTACACGACCAGTTCTTTCTACTTCATCGCCGGCAGTTAATAATGAATCTTTACCTAACAGAATCACACCAATCTCATCTTCATCAATGTTATAAGCAATACCAAACAAACCGTTAGGAAATTGAAGTAGCTCTTCAAACCCAACATTCGGCAAACCAGATACTTTTACAATACCTGTTGACACACTTGTTACAATACCAATTTCACGCGGCGAAAACGGAAACACATAATTGTTTATAGCATCGTCTGATGGTTCGATCGTACTTGTTGTTCCTGTATTTTTTCCCGTTTCTGTCATACTATACGGTTGCTGGTTTGCCATTCATTTCAGGCTTCACATACTGTTTATCTTTTGTTGTAGCAGCAATATTTTTTTGAAGTGACTGAAGATATTCTGCAAAACTCCAGGCGAGTTTATAACCGTTTGTTGTAAGCTCAATACCACTGATCAATTCAGGTGTTGTTGTAAACTGAAGTGTCGTTTTCGTTCCAAGCGTTCCATTCACGGCATCAGTCATGGCTGCCTGTTGCGAGACTGGTAAATCAAATGCGCTTCGCACTAAAATGGTATTTGCATTGGATTTAAATGCTGTCATGAATTGTTTCTTTTCATCATCATTCAATTCATGAAGGCGCTTAATAAACGTGTTTACTGTTTGCTCATCAAGACTTGAAGAAGCCATTTCTGTGAGCGCTTTTTTTGTGATGGCAAAAACCTGTTGTTGCGTTTTCGCTGCGCTTGCCAGGGCATCGCTTTCCTGTTTTTCTCTCGTTGCTTTTTCAAGGTTGGAGCGTAAAGTATTGGCTTCATTCTTCGCATCTTCCAACAGCTTATCACGTTGTGTATTTGTATCGGCAACAGCTTTATCCATCAATGCTTTTTTCTGTGCATCAAAGTCATCATTTCTTTTTTTGAAATCTGCCCGCTCTTTTTCAGCCGCCGCTTTTTTATCATCTGCATCCTTTATTTGCGCAGCAATTTTTTTCTCTCTTTCATCAATTGCTTTGAGAATCGGTTTATACAAAAAACGTTTAAGTAACCAAACCAAAATGAGGAAATTTATTACCTGTGCTATTACAGTGAACCAGTTTATTTTCATCTGATAATCTTTAGTTTGTTTTTGCCAGATAAAATTCGCAATGACATTTGTCTTAGATACAAACTTTTGTTTTTGCCCATTTTATTACTTATGAGTTGCGATGATGTGGTTCCAAAAGGGATTGGCGAAGATGAGAATCATCGAAACCACGAAACAGTAGATCGCTGTTGATTCGATCATCGCTAATCCAACAAACAATGTTCTTGTAATGGTTGGGGCCGCATCGGGTTGCTGTGCAATGGAACTCAATGCTGATGATACCGATTTGCCTTCACCCAACGCAGGCATCATGCAACCAATGCCTGTTGTAAGTCCGGCAGTAATTATTGAAGCCATTGCTATCAAAGTTGTACTATCCATTTTATTTTTATTTAGTTTTTACTGATTTTGTTTTTTTAATTTTTTTTGAATCATGTACAGCGGCTGTTATATATACTGTTGCCAAAATGCTGAAAATATATGCTTGTACAGTGCCAGTTAGTAAACCCAGCGCACTCATTACTATCGGGAATATAAAAGGAGATATACTTAATAAAATCGCGACAATCATTCCGCCGCTCATGATGTTCCCAAACAACCTGACTGCCAATGCAAGCGTGCGTGAAACCTCACTAATGAGATTAAACGGCAGCATAATAAAAGTTGGCTGCAGGTATGATTTTAAATAACCTTTTAAACCGCTTTTGCTGATACCATAAAAAGGTACCGCTATAAACACACAAAGCGCCAATGCGGTAGTTGTAGAAAGCGATGCCGTTGGCGGCGTATAGCCTGGAAATATGATACACAGATTGGAAACACCGATAAATAAAAACAGGGTGCCGATAAAGCCAATATATTGTTCCGGGTTAGTTAAACCAACTGCTTTAATCTGGTCGTTGATGCCGGTAACAATCATTTCCAAAACGCATTGCCAGCGGGAAATATGAATATCTGTTTTTAGTTTGCGTGTAATCAGTGCTGATGCTAATACCAGCACCAGCATTAAGGACCAGGTGGTAACAAGGGTAAGATTGATGGTGATGAAATCATGCTGCCAGAAGATGGTTTGGTCAGGACTAAGCTTCATGTATAGGCTCCTTTTTCAATTGCACTTGTTTTGCATCGATTGCTTTGGTGAAATAAATTACAATAAATCTTGCTGCTATAAAACCAATCAAACAAAGAACGAGGAGTTGCCAACTTCCAGAACTGATAAAATATAATCCAAATAGGACAATGCTGACACGAATGATGAAACTGCCCAACACCCACAGCGCCGGTATTTTAGCAGTAACTATTTTTTTTACAGTAAACCAAAGTCCACCGAAGAATATAATCCCCAGTGCAATTCCTGCAACAAAGGCGAGTATGATTAATAAGGTTTCATTCATCGTTTTCATCTTTATCGTTATGCATTTCTTTATCTTCTTTAGCCACCCAATACCAGGCAATAATGCTGCCGGCACATAATCCTATAACCAGCCATGATAGCGTCCAGGAGAAGGTTTGCGGATATTTTTTATCCAGCCAAAACCCAAGAGCGGCGCCCAATAAAGTAGGCACTGCCACCGACCAACCCACCATACCCATCATACCCAAGCCCATCCAAACGCCTTTATCTTTATTGCGTAAGGCTTTTAATTTTTGCTTTTCTTTTTCAGCAATTTGCCGGCTAAAAAAATCGTCGTTTGTTTTGTTGGCAGGTTGCATAATTATTGGTTGCGAAATTTATCAAAGCTGTAAATAAAACCGCTTTCCAGTTTGAGCGTTACCGCATGAATACTGCTTTCCACTTCATCCTGTTTTTTAAATTCATTCTTAACGAGGTCTCCTAATTTGCCGAGGTTCACACCGCCAATTGCATTGCGAACTGATACAAAAACTTCGCTTCCTGCCTTCACCATCACACCTGCATCAACGGCTAAATATTTTGCAATGCCATTTATTTCATACATAAAAATTCCGGGTACTAAAGCCGCCACGCAATCGAGCCGCTGAGGCAGTAAACCATAAGAGCCTTTGCTTGTTTCCATCACGATGTTGCTTACATTGTTTATGTCAGCAAACACCTTGAATGGAAGTAATATTTTAAGATGCATTACAATTTTTTCCATTGCATTTTATTTAACTGCTACTTTTTCTTTTGCAGCTACCTTCACGTTATTTTTATCTGCATTAGTATCTTCCTTTTTTCCATCAGCGTCTTTATCCTGGTTGGTTTTATCTACATCTTTTTTCTTTATCTCATCTATTGATCCAATCATATAAAAAGCGCTTTCAGGATAGTCTTTGAATTCATCGGCGAGAATACGTTCGCATCCATTTAATGCATCTTCCAAACTCACCTGTTTTCCTTTAATGCCGCTAAATTGTTCGGTAGCAAAAAATGGTTGTGTAAGAAACCTTTCAATGCGTCTGGCACGGTTCACCACGTTGCGGTCCTGCACCGATAACTGTTCCATACCAAGCATAGAAATGATGTCTTTTAATTCTTCATATTGAGCCAGTGTTTGCCGTAATTTTTGCGCAAGATCATAATGCCTTTGTCCAATGATTCCAGGCGTTGCCATTTTGGAATTCGACTGCAATAAATCAATGGAAGGATACAAACCTTCACTCGCTTTTTTTCTTGACAAAGCAATAGAAGCCGAGAGATGTGAGAAGGTATGTACAGCAGCAGGATCCGTTAAATCATCCGCAGGCACATAGACAGCTTGTATAGAAGTAATGGCGCCGGTATTTGTATAAGCGATGCGTTCTTCCAACTCCGAAAGCTCGGTGCCCATTGTTGGCTGGTAGCCAAGACGTGAGGGCATTTGCCCCATCAATCCCGATACTTCCATACCAGCCTGTATAAAACGAAAAATATTATCTATCAACAATAGCACATCACGATGTTCATCATCACGAAAATATTCAGCCATTGTAAGCGCCGCATGACCCACACGAAAACGTGCGCCAGGCGGTTCATTCATTTGTCCGAAAACCATTACCATATCCTTTAGCAGATCGGCATCTTTCATGGCGTTGTACAATTCATTTCCTTCACGGCAACGTTCGCCAATACCGCAGAACATGCTCACGCCTTTGTTATGACCGACCATGTTATGTATCATCTCGGTAAGCAACACGGTTTTGCCAACACCGGCGCCACCAAACAATCCGGCTTTACCGCCACGTTCTAACGGTATCAAAACATCAATGGCTTTGATGCCGGTTACAAATACTTCAGACTTGGTAGAGCGGCTTGCTAATGACGGGGGCGACTGGTGTACATTGCGTTGCTTCATATTTTTCAACGGCTTAAGATGGTCGATCGTGTTGCCGAACACATCGAACATGCGCCCCATAATTTCCTTACCAATCGGAACGGTAAGTTCTGTTCCGTTTGTTTCAACCACCATGCCTCGAGCCAATCCTTGCGTAGGATTTAATGCAATGCCACGCACACTGTGATCATCTAATTGCGCTAAAACTTCAATAGATATTTCTTTATTTTTTCCTGAATGCAATAAAGTATAAACAGGTGGTAAATTATTGTCAAAATGTACATCTACAACACTGCCGCGAACAGAAGTAATTTTTCCATATTGTAATTTTTCAGCAGGATTTTTTTCTGTTATATTCATGTATTATGGTTCGATGACCACTTTATTCATTTTCAAATTTCTTCATTATATCAATTTATTTCATTGACCTTACTCTTAAAAAAATATGATTTTCATGATACAGTTTTAAAATTTATTTCGCTATTAGTAGAGATTGTCTTTTATAATTTCAGCGTTGCAGGATCAACCAGACTGGTTATGACTTTCTAACTATTTTTTTTAATCTTCATAGCCGCTTTTAATAACTGTAGAAATCATTTTAAATTGAACATCGGCGCTGAAGTGATGTTTGGCATGAGCGGGAATAATAATTGCTTCGCCAAGCTTCAACTTATATTCTTTATCATTGATCGTAAGCTCAGCAGCGCCGTCAATGATTTGAATGTAATTATCAAACGGCGATGTTTTCTCTGCCAGTTCTTCGCCTGCATCAAATGAAGAAACAGTTACATTTCCTGTTGTCTTTTTGATGATCGTTTTACTTACCACAGCATTCGGCATGTATTCAATAATTTCAACAACAATATGAACTTTTGCCTTTTCAATTTCGGCAACGCCATTATCAATTTTCAATGTATTGATGTGAATTTTTTCCTTTTCAATTCCGGCAAGATCATTATCGATTTTCATTTCTTTTTAATATCATTTTTTATCCTCCAACTATAAAAGCATTGCTGCTTATAAAACAATAACCGGTAAGAGATAATGATACTGCAAAGGTCAATTGAATGAAATTCTAAAGCATTACATATTTAAGGAAAAGCCTTACATAAATCACAGGTTTTCTAAATTGCCTTGACGTTTTTGCTTTAACTTTTTAAAAAAAGATGGCGAGAGACCGGTGATTTTTTTAAATTGATTTGATAGATGGGCAACACTGCTGTAATGAAGTTTATAGGAAATTTCGGTGAGGTTTAGTTCGTCGTATAATATTAATTCTTTTACCTTTTCAATTTTATTTATAATAATAAATTGCTGTATGGTAATACCTTTCACTTCCGAAAAAGTATTTGACAGATAAGTATAATCCTGGTGCAGTTTTTCACTGATATAATCAGAATAATTCACTTCTGGTAATTCATCTGAATAATGAATCATTTCTACAATTACATCTTTTATTTTCTCGATTAAAATACTTTTTTTATCATCCAATAATTCAAGCCCTGAGCGAAGTAAGTTTTTTTTAAGCTGGTTGCGTTGTCCCTGTGTGATTTCTTCCAAAATTTCCACAGTTCCCAGATCAACAGATGCGTAATGCAAGCCAAGTGTCTTTAATTCTTCTTTCACCATCATTTTGCAACGAAGGCTCACCATGTATTTAATATAAAGTTTCAATCTTATTTCCTGAAAATGTCTGGAAAGGTATGTTTAATAACTCTTTTACCACATTATGTTATAAGTTAAAACAATATTGATTGGGTCAATTTAGGTGTTAATACCGTTTCAATTTTGAACTATTTCCGGGGTATGAAATTTAGTTCAAATGATTTTAAGAAAATCTATAAAAACTACTTTTTAGTTTGTTAGATTTTTGAATAGAGATGCGAATTTTTTTTCAAGAATGTAATTCATTGTTGCAGATTCAGGCCATTATATAAATGACTAAAAACTATTTTTTTGCTTATCAGAAAAAGGCTTTTCTTTTGAATCATTTCTTTTTCAAGCCGGAAAGATAATTTTCAAGAGCGGAAACCATGCTCGGCATTTTAGGTTGTGGAGCGATAATATCCGGCTGGAAACCGGCTGCAATAACGGCTTTGCGCGTATTATCACCGAAAGCGCCAATAGTAGTTCCATTTTGATTAAAAGAAGGGCAGTTTTCTACAAAACTTTTAACTCCGAGAGGAGTGAAAAAACAAATGATTTCGTAGTTATGCCTATTGATGATTTCTTTAACATCGTTAAAGATAATTTCATAAAGCACCGGTATGGCATAGACGCAATTATTTGATACAAGCCAGTTGGTGATTTCGCTGTCAAAGGAATGCGAGCAGGGATATAAAAAATTTTCCTGTTCCTTGTATTTATTTATTACATCAAAAAGACTTTTGTTAGTGCCATCGGCGCCATAAAAGACTTTACGCTTGCGATAAAGAATAAATTTCTGAAGATAGAGCGCTACAGATTCAGTAATGCAAAAATATTTTGTGTGCTGCGAAATGGTAATTCTCATTTCTTCACATGTCCTGAAAAAATGATCTATTGCATTGCGGCTTGTAAAAATAACTGCCGAATAAGATGGGATGTCGATTTTTTGTTTCCGGAATTCTTTTGATGGAATCGGTTCTACCCGGATAAATGGCTGAAAACTCAGATCGATCTTATACTTTTTCGCCATTTCAAAATAGGGCGATTTTTCACTTTCAGGCTTTGCCTGTGTAATTAGTATGTGTTGAATCTTTTTGATTGATTTTGTTTCTGGTAATTCGGCGCTCATGTCCAATTTAGAATTCATATGGTGATTCAAAGTTAGGTTTTTTTTCATGCAATCTGCAAAAGTATCATTTATGATAAATTTTAAATCTTTATATAAGGTAATCTACGGCCACTTTATAAAAAACAAACAAAGGAATTATTTCTCCGCCTATTATGTAAATCAAAAAATGAAAGCGATTTAATGGAATTTTCTTTTCAATCAGCCCATAGCTTTTTACATACCTTGATAAAAAAAATAATCCCATTACTAATAAAGAAATTGTTGCAACAATATTGGTCCATTCTGGCATTGAAAAAGCAAGTAGAATGATAAAAGGAACCAATAATATCCCGCTAATTTTATTTACTAAAAAAAGTACGAAAATGTAACTATCTGTAACCTGCTTTATTTCGGAAACCCAACCCATAATTTTAAGGAGACAATATTTTATAAAATAAAGGAGCGCGATGCTTATTATGCAAAAAGGCAATAATAGTTTGCTGCTTATAAGTCGTGGCGGGTGAAAATGAATAAAAAGCAGCCATATATAAATTCCGGCAGTTAATGTAAAGAAAATATTAAGAATAAAAGATGGAAGCTTTGCCTGTAAAAGCTGGTCTGTAAGCTGCGTTTGCCTAAGTGATGTATTAAAAAAAACGCGGAACAGGTTATTGAAATAGTGGCTGTAAAATGTTTTAAAAACACCAAGGATCAACACGATTATGCACAATGCATAAAATAGAAATTCTTTTCCTGTGGAATGCCTTGCTTCCTCAATAAAATAAACAGGTTGGCCTTTTATATTGATAAATTTATTGCGCAAAAGCAAGCTGCTGGTTATGTTAGTAATTTTTTTTACCTGCAATTGAACCTCCAGTTTTGAAGTATCTTTTGCGAAATTAATATTTGCAGAATCTATATTTTCACTTATCAGGCGGTTTTTTATAACTACGCTGCCGGGCTTTTTATTTATATACGCTGTATCAACTTTGGTAAATGTTTTATGTTTCCTGGCTACCCTGGAAGTATCATTGCTGATTGACAAATATTTTTTATTAATAATGAGGGAAGTATCTCTTTGTTTTGGTGCCTGGCTATCTGTTTTTATTTGCGTGTAAGCATGTATGTTACATAAAAAAAATATACAAAAAACTGCGAAATATAGAATCCTTTTCATTTTCATGGAATTCAAAAATAGTTGATATAACCAAAATGTATCTTAGAAGAATTGCGTATGTCAAATTTTTCATTATTTCTTTTTCCTAAAGCATAGCTAAGGTTCAACAATCCAAACTTCGTTTCAAATGCCATTCCCGCTCCGGCGCTAATAAATGAATTGGAGAATTCTGTGGTATTATATTTTGTTTTAGTAAAACCTATATCAGAAAATCCAAAAAAATAAGAATTGATCCCTACTAAATACCTGTATTCAGCAGTGAAAACTGCGTATTGATTTGCATAGATACTTTCTTCATCAAAACCGCGAAGAATTTTATAGCCTCCAATTTGAAATAATTCGTTTCTAAAGGTTTGCGGGCTTTGAAGCAAGCCAAAATCTACCGCAGTTTTTAATGTATTGTTTTTGCCGAATGGAAAATAGTGAGCCGCAGATGTAATTATTTTGAATTGATAAGTTTTTAATTTTATTGTATCATAAAGCGAATTGAAATCGAATGTCGGATTATTCGGATCTTTCAGATTGACAATATTATTGTTTTTCGAAGTCCTTTTTATTCCCGCGGAAGCGGTGATGTCCAGCTCATTTCCACTTCGGGGATTCAAACGGTAGTTGGTGTTTACAAAATGATAGCCAACACCAAAATTGCCAGAGGTGACATCAATATTTGCAGGCAACGTTTTTGTATAAATAACCTGGGCAGTATCTACACCGCCGGAAAGCAAATAGCTATTTTGATTTTGATAAAATATTTTGAATGTTTGATTGGATGAAATAGAATATTGAAGCGCTAAAATGGAATTGAGTTGCAGATAAGATGAATCTCTTTTCAAAAGATCAAAAGAAAAATTGATTCCAAAATTTGAATTAAAAATATATGGATGAGTATAACCCAGATTCAATCTTGGTGATTGCGGCTGAAGCTGTTGCCAGTTCAATAAAATATTTTCACCAGAGCCTAAGGCATTGTTGAGGTCAAGATGCACATCTGCGGTAAGCTGCGATTTTTGGGTTATTGAGTTGGCAGGCAAAAATCCTACAAGCACATTTATCTGGCTACTTCTTTTTGGCTGCAAATATAAATTAAGAGTGGCGCCGGAGCCAAACATGGCAACATTCCAGGGTTGATGTTCCTGCAAAAAAGGAAGCTCATGAATTAACCTGGTTATCTGTTGCAGTTTTTGATTATTAAAAATACTGCCGTTATAAATACTAAGATAATGTTGGAGAAAAAGATTTTTAATTTTTACTTTTCCAATTATCCTGATGCTGTCAATATGATATAATGTTCCTCTTTTTGCATTGAGGCTTACTTTGATTTTATTGCCGGAGATCTCTACATTTTTTAATGAAACTTCAGCAAAGGGATACCCGGAATTTTCATAATAATTCAAAATTCGTTCCTGCTGAAATTGCAATCGTGAAAAATCAATTTTTTTATTATCAAATTGTTTTTCATTCCAGCCAATGCTGCTTAATACTTCGGGGTCAATACTATCTGCATTTATTTGTGCCCATTTATATTGTTCACCTAAATAAAGATTTACCCGTGCAAAAACAGAATCATAAAATATTGAATCAACCGAAGCTGTAGGAAAGCCTTTTCCCAAAAGGGTTTCGGGCAATGTGTTTAAATAAATTTCCGCCGTTTGCTTAGTGTCAAAAACAGATTTTAAACCAAATTGTTGTAATTGATACGAAGTATCTTTACCAGATAAAATAAAGTGAACCGTATATTTTTTTTGGCAAAAAATATTATTTGAAAAGGAAAATAATATTAAAAAAATGAGCAGGAAAACATGGCTCATATATTTTGCGGTTGCTGGTTTCATCTTAATCATTCAAATCTAAAATGAAATTCTGAAATCGTGTATTAATCGTGAACGGAATAGTTAAAATTGTAATCTTTGGCAGGTATTTATATCCATATTCCTTTTTGCAAACAGGCATGTTATTATTGTAATTTCTACTTTTCAACTTCCCTGGTTTTAAAAGAGCAGGTGATCAATTCTTTAATAAGAGAAATTGAAATCAGAAGTAAAATCGCAAAAGATAATGGGATAAATGAAATTGCAATTCTATCTTCTCCGGATGAAATGATTGAAACTATTTATTTTGGCGGTGGCACGCCCAGCCTGCTTTTGCGAAGAGATATTGAACGCATTCTTTCTTCCATCAACAACAATTATAAAGTAGATCATAAAACGGAAATTACTCTTGAGGCCAATCCGGATGACATAACCTTTGAAAAATTAAATGATTGGAAAAATGAAGGTATCATTCGTTTGAGCATCGGCATTCAATCATTTATTGAAAGAGATTTGCTTTGGATGAACAGGGCGCACAATGCGCAGCAGGCAGTTGATTGCATTCATCTTGTAAGACAAGCAGGCTTTAATAATTTTTCTATTGATCTCATTTTTGGAATACCCAATCTTTCTAATGAAGAATGGAAAGAAAATGTTCAAAAAGTAATTGATATGAATGTACCACACATTGCATGCTATGCCCTGACGGTAGAGCCAAAAACGGCTTTGCAGAAAATGATCGCGTTGAATAAAAGAAAGGATATAGATACTGATGTTCAGGCAACACAATATTCCATCTTGATGAAAATGATGCACGGCGCAGGTTATGAGCATTATGAAATTTCTAATTTCGCCGAACCCGGTTTCCGAAGCCGGCACAACAGCAGCTACTGGCAAGGAAAAAAATATATCGGGATTGGGCCATCAGCGCATTCTTATAATGGAAAAATGAGAATGTGGAACAAAGCCAATAATGCGGAATATATTCATTCTATTGAGCAAAATACAATTCCATTTGAAAAAGAAATTCTTACAGAATCACAAAAATTGAATGAATACATTATGACCTCTTTGCGAACGATTGAAGGATTGGATTTGAATTTCATTGAAGAAAATTTTTCTACAAATGACAGAAAACGAATAGAAAGCGTGCTAAGCAAAAATGTAGAAAAAAAGAATTATTTTATTACTGATGAAAAAATTATTCTAACAGATGAAGGGAAATTATTTGCAGATGGAATTGCAGTGAGGTTATTTTTGTAATGTTCATTGAAGCAAAAAGCTACTTCACTTCCTGCATCGTAACCAATTTTCTATAAAATCCATCAAGCGCCATCAAACCCATATGGGTGCCGCGTTCTACAATTTTTCCTTTTTGCAAAACAATAATTTCATCGGCATGGCGGATAGTGCTTAATCTATGAGCGATTACAATACTTGTCCTGTTGCTCATCAGATTATTTATCGCGTCCTGCACTAATTTTTCACTTTCTGTGTCGAGCGATGAAGTGGCTTCATCCAGAATTAAGATCGGCGGATTTTTTAAAACAGCCCTTGCAATTGTAGTTCTTTGTTTTTCGCCACCACTCAATTTATTTCCGCGCTCGCCGATACTTGTGTTATATCCATTTTCTTTTTGCAAAATAAAATTATGCGCATTGGCAATTTTAGAAGCATTTTCAATTTGTCCTTCTGTTGCATTGTCCATTCCTAAAGAAATATTATTGGCGATAGTGTCATTAAATAAAATGGGTTCCTGGGTTACAATTCCCATTTGAGAACGCAATGATTCGAGAGAATAATTTTTAATGTTAATGCCATCAATCAGCAATTCACCTTTCAAGGCGTCATGAAAGCGTGGCACTAAATCAACCAATGTACTTTTTCCCGCGCCGGAAGAACCAACCAAAGCAATTGTTTTTCCTTTTTCTATTTTTAAATTAATATTATCAAGAATAATTTTGTCATCATAAGTAAAAAAAACGTTTTTGAATTCAATACAATCTTTAAAAGATTCTAAAATTAGCGGATCAGCAATCTCCTTAATTTCTACATTTTCGTTTATGAGGTGTTCTATACGTTCCACGCTGGCAGCGCCTTTGCGAATATTATAAGAAGCTGCAGATAAATTTTTTAATGGTTGAATTATTTGAGAAAAAATTAAAATGTAAGCAAGAAAATCTCCCGGATCAAGAAATGTATTGTTTATGACCAGCCTGCCACCATACCAAAGCACGCACACAACCGCCGTTATTCCCAATACTTCGCTCACAGGAGAAGCCATGTCGCGCTTTCTAAGCGCTTTATTTTTTATGATGAACAATTCATTATTCTCATAATCAAATTTTTTGAATTGTTTTTTTTCAGCGTTAAATGCTTTGATCACTCTTATGCCGCCAAGCGTTTCTTCAATGGTTGAAAGAATAGCGCCCAATTTTTCCTGCACCTGTGTGCTTTGTTTTTTTAAAGAACGCCCGATTCGACCGATTATCAATCCGGCAATGGGCAAAAACAATATTAAAAACAGGGTGAGTTGCGGGCTTAAAATGACCATGTAAACAAGAAATAAAATAATAGTCACCGGCTCCCTGAAAAGAGATTCTAACAAATTAATAGAAGAGCTTTCTACATCACTCAGGTCGTTGGTGAGCCGGCTCATGATGTCGCCTTTCTTCTGATCGTTGAAATAGCCAACAGGTAAAACAAGAATTTTTTTATACATATTAGTGCGCATATCGTTTACGATCAAATTGCGCATTGGCGTCAAAACATAAATGGACGCGTATAAAAAAATATTTTTTAAAATAATGAAAATTAAAATTAAAATACAAATTATTCCTAACGCTTTTACTTCGCCACCGGGGATTTGAACTACATGAAACAGCCAGATCTTGAACTCGTTAACAGGATTGATTTTTGAAAAAAAGCTGCTGCTTTCTGCTACTGCGCCAAGCGTATTTTGCTTTTTAAAAATGAGCAATAAAAAAGGACTTAAAAGTCCTAAAGAAACCACTGAAAATAAATTGGAAAGAATATTAAATCCGAAATATGCGTAAATCAGTTTTGGATACTTTATTACATAACGAAAAATGGTTCGTAAACTCTTCATTTAGAAATTGAATTCTTATTATTTGAAATAGAGGCAAAGTAACTAATTTTACAAGGAATCATAATTTAAACCATGACAGAAGGGAAAAGGCAAAAGCAGGTGGCGATTGAAATTGCTAAGGAGCTTAATGAAATATTTTTGAAGATGGGATTTACTATGATCCAGGGCGGAATGATCTCAATCTCATCAGTGAAAATCACGCCTGATCTTTTTGAAGCAAGGGTATATTTGAGTTTTTTCCAGGTAAAAGAAGCGGAATCAGTATTAGAGAAATTTAAAGAACGCAGCAGTGAAATACGTGGCGAATTGGGGAAAAGAATGCGCCACCAGCTTCGTAGTATTCCGCAATTGACTTTTTATATGGATGACACATTGGATTATGTTTTTAAAATAGAAAAATTGTTGGAGGAAATAAAGAAGGAAGATTCCGATAACCGGCCACCGACAACCGACAAACACTAAATGTTCTGAATTTTTTCAAAACTTTCAAAACCTTTTTCTAAACTTGTATTTGAAATTTGCCTGGAGATATTTTAAAGCAAAAAAAAGCACTCATGCTATTAATATTATTTCGTGGGTTACTGCTGGCGTTATTGCATTCTCAACTATGTGCCAGGTTTTGGTTTTAAGTGTTTTCAATGGGTTTGAAGGTTTGGTGCAATCTCTTTATTCTAATTTTTATGCTGATGTGAAAGTGATTCCTGAAAAAGGGAAAACGATCACGCTTACTCAATCGCAGTTAGATGAAATTCACCAAATGCCTGATGTAAAAGGAATTTCGACTGATGTTGAAGAAAAAGCATTATTACAAAATGGCGAACAGCAAACAGTTGTTTTATTGAGAGGCGTTGATTCGGATTATTATAAAGTTTCCGGCGTTCCACAAAAGATGTATCATGGGGTTTTTAATGTAGGAACCGTTAGTGATCCGAAATTAATATTGGGCTCGGGAATTGAAAGCGCGCTCGGTGTTCAATCTGATAAAAACCTTTTTCCAATAACGATTTTTCTGCCAAAAAAAACAGGCCAGGCAAATACAAATCCAATTTCTGCCTTAAGCGAAGGAAATGCAACTACCGCAGGAAGTTTCGCAATCCAGCAGGATTTTGATAATAAATATGTAATTACTAACATTGATTTTATAAAACAACAAATGAATTATAGGCCTGATGAATTCAGCGCGCTGGAAATTTCATTGCGGAACCCTGAAGAATCGGAAAAATTTACTGTGCGGCTTCAAAAGATGTTGGGTGATAAATATAAAGTGCTAACAAAATATCAGCAAAATACAAGCCTTTACAATTCCATGCACCTCGAAAAATGGTTTATCTACGCGGTACTTACTCTAATCCTTATCATCGCTGCTTTCAATATGGTAGGCGCTTTAACGATGCTTGTGCTTGAAAAAAGGAAAGATATCAGTGTGTTGCAGGCATTAGGCGCGGACAAATCTGTTGTTAAAAAAATATTTCTGAGTGAAGGAATTTTACTCGCAGTTACTGGCTCGGCAACCGGGATAATTCTTTCATTGATCATCACATTTTTACAATTGAAATTTCATTTAATAAAATTGGTGGGCGCTTCCTTTTTGATTGATTATTTTCCGGTTAAATTAGTAATTACTGATTTTATTCTTGTAGTATTTACATCGCTAATCATCGCATTTTTCGCTTCCTGGTTTCCGGCAAAAAAAGCATCGGAGCAGTTATTCAATTTGAAAGCATAATTTAATTTGTGTCTGCACCAGGTAAAAAACTAAAAAAACTACTTTTAGGATTTCCTACAGTTTCATGTAACTCTGCAATGCTTCCACATAATTTTCAAATGCGGTAACGCCTTCAGAAGTTATTTTACAAATAGTTTGAGGATAATTATTATTAAATTG